>NZ_DASXWU010000059.1:0-73403 GCF_036503465.1 Nocardioides sp.
TCGAGCTCCTCAGCCGACGGAGCGTTCGCGCCGTCCTCGGGTTCAGGTGGACTCACACCCACCAGTGTCTCGGTCATGTCGACCCTCTCTGCCCGCTCAGCGGGCGATAGGGCCACTTACACCGTTAGAGCGACAGTCCCCCAGCAGGCGTCCAGGCGTCGCGACGCCGGCGCACGGTCAGCAGCATGACGCTGTGCCGCCCTGGCTGCGGCATCAGCGTGCCTCCGGACAGCCGCGTGTGTCACCGTTTGCTCACCCTGTGATCCACATGCATGGGCTGAGAGCGGGCGGAGGGGCTGTCGTGGCGCCGATGGTCAACAACTGGGGTGAGAACGGACCGAGGCCCACGCCTGACCCACGAGTGAGCGCGGTCGTACCGGCCATGGGTGTGAGCGTTCGGATGCCGATGGAGTGTCCACCCCAGGCGTTCTGGGACCTGATCACGAGTGTCGAGCGGATTGGTGAGTTCAGCCCGGAGTGTGTTGAGGCTTGGTGGGTGGACGGCTTCCCCGCGCAGGCTGTTGGCGGACGTTTCGAGGGGCGCAACCGCATCGAGGTCGAGGGCGTCGCCGACGAGTGGATACGGCCATGCGACGTGGTCGCCTACGACCCTCCGCGTCACTTCGCCTACACCGTCGGAGACCGTTTCGACGGGACGCCCGCGACGCGTTGGACCTTCCGGATCGCCCCGAGCGAGTTCGGCTGCATCGTGGAACAGCAGTTCGAGCACCTTCCGGAAGGGCTCAGCGGGCTTCGACTCCGGGCTGAGCAGGTCGAAGACGCTGAGGCGCTCATCGCCCGGCGGCGCACCATGTTGCGCGAAGGCATGACGCAGACCTTGGAACGCATCCGACGGGTTCTCGAGGCTTGAGCCCGACATTGGTCCGGAGAAGCCCGCCCTCGGTTGTGGGGGAGGGTGGTCGCCCGGAGCGAGAGAAGTCGCCCCTGACCTGCGCGAACAGTTCAGGACCGGATCGGTCGGGCTGACAGGATTTGAACCTGCGACCCCTTGTCCAGCGACGAGAGCCGCGACAGATCTGTCGTCGTTTGCGGAAACTAGCGCTGACATGCGCAAACACCCCGCGGCGTCGACTTGCCCTTTGCTTCACATTGACCGCAAGAGCGAGCTTTTCACCGAATACTTGGGGAATAAGTGCGGCACGCCCCGAGCTGCACACCAAATCAACGGGGCCAAATCCAACCAGATCTGCAGCCGAGGGTGGTACCACCCACCCCCGCGACTCCATAACCTGCCGCCCACAATTGCTCGCTAGACCGTCGTTGACCCGCGGCCCTGCGAGCCGGTGCTGGCCGTTCTTCTCCATTCGAGGAGGAGTCCTGGGAGACGACCGTGGTGGTCACCGTTGCCGACAACCGTCGCGTGCTCGGTGATCTTCGGCCGCCAGAGACCGCATGCTCGGTTCCCGCGGCCGTCATGATCCTGCCGCGAGGGCATCGACGAGGGACAGCTGACAAGGGCCTAGCGTTGCGCTCGGTTAGGGCTATCTCGGGCATCCGTTGTAGGTTCGGGAGTAACCGAACTGTCGCGCCAGCTCGTCGAGCTGCAGGACAGAAACGAAGGGTGGGCGTCATGGCGACGTCACCAAGCTCAGTCAACACCTCTGCCAACCGAGTGCCGCTGCGCATGCAGATGCTGGACTCTCCCTCCACCGGCCGCCTCGGCGGCGTCTGGTGGCCACAGTCGCGGGACCTCCAGGTGGAGGCCGCCGATCTGGTTGACCACTTCCCGGATCAGGTTGGCCACATCGACCGGTTGCTGTTCTCTCGGCCCGACTGGGACAACGCTGTTTTCGGCCACGGGGTGCGCCGGATCCACGCCCGGCGAGGGCCGGTCAAGGTCGGCTCGTTCCCCAGTGACGACACGGAGCTGATCATCCTTCTCCTCGCGACCGGCCGACGAGTAAGCCTCAAGGTGATCCCCAGTGCCACTGACCCCGTCGAGGCCGACCGGCAATTTCGGGTCCTAAGGGATGGCGAATTCTCGCGCGCCAAGGTCGAACCTGCCCAGGCTCGATCGCATACCGAGGGATCGCAAAGCTGGATGTAAGGAGCGCCGCGGTCATGGCTTACCTACTGCTGTACGGACCCGGATGGACCCAGCGATGGCAGATCGACAACCTTCAATCGGAGCTTGTCAGCGCCGCGATCAACCGAGTGGGCCATCACGAAACCGGGCACCTCCCGATTCTCGACCCAGGTTCGGGAGCGCCCACGACGTTGGTCGTCGCCTGGCAACACGTGGCAGCCGCTGTGGTGCTCGGCGCGGATCACACCGATCAGCCCGGTCAACCGATTGCCGGGTCAACCGGTCAATACCCCTAGACAGAAGACGCTCGAGACGCCCCGACTCCGGCCGCGACTCTGGGCCGCTCACTCGAACGCTCCTCGGGGCGCCACCTCGATCCTGACCAGGGCGCGCGAGAGTAGGGCTACCAGGCGAAACCTTGTCGGCGTCAGAGAATCTGCACTCCTCGTTGAGCAGCTCCTAGATCACCCCATCGATCAGCCTTGGCCGCTTCGAGCTGGTCAGGATCCTGACAGAGCAGCGTCGTGTGTTCGCCACCGACCAGACGGGCGCGTAGTGCGCTGGTTCCATCTCCAAAACCTCGCACCCAAACGCACTCCACAGGTGGACTGGAACGTAGTCGAGGCTTTCGAGTTTGCGCGCGAAGTGTTTGGGGTGCTCACGACACGCGCTGCCGCGATAGCGGGCGCCAACGGCCATCGTCTGCCTTTGGATGTTGGTGGTACGCCGATGGGGTGACTCACTGTGCGGCGCGCACCATGCTCGGTGGAAGCCCGGCTACTTCTCGCTGCCGTCCCAGATGGATCGGACGGCCGCATCGGCGTCTCGTTGCTTCGTGGCCTCGACGCTCGACTGGGCCGCCGCAAGGGTGGTGTGGGCCTCGGCCAGGTCGGACAACCATCGTTCGTGATACAGGTCGTGAGGATTGACGAGGTCTTGAGCACCATGCTGCCCGTCGCCTCGGATCGCGAAGCCATGGCGTTGGAGAACGTCCACGAGGGCGTCCATCCGTCGACCGTGCAAGTAGCTGAACAAGGCAGCATCGAGGTGGCGGGTGGCGGCCTCGCCGTACCGCACGGTCTGCTGGAGGGGCCAGGTGATCTGTGCCGTCGATATTTCCGCGGCTAGTTGGTTGGCTTTCTCCGCCAGCTCTGCTCGCATGGCTCTGATCCCGTCGCTCCCCAGCCGCCTGGTGACCTCCGGTTGCGATTCCGCAGCACCCTTGGCGGTGTCGTCGACGGCGCTTGGGACGCCGGCAGCAATTCGGTGGAGAAGTTCCCGCTCAAGCTGCTCGATCTTCGTCTGCGCGGCCGCGAGCGCTGCTCCAGCCCTCGACAGCGCGTCGGCCGCTTGATCACCCATGTCCTCGACCGTAATCCCACACCTCAACAAACCGTGTGCTCGCGGGCACCTCGTCAGCGACTCGACAGGCTAGACTGGCGTACTGCGGGCGCAGATCACCTATGCAGGTTCTGCCGCAGCAACCGAAGGTGGTGGCCCATGGCCACACAGACTCAAGTCTCTCAGACAATCGATTACCGCGGGCCGCCGATCCTCGTCGGCGCGCTTGCTCACCTGTTGCGTGAAGAGGGGCTCGACTTCGAGCGGCCACGAGATGACAGAACCAGCGTGGCCGAGGTGGTGGAGGCGACTCTGACTGTGACGTCCGGCGCCACGGTCCTTGATCAGAGTCTGGACGTCATGGTCGATACTGCGGTGGCGAGGTTCAGAAGGCGCTTCGGCGACTCTCCGGCATCGGTCTCCGTGGGAGGCAAACGTGGTACCCAGGCGTAGCCAGGCGGCGTCAGCAACTGGCCGTTAGGCCTGGTCAGGTCCTCCGCGGGACGCGGTCCCGCTCGAGGTTTCCGCTTCCCGTGCATGTTTGCGGGCCCGTTCGCTGGTTCAGCCACCTCCGATGCAGGCCCCGGGCCGCCGCCTGTGGTGTCTCCTGGATCGGGCGGTCGGCCGGGCGACGCGATTGTGTGATCGGCGCAGAGGACGACACCGGCTACTACTGGATTCCGGCCTCGACCGTGGCGCCCGAGGTGTCGCCCCTCGCTGAGGGCCTGAAACTGCCGGTCGGCCTCGTGCGGATCGGTGGCGCTGGCCGTCACCTCCGGACGTCTGATGCCAGTCGCTGGCCCGCGTGTGCGGTGATACCCCACCACTCAGCGGGGACGTCAGCGTCCTGTTTCGGTCAGGTGGGTGTGAGGCCTGTGCGGTCCAGGGTGTGAATTGCTCGGCTCAGGGCGCGGGCTTGGCGGTTGAGCAGTCGCATCGTGGGTCCGCGAGGTTCGGAGTACGGCGCGAGGCGAGCGCGGTCGCGCAAGATCTCGCTCTCGGCATGTGCGAGCGCGGCGTGGACCCGGGGGTCTGAGTCGAGACCCTCGCGGTGCCGGGCGAGTTCGGCGGCTACCAGACGGATCGCGGTCGGCTCGACGTCGTCGAGCCGATGCGGTGGCCGTGGCCGTCGTGGTCGCAGCCACAACCGGTCTGCCCAGGTCGGAGCGATCGCGACGGATGCCTGGGCGAGGACACGGTGGAGAACACGGGCGTAACCGCTGGGGAGCCCGATCCACACGACGAGGTCGTGCAGTGCCGCTTTGCGAGACGCCGCGCCGATCGCAGCGTCGTACGGCGCGACCGGGTTGGTCATCGCCACCCCGAGCAGCGGCATCAGCGCGGTCGACTTCGACAGGGTGCGCAACCGGGCCGGATCGGGAGGCTCGCCGGCGTCGGTGAGCCCAAAACGCTCGGTCAGCTCGCCGCGGACCGCCTGGAGAGCCCCACGGAAGCGTGGCTGCTGCGCGCTCGGCAGGTGCTCGGCCACGAAGTGGGCGTAGGCCAGCACCAGGTAGGCATGCAGCTCGGCGTCGTCGATCTCGGGCTCGGGCAGCGACGCCGGCACCGACAGCTGCCGGCCCAGGCTCCCGAACAACGCCCGACCCACGGCGCCGGCGACGAGAGCGGAGCCGAGATAGTTCTCCATGGGATGCCGACCGCCGGGCAGCACGATGTCCAGCACCCACGGGAACCGGTGGGAGATTCCACGCAGCCCGGTGACCGGGTCGGCGCCGCCCCACACGTTGAGCCACCAGGAAACCTGCGGCAACGGCTCCCGCAGCACCTCCAGACGATCACTGCCCGTGCGCACACCCAGGAGTCCCGCGGGTGAACCCACGGTGATCACACCGGACACCTCGATCCCCGCCGGCAGCCGGGTCAGCAGGTCAGCGGCTATGACAGAGCCAAGGCTGTGTGCCAGCAGCACGATCGGTCCGGTCTCCGGCAATGCAGCCAACACTCGATGCAGGGTGTTGGCACGCGTGGCCTCGTCCTCGAGATAGCGCCGGGCCTGCGGAATCACCTTCATCACCGCGGGGACCGTCTCGGCCACCAGCGGCATCCGCCACCCGGCCGTATGCACGCCGAGGGCGCGCTCGAGATCGGCCGTGGCCCGCTCCACCCGCCAACGCAGCTCGTCGCGCTCCCGGCCCGAAAGCCGAGGCGACGTCTGCGGCGGGAGGTCGTGGCGCTCGTCGCTGGGGTAGCGCAACGTGTTGGGGTACTTCGGCGCACAACACTCGACACCGTCGAAGAGACCCGGATAGCCGAGCTCGAGCAGCGCGGCGCTCATCAGGTCACGCCACGCATCATCGTGCTCGGCGCCGATGCCGTGGAGATAGATCAGCGTGGGTGTCATGGGACGCCCATCATGCGACAGACCGATGGCTCGCCGGTGGGCAGCCTGCGCAGTGGGTCCCGCGTGGCCGCTGCTCGAGGAATCTCTTCCCCACCGCATCGGGAGTAGAGTCGAGATCAGGACTGCGATTGTCGGATCACCGGAGGCCGGTTTGGCCACCTGGGTGCCAACAAAGGCAGCAACACGCGAGGCGGTGCGAGATGACCTCGCAAGCCCAAGCCCGACGACATGACCGACGATTCGCAGTCCGCGCCACGTTCGACAAGAACGAGCCGTACGCGGCCTGGTGGCCGCGCAACCGCACCCTGGCCGACCAGCTGGATGACCTCTTCTCCGCCTGGCCACCTCAAGCCGGACGGATCGTGCGGGTGCTGTACTCCCCTCCCGACTGGGACGACCGGCCTCGCTCGGTCGCAGTGGCCGGACGCCGGGTGAAGACCGGGTCCTTTCCCCGCGACGACACCCACCAGCTCCAGCTCACCCTCGGCGACGGCGTACGACGCGCCATCACCGTGATCCCGCCCGAGACCGCCGCTCAAGCCGCGCACGACATCCTGACCGCAGTCGAAGCCGACGGTTCCGTCGACACCTCCCGCACAGAACGGGCCGTATGGGACAACGAAGGCGGACACAGCGAGCGACTGATCTCGTCGGGCACGTCAACTCACGCAGTGGCGTAGCCCGGCCTGGAGGAGCGATGCGGCGTTTCCGGGACTGTCGACCTGGTCGGCACACCTGGGAACGCCGCGGATGCCCGACCTCCAGATGTCGACCCTTATCCACAATCCGGGGAACCAGGGAAAACTCGATCACCAGAAAGCCAGGCCGCATGACCCAACTCGCCACCTCTGGCGCCCGCGCGAGACCGATCGTGACGAGCACCGCCGGGTCACGCCCGCGACTCGGAGCCGTGATCCGACGGGTCGGTCTGGCCCTCCTGATCGCCTGCGCGATCCCGTTCGCGATCTTCTACACCACGCTCCAGGTGGCCGGGGTGTGGGTAGCGATCTTCGCTGCCCTCGGTTGGGCCTACGGCGCCATCGCTTGGCGCTGGCTGACCGGCCGCCGACCCTCCGGCCTGCTGATCCTCACCGCGACCGTGATGACCGGCCGCACCGTGATCGCGACGGCGGCCGACAGCACCTTCCTCTACTTCCTGCAACCTGTCATCACCGACGGCATCGTCGCGACGACGTTCCTGCTGTCGCTGGCCACCACCCGCCCCATAGTGGCGCGCCTCGCAGGTGACTTCTACCCGATGGACCACGAACTGTCCCTGCGACCGGCGATCCAGCGACTCTTCCGGCGCCTCACCGTGCTGTGGGCCGTCCTGGGTCTGGCCAAGGCAACGATCACGCTGTGGTTGCTGGAGACCCAGACCCTGCACACCTTCGTCCTGGTCAAAGGGATATCGGTCCTCACCCTGACCACCCTGACCATCGCCGCCACCATCGGCGCCGCCGCGGTCGTGGGCCGCAAAGAAGGCCTCTTGGCTTCTGCGTGACGGACTTCCGAAGGTCGCTGGCCGAACGAACGATCTGGAGACGGCAGAGCACACAACCCCGCATCTGTGTGGCACCGGCAAGGCCTCCCATCGACTGAGCGGCCTCATGGCTCCAATCAACATGCGCCGGATAGACGCGCGTGGTGTGCGTCGGGTGAGTTCGGCGATGCGCTGTACCGGGCACCCAGCCGTAGCCTGAAGGCTGTTGAAGGGGTGGCTCTGCAAGCCGCCCTGGCCGCGCACGAGGTTGCGGCTTGTCCGCAGGCAGAGAACGTCCGCGTCTCCTGATCTCGCCGCGAGAGCCCCGACCGCACGCCCGGGTCGGGGCCCTCGCGCAGCGAGTGCGGAACGTCAGCCGAGCGACAAGGCTGGCCCGACGGACGGCGACGCCGCAGCGCTGAGATTTGATCGGATGCTGCCGACTGCCAGGCGGTGGCTTTGTTGTTGCGTCGCCGTGTACCGGCGCCACCCCCCCAACCTCGCCGAACGCGAAGCACATGCACGCCCGAAAGTCACGCGTGTTGGCAGCGCGACGGAGGCGAGCCGGTGCCGAGAAAGCACTCCCGAAATCATCATCGTCGGCGACATCCCTCCGGATCCGAACCGCCTCCGTCACGGAGCAGCCGAGGGGAAATCAGGCTGATGCACGCACCACCCCAGCGGGGGGACGGTTCGCGCGCATTCTCAGGTAGGCTTTGCGCTGTTCAGTGCGTCGTCCCGGACCTCGACGGCTCTCCATCTTGTCGATGGCCGGAGGTCCAATGGCCACCACCACGCCGGCCGCTGGTGCGAGCCGCGCACAACGTCGGGCCGCCGCTGGCAGCTCGTACACGGATCTGGCGAAGGTGATCCGGGAGAGCGGTCTTCTCCGGCGTCGTTATGCCTGGTACTGGTGTCGGATCGGGCTCACCATCGCAGCGTTTGTGGCCGTCTGGGCTTGGGTCGCGTTTCTGGGGCACTCGTGGTTCCAGCTGCTCCCGGCGGTGGGCCTCGGGGTGCTGAGCGCGCAGTTCGGCTTCCTCGGGCACGACGCGGCCCACCGTCAGATGTTCGTCTCGGCAGAGTGGAACGACTGGACGTCACGGATCCTGTCGGCGGTGTTCGTGGGGCTCTGCCTGGGCTGGTGGAAGGGCAAGCACAACCGGCACCATGCGGCTCCCAACACCGAGGGCCGTGACCCAGACATCGCCGCGGGCGCCCTGGCCTTCACCCGCGACGCGGCGGCCGCCCGCAGACCGGGGCTCGGCACGTGGCTCCTGCGCCGCCAGGGCTGGCTGTTCTTCCCGATGCTCACCCTCGAGGGCCTGAACCTGCACTACGCCGGACTCCGGTACATCATCTCCGACCGGTCCGTTCCGCACCGCCGGGTCGAGATCGCACTCGTGGTGACCCGCATCGCGTCCTACGTCCTGGTCCTGGCCTTCCTGCTTCCTCCGGGCCTGGCGATCGCGTTCTTTGTCGTGCATATGGCCGTCTTCGGGCTCTGTCTTGGCGGCTCCTTCGCGCCCAGCCACAAGGGGATGCCGATCGTCCCCAAGGACGTCAAGATCGACTTCCTGCGCCGTCAGGTGATGATGTCGCGCAACGTCCGCGGGGGTGTCCTGGTTGACCTGGCCATGGGCGGCCTGAACTATCAGATCGAGCATCACCTGTTCCCAAGCATGCCCCGACCAAACCTGCGCCTGGCCCAGCCGGCCATACGCGCCTATTGCGCCGAGCAAGGGATTGTTTACACCGAGGCCGGGCTGTTCGAGTCCTACGGGATCGTCATCGATTACCTCAACCATGTCGGGCTGCGGGCTACGGGGCCGTTTGAGTGCCCGCTGAGAACGGGGCTGCGGTAACCGCAGAGGAGCCGGACATCCGCGGAACGGGGGGTGGCAGGGAAATCTCCTCAGAAAAAACTCTGCGCGCTTGGGACTCCCTGAAGTATGCCCCGATCTCCGTGGAGTCGAGTCGCTGAATTCTCATGCCCCGTGGATGACTCGATCATTGCCCCCATTAGTCGGGCTGAGCCTTCCTGCGGCGCTGTGTCCGCGGTTGTGCATGGATCTCGATCGCGTTGGCCACCTCGACACCGGTGCTTCAGTGACGTCCGATTGAGGAGTTCGCCTTGCATGCCTCCGGTGGCCGCAAGCCTCGTTGGCGCAGGCGATCTGCCGGCGTCTTGGAGTTTCCGGTCCGTGGGCAGACAGGGTCTGCTGCTGCACGACTTGCCGGTTTTCGGCTGCAGTGGCTTGGCGGGGCGGCAAAGGAGATGCCTGCGGAGTGTGCCGTCGTTGATCTGGACGAAGTCGACCCCTCGAGAGTGAGTCGTCCCGGGGCAGCCTCCATGAAACCAGGGCTCTCATGCCTGACGATGGTGTTGATGTCCGCGCCCGAGAGATCCACGCCCGGCGAACCCCGGTTTCCTGCAGCGGTTGCCGTGGTGGTCGCGATCGCGCTCTATGCAGCCTTGCCTGCGCAACTGCTGCTTGGGCCCCGATATGTGGTCCCCGGCCTCGAGGTGTTGCTGTTCGTGCCGCTTGTCGCGGTCAACCCGAGGAGGATGACCCGGGAGAACAAGTGGTTACGACGCCTATCTTTGGCGCTGGTCATGGTGATCGCGGCCGCCAACGCCATCGCCCTCGGTCTTCTCGTCGGGGAGCTCGTGTCGGGGGCTGCCAGCCAAGGCAAGGCGCTGCTGCTCGCTGCCGGTCAGGTGTGGTCGACCAACATCGTCATCTTCGCTTTGGCCTTCTGGGAGCTGGACCGGGGTGGGCCGGTCCGGCGAACCGAAGGTCGCGACCAGGACCTACCCGTGGCCGACTTTCGGTTTCCTCAGGATGAGGACCACGACGCAGTCGTCGAAGTAGCGGCCCGGTCGTCCATGAGGTCGGGGTGGACGCCCGGGTTCATCGACTACTTGTACGTGTCGGTCACGAACTCGTCGGCCTTCAGTCCCACCGACACCATGCCGCTGTCGCATCGGGCCAAGCTGTTGATGGGCGCCGAATCGGTCTCAGCGATCGTCCTGTCGGTACTCGTCATCTCGCGCGGCGTAAGCCTCCTGAATTGACAGCCACCTCTCGACCCGTGCGGTTCGCGGGGCCGAGATGTGCCCGGTGATCCGCATGGAGCCGTGAGGGTCTCGGTCACGCCTGATGGCTGCTTGGACGGTGGGCGTGAACGTCGCTCAAGGCGGAGGTCACGGTGGTGCGGCGCTGATCCGGGGACGTTGACCTCTGGGCTGTCGAAGAAACCCAACCTCGGGCATCCTCTCAGTTCGTCATGACCCCATGAGGTCTTGGACGCTGGCCGGGGTGGAGATCACCTGGTTGGCGACGTCGGTCAGACGCAGACGGTGGCTGCGGCAGTAGGCCCGCAGCATCTCGAAGGCTTGGTCAGGGGTGATGACGTTGGCTTGGGCGACCATACCCTTGGCTTGTTCGATGATGATGCGGGTGTTGAGGGCGCCCTGCAGCTGGTCGGTGAGGTCGTGACCATGTTGGATGGCGCGTTGCTGGAGGAGCCCGATGGTGGCTATATCGGCGAGTGCTTGGACGATTCGGATGTCGGTGGCGTCCATGCGTCCAGCCTCGTTGCTGAACAAGTTGAGTGCACCCAGCGACTGATTGCGGAGCCGGAGTGGGAAGGCATGGACCGAGCGGTAGCCGGCGGCCACGGCGCGGGGTGCGAAGGTGGGCCACCGGTCGCTGGCCTGGGTGAGGTCGGCGTTGATTACAGGTGTGCCTTGGGTGTAGCAGTCCTGGCAGGGACCTTCGCGAGCCTGAACCTGGAACAGTTCGAGCATCTCGGAGCGTTCGTCCGAGGCGGCCATCAGCTGGAGTCGGCCTCGATGGTCCGCCAGGAGCAGACCGGCGGCACGTGCCTCGAAGAGGTCGGAGGTGTGGGTGGCGAGCCTTTGGAGGAACTCGATGAGATCGAACTCATCGACGAGAGTGTCGGCGACCTCGACGAACACTTCGGCCAGCCGGTCAGTGGCGATCACGTTGTCCAACTTCTTTCATCTGTGCCTGGTGGCGGGCGGGCGCGTTCATGTGTCCGTCTGAAGGAGGAGTTTACCGACGATGATGTCGTCGGCGACGTCACTCAAAGCGCGGTCCTGAGCGTAGGCGTAGGCCCGGATCCTGATCATGGCCTCATCGAGTGGGATTCCCAGCTGGATGGCCAGCATGCCCTGGGCTTGGTATAGCTCGAACCTGTTGTCCAGAGCGTCGTCCAGGGCTGGCGGGCCGTCACTCTGGTTCGAACGTTGTTGCGCATTCAACAGCCCTGTCATGGCCACGTCAGCCAGCGTCAGCGCCTGGACGATGGTCTCGGCCGACGGGCTCCCGGGCTGGTCGCGGTAGACGTCCAATGCACCGAGACGCGCTGCGCCGATCTGGAGCGGGAACGAGAACGCAGCCTGGACACCGTGTTCTTGGGCAGCCGGCGCGTAGCCGGGCCACCGGACCCGGGCGGCGACGCTCAGGTCCGGGGCGAACACAGGTCTACCGGTGCTGAACGCGTCGATGCAAGGCCCCTCCCCTAGGGTGAACTGGAGGTCCTCCACGGTTGCGCTCTTGGCATCCGAGGCGGCCACCGTGGCCGGCTCACCACCTCGCGACATCACACTGATGCCGACCCCGGCGGCCGGGAGCGTTCTCGATGCCACACGGCACAACCGCTGCAGCCAACCCACCACGTCGGGCTTGTCCGCGGGATCGACCGCCTCAGCCTCGATCAGGGCCCACATGCTCTGGAAGGCTGCATCAGAGGTGGTCACGGCGTCCTCGACCCAACCCCGGGGTGCGGCAATGCAAGGCCACCGCTCTCAGGTGTCCATCGTGTGGCTGGATCCGGCGGTCAAGACATCGGCACGGGTGGGATCGAGCGGGCCGGATTCCGCGGGTAGCCATTTCTATGGCCTTCCTTGGTGCCGAGTTTCACCAAGGCGACGGCCAGCACCCGAAGCTCCACCCCGTGGGTGATTGACCACCGCAGCAAGAGGTGGAGTGCCTTGTCGGCCGGGAGGCCGTACCGCATCATCAGCATGCCTCGGGCCTGCTCGATCGGGGCCCGCGCCTCCATCGCACCACGCAGCTGCGCCACTTCACGGCGCGACAACATCAGTTCATGGGCGAAGTCATCAACTACGTCGGCGGTCGCTGACAGCAAGACGTTCAGGCTGTCTTCTCGTACGCTCAAAACGGTCAACCCCTACTTGGCGCGTGAAAGGTCGCTGTCGTCGGGGTCCGGGACGGCCTTGGCTGCCAACCTAGCCCCAGAAGCCCCGTTTCAGCCATAGAGGGCATGCACTCGTCTTCGTCGCGTTCGGCACAGTCAATGCGTTCCGCCCACCGCGGCCGTCCCAAGGTTCGGTGGGCGCCTCCTGGACGCCCGCGCCTGGGACGCGCCAGCTCGATGGTTCTGCTGGGTTCCTGTGGACGCGGGCGCGGGGCTGGTCCCGGGATTAGGCGTCAGTCCGGTCCGTGGCGACCCCTCGGGCGGGAGGGCGTTGCCGAGGGATGTGGCCCGGTTCGGACCCCGGCTGAGAGCCAGCCCGTGAGCGACACCCCACAGCACTGCTTGGGATCGGGTTGTCACGCCGATCTTGCGGTAGCTGGACCGGATGTAGCTCTTGACGGTGTTGATCGTCAGGCACGCCTCTTCGGTGATCTCTCGGTTGCTCAGTCCGGCAGTGATCAAGATGAGGACGCCTTGTTCGCGTTCGGTGAGCTCGTTGAGACGTGACACGTTCTCGCGGGGCAGCTCGACGCGCGGCTCCCGGTCACCTCCCACGACCTCACCTAGGTATATGCGCTCTAGAGTTGCCACCAGCTCTGAGACGGCCAGGTTCATCGATAGCCACCCACGCAATCTTCCGTGCAAAGCGCGCTCGATCGTGGCCATCTGCGGTGACTCGACGACAGGGCCCCACTTGAGGAAGACGATCAGCTCCATTGCTTCGAGACGTCTCAGCAGCCGCGCCGGATCCAGCCTGGGGTCATCGTGGTAGGGATCGATGAGGTGGATCACAGCCTCGTCCCCAGCCACTGAGGCACCCAGAAGAATGATGCGGTCGGCGTAGGGAGCGAGCAGCCCGCGGAGACCGAAGTCGACCAGCTCGCCCATGCTCTCGAGCACGACCGGCACGGGCGCCCACGTCTCGGCCTCGGGCGTGGCAGCTAGACGCTCTCGTGCTGTTTGGGCCGCCTGTGGTTTGGTGGAGCGATTCGACACGTCGGTTCTCCTTGCCTGAGCTCGGGCATTCGACACGCTCGAACTCGACAGCGGTGAGCCGATCGAGGAGACCCTGGCTGACGGCGGGAGTTGGGCGCGCCACCGAGGTCTGGGGTGGAGTCACAAAGTGTGGACCGAGACTCTACACCCGGAACCACCGCATGAGCTCACACTGCTATCGAGGGTTCGGGCCAGTCGTTGGGGTGCGGTGCCCAGGGTGCGTCGTAGGCCGCGGCGCAACCGGCTTACGTCTTCGGTGAGGAACGGGTCGTCAAGCCCGTGACTGCGGTGGACAAACGAGAGGGCCGACCAGGATGTGTCGATCACCGAGGCCGGCGCACCAGCGTTCCCAGCGGCGCCAGGTGTGGCCGTACACGGTGCGGGCGGACTCGGTGACGACCACGGCCGTCGCGTCGACGATCCGGCCGCGGTCGGTCGCGGTGAGGCCGGCGAACAGATCGGCGAACAGATCGGCGAACAGATCGGCGATCCGGTCTGCGGTCAGGGTGTCGGCGGGCGTGCGTGTGGGTGAGGTGGCGCCGGCGGCGACCACTTTCGCCCTGGGATCGACCAGCCGCGCGAGGCCGCCGCTCGTGGGCGGTAAAGGCCGGTTTCTGCCCGTTCGATCAAATCTCAAATGTCGTTCAGGCCGGGAGATCCATGGTCTCCGAGCCTGAATTTGGTAGCGGGGGCGGGATTTGAACCCGCGACCTCTGGCTAAAGGATCAAGCCACAGCAAAACCGATCGCACCAGGACAACCGAGATCCGCTCGACCGCAAAGGTGTCCGTCGCGGCCCGGCCAGTCAGCCGCCGAGCGCCTTCCTGCGTACCGCAGCGAGATCCCGCTCGAGGCGGTCGAGAGCACTCTCGACGTCGTCGGCAGGCGCGAGCGACTGGAGCAACAACTGACGCGCAACGGTCGAGACGGGCAATCCTCTGCCTTGCGCCAGGGCCACAAGCTCTGCGAGCTCGTCGTCGTTGAGACGGACCTGCAGCGTCCTCGCGCGCGAGTGCCCTCTCGTGACCTGCACGTCCGTGCGCTTCGGCGAGTTCGGGTCAGCTTCGGCTGCCTCCGCGGCGGCGCCCTCATCCGCGAGGAGTTCGTCCAGCTCGTTCATCGCAGCGCTCCTTCCGCGCACAGCGTATTACATTGCAGTACAGGTGCCCGCACAGGGCGCCTCCGTCCGGACTTGTCCACAGGCAGCACGGTTCGTTGTGCACACCTCCAGTCATGAGGGCAAACCTGTCCTCGTGACCACGAAGGAGCACATGATGAACACGACGATCGACACCAGCGTGGACGGCGGCATCCTCACCATCGACCAGGCGGCGACTTACCTCTCGATCCCGAAGGCGACGCTGTACACCTGGCGTACCCGCCGGGCCGGCTTCGGTCCGCGCGCGGTCAAGCTCGGCGGCTGCCTGCGCTACCGGCGCTCGGATCTGGACGCCTGGGTCGCGGAGCACCTCGAGAGCTTCGATGATGTCCCGGACATCCCCGCGCAGCGGCAGAGCGACGGCGTCTCGCTGTCGCGTGCCAGCGGTCCTCGCTGAGTGGGTGACGACATGGGACGCGGACGCCCGCCGACCTCAGTAGGCACCTGGGGCACGATCCGGACGACACGGATCCGCGAAGGCGCCTACCGCTCGCGGACTCGGATCCGGGACAGGGACGGCGTGACGAGAGAGGTCACGGCCACAGGAACGACGATCGCGGCCTCAGAGCGTGCGTTGCGCGAGAAGCTGGTCGACCGGGCGACACCGACGCAACAGGCGATCACCGCCGACACGAGCGTCGCGAAGCTCTCTGCACTTTGGTTGGCCTACCTCCGCGAGGAAGGCCGCATCGAAGCCACGACGATCAACGAGTACGAGCGTGTCCTCACCAAGGTGATCGTCCCGGAGCTCGGTGGCCTCCGCCTTCGGGAGCTGACCACCAGCCGACTCGACCTCTTCCTGGTCCGCCTACGCGCGACGAGCACCAGCCGACAGCGCAAGACCAAGGTTGTGATGGGGGCGATGCTGGGCTTGGCTGTCCGCCACGACGCGCTCGCCGTCAACCCAGTGCAGCAGACTTCACGCATCCACCGGGTCAGGTCGGAAGCCCGCTCTCTGACGCTCGAGGATCTCAACACGGTTCGCGAGGCACTCCGAGCCTGGACGTCGAAGCAGCGACCAGGGCCAAAGGCGACCAGCGACATGGCCGACATCATCGACCTGATGCTCGCCACCGGAGCTCGCATCGGCGAGATTCTTGCACTGCGCTGGGTCGACGTCTCACTCTCAACCGATCGCCCGAACCTGACGATCAACGGGACCATCAAGACCGAGCCGGGCAAAGGTACCTACCGCAAGGCCACTCCCAAGTCGGACGCCAGTGTCAGGACAGTCGCTCTGCCCGACTTCGCGGTCGCTGTGCTCCAACGCCGGCGGAAGTCGAAAGGACAGAACCCCGTCGACGCGGTCTTTCCGACCCGGAACGGGACCTGGCAGCAGGTGAACAACGTCGAGCGCCGCTGGAGGCAGATCCGCCAGGACACGGGCCTGGACTGGGTCACGCCCCACACCTTCCGAAAGACCGTGGCGACCCTGATCTCAGAGCGGGTCGGCGCGGAGACCGCCTCCCAGCAGCTCGGCCACTCCTCCCCCGCCATCACCCGGGAGTTCTACATCTCCAAGCCGGCGATCGCGGCCGACGTGGCGCATGTTCTCGAGGAGTTGGCTGACCCGGACCCGGACCACGGACCGAATACTTCGGGATTAAGTGGTGAATAGCGCCTTCGGGTTCGAAACCAAGACCGGCTCTGATCCGCGTTTCCGCAGGTCATCCCTGTAGGAGCGGGGCCGGTCAAGGGGTGTTCTTGGGTGCCGCGACGTAGTTGCGGGCGCGCCGGAGAGGGTTCGGGGTCAAGGCTCGGGCGTAGCCCGACCGCGGAGCGGCCGGAGGGCCTTGACGGCGATCCCGTTCGGCGCATGCTGTTCGTTTGTCGCGGTGTTCGGTGTTGGTGCGTGTTTGCATCAGGTCGGTCCGTGGCCGGTGGGAGCAGGCGGCTGCCGCTCGGTCATCCCTTCGCAACGCCCCGTGAGTCGCGGTTGTGGCGGCCAGGGGGTCGCGTGATGGGGTACGCGCCAACTGTGGTTCGGCCGGTCGGGGTCAATCAGAAGACGGACGACCTCGCCGTGGTGGTGCTGGGGGTCATGACCTGCACGACCCGCGACCGACCGAAGCTCCTGGTGGTGGGGATGGTTCTCATGCCGCCTCCCCGGGCGGTACCCGGTGTCCTGCGTGGAGTGCTCGGACGTGGTGGTCACGCAGCGCGTAGTAGACGAGCTCGATCTGGGCGCGGGCGGCCGCGACGACCCCGATGTTACGGCCCCGGCGGGCAGCGACCCGGTTGCGCATGCCGCCGATTCTGGTGTGGCCGGGCAGGATCTGCACCGACTCCACCGCGGCCCAGCGGACCAGTCGGGAGCCCTGCTTGGTGATGCGTCCGCGGTGCACGTGGGTGTCGGACTCACGGTGCTTGGGGGTCAGGCCGGCCCAGCAGGCCAGCTGGGCGGCACCCCGGAAGCGGGTGACGTCACCGACCTCGGCGACGAAGACCGCCCCCAGGATCGGCCCGATCCCCGGGATCTGCTGGACCGCGAGGTAGCCGGGGTCGCGGGCCAGGCGACCTCGGACGATGCCGGCGAACAGGTCGATCTCGAACTCCAGATCCTCGATCAGCCGTCGCAGAGAACGGACCCGGGCCGCGTAGGGGCCCGGGAGTCGACCGTCCCCGACCAGCCGGTCCAGCAGGTCGTTGCCCGCCATGCCGAACAGGTCGCTCATCGAGACCGGGATGCCGCACTTGGCCAAGACCGCGTGGACCTCGGCCTTGCAGTGACTGCGCAGCGCAACCAACTTGGCCCGATGCCGGACCAGCTCGCGCAGCTCACGAATCGCTGGGGGCGCGATCCACGCCTCCGGCAGCCGGCCCATCCGTAACAGATCGGCCAGGTCCTTGGCGTCCCGCTCGTCGTTCTTGACCCGCCGGTACTCGAACGCCTTGACCCCCAGCGGGTGGGCCAGGTGCACATGGGCACCAGCCTCCTGGAGGGCATCGACCGCCCAGTACCAGCCGTAGGTCGCCTCGAGCACGACTTCGGGGTCGGCTCCAGCCCGGGCCATCACCCGGTTCAACGAGTCGACATCGTTGGGGATCCGGACCGACTCCAGCACCTCACCGGCATCGGTCGTCCTCACCAAGACGGTGCGGCGCCGATGCAGATCGACACCCACGAACTGCTGACCGTCATACTCAGACACAAGGGGCCTCCTTCGTCGTAGACGTGAGACACCCAGCATCCGCCGGGGACACGAGGAGCGAGGCCCCGCTCCTACATCGCATCAGAGCCGGTATTTTTGTCGGGCTGACAGGATTTGAACCTGCGACCCCTTGACCCCCAGTCAAGTGCGCTACCAAACTGCGCCACAGCCCGATGCCCCGCGGCGACCGGCCGCGGAGCGGAGTGAAGGCTACCGCAGCGCTCGGCGCCCCTCGGAATCGGTGAGGCGGACGCGGCGTCTCAGCAACTTCTTCCGCGGCGGCTATCGGCGTCCCAGCGGGCTCACAGGTTCCTCAGAGGATCCCGGGGCTTCATGGATCCATCCGACGAGGAGGAGCCCATGGACGAGCAGGCCCCACGATCCGGCGAGAACAGCCCCACCGATGGTCCGGCCGACAACCCGGCCGACAATCCGGCACGGTACGGCGCACCGCTCCCGCCTCCCCCAGTCATGGGATGGGTGCCTCCGCCTCCTACTCCCCCACGGCGTCGTCGGCGGCGGCTGGCCGCGGCCGGGACCGCCCTGGCGGTGGTCGCCGTCGCAGGCGGGGCGGGCTTCGCGCTGGGGCGGCTCGACCACCAGGTCCACGCGTCGGCCGGCACGCCGGCCGCGGGCTCTGGAGGCGAGGCTCGGGACGGGCAGGGCTTCGGCGAGCCGCCGTTCGGCAACACCGATCCCTTCGGAGGCACGCCGTTCAGCGGGCCTGGTGGGACGGGCGGAACGCCGTTCGACTCCGCCTCGAGCGGGACACCGGCCACCGACAGCCAGCTGACCGGCCTGGTACGGATCGCGTCGACCCTCACGTACGCGAACGGCCGGGCCGCCGGCACCGGCATGATCCTCACCAGCACCGGTGAGGTCGTGACCAACCACCACGTCGTCGAGGGCTCGACGAAGCTTCGGGTGACGGTGATGAGCACCGGGCGGAGCTACCGCGCGACCGTCGTCGGGACCGACGCCCAGGACGACGTGGCCGTGCTCCAGCTCCGGAACGCCACCGGGCTGCAGACCGTCACCCCCGACACGGACGGGATCTCCGTCGGCGACGCGGTGACCGCCGTCGGCGACGCCGGCGGCGACACCTCGACGTTCACCGCCGCCGCCGGGAAGATCCTCGCCACCCGGCAGCACATCACCACCCGGAGCGAGGGCAGCGCGAGCAGCGAGAAGCTCCACGGCCTGATCGAGATCAGCAGCGACGTGATCTCCGGCGACTCCGGCGGCGCGACGTACGACGACGAGGGCGAGGTGGTCGGCATGACCACGGCGGCGTCGTCCGGCACACGGGACGTGGTCGGGTACGCGATCCCGATCGCGAAGGTCGTCCGGATCGCCGCCGACCTCGAGAGCGGCACGCAGAACGCCCGCTACGACTACGGCTCGCCCGCCTTCCTCGGCGTCGGGCTCGGCGGGTCGACCACCCGGGTCGGTGTCGTCTACCCGGGTACGCCGGCCGCCCGTGCGGGCCTCACGACCGGTGACACGATCACCCGCGTCGGCACCACCAGCGTCCACACCGCGTCCCAGCTCCGGGACGCGATCACGGCGTACTCCCCCGGCGACCGGGTGCGACTGGGCTGGACCGACCGGGACGGCAGGTCGCACATCTCGTCGGTGAAGCTGATGGCCGGGCCGATCGCCTGACCGCCGCGCAGCCGGCGGCGGGGAGATGTTTGAAGATCGAACCACCGGGGAACGAGAGGAGTACCGCCCCACCGGCGAGGCTCAGTCGTCCGAGGGCGTCACCCCACAAGGACGTGCTGCATGTCGAACCTCACCATCGCGAACATCTTCTTGTTCTTCGCCATCCTCTGCATGACCCTCAGCGCCTCCGCCGGGCTGATGCTCTACTTCATCTACTCCATCGGGGCGACCGCGATGGCCGGGGCGGTCCGCTACCAGCAGCTCCCGGAGAAGCCGCGGAAGACGCATCGCCACTGACCCTCGGCCGGCTCGGACCGGCCCAGCACAGGAGGCACCATGCCCACCCGCACCGCCCGCACCGCGTGGTCCGGCACCCTCGAGCAGGGCTCGGGCCGGGTCGAGCTGACCAGCTCGGGGCTCGCGACGTACGACGTCTCGTTCCCCCAGCGCGCCGCCGAGGACGCCGGTGGGACCACCAGTCCCGAGGAGCTGATCGCGGCAGCCCACTCCTCGTGCTTCGCCATGCAGCTCTCCGCGCTGATCGCGGAGGCCGGCGGCACGCCGGTCGCGCTGGACGTGCGGGCCGACGTCTCGCTCGGACCCGACCCGGCCGGCGGCTTCCACCTCACCGGGATCGAGCTCACGGTGCGTGGGGAGGTCGAGGGCCTCGACGCCGACGGGTTCCAGAAGGCGGCCGAGGGGGCCCGGACCGGCTGCCCGGTGAGCAAGGCGCTCACCGGCGTTGAGATCTCGCTCGACGCGGCTCTGGCGAGCTGAGCCGGTCCCTCAGCGGGTGGCGCCGCTGTTCCTCGACACCCTCAACGACGAGGTGTCGACGGCGACGAACGTGCGCGCCGGAATGCGTTTGAGCTGCTCGATCAGCGGGTTCGGCCAGTGCCCGTTCTGCTCGCCCTGGAAGAACCAGGGCGACCCGTTGTCGGCCAGCACGAGCCCGTACTTCTTCATCGCCCGCACCACTGCCATCGCCTTCGGCCCGAAGCCGCTCGGGTGGTACGACGCACGCAGCCGGAAACGGGCACCCATCGGCGGATAGCCCCAGCTGCGCGTGGACCCGGCGTCGTGCCGGGCCGGCCAGAGATGGTGGCTCGAGGTGACGTCGGTGGTGAACCGGATCGCGTGGTCGATGTCGCGGTGCTTCACCTCGCTCCACCGGAGCAGGCCGGGCAGGATCGGCAGCCCGGCCGCGTCGGCCGAGGTCCAGCCGTTCGGGCGCAGGGCATCGGAGGTCAGTGACCAGACGGCACCGGATCCGGCGTACCACCTGCCGTTGCGCTCGCGGGTCGCGAAGGTCTCGTAGAGCCGGCACACGCCCTTGTCGACGACGATCGCGTGCCGGTCGCCCGACGAGCGCCGTCCGCCCTCGATCCGGGTGTCGCTGCCGAGCGGGTAGCGGACCCGGTCGCTCTCGCCGGCGTACTCGAACCGGACGCGGACACGCGGGTGGCCGTGCCCGACGACCGTGATCGGGATGCCGTAGTTCGGGCCGTCGCCGAACGACGGTCCGAAGTCCGGGTGCAGGTCGACCCCGGCCGACATGTGCGAGAGCCAGCGCCGACTGCGCGGGTCGACCGGCAGGTTGCGGATGTCGGCGTGCCACCAGTTGTCCGCAGGGAACGTCGGACAGTCGGTGCCGGCCACCGGCCGGGCGGAGCCGCCCGTGGCGGACGGACCCGCGATGCCGGCGTACGCCGTGCCGGTCACCGCGAGCGCGGCCACGAGCCCGAGCGTCGTGCCCCGCAGCCGGATGCGCGCTCTCATGCGGCGTCCGGCCGTCCCCCGACGGCCACCGCGACACCGAGCCCGATCATCGACACGCCGCCCACGGTCCCCAGCGCGCGGCCCCGTCCCGGAGAGGCGTTGAACCAGCGCCGGAGCTGGCTGGCGAGCAGCGCCCAGAGACTGTCGGAGCAGAGCCCGATCACGAACGCGATCGAGCCGAGCAGGAGCATCTGGAGACCGGCGTGGCCGTGGTCGCGGTCGAGGAACTGCGGCAGGAGTGCCACGAACATCACGTAGCCCTTGGGGTTGGTGAAGCCGACCAGGTAGCCCTGGCGGAGCGCTGTCAGCGGCCTGAGCGGCGGGCCGGCGGAGTGCCCCTCGCGGGTGACGGTGATCCCGTGGCGGTGCCGGAGCGCCTGGACGCCCAGGTAGACCAGGAAGCACGCGCCCCCGAGCTTCACCACCTCGAAGACCATCTCGGAGGTTGCCACCAGCTCGCCGAGACCGAGCACCACGAGGACCAGCGCGGTCAGCAGACCGAACGAGTTGCCGACCACGGTGGTGAGCGCGACGCTGCGGCCGTAGGTGAGCGCCCGGCCGACCGTGAACACCACGCTCGGCCCGGGGATGGCGATCACCACCAGGGCGACGAGGCCGAACGCGAGCACTTGATGCATCGTGACCATGCCCGCGATGGTCTCACTCCGGCCGGCGGACGCGCCGCCGGTTTCATTCAGCGCTTGCGACGCTCCCGGACCCGCTGGGTGAGCACGATCGGGGTGCCGACGAAGCCGAACTCCTCCCGGAGCCGGCGTTCGATGAACCTCTCGTACGCCGCGTCGAGCCGGCCCGAGGTGAACAGCGCGAAGGTCGGGGGCGCCACCGACGGCTGCGTGCCGAACAGGATCTTGGGCTGCTTGCCGCTGCGCACCGGGTGCGGGTGCTCGGCGACCAGCCGGCCGAGGAACGAGTTGAGGGCACCCGTCGACACCCGCGTCTCCCAGCCCTCCAGCGCCTTGTCGAGGGCGGGCACCAGGCGGTCGACGTGCCAGCCGGTACGGGCGGTGATGTTGATCCTCGGTGCCCACCGCACCTGCACCAGCTCCTGCTCGACCTCGCGCTCGAGGTAGTGGCGGCGGTCCTCGTCGACCAGGTCCCACTTGTTGAACGCGATCACCAGGGCGCGGCCGGAGTCCCTCACGGTCTGGAGGATCCGGACATCCTGCTCGGAGATGCTCTGGTCGGCGTCCAGCACCAGCACCGCGACCTCGGCCCGGTCGATCGCGGTCGAGGTGCGCAGCGACGCGTAGAACTCGTGGCCCGACGCCTCCTTCACCCGCTTCCGGATGCCGGCGGTGTCGATGAACCGCCACTCCCGCCCGCCGAGCTCGATCAGCTCGTCGACGGGGTCGACCGTGGTGCCCGCCACGGCGTCGACGACGACCCGCTCGGAGCCGGCCAGCTTGTTCAGCAGTGACGACTTGCCGACGTTGGGCTTGCCGACGATGGCGACCCGCCGCGGCCCCGCCTCTTCCTCGAAGGACTCCGGTGGCGGCTCGGGGAGCACGGCGAGCACCGCGTCGAGCAGGTCGCCGGAGCCCCGGCCGTGCAGGGCCGAGACCGGACAGGGCTCGCCGAGCCCGAGGTTCCACAACCCGTACGCCTCGGCCTCGGCACGCTGGTCGTCGACCTTGTTGGCGGCGAGGACCACCGGCTTCTCCGACCTCCGGAGCACGCGTACGACGGCCTCGTCGGCGTCGGTGATGCCGACGGTCGCATCCACCACGAACAGCACGGCGTCGGCCAGCCCCACGGCGATCTCGGCCTGCGCCCGGATCCGCTCGGCCATGCCGCGCGCATCCGGGTCCCAGCCGCCGGTGTCGACGACGGTGAAGGCCCGTCCGGCCCAGGTCGCGTCGTAGGACACCCGGTCCCTGGTGACGCCGGGGATGTCCTCGACGACCGCCTCGCGACGGCCGAGGATGCGGTTGACGAGGGTGGACTTGCCGACGTTCGGCCGGCCCACGACCGCCAGCACGGGGAGCGGGCCGGTCGGGGCGTCCCCGGCCTCGTCGGCGGGGACATGGGTGATGTCGTCGGGAGTCGTGTTCATGAGATTTCCTTGGCCTCGTCGGCCGGGATCGGCCCGGGCATCGTCTGCCCTGTCAACGCCAGACCCGCGGCCAGCTCTTCCAGCATCCGGGCGTGGAGTGCCTCACTCGTCGCCGCCACCAGCCTGCGCGTGCGCGGCCAGGGGGTCCGGTCGACACGGTACGGCGCCCCGTACACCAGGTCGACCACGCCGTGCCGGGGCGGGAGCGCGTCCTTGCCGCCCCCACGGGGCCGGGTGCCGTACATCATCAGCGGCACGACGGGCGCGCCGGTGACCAGCGCGAGGTACGCCGTGCCGTTCTGGAACCGAATCAGGTCCCCGGCGCCGCGGTTGCCCTCGGGAAAGATCCCGACCGCTCCCCCGTGCCCCAGGACGTGCAGGCAGGTGCGGACGGCGCGCAGGTCGGTGGCGAAGCGGTCCAGCTCGATCTGCCCGGTGACACGGAGCAGGGGCCCGAGCCGCCCGCGGAACATCTCCTCCTTGGTCAGCGTGTGCACCGGACGCGGGCCGAAGATGGAGAGCAGTGGCCCGTCGATGACGCCGGTGTGGTTGGCGGCCACGATCAGCGGACCCTGGGGCGGGACGCGCCCGGCCCCGTGCTCGCGGACGTCGTACCGGCGACGGATCAGCCACCGGCTCGCCGGGCGTCCACCGTGCAGCAGCCAGGTCGGGGGGTGCCGGTGCCCGCTCCGACGGGGAGCGGTCATCCGGCTGCCTCGACCATGCCCGCGATGAGGTCGACGACCTCCTCGAGGCTGTACGGGGTGCTGTCGATGTGGACGGCTCCCTCGGCGATGACGAGGGGCGAGGCCGTCCGGGTGGAGTCGATGCGGTCGCGCGCGAGCAGCGAGGACTCGGTGGCCGCGACGTCCGCCCCGCCCTCCTCGGCCGCGCGCCGCGCCGCCCTGGCGGAGGCGTCGGCGGTGAGATAGACCTTCACGTCGGCGTCGGGGGCCACCACGGAGCCGATGTCGCGTCCCTCGACCACGATCCCGACACCGTCGACACCGTCGAGCGCCGCCGCGATCGCCTCGTGCTGGAGCTCGAGGAGCCGGGCCCGGACCTGGGGGACGGCACTGACCGGGGAGACGGCCGCGTTCACCTCCGGGGTCCGGATCGCCGCGGCCACGTCCCTCCCGTCGACCGTGATCGTGGGGTGGAACGGATCCGTGCCGGTCTCGATCACCGGCTCGTGGCAGCGCTCCGCCACGGCAGCCGGGTCGTGGACCGACACATCGTGCCGGAGCATCCACCACGTCATCGCGCGGTACATCGCCCCGGTGTCCAGGTAGCGCAGTCCGAGCCGCCTCGCGACTCCGCGCGACGTGCTCGACTTGCCCGAACCCGAGGGTCCGTCGATCGCCACGACCACGCCTCGGGTGCGTGCGCGTGCGCTCACGGGACTCTCCTGATCTCGATGGCCCGATCTCGGCGGGCCCGATCCGGCGGGTGGGAGGGCGCGGCTCGCCGTACCCGGGGCTGCGCAAGCGCCAACCCTACCGGTGGGTCTCCCAACCACGGGATTCCAGAGAGTCGTGCAGGTGGTCGCTGCGGGTCTCGTCGACCACCAGCTCCACGAGACCGGTCTCCCGCGCGGGGTCGTGGTCGATGTGGACGTCCTCGATGTTGACCCCGCTGGCACCGGCGTCGGCGAACAGCCGGGCCAGCTCCCCCGGATGGTCGGGCACCGAGACGAAGACCGACGCGGTCGGCCTCGACGGGCCGCCGTGCTTGCCCGGGATGGCCTGCGTGCCGGCCACGCCGCGCTCGAGGATCTCGCCGAGCGTCCCACGGTCGCCCGTGGTCACCGCGTCGATCAGCACGTCGAGCTGGTCGCGCACCTGGGTCAGCAGCCCCGCCACCGCGGCGGAGTTTCCGGTGACGATCTGTTGCCACAGGGCCGGGTCCCCTCCGGCGACCCGGGTCACGTCACGGACGCCCTGCCCGCTGAGGGCCAGGTGGTCCGTCGGGGCGTCCGCGAGCCGGCCGGCGACGAGGACGGAGAGCAGGTGGGGCAGGTGCGAGGTGCGGGCGACGGCCTCGTCATGCTCCTCCGGGCTGAGCCGTACGACGCTCGCCCCCGCCGTCCGGGCGAGCTCCTGGACGGCCTCGGTCGCCGCCGCCGACGAGCGCGCGTGCGGCGTCACCGCCCAGGGTCGGCCGTCGAACAGCGCGGCGGAGGCGGCGAGCGGTCCGGATCGTTCGCTGCCCGCCATCGGGTGCCCGCCGACGTACCGCTCGATGCCCGCCGTACCGTCCAGGAGCCGCAGCGGCGCCGTCTTGACGCTGCCCACGTCCGTGACGACCGCATCAGTCTCCGCGAGGGCCCTGGCCACCTCGGGACCCACGTGGTCGGGTGGGACGGCGACCACCACCAGCCCGACAGCTTCCCCGTCGTGCGGGTGTCCGGCACCGAGACCGGTCGCCGTGCGGACGTGCTCGGGGACCACGTCGGAGAGCAGGACCTCGACGTGACGGCGCCGCAGCGCCAGCCCGAGCGACGTGCCGAGCAGCCCGGTGCCGACGATCAGGACGGGCTGCGGGAGTCGCTCATCCATCCCGGCCCTCATCGGCTGGGCCGTCGGACGGGTCGTCGGCGGGCGTGTCCGGCAGAGCGCGGACCCGGGCGAGGTCTCGGCGCAGCGCGGCCGCGCCGTGGAGGTAGACGTGGGTGATGTCGGCCCGCGGCAGGTCGGTCTCGACGTGGGCCATCATCCGCACCACCCGCGGCATCGACCCCTCGATCTCCAGCTCACGGGTGCAGATCAACGGCACGTCGGTGAACCCCAGGATCCGCGCGGCGTAGGCCGGGAACTCCGAGACCAGGTCGGTGGTCGCGGTGAAGATGATCGAGATGAAGTCGTCGACGTCCCATCCGTTGGCATCCATCACCTCGGTCACCATCTCGGTGACCCGCGCGAGCATGTGGTCGCGGTCGTCGAAGTCGAGCTGGGTCGCGCCCCGCACCGCCCTCACTGCCACGCCCCGACCCTAGTGGTGGGCAACCGTCAGAGCCTGGCCGCGTCCAGGAGTGCGCCCAGCTCGTCGTTGGTCAGCTCCCGCATCTCCGCGACTCCCAGGTTCGCCAGCTGCACCGGGCCGATGGCCGTCCGGGTGAGCTGGCGCACCGGGTGCCCCACGTGGTCCAGCAACCGGCGGACGATCCGGTTGCGGCCCTCGTGGATCACCAGCTCGAGGATCGTGCCGTCCCGGGACGTGCCGCGTCCCCCGACCAGCTTCACCGAGGAGACGGTGACCGGGCCGTCGTCCAGCGTGACGCCTCCCATGATCTGCTTCAGCGTGCTCTGCTGGACGATGCCGTCGACGGCGGCGACGTACGTCTTGTCGACCTCGTACGACGGGTGGGCCATGCGCTGGGCGAACTCACCGTCGTTGGTCAGCAGCAGCAGCCCCGAGGTGTCGGTGTCGAGCCGTCCGACGTGGAAGAGCCGCTCGGGCCGGTCGGCGACCAGGTCGGACAGCGTGCGCTCGGCGTGCGGGTCGGACATGGTCGAGGTGACGCCGACGGGCTTGTTCAGGACCAGGTAGACGTTCGGCGACATCGGCGGAAGGCGCATGCCCGACACCCGGATCACGGCCGAGGTCGGGTCGACCTTCGTCCCGAGCCGGGTCACCACCTCGTCGTCGACGGTCACCTCACCTGCCAGCATCAGCTCCTCGCACTTGCGCCGCGACGCGACGCCCGAGCGGGCGAGCAGCTTGTGCAGCCGGACGAGCCCCTCCTCGTCCCGTTCGATGTCCGGACCGCTCACGTCGTGTCGGTCTCGGCGCCACCGCTCAGCTCGTCCTCGAGGGCGTCGAGGTCCTCGAGGTCGGGCAGGTACGGCGCGAGCTCGGGCAGGTCGTCGAGAGAGGTGACGCCGATCCGCTCGAGGAAGTACGACGTGGTGCGGTAGAGGTGGGCGCCGGTGGAGTGATCCTCCCCGGCCTCCTCGACGAGCCCGCGGGTGACCAGCGTGCGCATCACACCGTCGACGTTCACGCCACGGATCGCCGACACCCGCGCCCGCGAGACCGGCTGCTTGTACGCGACCACCGCCAGGGTCTCGAGCGCCGCCTGGGTGAGCCGCGCCTGCTGCCCGTCGAGCACGAACGCCTCGACCACCGGCGCGAACTCCTCGCGCGTGTAGTAGCGCCAGCCACCCGCGACGTTGCGCAGCTCGAAGCCCCGCCCCTGGTCTGCGTACTCCTGGGCCAGCTCGGCCAGCGCACCGGACACCTCCGCGACCGGCGCCCCGACGGCCGACGCCAGGGTGGTGTCGTCGAGCGGCTGGTCGGCGACCATCAGCAGCGCCTCCAGCGACGGCCGCAGCTCGGCGACCGCGAACTCCAGCACGTCCTCGCTCATGGTGTCTCCTCGTCGGGCATCGTGGTCTGGTCCGCCTCGGGGGTCGCGTCGGCCGGCTCCGGAGCACCCTCGAACTCGTCGATCGCGAAGTCCACGGCCTCGGCGTCGACGCCTCCGGTCCAGCGGACGGTCAGCTCGCCCAGCGGCGAGACCTGGTCGAAGGCCACGGCGTTCTCGCGGAACAGCTCCAGGAGCGCCAGGAACCGCGCCACCGTGGTCAGCATGTCGGGCGAGTCGCCGCACAAGGCCCGGAAGGTCATGGTGCCGGTACGCCGGAGCCGCTCCACCACGACCTCGGCCTGCTCGCGCACCGAGACCGCCGGTGCGTGGATGTGCTGGAGCGACAGCTCGGGCTCCGGCTTCGGCTCCAGCGCCTTCGCGGCCAGCGCCACGAACGCGTCCACACCGATGCCGATCAGCACCTCCGGCAGCAGGCCGGCGTACCGCTCCTCGAGCCCGACGGCGCGGGGATGCCGTCGCGACTCGCCGGCGAGCCGCGACTCGAGCACGGCGGCGACCTGCTTGAACGCGCGGTACTGCAGGAGCCGGGCGAAGAGCAGGTCGCGGGCCTCGAGCAGGGCGAGGTCCTCCTCGTCCTCGATCTCGCCCTGGGGCAGCAGACGCGCCGACTTCAGGTCGAGCAGGGTCGAGGCGACGAGCAGGAACGACGAGGTCTGCTCGAGGTCCCACGATCCGTCGCCGTCACGACCGGCGCCGGCCTTCACGTGCGCGATGAACTCGTCGGTGACCGTCGAGAGCGAGACCTCGGTGATGTCGAGCTTGTGCTTCGAGATCAGGCTGAGCAGCAGGTCGAAGGGCCCCTCGAAGTTGTCCAGCCGCACCTCGAAGGCATGGGTACCCTCCGGGGTGGACTCTGCCCCTCGATCGGAGAGAGTGGCGTCCGACCCCGTGGAGCCGGACGTGGTGGCGACGGTCATCTGCGGTGGTTTCGTCCTCGGTCAGGCCTCGAACAGACGTTGCACCAGCATGCTGTCATGCCCGTGCTCGTCCAGATCGGCCAGCACCAGGGCGACCGCCTCGCGCACCAGCCGGCCGCGGTCGACGGCCAGGCCGTGGTGGCGGCGTAGCTCGAGGCGGGCGTGCTCGAGATCTAGCAGCTCGTCGGCGGTGACGTAGATCGTGATCTTCTCGTCGTGCCGCACCCGGCCGCTCGGGCGGCGGCGTACGTCGTCGTCTGCGGCTGCCGTCGCCTGCGCCGTGGGGACGGCTCGCACGGTGCGTTCGCGCCGGGCGGGCTCCGCGGGGTCGGTGGGGCGGAAGAGGTCGTCCGCGGCCGGCAGGTTCACGCGTCGAGCCACCGCAGTGCCACCTCCTTGGCCAGCTGCCGGTAGGCGTCCGCTCCGGTCGACGTCGAGGCGTACGACGTGATCGGCTCACCGGCGACCGTGGAGTCGGAGAACTTCACGGTCCGCCGGATCACCGTGTGGAACACCTTCTCGCCCCAGGCCTGCACCAGGCGCTCCATCACCTCGCGGCTGTGCAGCGTCCGGCCGTCGTACATGGTCCCGAGGACCCCGTCGATCTCCAGGCGCGGGTTGAGCCGCTCACGCACCTTGTCGATGGTGGTCTTCAGCAGGGCGACGCCGCGGAGCGCGAAGTACTCGCACTCGAGCGGGACGATCACGCCGTCGGAGGCGGTCAAGGCGTTCACGGTGAGCAGCCCGAGGGACGGCTGGCAGTCGATGAGGACCACGTCGTACTTCTCGATCGCCGGGCCGAGGACCCGCTGCAGCGTCTGCTCGCGGGCGACCTCGTGGACCAGCTGAACCTCGGCGGCCGACAGGTCGATGTTGGACGGCAGCAGGTCCATCCCCGTTACCCCGGTGGGCACCACGACCTCGTCGAGGGACACCTCGCGGTCCATCAGGAGGTTGTAGACGGTCAGCTCCATGTCGTGGGGGTTCAGCCCGAGACCGACCGAGAGTGAGCCCTGCGGGTCGAAGTCGACCAGCAGCACCCGGCGTCCGAACTCCGCCAGCGAGGCACCGAGGTTGATCGTGGTCGTGGTCTTGCCGACCCCTCCCTTCTGGTTGCACATCGAGATCACCCGCGCGTGACCGTGGGAGGTCAGCGGCCTCGGGTCGGGGAACTCCGGCACCGGCCGCCCGGTGGGCCCCACGACGGCCTCCGGGGCCTCGTCCACGGCCTGGTCAACCGCCACGCCGCCGCCTGACACGTCGAGCTCGCCGGGCATGGTGACCGGCTCCTCGGTGATCGGGCGGACAAAGGGCAACGGCTCGGTCATGGGGTGCTCCGTCTCCGAGGGAAGCGCAGCCACGGGGTCCACCTCCGGGGCGGGGTCCGGGACCTTCGGCGGCACGACGGGTGCGTTGGCTCCGGAATGGCCGCGAGAGAAGATCCCAGGCATGTGTGCCCTCCAGGTGTCGGGTGCTGGCAATTGTCGACTTTGCGACATGTTGCCCCGAGGTACGGCGCGACTGTAGGAGGGCGCGCCGAGAGGCCTCAACCGGTTCTGAGATTCCCCCAGGCCCGAGCCGAAATCTGTGTACAGCGTGTGCACGAGCGACCCGGGGACTGCACAGCGGCACCCCCTCCTGTGCACAAGCCTGTGCACATCCGGTCTGGACCGGCACCCGGCCGATGTGGGTGTCGGGGCGGGAGATGTCCCACCTCGGCGATCAGGCGTAGAGCTCGGGACATTCCTCCTGCGGGATCGTGACCCGGCCGCCGCCCTGGCGCGACGCGACCGCCGCGAACGCGGCGAGGTCCGCGAGATGGCCGTCCCAGGCCGACGGGCCGACGGGCCGGCCGGAGCGGATGCCGTCGATCCAGGCGCCGAGCTCGATCCGGTAGGCGTCGAGGAAGCGGGAGGTCCAGCCACCGTCGACGACGCGTCCGTCGACGCCGGCCGTGTCGGACAGGCCGCGCCTCACCGAGACGCCGTACGGCGGGGTCAGCGAGACGGTTCCGGCCGTGCCCACGATCTCGGTGTGGATGTCGTAGCCGTAGCGCGCGTTCACGTACACCTCGACCGTCACCACGACCCCTCCGCGCGTCTCGAGCACCGCGACCTGGAGGTCCTCCAGCGCGCCGGCACCGACGCGCGAGGCGAACACCGTGACGGAGGTCAGCGGGTCGTCGAGCAACCACGGCACGCAGTCGAGCTCGTGGATCATGGAGTTCACGAGGACGCTGTCGGAGGTGTGGCTGGGATGCGCCTGCGCGTTGCGATGGACGCAGTGCACTGCCCGCACGGTTCCGACGGCGCCGCCGGCCACGGCCTCGCGCAGATCGACGTACGCCGGGTCGAAACGCCGCATGAACCCGAGCTGGATCAACCGCCGGCCGCCGGCGACCTCGGCCTCCACGACCCGCCGCGCGCCCTCGGGCGTGGTGGCGATCGGCTTCTCCAGGAGGGTCGGCTTGTCGGCGGCCAGGCAGGTCAGGGCGAGACTCTCGTGCAGCGGGTCGGGTGCGGCGACCAGGACCGCGTCGACGCCGGCCGAGGCGATCAGTTCCTCGGCCGAGGCTGCCACCGCGGCCCCACAGCGTTCGCCGATCGCCCGCGCGCGCCCGACGTCCACGTCGAAGACCTGCGCGACACTCGCCCCGGGCACCCACCGCTCCAGGGTTTCCACGTGGGCCGCGCCCATCGCGCCGAGGCCGATCACCCCGACGCGCACCGCCTCGGGGCTGCTCACACCGCCACCCATCGCCTCTCCGTGTGGGACGTCACCATCGCGTCCACCAGCTCCGCGGCCACCAGGGCGTCGTCGATCGTCGCGCCCTGGGGGTGGCCGCTGTGGATGCTCTCCGCGAGCGCCCGGCACTCCACGACCTTGAGGTCGTCGTAGCTCATCGCGATCCCCGACCCCGGCTGGAACGCCGCGAGGTCACCGTCCCCGGGTCGGACCAGGCGGGTCTCCCAGTCGGCGTCCTGGTAGTCCCGCCCGATGCACAGCCGCAGCTCGCCCATCCGCCGGAAGTCCCACGCGATCGCGCCCGTTGTGCCGCGCAGCTCGAATCCGTAGGTGCACTGCTCCCCCACCGCCACCCGCGACGAGGTCAGGGTGCCGCGCGCCCCCGAGGCGAACCTCAGCAGCGCCGACGCGGCGTCCTCGTTGCCGACGGCGCCTCGCGGACCGTCACCGCCGCGCGCGAAGTGCGACATCGTGCCCTCTCCGGGCAGCGGGCGCTCGGAGATGTACGTCGCCTGGTCGGCCACCAGCTCCACGACCGGGCCCAGAGCCGCACCGCCGACGTGCAGCGCGAGATCGAAGCCGTGGCTCGCCAGGTCACCCAGCACCCCCGTGCCGGCGTACGCCGGGTCGAACCGCCAGGACAGGGCCTGGTCGGGATGTGCCGAGTAGTCGGCGAGCATCCGGACGTCGATGGACTCGACGGTGCCGACCGCGCCCTCGGTCACCAGCCGACGGGCGACCTGCACGGCCGGGGCGTTGCGGTAGTTGAACCCGACCGCCGACATCACACCCGCCTCGTGCACGGCCGCGGCGATGGCCCGGGTGTCGTCGACGCTGCGGCCGGCGGGCTTCTCGACCCAGAGGTGCCGCCCCGACCGGGCGACCGCCTCACCGATCTCGCGGTGCACGAAGTTCGGGCCGCAGACGCTGACCACGTCGACGTCGCCGCGCTCCAGGACCTCCTGCCAGGACCCGGTCGTGACCTCGAACCCGAAGACCTCCTCCGCCACCTCGCGCCGCGCCGCCTCCGTGTCCGCGGCCGCCACGAGGCGGGGACGCACCGGAAGGTGCGGGTAGTGCTGCGCGAGACGGGTCCAGGCGCGACTGTGCACCTGCCCCATCCATCCGAAACCCACGACGGCCACGCCCAGCGGCCGCGGCTGCCGGGCGGTCGTCCCCAGGGTCACGGGCGGGAGCCCTCCGAGACCTCGTCCACGTCGTCCACGTCGTCCACGTCGCCGACGCTCCCCAAGGTCTCGGCCACGTCGGACTCCAGCTCGCGGGCGACCTTCGAGTCGGGCAGCTGCCGTGCCAGCTCGTGACTGAGCTGCTCGAGCTCGACACCACCGGCCATCATCCGGACCAGCTCCTCGAGGGTCATCTCCGCCTTCGGGAAGTTGCCCATGCTGCGGCCGCGCCGCAGCAGCATGAACCGGTCGCCCACCGGGTAGGCATGGTGCGGGTTGTGGCTGATGAAGACGACACCGAGCCCGCGGTCGCGCGCCTTCGCGACGTACTGGAGGACCACGCCCGACTGACGTACGCCGAGCGCCGCGGTCGGCTCGTCGAGGATCAGCACCCGGGCGCCGAAGTAGACGGCCCGGGCGATCGCCACGCACTGCCGCTCGCCGCCCGACAGGGTGCCGATCGGCTGCTCGACGTCGCGCAGGTCGATGCCCATCGCCGCGAGCTCGCTCTTGGTGATCTGCTTCATCCGCTGGTGGTCGAGCCGCCGGATCGGGCCCTTGCCCCTGGTGATCTCGGAGCCGAGGAAGAAGTTCCGCCACACCGGCATCAACGGCACGACGGCCAGGTCCTGGTAGACCGTCGCGATGCCGAGCGCGAGGGCCTCGCGGGGCGAGGAGAACCGCCGCTTCTCGCCGTCCACCATGAACTCGCCGTCGGTGTGCGCATGGGCACCGGCCAGGATCTTGATGAACGTCGACTTCCCGGCGCCGTTGTCGCCGAGCACGCAGGTGACCTCGCCGGCGTTCACCGTGGAGGTCACGTCGCGGAGCGCGATCACGGACCCGTAGCTCTTGCCGATGTCGTTGACCTCGATGATCGGCGTGCCCGGCGCCGGCAGTGGCGGCCCGGACTGCAGGGCCCGGGCCTCGTCTTCCGGGCTCACCTGCTCCGGCTCCCGTGCCAGCTGCTCGGACTCGCTCATCGGACTCTCTCCGCTCGCGCCTTGATCCAGTTGTTGACCATCACCGCGGCGAGCAGCATCACCCCGAGGAACGCGTACTGCCAGTCGCTGTCCCAGTTGTGGTAGACGATCCCCTGGTAGACCATGCCGTAGATCAGTGCGCCGAGGAACGCCCCGACGGCCGACCCGTATCCGCCCGTCAGCAGGCACCCGCCGACCACCGCGCAGATGATGTAGATGAACTCCTCGCCGACCCCGGTCGTCGACTGCGCGGTCGTGGTCTTGAACAGCTTCAGCATGCCCACCATCCAGCCCGCGAACGCCGTGGTCATGAACAGCCCGACCTTGGTCCGGAAGACGGGTACGCCGACCTGCCGGGCGCTCTGCTGGGCACCGCCGACCGCGAAGATCCAATTACCGGGACGGGTGCGCTGGAGCACCCACGTGGCGACCACGATGACGCCGATCGCCCACCACGTCGCCGAGTAGATGGTCAGGATGCCGGTGTTCGGGATCTTCACCCACGGCAGGAAGCCGAGGTCGATCTGCATCTTCGACCCGAACAGCTGGGCACCGGCGTTGTAGCCGGGGGCGGACTGGAAGTCGACGACCGAGACCTGGTGGATGATCTGCTTGACCACCGCCAGGTTGACGCCGCGCAGGACGAAGAACGTCCCGAGCGTGACGATGAAGCTCGGGAGCCCCGTCTTCATCACCAGCAGGCCGTTCAGGAACCCGATCGCGAGCGCCGCCACCAGCGAGACCACGATCGAGACCCACACGTTCACGTGGTAGTGGCTCATCATGATGCCGGTGATGAGGCCGGTGGTCCCGGTCATCGCGCCGGCCGAGAGGTCGAACTCGCCGCCGATCATCAGCAGGGCGACCGCCACCGACATGATCGCGAACGAGGACGAGAAGAAGATCCACGTGCTGGCACCGGCGGGCAGCGCGAAGGCCTTCGTGGTGAACGAGAAGTAGAGGAAGATCACCACCGCCGCGACCAAGGCCCCCACCTCGGGCCGGCGCAGGACGGAGGCGAGCCGCGCGTGCCGTCCCACGCGCTCGTCCTGCTGGGGTGCCTGGTCGACCACCGGCGGTGGCGCTGCGGTTGTGCTCATCGATGCCCTCCTTCGAGGCGCCGGTCGATCCTGTGGGCGTGGGACCCGGGCCTGGTCACCGCCGGCCCGGGCCCCACGCTCAACTCAGCGGGTGCCGTTCTTGGCGAACTTCAGCACCGCCTCCGCGTTGTCCTTGGTGATGATGGCAGGACCGGAGTACACCGGCTGCCCACCGCCGATGTCGTTGCCGTTCAGCACCTTCAGGTAGACGCCCGTGACACCGAGGTAGCCCTGGACGTAAGGCTGCTGGTCGATGGCGAACGCGAGCTTGCCGTCGATGACGTTCTGCACGACGTCGGCGTTCACGTCGAAGGTGCCGACCTTGATGCTGGCGCCGGTGTTGTCCACCGCCTTGACGGCCTGGCCTGACATGTCACCACCGAGGGTGAGGATGCCGTCGATGCTCGGGTCGGCCTGGATCTTCGACTCGATGGTCGCCTCCGAACCGGCCAGGTCGGTGTTGTCGACCTGCAGGTTCGTCAGGGTGCCCGAGAACGTCGACTTGGCACCGGCGCAGCGCTGCTCCAGACCGATGTTGCCTGCCTCCTGGATGACGCACAGCGCGTTCTTCACGCCGAGCGAGTTCAGCTGGTCGCCGGCGGCCTTGCCCGCGAGCGTCTCGCTCTGACCGACGTGGGTGATCGCCCCGAACTGCTTCCACTGGTCGATCCCGGAGTTGATCGTCACGACCGGGACACCCGCCCGGACCGCCGCCTTGATGCTGTTCTCCAGCCCGTCCGGGTTGGCCATCGAGACCACGAGTCCGTCGGTGCCGGCGGCGACGGCGTTGTCGATCAGCGTGGCCTGCTTCCCGACGTCCGGGTCGGACTGGTAGTGCAGGTCGATGTGCTCGTCCTTGCCGGCCTGGACTGCGCCGGCCTTGACGACGTCCCAGAACGAGTCGCCGGGCGCGCCGTGGGTGATGACGTCGATGCGGATGTCGCCGCCCGACGAACCGGTGTCCGAGCTGCCGGTGGTGCTGCTGTCGGCGCTCGGACTGCTGCTGTTGCTGGTGCTGCAGCCCGTGAGGGCCAGGGCACCGACCGCGATCCCCGCGGTGAGCAACCGTCGGATCTTCATGGTGTTCTCCTTCTCAACCGCATGTCGCGGACTTTCCTACTGGTGACCCGTGGGGTCGGTCGACCCCTCGGGACGTGTGGGGTCGGATGGGCTCAGATACCCGCGCTGACGCGCCTTGTTCTTCTCGTACGCCGTGCGTGCGGCACGGGTGGACTCCAGCGACGAGACCTCGGCCACCGGCACGTCCCACCACGCGGGGCTGTCCGGGGCCGGGACCAGCGGGTCGGTCTCGATGTGGATGACGGTGGTCGTGTCCGCCGCCTGCGCCTCGAACAGCGCCTTCTCGAGACCGGCCAGATCGGTCACGGACGCCACCCGGACGCCCAGGCTCGCGGCGTTCGCGGCCAGGTCGACGGGGAGGGTCTCCCCGTCCAGCCCGGTCTCGGTGCGGTACCGGTACCGGGTGCCGAACCGTTGCGAGCCCAGCGACTCAGACAGCGCTCCGATCGAGGCGAAGCCGTGGTTCTGCACGAGCACCACGATCAGCTTGACGCCCTCCTGGACGGCGGTGACCAGCTCCGAGGCCATCATCAGGTAGGACCCGTCGCCGACCAGGACCACGACGTCGCGGTCCTCGCCGGCGTCCAGCGTCGCGAGCTTCACCCCGAGGCCCCCGGCGATCTCGTAGCCCATGCACGAGTAGCCGTACTCCACGTGGTAGCCCTTGCGGTCGCGGGTGCGCCACAGCTTGTGCAGGTCACCGGGCATCGAGCCGGCCGCGCAGACCACGACGTCCTGAGGCCGGGTCACCCGGTTGACCACGCCGAGCACCTCCGCCTGCGCCGGGACGGGTCCGTGGCCGCCGTCGTAGGCACGCTGCACGACGTCGTCCCACTCCCGCGCCAGCGCGGTGGCCCGGGTCGTGTGGCCCTCCGGTGCGCGCCAGCCGGCGAGCGCCTCGGTGAGCTGGTGGAGCCCGACCCGGGCGTCGCCCACGAGGGAAGCCGCCGCGAGCTTGTGGGCGTCGAACGACGCGACATTGAGGTTCACGAACCGGACGTCCGGGTGCGCGAAGACCGTCCTGGAGGCGGTGGTGAAGTCGCTGTAGCGCGTGCCGACCCCGATCACGACGTCGGCGTCGGCGGCCAGCGCGTCAGCCGCGCTGGTGCCGGTCGCCCCGATCGCACCAACGGACTGCGGGTGGTCGTACGGGAGGCTGCCCTTGCCGGCCTGCGTCTCCGCCACCGGTACGCCGGTCGCCTCGGCGAAGGCGCGCAGGGCCTCGCTCGCGTCGGCGTAGAGGACGCCGCCTCCGGCCACGACCAGCGGGCGCTCGGCGTCCCGGACCAGGGCGGTGGCGCGGGCCAGCGCGTCCTCGGCGACCGGCTGCCGGACGACGTGCCAGACCCGGCGCACGAAGAGGTCGTCGTCCCAGTCCCCCGCCTCGGCCTGCACGTCCTGCGGCAGGGCGAGAGTCACCGCACCCGTCTCGGCCGGGTCCGTCAGCACCCGCATCGCCGACATCAGCGACTGCGGCAGCTGCTCGGGCCGGATGATCCGGTCCCAGAAGCGTGAGACCGGCCGGAGGCAGTCGTTGACGCTCACGTCCAGCGAGCGCGGGTCCTCGAGCTCCTGGAGCACGGGGTTGGCGACCCGGGTGGCGAACACGTCACCCGGCAGCAGCAGCACCGGGATGCGGTTGATCGTGGCCAGCGCGGCACCGGTGACCATGTTGGTCGAGCCCGGCCCGACCGAGGCCGTGCAGGCGTACGCCGCCAGCCGGTCGCGGTGCCGGGCGTATCCGACGGCGGCGTGCACCATCGCCTGCTCGTTGCGCGCCTGGCGGTAGCGCAGGACCCGCTCACCTGTCTCATCGGCCGCGCGCTCGCCCTCCAGCAGCGCCTCACCGATCCCGGCCACGTTGCCGTGCCCGAAGATGCCCCAGCAGCCGGCGAAGAACGGGGTCACGACGCCGTCGCGCTCGACGTACTGCTGCTCGAGGAAGCGCACGATCGCCTGCGCCACGGTCAGCCGGGTCGTCATCCGCCCACTCCCGCGCCGTCGCCACCGCCGAAGGGCAGCCGGGGGTCGACCTGCTGGTCGGGCCAGGTCTCGCGCACCCACCCGTGGGCGGGGTCGTCGCAGATCCGCCAGGCGCGCTCCTCCCCCGGGCCGGCCATCACGTTCAGGTAGTAGAGGTCGTAGCCCGGCACCGCCATCGACGGACCGTGCCAGCCGTACGGGATCAGCACGACGTCGCCGGTGCGCACCTCGGCGAGCACGTCGATCTCGCGGTCGTCGTGGCCGTAGACCCGCTGGTAGGCAATTCCGGGGCCGGCCGGCCCGTCGGCGACCTCGAAGTAGTAGATCTCCTCCAGGACGCTCTCGGTGGCACTGGCCTCGTCGTGCTTGTGCGGCGGGTACGACGACCAGTTGCCGCCCGGGGTGAGCACCTCGCAGGCGATCAGCGCGTCGGCCTCGAAGGCCTCGGGCGTGCAGAAGTTGTTGACCTGCCGGCTGGCGGCGCCGGCGCCGCGCATCTCGACCGGAACGGCGTCCGCCGGCTGGTGGCGGACCGGAAGGCGCCGCTCGCACACCGCCGACGGCAGCGCGAAGCGACCGCCGGCGTCGCTGGTCACGGTCAGCTCCGCGTCGCGCGGCAGGTACACGAAGTCGCTGGGGCCACTGAAGACGTCGGCCCGCCCCTGGACGTCGTACGTCGTGCCGTCACAGGTCACCCGGCACGAGCCGGCCAGCGACATCACCAGCGTCTCGGCCGGTCCGGTCGACCAGGTGGCCGACTCTCCCGGCCCGAGATCGAGCACGGCGAGCCCGCTGTAGCTCCAGCCGGCCGACTGCGGGGTGACCAGCAGGGTGCAGCCGGGAGCGGCTGCCGAGCCCGCGGGCAGGTGGAGGGAGACAGTCGCGGCAGGAGGGGTCATCACATCATCCCCACCAGGGTGTCGACTGCGCCGGCCACGTCACCGTCGGGAGGGTAGAGCAGCGACCGGCCGACGACCATGCCCCGCACCTGCGGATGGCCGAGGACCTTGGCCCACGTGGCGAACTGCGCCTCCTGGTCGGCGGCCACCTCCCCTCCGAGGAGCAGCACCGGGAGCGTGGTGGCTGCGATCACCGGCTCCATGTCCTCGATCACCGGCAGCTTGAGCCAGGTGTGGGCGCTGGTCCAGCCGAGCCCGGCCGCCACGGTGGCGGACCGGACGACAGCCTCGGTCGACAGGTCGTTGCGCACCCGGCCGTCGACGCGGTGGGCGATGAACGGCTCGACCATGGCCATCAGACCGCGCTCGGCGAGGGCCCCGACCGCCCGGCCGCACGCCTCGAGCGTCGGCGCGGTGGCCGGGTCGTCGGGATCGATGCGCAGCAGCATCTTGCCGCCCTGCCAGCCCATCCGCTCGACCGCCGCCGGGTCGTACGCCGTGAACCGGTCGTCGATCTCGAACGCCGTGCCGACCAAGCCGCCGCGGTTCATCGAGCCGACCACGACCTTGTCCTCGAGGACCCCCATCAGCAGCAGGTCCTCCAGCACGTCCGGGGTCCCCAGGACGCCGTCCACCCCCGGGCGGGACAGGGCGATCTCGAGTCGCTCGAGGAGCCGCCTCCGGTCGGCGATCGCCATCGGGTCCTCGCCGGCACGCAGGGCACCCCGGGCGGAGTGGTCGGCCGCCACCAGCATCAGCCGGCCGGTGACCCCCGTCAGTCCCACCGGCCGGCGACGAGCCGCGGCGGCCTCGGCCACCTGCCCGGGCTGCTCCACGCGCGTCCTCACCAGGGCGGCGATGTCGACGCTCATCCCGCCACGCCCTGCATCAGCTCCTCGAGCTCGTCGGTCGTCGGCATCGCGTCCGCGCACGCGAAGCGCCCGGCGACGTACGCCCCTGCCGCGTTGGCGAAACGCAGGATCCGCTCCAGGTCCCAGCCGGCGAGCAGGCCGTGGCACATCGCTCCCCCGAAGGCGTCGCCGGCGCCCAAGCCGTTGACGACGTCGACCGGCACCGGCGGCACCACGGCCGACTCGGTGCCCCGCACCCCGAGCACGCCCCGCGGCCCCTGCTTCACCACGGCCAGGTCGACGCCGAGCTCCCGCAGGGCCGCGGCCGCGCGGTCCGGGTCGCGCTCACCGACCGCGACCTCGCACTCCTCGCGGTTGCCGACGGCGACGTCCGCGTGGGCCAGCGCCGCCCGGACGTGGGGCGTCGCATCGGCGGCGGAGTCCCAGAACATCGGGCGGTAGTCCAGGTCCACCACCGTCAGGCCGTGCCCGCCCCGTGCGTCGAGCGCCGCCAGCGTGGCCTGCCGCGAGGGCTCCTGGCAGAGCCCGGTCACGGTGACCCAGAAGATGTCGGCGCCGGCGATCGCGTCGAGGTCGAGCTCCTCGGGGTGGATCTGCAGATCGGGCGCGGTCGGGAAGCGGTAGAAGTACAGGGGGAACTCGTCCGGCGGGAAGATCTCGCAGAACGTCACGGGTGTGCAGAGACCCGGCACCGAGGAGACGAACCGGTCGTCCACCCCGAACCCGCGCAGGGCTCGATGGATGTAGGTGCCGAACGGATCTTCGCCGGTGCGCGAGATCACGGCCGTACGCCGGCCGTGCCGGGCCGCGGCCACCGCGACGTTCGTGGGGCTGCCCCCGAGAGTCCGGCTGAACGACTCGACGTCCTCGAGGTGGGTGTCGACCTGCGTGGGATACAGATCGACTCCGATCCGGCCCATGGTCAGCACCTCGAGGCGGTCGGTCACGACACGACCCGGGCCAGGAAGTCGAGACTGGCCCGCACGTCGGCGTTCGGCGCCTCGGTGTCGCCGGGTCCGTCGAGCACCACGTCCTGCTCGAGCACGTACCAGCCGTCGTACCCGGCGTCCTCGAGGGTGCGGACCATCGTCTCGATGTCCACGTCGCCTTGTCCGAGCGGCCGGAACATGCCGTCGCGCACGGCCGTCCCGAACGTCGTCTCTCCCGCCCGTACCCGCGCCGCCCGGCTCGCGTCGACGTCCTTGAGGTGCACGTGGACGACGCGATCGGGATGGGCGGCGCTCAGGGCGACCGGGTCGGCGCCGCCGACGAGCAGGTGCCCGGTGTCGACGCAGAGCCCGATCCGTGAGCCCGCGAGGACCCGCTCGGTCTCGTCGCCGGTCTCGACCATCGTCCCGACGTGGGGATGCAGCGCCGCGACGACGTCGCGCGAGGAGGCGCGGTCCGCGATCCGGTCGAGGTTCCCCAGCAGGGCCGCCCAGCCCTCCTCGCCGAGGCGCGGGCGCCCGTCGTACCCGTCGCCGCCCGTGTACGCCGCGATCACGACCACACCGGCTCCCGTGGCCGGACACGCGTCGAGAAACCGGTCCACCTCGGGCAGGGGGTCGTGCCCGGCATCGTGCAGCAGCACGGGCAGGAAACCGCCCACGGCGCGCAGCCCGAACGACGCCAGCTGGGCGGCCCGGACCCTCGGATCGGTCGCCAGGAATCCGTCGGGACCGAACTCCGTCGCGGCCAACCCGAGCGCGCGCATCTGGGCGAGCACGGTGTCCGCGTCGAGCTGGTAGCCCCAGCCGGGGACCTCGCAGACCCCCCACGAGATCGGCGCCCCGGCCAGCCGCTCGCGCACCGGGCGACGGGTCGAGCCGTCGGGGGGCGCGCTGGCGGTCTCCTGCGTCACGGGTGCGATTGTCGTCACAGGCCCGAGGGGGTGTCAACGGAATGTCCTGACATATTGACGTACTGACGTGCTGGCTCCATGCTGCTGACCAGACGCTCCCCGCCACGACAGGAGTCCGGCCGTGCCGCTGCCCGAGGTGGTGGTCAACCGCTCGAGCCCGATCCCCCTCTACTTCCAGGTGGCCGAGCAGATCGAGGGAGCGATCCAGAACGGCGCCCTCGCCCCCGGCGACCGGATCGCCAACGAGGTGGCCCTCGCCGACCAGCTGGGGCTCTCCCGGCCCACCGTGCGCCAGGCGATCCAGACCCTGGTGGACAAGGGGCTGCTGGTCCGCAAGCGCGGCGTCGGCACACAGGTCGTGAACGCGCCGATCCGGCGTACGGTCGAGCTCACCAGCCTCTACGACGACCTGAGCCGCAGTGGCCTGGCTCCCACCACGAGCGTCCTCCGCCTGGAGCTGTCGGATCCGGACGAGGTGTCGCGGCAGCGCCTCAACGTCGGCGCCGGCGAGCGGGTGTGGCGCGTCGACCGGCTCCGCTCCGCCAAGGGCGAGCCGCTGGCCCTGATGTCCAACGTGGTGCCCGCGTCCGTGACCGACCTCTCCCTGGCCGACCTCGAGACGACCGGCCTCTACGAGCACTTCCGCACCCAGGCGATCCACCTGCGGGTGGCGCACCAGGTGATCTGCGCGCGCACCGTCGACAGCCGCGAGGCGAAGCTCCTCGGGGGACGCAAGGGCGACCCGGTGCTGACCATGGAGCGCACGTCGTACGACGACCAGGGACGCGCGGTGGAGTACGGCGTGCACCTGTACCGGCCCGACCGGTACGCCTACGAGACCACCCTCGTCGACCGCTGACCCGCCGTGGAGCCCTTTCAGTCGTAGGCACCCGGGACGGCCTGGTCCCAGTCGATGACCGAGCCGGTCACGACGCCGCTGCGGTCCGACAGCAGGAACACGACCAGGTTGGCGATCTCGTCGGGAGCTCCGAGCCGGCCCATCGGCAGGCCGGCACCCGCCCGCTCCTGCCACCCGTCCTCGGCGCCGTGGAACCGGCGCTGGGTCTCGTCCTCGCCCTCGGTGTCGGTCCACCCGATGTTGACGCCGTTGATCCGGATCCGGTCGAAGCGATGCGCGTGGGCGGCGTTCCTGGTCAGCCCGATCAAGGCCGCCTTGGCGGTGACGTACGGCGCGAGGTACGGCTGCCCGCCGTGCGCCGACATCGAGATCACGTTGACGATCGACCCACCGGCCCCCCTGCGGAGCATGTCACGGACCACCGCCTGCATCAGGAAGAACGGGCCCTTGGCGTTGACCGCGAGGTGCTGGTCGAGCAGCTCCGGCGTGGTGTCGAGGAGGGTGCCGCGCGTGGTCAGGCCGGCGCAGGAGGCGAGCCCGTCGACCCGGCCGCAGAGCTCGACGGTGCGGTCCACCGCCGCCCGCACCTGGTCGACGTCCCCGACGTCGCAGCGGACGAAGTACGCCGTGTCACCGGTCTCCCGCAGGCGGGCCGCGGCAGCCTCGCCCACATCTGTCCGGCGGCCGGTGACGACCACCGTCGCGCCGTTGCGGACCGCCGCCTCGGCGACGGCGGCGCCGAGGCCGCCGGTGCCGCCGCTGACGAGCACGACGCGGTCCTGAAGGAGGTCGTCGGAGAGCCCTCGAGGCCCGGTCATCGGGCGAGGTCCACGTCGACGCGACGGCCCTCCCGGGCCGAGAGCAGCGCGGCATCCGCGAGGACCAGGGCGGCGCGACCGTCCTCGAAGCCCGGGACGACCACGTCCGCGCCGCGCACCGCGGAGACGAAGGCTGCGAGCTCGCGCTCGTACGCCGCGGCGTACCGCTCGAGGAAGAAGTTCTGGAACGGCTCGCCCACCTCCGACGCGGTCGCTCCGGAGAAACGGACGACGGTGTCGGTGACGTTGCCGACCGAGAGCAGCCCGTCGGACCCGAACGCCTCGAGCCGCTGGTCGTAGCCGTAGGCGCTGTGGCGGGAGTTCGTGATCACCACGGACTCACCGCCGGCCCCGACCAGCGTCAGCACCGCGGCGTCGTAGTCACCGGTCCCGGCGATCTCGTCGTCGAACTGGCGGAGCCCGGTCGCCGTCACCGAGACGATGTCCGGCACGAACCACCGGGCCATGTCGAGGTCGTGGATGGTCATGTCGCGGAAGATGCCGCCCGAGACCGCGACGTACGCGACGGGCGGTGGCGCCGGGTCGCGGCTCGTGACGGCCAGGTGCTCGAGGTGGCCGATCTCGCCGGCCGCGACCCGGGCCCGGAGAGCGGCGAAGTGCGGGTCGAACCGGCGGTTGAAGCCGACCATCACCGGTGCCGTCGCCGCGGCCGCCCGCTCGCGGAGCGCGTCCACGCGCGCGATGTCGAGGTCGATCGGCTTCTCGCACAGCGCCGGGACGCCCGCCTCGACGGCCTGGCCGAGCAGGTCGACGTGCGTGGCGGTCGGCGAGGCGATCACCACCGCGTCGACGTCTGCGGACCCGATCACGAGCCCCGGGTCGGTCGCCACCGCCCCGCCGTACGCCGCGGCGACGGCCTCCGCCCTCGCGGTGTCGACGTCGCAGACGACGGCGAGCTCGACGCCGTCGGTGCGGGCCAGGGTCGCGGCATGGACGCGACCGATCCGGCCGGTCCCGATCAGGGCGACCCTGAGCGCGTCGGCCATCAGTGCCCCACCTGCGACCGTCGCCGGGCCTGCTGCGTCTCGAGCTCGTCGACGAGCCGGGCGGTGTCCCAGTCCTCGGCGAGCGCCCGCAGGAGGAGCTCGGCCTCGGTCTGCGGCACCAGCGACCCGACCGGCTGGTCGAGGTCGAGGTTGGTCGGGAACGGGTAACCCTCGGCGGCGGACGCCACCACGTTGCCGATGGCGCGGTCCCCTACCCCCTCGGCGCGCCAGCGGCGGAGCACGGGGTGGACGGCGCGGCAGATGGCCGTGGTGTCGACGGTCTCCATCGCCCGGCCGAAGGGCGACGAGACCTGGAGCAGGTTGGCCATCCGGCGCACGTCCGTCGTGCGGTTGGTGCCGGCTCCGTGGAAAACGGCGGGGTTGAAGAACACCGCGTCGCCTCTGGTGAGCGGCAGCTGGACGTGGTGCTCCGCGACGTACGCCGAGAAGGCCGGGTCGTGGTAGGCGAGATATCCCACGCCGTACTTCTGGGAGTGCGGGACGTACAGGGTCGGCCCGGTCTCGACCGGCATGTCGACGTGGGCGACCGCGCCCTGGAGCGTGAGCGCCGGGGACAGTGCGTGCACCTGGGCCGGGAAGGACGCCGCGCGGTCGAGATCCATGAAGCCGAGGTGGTAGTCGCGGTGGGCGACCTGGGCCTCGCCACCGGGGTTGACGACGTTGACCTGGGAGGTGACCTGGTAGCCGGGGCCGAGCCAGGCCTCGCTGACCAGCGCCAGCACGTCGCAGGCGTAGTACGCCGCGAACGTCTCCGGGTCGGCGACGGCGAGCTTGTCGAGCGCGCCCCAGACCCGGTCGTTGGCACCCGGCGTGGCGAAGTGGTCGCCGGCCGCGGCCCCCGAACGCCTCTGCTCCTCGATCAGCCGGGTGAAGGCCGCGGTGGCCCGATCGACCACCGGCCCCTCGATCGCCGAGCGGAAGACGACGATGCCGGGGCCGCTCTGGAGGGCTCGACCGAGCTCGGCCTGGACTTCGCGCCGTGTGGACCGCTCGCGGACCCGGTCGCTGAGTGCTGCGCCGTACACGACGACGTTCTGGACCACCTCGTCGGCGTGCGGATAGTCGGCGAGATCGGTCTGCTGCTCGACGACCGCGCGGAAGTCGTCCAGGTCGCAGTCCGCCGGGGAGTACCACCCGGTGGGCACAGTGGGCAGCGTGGGCACCGGAGGCCCGGCCGGTCGGTTCGTGGTCGTGCTCATCGCGTCTCCTCGGTGTCAGTCGGTGCCGGTGAGCCCGGGCCGCTCGAAGAGGCGACGACGAGGCTTGCCGGTGCGGGAGCGCCGCAGCCGGCCGCGGCGCGAGCGGCGGGCCGCCGAGCGGGCCATGTCGGCGGCGCCGATGAACCCGGCGTTCGGCCCGAGCTCCGCCTGCACGATCACCGGCTCATCGCGGTGGCCGCGGCCCGTCAGGGTGCGGTGGAACGCCTGGCGGGTGGGCTCGATCAGGAAGTCACCCGACTCGGACAGCCCGCCGCCGATGATGATGCACCCCGGGTCGAACGCCGCGGCCATGCCGGCCAGACCGACTCCGAGCCACCGGCCGACGTCGGCGAGCAGCTCGATCGACAACGGGTCGCCGTCCCGAGCGGCCTGGGTGATCTGCGGACCGTCGAGGGCGTCAGCGTCGCCGTCCACCAGCGTGCGGAGCTGGTGGGCCATCGGCGACGTGGACCGTACGAGCTCGCGGGCGTCGCGGACCAGGGCGTTGCCGGAGGCGTACTGCTCCCAGCAGCCGCGGTTGCCGCACTCGCACCAGTGGCCCTCCGGGACGACCTGCATGTGGCCGAACTCCCCCGCCATCCCGTTGGCGCCCCGGTAGACCCGGTTGTCGAGCACGAGCGCCCCGCCGATGCCGGTGCCGAGGGTCACGCAGAGCACGAACCGGTGTCCGCGCCCGGCGCCGAACCGGCACTCGGCCAGGGCCATCGCGTTGGCGTCGTTGTCGACGACGACGGGCAGCCGTATCCGCTCCGCGACGCGAGCCCGCAACGGCTCGCGGCGCCAGTCGAGGTGGGGCGAGAACATCACGACGGTCCGGGTGACGTCGACGAAGCCCGCCGCGCCGATGCCCACCGCCGCCACGTCGTACCGCCTCGCGAACTCCGAGACGATGTCGACGATCGTGTCCTCGACCTTGCGCACGTCGTGGCCCTCCGTGGGCCGGCGGTCGAGCGCCACCACCGTGCCGGTCGAGTCCACCACGGCGCCGAGCACCTTGGTGCCGCCGATGTCGATGCCCACCGTGAGCGGCTCCCAGCGCGTGGCACGGGCGCGGCGTGGGCGGGCCTCCGACATGCGCTCAGGCTAGCGACGAAGCGGCCGGGCGCCGTGAAGGCCGCTGGTAGGAGCGGTGAAACCGCCGTGTAACCACCCCCGCGGATGCTGGTTCCATGAACGAGACCACACCCGCAGTCCGGGCCGAGGGCCTGGTCAAGAGCTTCGGTGAGCTGTGCGCCGTGGACCACGTCGACCTCGAGGTACGCCGCGGCCAGGTCTTCGGCGTCCTCGGCCCCAACGGCGCCGGCAAGACGACGATGCTCAAGATGCTCGCCACCCTGCTGCCGATCGACGGCGGGCACGCCGAGGTGTTCGGCCACGACGTACGCCGTGAGCCCCACGTGGTGCGTCAGCTGCTCGGCGTGACCGGCCAGTACGCGTCGGTCGACGAGAACCTGACCGCCACGGAGAACCTGTTGCTCTTCGCCCGGCTCCAGGGCGTCCCCAAGCCGATCGCCCGCACCACGGCCGCCTCCTTGCTCGAGCAGTTCGACCTGGCCGAGGCCGCCGGCAAGCCGATCTCGGCGTTCTCCGGTGGCATGCGACGGCGGCTCGACCTGGCCGCCAGCCTGATCACCCGGCCGCCGCTGATCTTCCTCGACGAGCCGACCACCGGCCTCGACCCGCGCACCCGCGGCCAGATGTGGGAGACCATCCGCGATCTCGTCGCGAACGGGTGCACGGTGCTGCTGACCACCCAGTACCTCGACGAGGCAGACCAGCTCGCCGACCGCATCGCCGTGATCGACCGGGGCGTGAAGGTTGCCGAGGGCACCTCCGACGAGCTCAAGTCGTCGGTCGGCCGCTCGACCCTCACCCTGGACCTCGCCGACCCGGACCAGAACGGCGCTGCGGCCGAGCTGGTCGCGCGGATCGTGGGCGAGAAGCCGGCACTCTCACCGGAGGCCCGGCGGCTCTCAGTCCCGTTGCAGCGCAGCGACCAGGCCGTCGACGTACTGGTGACCCTGCGCGAGCGGGGCATCCACATCGACTCCGTCACCGTCCAGAAGCCGTCGCTCGACGAGGTGTTCATGGCCCTCACCGGCCACCACGCCGTCAGCGACGACGGCACCGACCCCGAGAACTCCTCGTCCGATCTGGAGACCGTCCGATGACCGCACTCACCACCGCACTGCGCGACCCCGCCGAGGGTCTGTCCGCCCACGTGGGCCTGCGCCAGACCGTCGCGCAGACGATGACCCTGGCCTGGCGCGCCACCATGAAGATGCGCCGGAACTTCGAGCAGATGTTCGACGTGACGATCCAGCCGCTGTTGTTCACCGCGATGTTCGCCGGCATCTTCGGCGGCGCCATCTCGGGCAGCGTCGGTGACTACCTCCCGGTGATCATCCCCGGCCTGGTCGGACAGACGGTGATGACCGCCTGCGTGGCGACCGGCGTCCAGCTCCGCGAGGACATGGACAAGGGCGTCTTCGACCGGTTCAAGGTCCTCCCGATCGCGCGGATCGCGCCGCTCGCCGGCCCGATGGTCGCCGACACGCTCCGCTACGCCATCGCCGGGACCCTGACCTTCGTGACCGGCATCGCCATGGGCTACCGGCCCGGGGGCGGGGTGCTCGGCGTCCTCGGGGCGATCCTCCTCGGCATCGTCGCCGGTTGGTCGCTGGCCTGGATCTTCACCTGGTTCGGCACGGTCGGCCGCAGCGCCCAGGGCGTGCAGGGCATCTCCTTGATGGTGATGTTCCCCCTCACCTTCCTGTCCAACGCCTTCGTGCCGACCAGCACCATGCCGGGATGGCTGCGCGCCTTCGCCGACGTGAACCCCGTCTCGCACGTGATCTCGGCGATGCGCGGCCTGGCCAACGACGGAACGATCACCGCCGACCTCGGGTGGGCGCTGCTCGGCTTCGCCGTGATCATCGCGGTCTTCGCCCCGCTGTCGGTGCGCAGGTTCAGCCGGAAGATGTGAGATCCGGCGTGGGTCTCCCGTCCAGGAGCCGGGCCAGCACACGCTCGGCCTCCGGACGCAGCTGCCGGCCGTGGCGGTCGTCGTATTCCTCGAGGACGGCGGCCAGCCGGCCGGGAGCCGCCGCGTCCGCGAGAGCGACCAGCGGCTCCCATGCCATCACCGGGAACCAGCGGTTGTAGCCGAACCCGTGGGCCAGCGCCACCAGCCTGATCGCGGAGTCGATGTGGTCGATGTGGTCGGTGTGGTCGGTGGACTGCGCAGTCTCGTCGCGGGTCAGCAGCCACACGCCGTACGCCGCCAGCGCCATGCCCGCGATCGGGAAGTCGACCGCCGGGTCGGAGACGGTCGGGAACCTCCTCAGCAGGTCGCCGGCCTGGGCGGCGAGGTCGTCGGCGCGAGCCCGCTGCCCAGGGGTTTGCGCGAACCGTGCGTGGGCCGCCAGGTCGGTCGCCAGCGCGATCAGGGTCCACGGCTCGAGGCCGTTGGTGGAGAGCTCGCCGAAGCCCCATCCGCGCACGCCGGCCAGCGAGAGGTCGAACGCCGCGAGGCCACCCGCGACGTCACCGCGGACGAGTGCCAGCTCGGCCCGCACCTGAGCGGTGATCAGGCTGGCGGTCACGTCGGTCGTGGCCACCTCGCCGATCTCCTCGAGCATCCGCTCCGCCTCCTCGAGCCGCCCTCGACGCATCGCGGAGAGGGCAAGGCTGGCCCGCATGCTGAACGCGTCCTCCATCGAGTGGAGCCGGTGGAGCAGCGGGATCGCGGTCCGTGCGTGGACGTCGGCACGGTCGTGGTCGCCGGCGTGGAGCGCCTGCATCGCGGCCTGGGTGTTGAGGGTGGCGATCTCCCAGGTGGAGGTGTCCTCGTCGACCAGGGCGAGGGCACGCTCGAGGTACTCGCCCGCCTGCTCGATGGATCCCTCGTTCTCCGCGAGGATCGCCGCCCACTGCCAGGCCATGGCCCGGGCACGCCGATCCGGGTCCTGCGTCATCGTCAGTACCGCGGTACGCCGGTCGGCCGGGCCGTCCGCCTCGAGGAACATCGCGCGCGCCACGCGGCTCCACGGCTGGGACGGCTCGGGAAGTCCGCGCAGGACCGCGATGAGGTCGTCCACGCCGTCCGGCCGGAGGAACCCGAGATGCGCCAGCAGCAGGGTCAGTGCCTCCACGGTCACCTCGGTCAGCTCCGGCGGCGGCTGCCAGGCCACGAGCACCCGCTCCGCCAGATCCGCCATCGCCAGGAAGCGTGGGAAGTTGCCGGTCACCGACCACAGTGCACCGAGCGAGGCGAGCAGCGGCACCGCGTTCGGCGCATCGCCGGCGAGCACCAGTCGACGGAGCACGTCGGCGAGGTTGGTCTCCTCGGTGTCGAGCAGATCGATCGCGTCGACCTGGTGCGCTCCGAAGAGGTCGGGACGCAGGCGCGTCGCCAGCCGCACCGCCCACGCGGTGAGAGCGTCGTGCGCGGCCGCGATCTCGCCGGCGTCGGCCAGCCTGAGGGCCCCGAACTCCCGGACGGTCTCGAGCATCCTGTAGCGCACCGTCCCGGCGTGATCCGCGACGGTGAGGAGCGACTGGTCGACCAATGCCTCGACCAGGTCGGGACCGTCCCGTCCGAGGAGATCGTGGGCACCGTCCAGGGAGAAGCCGTCCTGGAAGACAGAGAGCCAGGCCAGGGCGCGCTGCTCCTCGGGGTTCAGCAGGTCCCAGGACCAGGAGATGACCGCGGTCAGGGTCTGGTGACGGGCCGGAGCCGAGCGGTCGCGGCTCCGGAGCAGCCCGAAGCGGTCGTCGAGGGCACGGCGTACGTCGTCAACGGACATCGTGCGCACCCGGGCCGCGGCGAGCTCGACGGCCAGCGGCAGCCCGTCGAGCCGCTCCACGATCTCGGCGACCACGTCGCCCGGGAGCTCTGCGTCCGGCCGTACGGCTCGTGCCCGGCGCCGGAACAGCTCGGCCCCGTCTGCGGCGGCGAGCTGGCTGAGCGGGAACACCCGCTCGGCCGCGATCGTGAGGGGCGCCCGACTGGTGGTCACGACGCGCAGGTCGCGGGTGGTGACGAGGAGGAAGGCGACCAGGGACGCCGCGGCGTCAAGCACGTGCTCGCAGTTGTCGAGGACCAGCAGGGTCGGCACGGAATCCAGCTCCTGCGCGATGCGGGAGCGGACGTCGGCCCGCTGCGCGGGCGTGAGGGTACGTCGCCCGGTCACCGAGTTGCGGACCCCCAGCGCCGACCCGACCTCGGACACGACGTCGTCGGGCGAGGAGATCCCGACCAGCTCCACGAAGTGCACCCGCGGCTGAGTCGCCTCGCGGGCGAGCACGTGGGCGATCCGGGTCTTGCCGAGCCCGCCGGGCCCGAGGATCGTCGTCAGCCGGCCGGTGCGCACGAGCATGCGCAGCCCGGCCAGGTCATGGGCCCGGCCGAGCAGCTCGTCGGCGTCGAACCGCACCCCGCTGCGCACCGGCTCGTCGGAGGCGAGCAGCTCGCGGTGCACCCGCTGGAGCGCCGGGTCGGGGTCGAGCCCGAGGCGGTCGGCGAGGTCGCGGCGATAGGCGTCGTAGCGGGCCAGCGCCACCGGGGCCCCCACACTGGCCGCTTCGCTCCGCAGCAGCCACTGCAGCACCTCCACGTCGTCGGGATCCGCGGCATGCGCGCGCTGCAGCCCGCCGACCGCCTCCGCATCATGCCCGCATCGGGCCAGCGCGAGGGCGTGGGTGCGGACGAGACCCGGTCCCAGCGCCAGCACCCGGCGGCGTACCTCGGCCAAGGGGTCGTCGCCGTCGTCCGCGCACGTGCCGCAGAGCAGGTCGTCGGCTGCCGCCGCGTGCGCGCGGGCTTGCTGGGGGTCGTCGAGGAGCGCTTTCCGGGCCGACTCCACGAGGGTCTCCACGAGCCAGACGTCGACGGCGTCCTCGGCCAGGCCGAGCCGGTACCCGCCGTCGTACCGCTCGATCACCACGGGGCCGCACTGCGCCCGGACACGGGACACCAGCACCTGCAGAGCCTTGGGGCTCGGGGCGAGGTCTCCCCACACCGCCTCGAGCAGGCGCGCGTCCGAGAGTCCCGACCGGTGCTGCACCAGCGCCGCCAGCAGCTCCGCCGACCGCCCGCCGACGACGGGCTCACCGTCGAAGGAGGTCTCGCCGAGGAGGCGCAGGGCGATCGTCACGCCGCCAGCATAGGAAGGTGCAAGATGTGACCGTCACGTCCGCCGATCGCGAGGAGGACCTCGATGAAGAGCACGATGCAGGACGCCCAGCTCACGATCGGCTCGGTGCTGAGGCACGGCACGACCGTCCAGGGCGACTCCGAGGTCGTCACCGCGACCGGCGACGGCACGCGGAGTCGCACGTACGCCGAAGTGGGCCGCCGAGCGGCTCAGCTCGCGCACGGCCTGCGCGAGCTGGGAATCGACGGCGACCAGCGGGTCGCGACGTTCATGTGGAACAACGCCGAGCACCTCGAGGCCTACCTCGCCGTCCCGTCGATGGGCGCGGTCCTGCACACCCTCAACATCCGGCTGTTCCCCGAGCAGCTGGTCTACATCGCCAACCACGCCGAGGACCGGGTGGTGGTCGTCGACGACACCCTGGTCCCGCTGTTCGCCAAGGAGCTGCCGCAGCTGCGGACGGTCAGCCACGTGCTGGTCTCCGGCCCCGACGCGGCCGGCGCCGACCTCGACGCACTCCGGGCCGGCGGCAAGAAGGTGCTCCTCTACGAGGACCTGCTCGCCGGCCGGGAGGACACCTTCGACTGGCCCGAGATCGACGAGCGCGACGCCGCGGCGATGTGCTACACCAGCGGCACCACCGGCAACCCGAAGGGCGTGGTCTACAGCCACCGGTCCGCCTGGCTGCACTCGCTGGCGGTGAGCACCGGGAACGCCGCCGGGCTCGACTTCCGCGATCGGGTGCTCCCGATCGTGCCGATGTTCCACGCGAACGCCTGGGGGCTGGCGTACGCCGCGATCATGACCGGTGCCTCTTTGTGCATGCCCGACCGCTGGCTCCAGGCCGAGCCGCTGGTCCGGTTCATCCAGGCCAGCCGGCCGACGGTGTCGGGTGCCGTCCCGACCGTGTGGAACGACGTGCTGTCCTACCTCGATGGGCACGACGGCGTACGACTGGACTCGCTGCGCCTCATCCTCTGCGGTGGCTCCGCCGTCCCGGTCTCGCTGCAGCAGGGTCTCGAGGAACGGCACGGTCTCCACATCCGGCAGGCGTGGGGCATGACCGAGACCTCACCGGTCGCCTCGGCGGGTCTGGTGCCGGCCGGGATCGAGGGCGATGCGCAGTGGCCCTACCGGGCCAGCCAAGGCCGCCTGCTGTGCGGCGTCGAGGGGCGGATCGTGGGCGACGACGGCGGGACCCTTCCCTGGGACGGCACCTCCGTCGGCGAGCTCGAGGTCCGCGGACCCTGGGTCACCGGCAGCTACTACAACCCCGACGACTCGGAGGGTGAGGGTTCCGGCCAGAAGTTCCATGACGGCTGGCTCCGCACCGGCGACGTGGGGCACCTCGACGCGCTCGGCTACATCTCGCTCAGCGACCGGGCCAAGGACGTGATCAAGTCCGGTGGGGAGTGGATCTCCTCGGTCGATCTCGAGAACGCCCTGATGGGTCACCCGGACGTTCTCGAAGCCGCGGTCGTCGGCATTCCGGACGAGAAGTGGCAGGAGCGTCCGCTGGCCACGGTGGTGCTCCGCGAGGGTGCGAGCGTCACGCCGGAGCAGCTGCGGGACCATCTCGCGCGGTCGTTCGCGAAGTGGCAGCTGCCCGACGCCTGGGCCTTCGTCGACGAGGTGCCGCGCACGTCGGTCGGCAAGTTCGACAAGAAGGTGGTCCGGCAGGGCTTCGCCGAGGGCCGCTACGACGTACGCCGGGTCACCGGCTGACGCCGGCCCATCCCTCACACCGTGTCTCGCCCACCGCTCGCCCGCCGACCCGGGGCCTCGGGGCGAGATCTCAGGCGGTGCGCTGCTGGGCGGCGAGCCGGGTGAGGGCGAACTCCGTGATCCGGATCAGCGCCCGCTTGGCGGAGTCGCGGTCGCGCGCGTCGAGGGTGATCAGCGGGACGTCGTCCGGCAGCGCGAGCGCCTCGGCCACCTCGTGGAGCGGGTACGTCGGGCCGCCCTCGAAGGCGTTGACGGCGACGATGAACGGGACGTCCTTCGACTCGAAGTAGTCCAGCGGCGCGAACGCCGCGTCCAGCCGGGCCGTGTCGACCAGCACGATGGCGCCGATCGCGCCGCGCACCAGGTCGTCCCACATGAACCAGAACCGCTTCTGGCCAGGCGTGCCGAACAGGTAGAGGACGAGATCCTCGGCCAGCGTGATGCGGCCGAAGTCCATCGCCACGGTCGTGGTCGACTTGGCGGGAGTCTGGGCGAGGTCGTCGACGCCGACCGACTCGTTGGTGACCAGTGCCTCGGTGCGGAGCGGCACGATCTCCGAGACCGACCCGACGAGGGTGGTCTTGCCCACGCCGAACCCGCCGGCGATGACGATCTTCGTCGATGCGGCAGTGCGGCTGACGCTGGGGGAAGCGTTAGAGAGCACGGAGTCCACGGAGGGTCCTTTCGAGGAGGTCGTAGCGTTCGTCGTCGGTGGAGTTCTCGGTCAGGGTGGCCTGGACGTGGACGTAGCCCTGCTGGACGAGGTCTCCGAGCAGCACGCGGACGACGCCGATGGGGCGTTGCACCAGGGCCGAGACCTCGGCGACCGAGCGGGAGTCGAGGACCCCGATGATCTTGCCCTGGACGTCCTCGCCCCACGCGCGACGCGTGGCGCTGGTGTCGAGCCGCAGGGTCGCCTCCAGCGGGAGGTCGACCGAGGCGCGGGTGCGCCCCGCGGTCAGTGCGTACGGTCGGACGATGCGCGCAGCCGGCGGGCTGGCGTGCATCTCCTCGACCTCGGGCTCGTCTGCCATCTCAACCCCTAAACGCCATGCACCCGAGCCTGGGCCTGCACCATCTGACCGACCCGCTCGACGAGGAGGGCCATCTCGTAGCCCACCTGGCCGATGTCCGCGGTGGCCTGGGTCAGCACCGCCAGGTGCGACCCGTCGCCCACGCTCATCAGGAGCATGAAGCCGTTCTCCATCTCGACGATGGTCTGCATCACGGCGCCACCCTCGAAGAGGCGTGCCGCCCCGGTGGCCAGGCTGGCCAGGCCGGACGACACCGCGGCCACCTGCTCGGCGCGCTCCGCGGGGAGCCGCCCACTGCAGGCCATCAGCAGGCCGTCAGCGGACACCAGCACCGCGTGCGCCGCACCGGGAACGCTGTCGACGAATCGGTTCACGACCCAGTCGAGCTCCCGGGTCTCGGTCTCGACGGCAGTCATCTCTGCCTGGAGGCTCTCGGTCATGCCGGTCCTGTCTCCTCGTGCGCGTAGTCGAAGGTGGTGGGTTGTTCGGCCGCGGCCGCACGGCCACGGGAGACGCCGGCCGCATGTGCGGCGAGGCGGTTGCGAATGGCCTCCGGGTCACGGACGACCTTCGCGGGTTCCTGCGAGACGCCACCGGGGACCAGGCGGCCGCCGGGACGACGTACCGGAAGACCGGTGCGGGTGGTGCCGTCGGAGTCGCCGCTCTCGGCGCGCTCCGCAGCGTTCCAGCCTCGGTCCACCTCGCTCGCCGACCACTCGTCACCCTCGGCGTCACTCAGCCAGTTCGAGCGGAGCTGACCGAAGATGGGCGAGTCGCCGGGCTTCTCGGTCTCGGCCACGAACTCGCCCTCGAGGGCGGAGGCGGCGCGGGCGGCGGACAGCGGGCGGCGGATCTGCAGCCGGACCGGAGCCTCCTCGACGGCGACCTCGTGGGGGGCGGGCTCCGCCGACGCGACCACCGGCTCCGGCGCGTCGTACGCCGGCTCCCCGGCGACCTCGGCCGCAGCGGCCGGCACCGGCTCGGGCTCGGGCAGCGTGCCCCAGCCCTGCGAGTCCGCCTGGCCCCAGGGACTCGCCGGGACCGGCTCGACCTCCGGCTCCGCGACCCCGTGCTGGGCGACCTCGTGCTGGGTGACCTCGTACGGCGCGACCTCGGGCTCCTCGGCCTGCTCGTCGCTCTGGTCCTCGGTCGGCTCCTCGGCCTGCTCCTCGGTCTCGAGCTCGGCCGTGACCAGCTCGGGCTCATCGCTCTCCTCGGCCGCCTCCTCGGAGTCGTCGGAGTCGAGCACGGCGACGAGCTGGCGCTCCGCCCCGAACTGCGGGGTGACGACCTCGGCCAGGCCCTCGTCAGTGTCCTCGGAGTCCACGTCGGCGTCCTCGTCGGTCTCCACGTCACGGAGCTCGTGAACGGCGGCGGGCAGCGCGATCGGGACGGGTTCGCCAGGCTGCTCGTCCTCGGAGACGTCGGCGGTCAGACCGGGCAGCTCGGTCGGCTCGAAGCCCGGGGGCAGCTCCGGGGTCGGTCCGGCGTCGAACATGCCCACGGACGCGGCCGGCGCGGCCGGCTGAGCCGGACCCGGCGTCTGGCCGGGACGACGGCGCGGGAGCCCGGTGACGGCGGCGATCGCCTCCTCGATGCGCTCGAGGTACGGGTCGTACTCCTCCTCCGGCTCCTCGTCGACGACCGGCGCGACGGGCTCGCCCGCGGGCTCGGGGGCGTCGAGGATCGAGACGTGCTCGACCGGGCTGTCGGAGACCAGCACTGCGCTCGGCAGAAGGATCGAGGCGATGATGCCGCCGCCGTTGGTGTTGCGGCCCAGCTTGACCTTCAGACCGTGCTCCTCCGCGAGGCGGCTGACCACGAACAGGCCCATCCGGCGGGCGGTGTCGACGGTGACCTCGCCGCCGTTCTTCAAGGAGTCGTTGGCCTGGGCGAGCGCGTCGCCGGCCATGCCGAGGCCGTTGTCGATGATCTCGATCTCGACCTTTCCGCCGTCCTCGGCGGCCTGGATGGTCACCGGGCTGCCCGGAGGCGAGTACGACAGGGCGTTGTCGATCAGCTCCGCCATCAGGTGGACGATGTCGGAGGCTGCGCGACCGGCGATCATCCGGTCGGGGGCGGCGTCGATGCGCACCCGCTGGTAGTCCTGGACCTCCGAGACGGCCGCGTGGACCACGTCCGAGACGCTGAGCTCTTCGAACCCGGCGGTCCGGCCCTCGGCACCTCCCAGGATGACCAGGCTCTCCGCGGTACGGCGCATCCGGGTGGCCAGGTGGTCGAGGCTGAACAGCTGCTCGAGGCGCTGCGGGTCTTCCTCGTCCTGCTCCAGCGACTCGATCAGCGCCAGCTGCTGGTTGACCAGGGTCGTGTTGCGCCGCGACAGGGTCACGAACATCGCGCCGACCTGCGTCCGCAGCTGGGCCTCACCGGTCGCCAGGCTGACTGCCTGCTTGTGCATGTCGTCGACGGCCCGGGCCAGCTGGCCGAGCTCCTCGTGACTGTGCACGGGGATCGGCGTGACCTCGTCGGGAGCCTTGCCGCTCCGGATCCGGGCGACGGTCTCGGGCAGCCGCTCGTTGGCGACCGCGAGCGCACCGGCCCGCACCTTGCGCAACGGCAGGATCAGGGCACGCGCCACGAACAACGCCAGCAGCAGGGAGGCGAGGAGCGCGGTCAGGATGACGGCGGCGTCGGTCAGCGCCCGTGACTTCGCCTGCGAGGCGTTCGTCGCGAGCGTGCTCTGAATGCTCCCGAGCAGACGCTTGTTGACGACGTCGTACCTCTCGAACATCTTCGGGCCGGCGCTGAGGTCCTCGATCTTGTTGCTTGTGGCCAGACCGAGGCGGGTGCCGTTCGCGGCGGAGAGCAGCTCGACCCGTCGGCCGCCCACGCTCGCACCCACGCCGGACTTGAGGTCGTCGAGCGCGGTGCTCTCGACTCCGATCTCGGCCGCGAGCCACACGGACCCGAGCTGGGAAGGCTCCTGGTCGTTGCTCTGGATCAGGAGCTGCTGCTTGACCAGCGACAGCCGACCGTTCAAGGCCTGGACCAGAGCCTGGACCTTGGAGTCCGGCGTGCCCGCGGTGTTCAGAGTCGAGTTGATCAGGTCGTTCGTCAGCCGAGTCATGTCACTGAGCTGGACCGGTGCGGTGGCGGTGATACCGGTGCCACTGCCACTCTCCAGTGTGGTGCCGATCTGGGTGATGGTGGTGACGTCGTTGTTCTCGGAGGCGGTGAGGTCGGCCTTGGATGCGGCGTTCTTGAGCCTGGCCGATGCCGCCGACCACGCCGACTTCGCGTCGCCACCCCCGAGCCTGGCCGAGAGCTCTGCGGGCAGGGCCAGCCGCTCGGTGGCGGTCAGGTAGTCGATCGCGGGACCGAGCACGGTGGCGCGCTGCTGGTTCGTGGAGTAGGCACTCGCGTCCTGGAGCTCGGAGGACACCCGGAGACCACCGAACACGGCAGCGAGGACGACGGGGATCGCGAGCACGGCCACCACCTTGCGGCGGACCGACCACTCGGACACGCGAAAGGCTGAGAACGCGCCCGAGGTGGCGTCACGGCGATTGTTCCTCAACGGTGCTCCAAAGAGTTTCGAGTCGGACCCGCATCTGCGACCGAGGCCAGCGATGGTCGGGCTGTGCCGCCCGGCGCTGACACGATAGGAGTCGCGTGGGATCGACTGCATGCGATTGGCAAAGAAGTAGGCCCAACGGGACAGGCCGGTAGTCCGAACGGACTACGGCTTGATCTGGTTCCGCGCTCAGCGCGCGCGTGGGTGAGCAGCTGCGAACACCTCCCTCAAGTTGTCCACGGTGACCAGGGTGTAGATCTGCGTGGTCGTCACCGAGGCATGGCCCAGGAGCTCCTGGACCACACGCACATCTGCTCCCCCTTCGAGCAGGTGGGTCGCGAACGAGTGTCGCAGGGTGTGGGGGGACACGTCACGCGTCACCCCGGCCCGATCTGCGGCCTTGACCAGCACGGTCCACGCCGACTGCCGCGACAGCCGGCCGCCCCGGGCGTTGAGGAACAGCGCCCCGGCCCGCTGGGAGGGGCCTGCGGACGCCAGGTCGGGGCGCGCCCGGGTCAGGTAGGCGTCGACGGCGTCCAGGGCGAACGAGCCGATCGGGACGAGCCGCTCCTTGCCGCCCTTGCCCCGCAGCAGGACGGTGGCGTCGACCCGGTCCACGTCGTCGACGTCGAGCCCGACCGCTTCACTGATGCGGGCGCCGGTGCCGTAGAGCACCTCGAGCAGCGCCCGGTCCCGGAGGGCGAGCGTCGTGCCCGGTGAGCCGGCGGCGTCCAGGATGGACTCCACGTCGACCAGCGGCAGGGCCTTGGGGAGCCGGCGCACCGGAGCCGGAGGCCGAACGCCCGCAGCGGGGTCCTGCGTCGCCAGCCCGTCGGCGACACAGAACTTGTGGAAGCCGCGCACCGCCACCACGGTGCGCCCCGCCGAGGTCGCGGAGAGCGGCGGATGGTCCGGGTCGCCCTCGCGCAGCCGCATCAGGAACGCCGAGACGTCGGCCTCGGTGACCGTGTCGACGTCGGCGGTGCCGGACTCACTCAGGAAGCCGAGGTAGCGGCGCAGGTCTCGCCGGTACGACGTCAAGGTGTTCGCCGCCAGCCCGCGCTCGACCGTCAGGTGGTCGAGGTAGGTGCGCAGCGCGAGAGCGAGGTCCGCCACGGTGCTCCCGAGTGGTGCCGCCGGGCTCAGCCCGCGGCCGCGAGGACCTCGTCGAGATCGACCGGGTCGATGCCGGTCGCCTCGCCGACCGGCCCGTTGGTGAGCTTCCCGTCGTGGGTGTTGAGACCGAGCGCGAGCGAGTGGTCGTCGCGGCAGGCCCGGACCCAGCCCTTGTCGGCCAGCGCGACCGCGTACGGCAGGGTCGCGTTGGTGAGCGCGTACGTCGAGGTGTTTGGCACCGCTCCGGGCATGTTGGCGACGCAGTAGAAGATCGAGTTGTGGACCTCGAACGTCGGGTCCGAGTGGGTCGTGGCGTGGGTGTCCTCGAAGCATCCTCCCTGGTCGACGGCAATGTCGACGAGCACCGAGCCCGGCTTCATCTGGGAGACCAGCTCGTTGCTGACCAGCTTCGGCGCGGCGGCGCCCGGGATGAGGACCGCGCCGATCACCATGTCGGCCTCCATCACCTGCTGCCGGATCGCGAGCTGGGAGGACGCGAGGCCGTGGACGCGATTGTTGTAGCGCCAGAAGGACATCCGCAGCTTGTCGAGGTCGGTGTCGAGGAGGGTGACGTCGGCTCCCATGCCCAGGGCGATGTTGGCGGCGTTCTGCCCGGAGACACCGGCGCCGATGATCACGACCTTCGCGTTGGCCACGCCTCCGACGCCGCCCATCAGCACGCCGCGCCCCCCCTGCGCCTTCATCAGCGCGTGCGCGCCCACCTGCGGTGCCAGGCAGCCGGCGACCTCGGACATCGGGTAGAGCAGCGGCAGGCCGCCCGACGGCAGCTGGACCGTCTCGTAGGCGATGCCGGTGACCTTGCGCTCGATCAGCTCGTCGGTGAGGGGCTTGTCGGCGGCGAGGTGGAGGTAGGTGAAGAGGGTCAGGCCCTCGTGCATCCGGTGGTACTCCTCCGCGACCGGCTCCTTCACCTTCAGCACCATCTCGGCGTTGCCCCAGACCTCGTCCGCACTGTCGAGGAGCTTCGCGCCGGCCGCCTCGTACTCGCGGTCATCGATCTGCGAGCCGGTGCCGGCGTTCTTCTCGACATACACGTCATGGCCGTGCGCGGTGAGCTCGTGGACGCCGATCGGCGTGATGGCCACGCGGTACTCGTGGTTCTTGACTTCCTTCGGGACGCCGATCTTCACCGGGAACACTCCTCACCTCGGGCCCGCTTCGGGGTACGGGACCGACCACGACAATAGCCACATGTGACCCCGGCCACGCCCCCGGGACCGACCGGCGACCGCCCGTCAGCCCTCGGCGACGTCCTCCATCGCGCGCATCGTGCGCAACACGTTGCGGGAGGTCAGCTTGGCCAGGTCGTCGTCCGACCAGCCGCGGTCGCGTAGTGCCGCCAGCAGCCGTGGGTACCCGGTCACGTCCTCCAACCCCTCCGGGAGCCAGTCGACGCCGTCGTAGTCGCCGCCCAGGCCGATGTGGTCGATGCCGGTGACCTCGCGCACGTGCTCGAGATGGGCGACCACGTCGGAGAGGTACGCCGGCGGGTGCGGCACGTCGTCCTGGTAGGCCCGCTCCACCGCCTGGAGCGCCGGGATGTCGCGCGGGTCGACGCCCTGCTCCTCCGCCCGCTGCTGGGCGCCTCGGGCCCAGTCGCGCACGGCCTGGTTGACGAACCTCGGCACGAATGTCACCAGGCAGGTCCCACCGTTGTCGGACAGCCGTGCCAACACGTCGTCGGGGACGTTGCGCGGGTGGTCGCACACGGCGTACGCCGAGGAGTGGCTGAAGATCACCGGCGCGCTCGTGGTGTCCAACGCGTCGCGCATGACGTCGTGGCTGACGTGGGAGAGGTCGACCAGCATCCCGATGCGGTTCATCTCGCGGACGACCTCGCGGCCGAAGTCGTTCAGCCCGCCGAGCACCGGCTCGTCGGTCGCGGAGTCGGCCCACGACACGTTGTCGTTGTGGGTGAGCGTCAGGTAGCGGATGCCGAGCCGGTGGAACATCCGGAGCACCCCGAGCGACTCCCCGATCTGGTGACCGCCCTCGGCCCCCATCAGGCAGGCGATCCGGCCGTCGCGCCAGGCCGTCTCGACCCCATGGGCTGTGGTCGCGAGCGCGAGCCGGTCGGCGTACCGCTCGATCATGGCGTACGCCGCGTCGACCTGCTCGAGCGTGGACGCCACGGCCCGCTCGCCCTCCTTGCAGGGCACGAACACCGACCAGAACTGAGCGCCGACCCCGCCCTCTCTCAGCCGTGGGAGGTCGGTGTGGGTCTCGGTCTGCCGGTCCCCCACGTCGTAGGCCGAGAAGTCGTAGCCGTTCTTCTCGCGCATCGTCCACAGCAGATCGTTGTGGCCGTCGATGACCGGATGGGCGGTCAGCAGGTCGGTCAGCTCGGTCACAGTCGGCCTTTCGAACGGAGGACGGAGTACGCGAGCACACATGCCGCGACCGGGGACTCGCTGACGCGGCCCGAGAGGACGGCATCCACGAGGTCGTCGACCGGCACCCAGAAGCGCTCCATGTCGGCCTCCTCGTGCTCCGGGGTGAAGTCGCCGCGCCCGGCGGGGCGGAGGTCGCGGGCCAGGTAGCAGACCTGACGCTCGTCGGTGATGCCGGCGCTCGGGTAGAGATCGAACAGCAGGCGCCAATCCCCCGCCTCGAGCTCCACCTCCTCACGCAGCTCACGCTGGGCTGTCTCCAACGGGTCCTCGTCGCCGGCGTCGCGCAGCCCGGCCGGGAGCTCGACGAAGCGGCCACCGGCCGGATGGCGGTACTGACGCAGGCAGCAGGCCCGCTCCTCGTCGTCGACCGCCAGCACGATCACGGCGCCGGGGTGCTCGAAGACCCAGCGGTCGAACGGCGCCTCGGCGTCGGCGCCCGGGCGGCGTACCTCGTCGAGGCGCAGCGCCATCAGCCAGTCACCCCGGTAGAGGTCGCGGCTCCCGACGACGGGCCAGCTCTCCGGGGAGTCGGCGAGATCCGTGGACACGCCCCGACCGTACCGGTCGCCTCGAGCGGCTCACAGGCGGCCGGACTTCACCACCCGGCTGAGGAACTGCTGGGTGCGCGGCTCTTTGGGGTCTTCGAAGATCTGCTGCGCCGAGCCACGCTCGAGGATCGAGCCGTTGTCGAGGAAGCACACCTGGGAGGCGACCTCCTTGGCGAAGCCCATCTCGTGGGTCGCCAGCAGCATGGTCAGGCCCCCGTGGGCCAGCTCGCGCACGATCTCGAGCACGTCGCCCACGAGCTCCGGGTCCAGGGCGGCGGTGATCTCGTCGAGGAGCATCACCCGCGGCTGCATCGCCAGCGCGCGCACGATCGCCACCCGCTGCTGCTGGCCGCCCGAAAGCATGTCGGGATAGGACTTCGCCTTGTCCTGCATGTTGACCGACTCCAGCAGACGCTCGGCCCGCTCGAGAGCCTCTCGCTTCTTCACGCCGCCCACCCGCTGCGGGGCGAGCATGATGTTCTCCAGCACCGACATGTGAGGGAACAGGTTGTAGCTCTGGAAGACGATGCCGACGTCTCGTCGCAAGGCGTTGAGGTCGACCCCGGCGCCGGTGACGGTGTCGCCCTCGATCCGGATCTCTCCCTTCTGGATGTCCTCGAGTGCGTTTACACAGCGCAGCAGCGTCGACTTCCCCGAGCCCGAGGCGCCGATCAAGCAGACCACCTCGTGCCGCTCGACGTTCAGGGACACGCCTTTGAGCACCTCGTGGTGTCCGTAGGACTTGTGGACGTCGTCGATCTCGAGGAACGCCATGGTCACTTCCCTGCCCGTCGGGCGGCGTCGCGGTCGATCAGGTAGTCGACGAAGCGGGCCTGCGGGATCGTGATCACGATGAAGAACGCAGCCGCCAAGGTGATCGGCGAGAGGTTGAAGAGGTTGCTCTCCCACAGCTTCGAGACGAGCACGACCTCCGCGATGCTCGCCGTCGACAGCAGAGCGGTGTCCTTCTGCAGGCTGATGAAGTCGTTGAGGAGAGGCGGAATGACTCGGCGCACGGCCTGCGGCACCAGCACGGTCCGCAGGGTCTGGGTGTAGCTCAGACCCAGCGACCGGGCAGCAGCACTCTGGCTCGGATGGATCGAAGCCAGTCCCGCCCGATAGACCTCCGCGACGTACGCCGAGTACGTCATGGTCAGTGCCACGATGCCCAGCCACGCCAGCGGCCACTGCGCGGTCGAGGGGAAGGCCAGCGGCGTGCCGAACACGATCAACAGGATCGTCACGATCGCCGGGATCGCCCGGAAGACGTCGCAGTAGACCAGCGCGATCAGGCGCAGCGGCGCGCCGGCACGACCGGGGAGCATCCGCATGATGGCCAGCAGCAGCCCGAAGATCAGGACGAAGACCTGCGCGACGACCGCTACCCAGATGTTCGTCCAGAACGCCCGGATCATCTCGCCGAAGGACTTGTCCCATGCGCTCTGGGTGAAGAACGTGTGGGCGACGCCACCCCCGTTGGCGAACGCCATCAGCAGCAACCCGGCGACGATGATCGCGGCGGCGGCGTATCCCATCGCGATCTGGGCCTCCTCGCGGGCGGCGGCCGAGGCGCGGCGAGCGGCGACCAGGTGTCCGTCGCTCAGGAGCTTGGCACGCTCGCGATCACCCTGGAACGCCTTGAAGGACGGGAACAGGGGGTAAAGGCTCACCACGACGAAGATGGCGCCGACAACGGTCGAGACGAGCCCGTCGCTGTTGTAGTCACGTAGGCGGAGTGCCGCCGCGACCATCCCGGCGATGCCGACCAGCGAGAGCAGCAGACCGACCCCAGCCAGCCCCACCACAGGGCGGGGCTGGCTGGGGGTGGGTGACGGCTGCAGCTCCTCGTTGACGAGGCCTGAAGCGCTCATGTCCCGTGCGCTACTTGATCGTCCAGAACGGCACCTTGTTCGGGTCGCCGCCGAACGCCGCCCCGAGGTAGGTCGTCGAGAACTTGGCGAGCGTGCCGTCGTCGATCAGTGTCTTGATGCCTTGGTTCAGTGCGTCCTCGTTCGCCGAGCCCTTCGGGTAGATCGCGCCGTACTTCTCACCGGTCTTGTACTGGCCGACCACCTCGAGCTGTCCGCCAGTGGACTTGGCCTCGGCGAGAACGATCGCGGTGTCGAGGAAGTCAGCGTCGACCTGACCGGACAGCAGGCCCTGGTAGAGCGTCTGCGAGTCGGGGTACACCTTGTTGCTGGCGCACTTGAGCTGGTCCTGGATGAAGGGGACCGACGTGGTGCCCGAGTACGCGGCGCACGACTTGCTCTGGATGTTGTCCTGGGTGATGCCTGAGCCCTTCTTCACGAGCACGCCGATGTTGGAGTCGAAGTAGGGCGTCGAGAAGTCGACCACCTTGGCGCGCTCCGGGGTGATCGAGATCTCCGCCAGGGCGAGGTCGAAGGAGTTGGTCCGCCCCGCGACCAGCTGGTCGAACGAGACGTTCTTGACCGTCACCGAGTCGAGCCCCGCCATGTTCGCGAGCTCGGCTGCCATGCAGTACTCGTACCCGCTCTTGATCGACTGCGGCGTGGTGCCGTTCCACCAGCCCTGCGCCGGCAGCGTCGTCTCGACGGTCAGCGTGCCGGCCTTCGCCGGAGTGATCTTGATGCTGTTGGCCTTGCTGGTGACGTTGCAGTCGCCGAAGTTGCCGCCCGAGCTGTTCGACGAGCCGCCACCACAGGCCGCGAGGGTCGTGGCGATGGCGAAGGCGCTCATCAGTCCGATGGTGCGCTTGAGCAGCATGCGTGAAGTCCTTCCGACGGGGCGAGCCGGGTATGGCTACGGGAGCACAGTGGTCGGTCGCGGCGGGATGAGTCAAGGACATAGTCCACGGATCCCGGCATCGATCCGGCCACGATCAGGTGGAAACCTCGGGGATACGGTGTCGCCATGACCGACATCGCGAGCCTCACTCGGGAAGAAGCCGCCGAGCGAGCGGCCCTCATCAACGTCGACCGTTACGACGTGAACATCGACCTGCGCGGCCTGTACGAGGGCGACCTGTGGGCGGCGACCTCCACGGTGTCCTTCACCTGCCGCGAGCCGGGCGCCGCCACGTTCGTGGACTGCGTGGGTGACGTCTCCGCGGTGACCCTGAACGGGCAGCCGCTCGACCCGGCGACCGCCGAGCGGGGCCGGATCCCGCTGCCCGACCTGAAGGCCGAGAACGTCCTGGTCGTCTCGCACACCCAGCCGGACACCGGCTCGGGGAACGCGATCCTGAAGACGGTCGACCCGCTCGACAAGCTCGTCTACGTCTGGGCCACCTTCGAGCCCGACCGCGCCCGCTACGCCTTCGCGTGCTTCGACCAGCCCGACCTCAAGGCGCCGCACGGCTTCGTGGTCGACGCCCACGAGAGCTGGACGGTCACCAGCAACTCCGCACCCGACCGGGTCGAAGAACTCAACGGCGACGCCGGAGGCGGACGCCGCTGGACCTTCGGCGACACGCCCCCGCTCTCGACGTACGTCACTGTCGTCAACGGCGGGCCGTTCCACGAGATCCGGTCACACCGTGGCGGCTACGACCTCGGGCTGCTCAGCCGGCAGTCCCTCCGCCAGTTCCTCGAACGCGACGCCGAGGAGCTCTTCGACCTCACCGACCGCGGACTGGCCTTCTTCGGCGACAGGTTCGGCCAGCCGTTCGCGCAGGAGCGCTACGACCAGGTCTTCGTGCCGAACATGGGCGGCGCGATGGAGAACTGGGGCTCGGTCACGTGGACCGACAGCGTGCTCTACCGCAGCGCCCCGACGTACGGCCAGCGTTCGGTGCGCGCGCAGATCCTGCTGCACGAGATGGCGCACATGTGGTTCGGCGACCTGGTGACCATGCGCTGGTGGGACGACCTCTGGCTGAACGAGGCCTTCGCGTCGTGGGCCTCCAACTGGGCCGGCGTGAACTGCACCGAGTTCACCGACGAGTGGGCCACGTTCCTGGCCGGCAGCAAGATGGGCGGCTACCGGCAGGACATGTCACCTGCCACCCACCCAATCCGCGGTGACGTCCCGAACGTCGCACAGGCGATGGCCAACTTCGACGCGATCACCTACACCAAGGGCGCCAGCGTGCTCAAGCAGCTGATGGCCTTCGTCGGCGAGGACCGGTTCGTCGAGGGGCTGCGCGACTACTTCCGCGCGTACGCCTGGGGCAACACCGAGCTCGGCGACCTGATGTCCGCCATCGGCGACGCCTCCGGACGCGACCTGGACGGGTGGACCGTCGCCTGGCTCGACCGCGCGGGCACCGACGTGCTCAGGCTCGAGGACGGCACGATCACCGCGGCGTCCCCCGACGACGACGAACCGCGCCCCCACCGTCTCGAGATCGGCTCGTACGCCGTGTCCGGCGGCGGCCTCGCCCTCGTCGGCACCACCTCGGTCGAGACGTCCGGGAGATCGACCCCGGTCGAGCTCCCGAGCGCCGACCTGCACCTGTTGAACGCCGCCGACCACACCTTCGCCGCGGTCCGCCCTGACGAGGCCTCGGTGCGCGTCCTCCTCGAGCGCGCCGCCGAGCTGCCCGAGGCGGTGGACCGGGCACAGGCGGTGGTGACCGGTTTCCAGATGCTCTCCGACGGCGAGCTGACCGCGGACCAGCTGTTCGAGTGCGTGCTGGACGTGCTGGCCCGGGAGAAGAGCCCGGCCGTGGTCGAGGCGTTCCTCAGCGTCGCGCTCGAGATCGCGCAGCGCTGGAGCGCCCCGGAGCGGATCGCGCCGGCTCTCGAGCGCCTGGCCGACGTCGCCTACCGGCTGGCCGACGACCCGGACCACACGACGCCGGCGCTGCGCACCCTGGCGGCGTCCGCCTCCTCACCCGAGCACCTCGCCCGGCTCGACGAGGCCGCCGGATCCGACGTAGACCTGGCCTGGCGGGTGGCGACGCGTCGCTCCGCGCTGGGGCAGTACGACGAGGGGTCGGTCGAGGCCCTGCTCGCCCGCGACCCCGACCCGGACGCCGGCGTGAGGGCGCTGACCGTGCGTACGGCCCGGCCCGAGGCCGGCGCCAAGGACGAGGCCTGGGTGGAGCTCTTCGAGAAGCGCAACATCCCCGGCGGGTCGATGCTCGGAGCCATGATCCGGGCGTTCTGGCAGCCGCAGCAGGACGACGTGCTGCTGCCGTACGCCGACCGGTTCCTCGACGAGATCCCGGCCCTCGCCGGGGGCGGCATGCTGGCCGTGTTCGGGCTCATGTTCGGGATGTTCCCGCAGGTCGCCGACGACGCGTTCGTGGAGCGGGCCCAGGACATGGCCTCCGACCCCGAGTGCGACCCGACGGTGCGCGCGGCCCTGCTGATCGGGACCGACACGCTGACCCGGATGGAGCGGGCCCGGGCCGCGTAGGGACCGCTGGCACCGTCACCGGGTCTCGACACGCGGTCACGCCAACCCCTCGTACCTCGGGGTCGGCTGCTCGCCTCAGGCGTAGACCGTGGCGGGGTCGTCCTCCGGTTCGCGGCGCAGCTTCGACTCGTCGATCGGGAAACGCTCGGCCTTCTGCCGCTCGATCGCGGCCCCGATCAGCCCGGCGAAGAGGGGGTGGGGGCGGGTCGGGCGCGACCGCAGCTCGGGGTGGGCTTGGGTGGAGACGTAGTAGGGGTGGACGTCGCGCGGGAGCTCCACGAACTCGACCAGGCCGAGGTCGGGGTTGGTGCCGGAGAAGACGAGACCGGCCGAGGCGAGCTGCTCGCGGTAGTGGTTGTTGACCTCGTACCGGTGCCGGTGGCGCTCCTCGATCCGGGCGTCGCCGTAGGCCTGCCGCACGATGGATCCCGACACCAGCTCGGCCGGGTAGAGGCCGAGCCGCATGGTCCCCCCCAGGTCGCCGGCGCCCTCGACGTACAGCTTCTGCTCCTCCATCGTCGCGATCACCGGCTCGGGGCAGTCGGGGTCGAACTCGGTGGAGTCGGCCTTCTCGAGGCCGGCGACGTTGCGGGCGTACTCGATCACCATGCACTGCAGGCCGAGGCAGAGGCCGATGGTCGGGATGCCGTGGGTCCGCGCGTAGGTCAGCGCCCCGATCTTCCCGTCGAGACCGCGGACGCCGAACCCGCCGGGCACGCAGACGGCGTCGACGTCGTGCAGGTGCCGGTGGGCTCCGGACTGCTCGATGCACTCGTCGGAGGGGATCCAGCGGATGCGCACGGCCGAGTCGTGGGCGAAGCCCCCGGCCCTCAGCGCCTCGGCGACGGACAGATAGGCGTCGTGGAGGTCGATGTACTTGCCGACCAGCGCGACCGTGACCTCCTCCTGGGGGTGGTGCACCTTGCGGAGCAGGTCGTCCCAGGTCGTCCAGTCGACGTCGCGGAACGGCAGGTCGAGCCGGCGTACGACGTAGGCGTCGAGGCCCTCGCGGTGCAGCACCTTCGGGATGTCGTAGATGGAGGGTGCGTCCGCGGCGGTGACGACGGCGTCCTGGTCGACGTCGCACATCGAGGAGATCTTCTTCTTGATCCCCTCGGGGATCTCGCGGTCGGCCCGGCACACGATCGCGTCGGGCTGGATGCCGATCGACCGCAGCGCGGCGACCGAGTGCTGGGTGGGCTTCGTCTTCAGCTCGCCGGACGGGCCGATGTAGGGGACCAGGGAGACGTGCAGGAAGAAGCAGTTGTCGCGTCCGATGTCCTGACGGACCTGTCGGGCCGCCTCCAGGAACGGTAGGGACTCGATGTCGCCGACCGTGCCGCCGATCTCGGTGATGACGACGTCGGGGCGGTCCCCGTCGTCGTCCGGGTCGGCCATGGCGCGGATGCGCGACTTGATCTCGTCGGTGATGTGCGGGATCACCTGGACGGTGTCACCGAGGTAGTCGCCGCGTCGTTCCTTCGCGATCACGCTGGAGTAGACCTGCCCGGTCGTGACGTTCGCGCTCTGCCCGAGGTCGCGGTCGAGGAACCGCTCGTAGTGGCCGATGTCCAGGTCGGTCTCGGCGCCGTCGTCGGTGACGAAGACCTCGCCGTGCTGGAACGGGTTCATGGTCCCGGGGTCGACGTTGAGGTAGGGGTCGAGCTTCTGCATCGTCACCCGCAGGCCGCGCGAGCTGAGAAGACGGCCCAGGCTGGAGGCGGTGAGCCCCTTGCCGAGCGAGGAGGCGACGCCCCCGGTGACGAACACGTGCTTGGTGACGGGCGCCTGCTTCACGGGGTTCCATCCTACCCGAGGGGAACCGGGCCATCCGCGCCCGACGCACCGAAGGCGCCGCCCCGTGTGCTCCATGCGCGCACCAGACCGAGCACGGCGGCGACCCGGCCGGCGTCGGTCTCGCTGCCGTCGACGGTGGTGACGCCCTTCGTCACTCCGTCGGCCTCGAGACCGGCGAGCGTCGCGTCCTTGGTCGGCGCGACCGCCACGACGCCGCGTGCCCCGGCGCCGAGCCCGGCCAGGACCCCGTCCGCGATCGCCTGGTCGAGGGGCGACCCGAGGAGGACCAGCACCAGTGGCGCGGTCTGCGGGTGACCGGCGGGGACCGTCAGGAGCTTCGCGGCCGCCAGGCTCTGGCGCACCGCCACGACGTCGTCATCGGCGGCACCCGCGGCCGCGCCGCGGTTGGCAACGGCGATCGCGACCAGCTGCCCGATCCGGGGGTACGTCGAGGCGCCCGGCTCGGTCCCGTGCTTCAGCTGCTTGTCGAGCTGGATGCCCAACGTGTCGACCAGGCTCTTCTGCTCCGGGTCGACGAGCTGGCCCTGGATCGCGTACGTCCCGGTCAGCTGGCCGCCGGCCGCCTTCACCTGCGTGACGAGCGCGGAGACCGTGGCCGCATCGGCACCGGGCATGGTCACCAGGGCGACCGGGCGGCGCGACAGCCCGTGGTCGTACAGCCGGCCGGCGACGGAGGCCGCGAAGGTGTCCGGGTAGCCGTTCGCCGGGGCGCGGGTGACGATCCGTGGCTGGGGCGAGGCGTCGGAGCGGGTGTCTGTCAGCGGGCCGGCCCCCAGTGCGACGCCGGTCGCCAGGGCCAGGAGCACGGCCGTGACCGGGACGGCGTACGAACGGTGCCGGATCACGAGAGCCTTCCACCGAGGAGATCGTCGAGTTGGCGGCCGAGGTCGACGGCCCATTGGTGACCGATGTCGGTGGTCGAGATCGCGGCCGCGACCACGATCAGGCCGATCAGCAGGACGAGATACGCGTGCCGGGCGCGCAGCTGCCCGGAGTAGAGCATCGGGACGGCGGTCGCATCGACCAGGCGCGGGCCGACCCTGAGCCGCGTGACGTAGCCGGACCCGAGGCCGTCGCGCGGGCCGTCGAGGAACTCCTCGACGGTGCCCCGGAGGCCGACCCCGATGATCGGGGTCGCCCCGCCCGCATCGGCCAGCAGCAGCGCCGCGTCGGCCGGCGTCGCGGTGGTCTGCATCGCCACGATGCGCACACCCATCCGTTCGAACCGCTCCGAGCCGGCCCGGCCGGGGCGCGTGTCGCCTGGAGCCTCGGTGACCACGACGTCGCGGCACGCCCGCAGCGCCTTGGCCGCCGGCAGGTCCTCGGTGCGGGAGTCGATGACCACGACGTCGGGGGTGAGCCCGGCGGCGGCGGCCACCGCGAGCCCGTCAGCGGTCGAGACGACGACCGGTCTGACCTCTCTCAGGTAGCGCCGGATGCGGCGCAGCTCGGCCGCGTCGTCCGGGCCCTGAGCCACCACCACGACGGGTTGACCCCGCAGCCGGGTGCGGAGGCGCGGGACCCCCTCCCCGTGCAGGATCAACGCCTCCTCGCGACGCAGGAACTCCGCGCTGTTGTGGGTCAGCGTGCGCAGCTGGGTCGACAGCCCCGCCTCGGCGTCCGCGAGCTGCCGGGCCACGTCGTCCGGCGTCAGCTCCCGGCCTTCGGCCACCACCGCGTCCCCGGCGAGCAGGGTGCCTCCCCGGAGCACCACGCGTCGTCCGTCGGTCACCGCCGACATCAGGTCGCGCCCCTGCGTGGCCGTGGCCTGGTCGACCATCGCGATGCCGGCGTCGACGAGGAGCTGCGGGCCACGGTTGGGGAATCGACCCGAGATCATCGGTGACCGGTTGACGACCGCCACGACGCCGGCGTCGACCAGCGCCTCGGCGGTCGGGCCGTCCAGGTCGACCTGGTCGAGGACCGCGACGTCTCCGCTGCTCAGTCGGGAGAGGAGGGCGCTGGTACGGCGATCGGAACGGGCGGTGCCGGTGACCCCGGCGTCGTTATGGAGGCGGGTCCTGAGCTTCACCACCGAGTCATCCTGTCAGCCGGCGCGCCCGCCGCCCGGCAGGAAGGTGGTCCCGGCGCGTCGGCGGCCTTCGGGTCAGCCTGCCCCCCGGCCGGCCGACTCCAGCAGCTCGCGAGCATGCGCCAGGGCCGTCTCGGACTCGTCCATGCCGGCGAACATCCGCGAGAGCTCGCGCTCACGTCCGGCCGCGTCCAGCACGGTGAGGCCGGACGTGGTCACGGAGCCGTCCCGGGCCTTCTCGACCACGACGTGCCGGTCGGCGTACGCCGCCACCTGCGGGAGATGGGTGACGACCAGCACCTGTGCCGAAGCCGCGAGCGCCGCGAGCCGACGACCGACCTCGACGGCGGCCTTCCCACCGACCCCGCTGTCGACCTCGTCGAACACGAAGGTCGGCACCGGGCTCGTGCCGGCCAGCGCGACCTCGAGCGCGAGCATCACCCGCGACAGCTCACCGCCGGACGCGCCCTTCGCCAGCGGCCGGGGCTCCGAGCCGGTGTTGGCCGCGAGCAGGAACTCGACCTCGTCCACGCCGGACGACCCGAACCGCACCGGCTCTCCCCGCACCTCCAGCCCGTCGTCGACGGGCGTCTGGCGCACCGTGATCTCCAGGACGGCGTGGGGCATCGCCAGCGACGCCAGCTCGCCGGTCAGCTGCGCCGAGAGAGCGGCGGCGGTCGCCCGCCGTGCCTCGGACAGGGCTTCCGCCGCAGGCCCGAGCCGGCCACGCAGGTCGTCGCGTCGTTCGCGAAGCCGGGAGATCCGCTCATCGGTGTCGTCGAGCTCTGTCAGCCGGGCTGCCGACGACTCGGCCCAGGCCAGCACGTCCTCCGCCGACTCGCCGTACTTGCGGGTCAGCGCGGTCAGCGCCGCCCTCCGCTCGGAGACGGCGGCCAGCCGGGCGGGATCGGTGTCGAGACCGCCGGCGTAGGACGCCACGTCGGCGGCGAGGTCGGAGAGCAGATACGTGATCTCGGCTAACCGGTCGGCCAGCTCACCGGCCGCCGCATCGTGGTCACGGACGCCGTCGAGAAGGGTACGTGCCGCCGCCACCGCCGCGAGGGCGTCGGGGTTGCCCTCGTCGGACGAGAGCGCCTCGTGGGCGGACACGGCGGCGGTGCGCAGGGTGTCCGCGTGACCGAGGCGCTGCTCCTCATCGGCCAGTGAGGTGTCCTCACCCGGCTGAGGGGCCACGGCCTCGATCTCCCCGAGGCCGAAGCGCAGCAGATCGGCCTCGCGGGCGCGCTCGCGCGCGCTCGCCACGACCTCGGCGAGCTCGCGCTCGGTCGTCCGCAGCTCGTCGTACACGCTCCGGTAGACGTCGAGCAGCCGAGCCGTTCCCTCACCGCCGAACGCGTCGAGCGCCTCGCGCTGTGCGCGCGGTTGGAGCAGCCGGTGCTGGTCGGACTGACCGTGCACGGCCACGAGCGGCTCCGCCAGGTCGGCCAGCTGGGACACCGGCACCGCGGCTCCGCCCACGAACGCTCGTGAGCGACCCTCCGCGGAGACGTTCCGGGCGAGCAGGACGTGCCCGCCCTCGACCTCTCCCCCGGCCGCGTCCACCGCCTGGGCGACGGCCGGCAGCTCGGACACACGTACCGAACCCTCCACCCGAGCGCTCGCGCTGCCGACCCGCACCGCGCCGCTGTCGGCCCGGCCGCCGAGCAACAGGCCGAGGGCGGTCACCACCATGGTCTTGCCGGCGCCGGTCTCGCCGGTGATCACGGTCAGCCCGGGGCCGAGCTCGAGCGTCGCCGACTCGATCACGCCGAGGCCGGTGATGCGCAGCTCCTCAAGCACCCCGCTCACCCCGCCTGTGGCGTTCGCGGGCGCCCCGCCACCCCTCCACCGGAAGCCCGAACTTCGCGACCAGCCGGTCGGTGAACGGCGCTTCGTGCAGCCGGACGAGGCGCACCGGGCGCTCGCCGCGGCGTACCTCGATCCGCGCCCCCGGAGGCAGGTCGACCGTGCGTCGGCCGTCGCACCACAGCACACCGGCGGCCTCCGCGGGTGCGATCACCTCGACCGCCAGCACCGAGGTCGGCGCCACCACGAGCGGACGTGCGAAGAGCGCGTGAGCACTGATCGGCACCATCAGCAACGCCTCGACTCCCGGCCAGACGACCGGGCCCCCGGCGCTGAAGTTGTACGCCGTCGAGCCGGTCGGCGTCGCGCAGACGACTCCATCACACCCCCAGCGCGACAGCGGCCTGCCGTCGACCTCGACCACCACCTCGAGCATCCGCTCGCGGGCGGCCTTCTCGACGCTGGCCTCGTTCAGCGCGAACGTGCGGGTGACCAGCTCACCGTCACGGAACACGGAGACGTCGATCGTGAGCCGGTCCTCGGCGGTGTAGCGGCGCTCCACGATCGCATCGATCGTCGCGGACACGTCGTCGTACTCGGCCTCGGCCAGGAACCCCACGTGCCC
>NZ_DASXWU010000060.1:0-85012 GCF_036503465.1 Nocardioides sp.
CCGTTGAGCTACGGGCGCTGAGTCCCGGCCACCCGGCTTCTGCGCGAAGCCGCGGCGAGGACTGCACGAGGATAGCCGAACGGGTAGGGCGGGCCGAATCGGTGCCGTCGGCCCATCGGGCGTCACGGAATCCCGTTGCCAGCGGGTGCGAGGTCGTGGGCACAGTGACCCATGACCTCCTTCATCTCCCACACGTCCGTGGACTGCGCCGACGCCTACGCGCTCTCCGAGTGGTGGAAGCCCGTCCTCGGGTACGTCGACCTCGAGGACGACCCCAACGAGCCCGGCCACGAGGAGTGCCTGATCCGCGATCCCGAGACTGGGCACCGGGTGCTGTTCATCGAGGTCCCGGAGACCAAGTCGGTCAAGAACCGCATCCACTTCGACCTGATGCCGCGGCAGGGCACCCGCGACGAGGAGCTGGCCCGGCTCCGGGAGCACGGCGCGGTCGAGGTAGCGGACCTGCGCGACCAGTGGGGGCCCGGCACCGGGTGGGTGGTGCTGGCCGACCCGGAGGGCAACGAGTTCTGCATCCTGCGCTCGCAGGCCGAGCGCGACGCTGGGCGTGCGACCGGGGGTTGAGCCACCCGGCAGCGGGTAGCCGCAACGGGGTGTGACGGGGGCCACAGACCCTTGATCGATCCAATATGTCAGGAGTCCTGACACGGGTAACCTCCGCGACACAAGTCGGGCGACAACGACGCCGGCCGATCCGCACGACAACTTCACGTTCACCCCGTCGCACAGACGGACCGGTGGCCCTTCTCGGGGCCGGCAGACATGTCGACCATGCGAAGCAGGTGGCCGCCGCGACGTACGGAAGGACACAACAGCACATGACTGCCGACACCCAGACCCGACCCACGGCGCACGGCGACCGGGACGACTCAGCCGCCCCGACGACACACCGGGGCATCCTCGACTTCGTAGGCGAGGTCGCCGCGATGACGACCCCGGACCGCGTCCACTGGTGCACCGGCTCCGACGAGGAGTGGACCGAGCTGACCGACGCCCTCGTCGCCAGCGGCACGTTCACCCGTCTGAACCCCGACAAGAAGCCGAACTCGTTCTGGGCTCGCACCGACCCCACCGACGTCGCGCGCGTCGAGGGTCGCACCTTCATCTGCTCCCGCGAGGAGAAGGACGCGGGGCCCACCAACAACTGGATGGACCCCGAGGAGATGAAGACCGTCATGCGGGGGCTGTACGCCGGCTGCATGACCGGCCGCACGATGTACGTGATTCCCTTCGTGATGGGCCACCTCGAGGCCGAGCACCCGATGTTCGGCGTGGAGATCACCGACTCGGCGTACGTCGTGGTCTCGATGCGGGTGATGGCGCGCATGGGCACCAACGTGCTGCGCCGGATGGAGGAGCTCGACGCGCCGTTCGTGCCGGCCCTGCACTCGGTCGGGATGCCGCTCGCGGACGGCCAGGAGGACGTCCCGTGGCCGTGCAACGACACCAAGTACATCGTGCAGTTCCCCGAGGAGCGCGCGATCTGGTCCTACGGGTCGGGGTACGGCGGCAACTCGCTGCTCGGCAAGAAGTGCTACGCCCTGCGCATCGCCAGCGTGATGGCCCGCGACGAGGGCTGGCTCGCCGAGCACATGCTGATCCTCAAGCTCACCTCGCCGGAGGGCGTCACCAAGTACGTCGCGGCCGCGTTCCCGAGCGCCTGCGGCAAGACCAACCTGGCGATGCTCGAGCCGACCATCCCCGGCTGGAAGGTCGAGTCGCTGGGTGACGACATCGCCTGGATGCGCATCGGTGAGGACGGCCGGCTGTGGGCGGTCAACCCGGAGTACGGCTTCTTCGGCGTGGCGCCCGGCACCAACCAGCACACCAACCCCAACGCCGTGAAGACGCTCGACCGCGGCAACTCGGTGTTCACCAACGTCGCGCTCACCGAGGACGGCGACGTGTGGTGGGAGGGCATGGAGAACACCCCGGCCCACGCCACCAGCTGGAAGGGCGAGCCGTGGACGCCCGACTCGGAGGAGCTGTCCAGCCACCCGAACAGCCGCTACTGCACGCCGATCAAGCAGTGCCCGATCCTCGCCCCGGAGTACGACGACCCGCGCGGTGTCCCGATCGACGCCATCCTGTTCGGCGGCCGCCGCAAGACCACCATCCCGCTGGTGACCGAGGCACGCGACTGGGCCCACGGCACGTTCATGGGCGCCACGCTCAGCTCCGAGACGACCGCCGCGGCGGTCGGTCAGGTCGGCGTCGTACGCCGTGACCCGATGGCGATGCTGCCGTTCATCGGCTACAACGCCGGCGACTACTTCAACCACTGGATCACGGTCGGCAAGGAGAACGACGCGGCGAAGCTGCCCCGGATCTTCTACGTCAACTGGTTCCGCCGCGACGACGAGGGCGGCTTCCTGTGGCCCGGCTTCGGCGAGAACAGCCGGGTCCTGAAGTGGGTCATCGACCGGATCGAGGGCCAGGCGGCCGCGGTCGAGACCCCGATCGGGCACGTCCCCACGCCGGAGTCGCTCGACACCGACGGGTTGGAGATGACCGACGACGAGCTCGCACAGGCCCTCGCGGTCGACCCGGAGGAGTGGAAGGCCGAGATCCCGCAGATCCAGGAGTGGTTCGAGAAGTTCGGCGACGAGTTGCCCGCCGTGCTCTGGACCGAGCTCGACGGTCTCAAGACACGCCTCGGGATCTGACCGGAATCTGACCCAGGGGCTCCGCATCGGCCCGTCACAGTCATGGCCCGGTGGGCCAGGACTGTGATGGGTCGTGCTCCGATGTGCGACGATGCGTGCGTGGGGCAAGGTGAGAGTGTGACCCGTGGCCGAGCTCGGTCCTGACGAACGGGAGATCTTCGAGTCCTTGGCGACGCCGCTGTACGAGGAAACAGCCGTCAGCGGTGGGCTGAAGGACTCGGATCCGCGCATCCAGCCCGGCGGTCCGCTGCACGAGGCGCTGAGCCTCCTGGTCGCGCTCAACCTCTTGGTCCACGACCGTGCCAACCACGTCTACATCCCGGTGGACCCGTCCACGGTGCAGTCTCACGTGGTCGGCCCGATGAGCCAGCGTGGTGCGGAGCTGCTCGGCGAGTCCTCGGAGTGGGCGCGCGCCTTCTCCGGGCTCTCCCAGGCCTGGCGCCGTTCGCCCACCGCGGTCCGCGGGCCGATCACCGAGTTCCACGGCCGGGCTATCCAGACCTTCATCAACGGTGCCGTCGCGGAGGCGGAGGAGGAGCTGCTGACCGCGCAGCCCCAGACCGGACGCGAGCGCGCGAGCCTGAAGTCCGCCGCAGAGCGGGACAAGAGCGCGATCGACCGCGGGGTCAAGATGCGCACGCTCTACCAGCACAGCGCCCGCCGGCACGCGCTGACCCGTGAGTACGTCTCCGAGGTCAGCGCGCACGGGGCCGAGGTGCGCACCCTCGACGAGTTCTTCAACCGGATGATCGTGGTCGACCGGCGACTGGCGGTCATCCCCGGGCCGGGCGGCACCGAGGTCGGCATCGCGGTGCAGGAGCCGGCACTGGTCGCCTACCTCGTCGACGTCTTCGAACGGGCGTGGGAGCGTGCCCGGCCGTTCACCAGCACCGAGCGCTCGATGATGAACGACATCGCCCGCGAGCAGCGGGCGATGACGATCCGGATGCTGATCGAGGGCCACTCCGACCCGGTCAGCGCCAAGCGCCTCGGGGTCAGCGCGCGGACGTTCGCCGGCTACGTGGCCGACCTCAAGGCGGAGTACGACGCGGAGACCAGGTTCCAGCTCGGGTACACGATGGGGCAGCTCGGCGTCTCGGGCCGCGAGGAGGAGTGACAACCTGTGGAGCGGCCCGGGAGCCGAAGCTCCCGGGCCGTCGTGGGGACAACGGGTGCGAGGGGCGGCTGATGTGGGGGGCGCCGCCGCCTCGCGACCCCGTGGTGACTGGGTCAGTGACCTGCCATGAAGCAGCCCTGGCACGGCCAGTTCGTGTCCATGGCCTGAGCTGGAGCCGCGATGCCGATCGCGCCGACGCCGAGCACCGCCGCGCCGAGCGCCAGAGCCACCTTCCGCATCATGTTCATGAGTCTGCACATCCTCCCGGGGTCTGAGCCACTTGGTCACCCAAGTACCCATTGTCAGGGAGGCCCGAACCACACGACATGTCGGCGGTGGCTCATTTCGTTGCAATGCACATTCCTGCAAGCGGGCCCTGGGCAACCGTTCGAGCACCGAACACCGACCACCCTAGACGACCCCGACGAGAGGAATCGAGGGACGACGGGCCGCGGAGCAGCGAAGGACCCTGCCCGGACAGAGCCCGAACAGGGTCTTCTCGCGTGCGCGGAGGCGGCGGGATTTGAACCCGCGAGAGGGGGTTACCCTCAACCCGCTTAGCAGGCGGGCGCCATAGACCGGACTAGGCGACGCCTCCCGTCAGCCCGCACAGGCTACAAGGAGTGGCGGGCGCCGACCGAATCAGTGGTCCGGGCGTTCCGCAACCGTCGGATCGCCCGGCGTGTGCGCGTCCCGCACCCGGCGGCGTACGTCGTGCGCGAAGGCGTCGGCGTCCCCGGCGACCGCCGTCATCGGCAGCCGCGTCATCCGGCCGTCCCGCAGCCGCAGCACCAGGCACGGGCTGCCGCCGAGCGTGGCCGCCACGACCTCCTCGACCTGCGACCAGGCGGCGTGGGGGGCACCCACACCACCGAGCAGCCGGACGTCGTACCGGCGGTCGGACAGCCGGACCGCCCACGCCCGGCACAGCAGGTACCACGCCCAGCCCGCGACCAGGACCAGCCCCACCACCGTGACCGTTCCGGCGAGGACCCAGCCGGCCCCGGTCAGCACGCCCACGAGCGTCGCGAGCACCACGACGGCGGCCAGTGTGACGAGGCTGCGTCCGACCAGCCGCAGACCGAGCGCGGGGGCCAGTCGGTATGTCGTGACGGGGTCGGGCACGGCCTCATTCAACTGAAACCGTCGCGCGACGGGCGAATCGGGACGGTTCCCGCCCTTGTCGCCACCGCCGGAAGGGTCCACAGTGGATCGCAACACCGTCACACCCCCACGACCCCTTCCCCTCGACGCGTGCCGGCACTCGGGAGGTCCTCATGACGGCGATGACAGCCACCCTCGACGAACTCCTGCGGCCCGAGTACGTCCGCGAGAACCTCGGCGCCTGGCGCTGGTCGGTCCGCCGCCAGCTGGTGCCGGTCCGCGATCGGCTGCTCCGTGACCATCCCGACCGTCGTGAGGCGTGGCTGTCCGCCCGCGCCTCGCGGACCCTCCGTGAGCGCGACGACCTGCTCGCGCGCCTCAACACCCTGGCGTCGCAGGTGTTGGTGGCTGTCGACGTCGACGAGCTCGCCGATCGGCTCAGCCGCCTGCTCGTCGACATCGCGCACCACCACCAGCGGGTGCACGACCTGGCCTACGACGACGTCGAGCTGGAGATCGGCGGATCCGAGTAGCCGATCCGGACGACCTAGACTCCTGCCCTGTGCCGACCCGTGCCGGGTCGCGCTCGGAGGGGTGCCGGAGTGGCCGATCGGAACCGCCTTGAAAGCGGTCGCTGGCAGAGATGTCAGCCGCGGGTTCGAATCCCGCCCCCTCTGCCGTGGATCCAGCGGGGCTTCCGAGGTTCAGCGCGCGGCGGTGAGCTCCACGAGGACGTCGCCTTCCTGGACGACGTCGCCGGGGGTGACCTTGATCGCCGTGACAACGCCGGTGTGCTCGGAGAGCACGGGGATCTCCATCTTCATCGACTCGAGCAGGCAGACCGGGTCGCCCGGTGACACCTCGTCGTCGACGGCGACCTCGACCACGATGACGTTGGCGACCATCTCCGCCAGAATCCGGAACGTCTGCTCGCGAGCCACGACCCGAACCTAGTGGATACCTCCGGGTAGCCCGGCACCAGCCGATCACCACAGGGCATGGGTGCGGCCGGGCTCCGCGAGGATCTCCGCGGGCTCCTCGAGCTCGGCCTGCCGGCGGCCGCGGGTGCCGCGTGGCGATGTGAGTCGGAGGTCGAGCCGGATCAGCACGAAGCCGATCACGAGCCCGATGACCACGCCGTACGCCGTGGCGAGGGCGACCTCCTTGACGCTTCGGCCGGGGTCGACCAGGGCGTAGGCGACCGGTGCGGTGAGAGCGACCCCGAACGCGCAGACCCACCAGCCCTGCCGTCGCCGCGCGCGCATGTGGGTGCCCCAGGCGATCGCGGGCACCCCGAGCAGCGCGATGATCGGCCGCGGGAAGGCGCCCAGGTGATGGTGGCTCCAGCGCACGGCGTCGTCGAGGTGCTGGACCAGGTCGTGGGTGCCGTAGCGCTGGAGGAGCTCGGCGTACCCCACGGTGAGCGCCAGCATCAGGCTGCCGGCGGCCACGATCACGACCCCACGCGACCCGAGTCCGTGGAAGCCCGCTCCGAGCCGGTAGACGGTGACGAACGACGCGACGACGGAGAGCCCGAGAACGGTGTACTCGAAGCGGTGCAGGTCGACGGCCGGTGACCAGGCGAGGGTGGCCATCGACCCGACGGCCGCGACGAGCAGCGCGACCACGGTCTCGCGGACGGCTTTGAGGAAGCCCCCGGCGGGCACCGTCACCATCACCGCGAAGACCGCGGTGAGGACGGCGGTCAGGACGGCGGCGCCGCTCCGGAAGGCGTTCTCGTCGAGAGCGATCACGGCACCCCCCATGACCAGCGCGAGGAGCGAGAAGACCACCGGCCGGCCTCCCGTGCGGCCCGCCAGCCCCCACGCGTACGCCGTGCCGGTGGCGACCGCACCCACCTCGCCGACCCAGTCCGCGACGTACCCGAGCAGCGCTGCGACCAGGGCGGCGGCCGACGCGAGCAGGACCAGCAGCCACGTGCCGAGGCCGAGACCGTGGAGCGCCCGGCGCCGCCACGACTTGCTCGAGGGTCGGTCCGCGACCCGCCGGCGACGGGGTTCCGCCCGCCGGCGAGGAGCAGCGCGGGACACGGCTCTCGACACGGCGGCGAGGCTACAGGCGACGGTTGGCCAGGGACGGGTTGGTGCGACGGGCCTCCCCGACGGCGGAGAGGTCGAGCTCCGCAGTGAGGATCTCCTCGCCGTCACCGCCCTCGACGATCACGTCGCCGAGCGGACCGACGACCGTCGAGTGGCCGGTGTAGCGCGGTCCCGGCTGCCCGACCCCGACGACGTACACGGTGTTCTCGATTGCCCGGGCCCGCAGCAGCGTGGTCCAGTGCTCGACCTTGCGGGGACCGGCGACCCACGCGGACGGCACGACGACGACCTCGGCGCCGGCGTCCACGAGCCGGCGCGCCAGCTCGGGGAACCGCAGGTCGTAGCAGGTCATCACCCCGACGGTCGCGCCGTCGAGCTGGAACGTGGCCGGCTCGATCGGGCCGGCCGCGAGCACGTCGGACTCCCGGTAGCCGAACGAGTCGTAGAGGTGGATCTTGCGGTAGTCGACATGCGCACCGCCGCGCACCACCACGGTGTTGTACGGCGCCGCGCCGGTCGTCTCGAACAGGCCGGCGACGACCGTGGTGCCACGCTCGGCCGCCACCCGCTCGACCTCGGACACGAACGGCCCGTCAAGCGGCTCGGCGTGGGGCGCCAGGTCGGAGCCGGGCTCCCCGAAGTCGCGGGCGAACGCTTCCGGCAGGACCACCAGGTCGGCCCCCTCCGGAACCAGCGAGGCCAGCCGGCCGCGGTTCTGTGCGGGGTCGAGCGAAGATGCCTCCTGGAGCAGCACGACGTGCATGGGGACCAGCCTGCCACCATGCACCCGTGAGCAGGACACACGGGAGCTGGGCGGCGGTGGTCCTGACCGGTGGTACGGCGTCCCGGCTCGGCGGCGCGGACAAGGCGGCGCTCGAGCACGCCGGCAAGTCGCTGCTCGCGCACGCCCTGGCCGCGGTCGCGGGCGCGGGGGAGGTGGTGGTCGTCGGCCCCGAGTTGCCCACGTCTCGCCCGGTGCGTTTCACGCGGGAGGAGCCGTCCGGGGGCGGACCGCTGGCCGGGGTGGCGGCCGGCGTCGCCGCCCTCTCGTCGGATCCCGACCGGGTGGTCGTGCTGGCCGTGGACATGCCGCACGTGACGGCCGGCACCGTGGCCCGGCTGCTGGACGCCGCCGAGGGCGTCGACGGTGCCTGGCTGACCGATCGGGACGGCCGACGACAGCTCGCCGGCGCCGTGCGTCCGAGCCTCGTCCCCAGCCCGGGAGACGCCTCCGGCGCCCCGGCGCGACTCCTGATGTCGGCCGGCACCGTGCGCGACGTACCGGCCATCGAGCACGAGGCCGAGGACGTCGACACGTGGGAGGACGTCGCCCGCATCCTCGGGCGCGATGCCCACGGCGTGGCGCGGCCGGATCAGACTTGAAGGAGCGGCGCCGTTTCGCAAGATTGGCCTCGTGAACCTGCACGACTGGATCGACGAGCTGTGTGACGCCCTCGACATCGACGCCGAGGTCGACGAGGCGCTCATCCTCGACCTGGCGAAGGTGGCGGCGGACAACGTGGTGCGGATGGCCGCGCCGGTCACGACGTTCCTCGTCGGGTACGCCGCCGGCGTGGCGCAGGCCGACGAGGACGGGATCGAGCGGCTCGCAGCCAGGGCGCAGGCTCTGGCCGAGGGCTGGGACAGGCCCTCCGGCGCCGCCGACCCGGACGACGTCGAAGACGCCGTCCCCGACGACACCGGTGTCGACCACAGCGCCGATCGGTACGACGAGTGAAGGCGGTCGTCCCGAAGCAGCCGGGCGGGCCGGAGGTCCTGGAGTACGTCGACGTCCCCGACCCGGAGCCGGGCCCTGGCGAGGTCGTGGTGGACGTGGCCGCGACGGCCGTCAACCGCGCCGATCTGGTGCAGCGTGCGGGCCACTACCCACCGCCCGAGGGTGCGTCGGAGATCCTCGGCCTCGAGTGCAGCGGCACGGTCCATGCGCTGGGTGAGGGCGTCGAAGATTCCGAGTACGTCGGGATCGGCCGGGAGGTCTGCGCGCTGCTGGCGGGAGGCGGCTACGCGACCAAGGTCGCGGTGCCTGCCGGTCAGCTGATGCCGATCCCGGACGGGGTCGACCTGGTCACCGCGGCCGCGCTGCCCGAGGTTGCCGCGACCGTCTGGTCGAACGTGATGATGGTGGCCGGGCTGCGGGCCGGCGACACCTTCCTGGTGCACGGCGGTGCCGGCGGGATCGGCACGTTCGCCATCCAGCTGGCCCGGGCCCTCGGGGCGCGGGTCCTCACGACGGCCGGCAGCCCGGAGAAGCTGGATCTCTGCCGGGAGCTCGGCGCCGACGTGGCGATCGACTACCGCGAGCAGGACTTCGTCGAGGTCGTCGCCGAGGTCACTGATGGTCACGGGGCCGACGTGATCCTCGACAACATGGGTGCGTCGTACCTCGCCCGCAACGTCGACACGTTGGCGACCGAGGGAAGGCTGGTCGTGATCGGCTTCCAGGGCGGCTCCACGGCCGAGCTGGACCTGCGCACGCTGTTCCGCAAGCGTGCCGCCGTGATCTCCACCGGCCTGCGCAGCCGACCGGTGAGTGAGAAGACCACCATCTGCGGGGCCGTCGCGGAGCACGTCTGGCCCCTGGTCGCCGATGGGACGGTCCGGCCGATGATCGGCCACACCATGCCCCTGGCCGAGGCCGCCGAGGCACATCGGCTCATGGAGAGCGGCGGGAGCACCGGCAAGATCCTGCTGGTCGTCTGAGCCCCCAGGTGCGTTTGTAGGCTGGAGGCATGAGCGAGGACCAGTCCGGACAGCAGCACGTCATCGTGGTCGGCCCGGACGGCCAGCCCGTCGCCGTACCCGCGGAGGCCGTCACCGAAACGGGTGTGGACGGCGAGGACGGCGACGACCTGCGCGACCTCACCGACCTGGTCGAGCAGCCGGCGAAGGTGATGCGGATCGGCAGCATGATCCGCCAGCTCCTGGAGGAGGTGAAGTCGGCGCCGCTGGACGACGCCAGCCGCAACCGGCTCAAGGAGATCCACCGCTCCTCGATCAAGGAGCTCGAGAGCGGCCTCGCGCCGGAGCTGGTCGACGAGCTGGAGCGCCTCTCGCTCCCGTTCACCGAGGACGGCACTCCCTCCGATGCCGAGCTCCGGATCGCCCAGGCCCAGCTGGTGGGCTGGCTGGAAGGCCTCTTCCACGGCATCCAGACGGCCATCTACGCCCAGCAGGTGTCGGCGCGGGCCCAGTTCGAGCAGATGCGGCGGGCGCTGCCGGGGGGACAGATGACACCCGGTCAGTCCGGCCTCGGTCAGCGACCCGGGGTGCCGCAGCAGCAGACGCCAGGCAACGACGACGGCAGCTCGCAGAACGGGATGTACCTCTGACTCAGCGGGTCAGCGTGTCAACGGCCCGAACCTGACCCACAGCCGCGTCCCAGGCGAGGTCCGGACGGTCAGCTCGAGCGGCCGCCCCTCGACGACGACGTACAAGGTGTCACCCTGCGCATCGCGGTGGGTGTCGGCGTCGCCGGTCGTCCCGCCGCAGGAGGTGGGTCCCGGCCAGGCGCCTGGCTGAACGAGCCCGCGAGCTCATCGACCCATCGCCGGGCACTCCCGATGATGCCGCTCGGCACGACGTCTTGAGGGCACGTGACCCCACGGACGCAGCGGTCGCGAGGTCAGGTCGTTCGCCGACCCAGACGGCCCGCGACCAGCAGGCCGAGGATGCTCACGATCAGCAGGGCCGCGCCGGGCGACAGGAGACGGGACAGGCTGGGCGGGGAGGCGTCGGCAACCTTGCTGAACGTCGCACTGGCCGGAGGCGCCGGGTGCGGCTGGACGCCGTTGCCCAGCTTGGCGACCACCTGGTCGGTGAGCTTCTTGCTGGCTCGGGCCGTCGCGGACGTCGACACCAGGCGGGACCCCTGCTCGGTGACGAAGAAGATGTAGCGCTTGCCCTTCGCGAGGGTGGGCGGCGGGCACTTCGCCCCGACCTGGGCCGTCACGACGACCGCGTCGGCGACCAGCGACGAGCGGTAGACCCGATCGGCCTTCACCTTGTAGTTGCGCAGGCGGTGGTCACCCTTGCCGCGCACCGGTCGCACCTTGTCGACCACGCCGCGGAAGACCACGTCGGCCTGCCTGATCTGCTTGGTCAGGCTCAGCCGCGGACACGGCGCCGCCGCGCGCGCCTGGGCGGACCCCCCGACCAGCAGGGCACTGCCGACCAGCGCGGCGATGACCGCCACGCCGAGGGCGCGGCGTACCCATCCGGTCTGAGTCACCGGACCATCACATCACAGCCCGAAAAGCCCGGCGAGGGTCACCGCGACGCCGTCCTCGCTGTTGCGCGGCGCCACGTGGTCGGCGGCGGCGAGCACCGACTCGTGCCCGTTGGCAACGGCGTACGACGTGCCGGCCCAGCTCAGCATCGCAAGGTCGTTGGGCATGTCGCCGAACGCCACGACCTCCTCCGGCGTCACGCCGAGCCGCTCGCAGAGCGCGGCCAGGGCGCCGCCCTTGGTCACGCCGGCCGCGCTGATCTCCATCAGGTGGTCGATGGTCCAGGTCGGGGTGGCCGTCTCGCCGACCGCGTCGACGACGCGGGCGCGGAAGTCGTCCGGGTCGAGGGTGAGGTGCTGGGCGAGCACCTTCACGGCCGGCTCGTCCCAGAGTCCCTCGAGGTCGGCGACCCTCATGTCGGGCGGTGTCGGGTGCAGGTCGACGTACGCCGGCTCGTGGCGGTAGCCGCCGAGGCACTCCAGCGCGATCGCCGTGCCGGGTGCCGCCTCACGGATCGCCTCGACCATCGGCAGGCCGACCTCGGCCGGGATGCCGTGCAGGTCGAGCACCTCCCGGCTGCCGACGTCGTAGGTGATCGCGCCGTTGGAGACGATGCCGACGCCGCGGCCGCCACCGACGGTCGCCCACAGCTCGTCCATCCAGCGCAGCGGCCGGGCGGTGACGATCACGACGCGGACGCCGATCTCCTGCACCCGGCGCAGCACGTCCTGGGTGCGCTCGCTGAGTCCGCCCTCGTCGTCGAGCAGGGTCCCGTCGAGGTCGGTGGCCACCAGGCGAGGGCGGCTCATGCGGGCGGCCGGGGTCGGCTCGCGGAGTCCGCCGTGCGACCGTCCGGGAACCAGCGGTCGAGCTCCACGGCTGCACCCTCGTCGTAGACGGTGAGCGTGACCTCGTCGGCGGCCTCCTTGACCTCCTCGACGGCCTGCCCCATCGCGACGCCGCGCCCCGCCCAGCGCAGCATCTCGATGTCGTTGCGACCGTCTCCGATCGCGAGGACGTCCACCGCTGCGATGCCGAGCTCGCGCGCGACGTACTCCAGGCCCGAGGCCTTGCTGACCCCCACCGGCGCCAGGTCGAGCCACGCGGTCCAGCCGACCACGTAGTCGGTGCCCTGGAGACCGAGCCGCTCGCCGAGCGCGACGAAGTCGTCGGCCGTGGCGTCGGGGTCACGGATGATCACCCGGCTGACGGGCACGGCGACCAGGTCCTCGACGTCGGCGATGGTGAACTCGCCGGTGAGCTCGCCCTCGGGAAAGGGACGGTTCACGCGGTACCCGACGCCACGCTCCTCCACCGCGACCAGTGCGGTCGGGTGCTCCTCGAGCACCGCGGCGACGGCGGGCGCGGCGTCGAAGGTCTCCTCGTGGATCACCTCCAGCGGAGGGTAGCGGAAGATCACCGCCCCGTTGCTGGCCACCACCCACAGCCGCTCGCCGCTCCCGTCGGCCCCGTCTGCCCCGTCTGGAGAGCTGTGCAGGTCGAGCAGGTCGGCAACCCGCGTCATGCCGTGCGGTGACCGACCGCTGGCGAGCACCACGTGGGCCCCCGCGTCCAGGGCACGGTGGACGGCGGCGTCCACCGGCGGGCTGACCTCCTCGTACGTGGTACCGACGCCCTCGAGCCACTTGAGCAGGGTGCCGTCGATGTCGAGGGCGACCAGCTTCGGCCGCCACGATGCGTCGGTCAGGTGGGTCGCGTCGGCCGGGTCGGCCCCGTCGGCCGGGTCTGTGGTTGCCACGGGCTCAGGCGCTGATGGGCTTGAGCACCTCGAGCCCGCCGAGGTAGGGCCGCAGCGCCTCCGGCACCCGCACCGAACCGTCCGCCTGCTGGTGGGTCTCGAGCAGGGCGATGATCGGTCGGTTGGTGGAGCAGAGCGTGCCGTTGAGGGTCGCGATCGGACGGATCTGTCCCTCCTTGCCGTCGGCGGGGAACCGACCACGGGTGTCGAGCCGACGGGTCTGGAAGTCGGTGCAGTTGGAGGTCGAGGTGAGCTCCCGGTAGCGGCCCTGGCTGGCGATCCAGGCCTCGCAGTCGTACTTGCGCTGCGCCGACAGGCCGAGGTCGCCGGCGGCGACGTCGATCACGCGGTAGCAGAGCTCGAGCTTGTCGAGGAACTCCTTCTCCCAGTCCAGCAGCCGCTTGTGCTCGGCGTAGGACTCCTCCAGCGTCGTGTAGACGAACATCTCGACCTTGTCGAACCAGTGCACCCGGAAGATCCCTCGGGTGTCCTTGCCGTGCGAGCCGGCCTCCTTGCGGAAGCACGGGCTGAACGCGGCGTACCGCAGGGGCAGGGTCGAGGCGTCGAGGATCTCGTCGGAGTGGTACGCCGCCATCGGCACCTCGGACGTACCGACGAGGTAGAGGTCCTGTCCCTCGATCCGGTACACGTCGTCGGCCGCCTGGCCGAGGAACCCGGTGCCCTCCATCGCCCGCGGCTTGACCAGCGACGGCGGCACGACCTGGATGAAGCCGGTGGCTCGCGCCTGGTCCATCGCCATGTTCAACAGCGCGAACTCGAGCTGCGCCCCGATCCCGGTCAGGAAGTAGAACCGCGAGCCGGACACCTTGGCGCCGCGTTCGATGTCGATCGCGCCGAGCATCCGGCCGAGCTCGACGTGGTCGCGCGGATCGAAGTCGAACTCCGGTGGCGTCCCAACGGTCTCGAGGACCACGAAGTCCTCCTCCCCGCCGGCCGGGGTCTCATCGGCTGCGAGGTTCGGGATGTCCATCAGCGCCGCACGCCAGGCCTCCTCGGCCTCGGTCTGCGCCGCCTCGGCCGCCTTGACCTCGGCCGAGAGCTCCTTGGTGCGCTCCAGCAGCGCAGCCTTCTCCTCGCCCTGGGCCCGCGGGATCTGCTTGCCGAGCTGCTTCTGCTCGGCGCGCTTGGCCTCGAAGGACGCGATCGCACTGCGCCGGGCGGAGTCGGCGGCCAGGGCACGGTCGACGACGTCGTCGGACAGCCCGCGTTTGGCCTGGGCGGCTCGCACGCGGTCGGGGTCCTCTCGCAGCACCTTCGGGTCGATCATCTCGGGGTCCCTGCGGAGCGGCGAGCGCAGCGAGCTGCTTCGTGGGGTGAGGTCACATGGAAAGGCTATCCGCGGCCGGCGCGGGCGGGCACACGAGTTCCGCCCGGCATACTGGCGCGCGTGCTCGACCGCCCGCGCCTCTGGATGCTCGCCTGGGCCGCGGTGTGCGCGGTGCTGTTCGCGGTGCTCGCCTACCTGGTCCACCTGACCCGGGCCCCCCTCGCCGGGTTCGACGACCTCGGCCGGACGGCCGAGCACTGGGCCCGCAACCGCGCCGGGGTGGTCGACGTGCTGCGCTGGATCGAGGCCGGGTTCGCCGGCCCCGGGATCCTCGTGCTCACCGTGATCCTCGGCGCTGGGCTGTGGCTGCGAAGCTACCGCAGGGCCGCGATCTACGCCGTCCTCGTCGTCGCGACCACGGCGCTGCTCTACACCTGGATCAAGGCCCTGGAGGGTCGCGCCAGACCCACCTGGCAGGACCCGCTCGGACACCTCACGTCCCGGTCGTTCCCGTCGGGGCACGCCGCGAGCACGGCGGCGCTCGCCGGGGTCGTGATGGTGCTCGCCCTGATGCTGGTACGCCGCTCCGACCTGCGCCGGGTGATCTGGGCCGTGGCCGTGGCGATCGTGCTCGTGGTCGGTGCCGACCGCGTGCTGCTCGGCCGGCACTACCCGACCGACGTCCTCGCCGGCTGGCTCCTCGGCACCTGCGTCACGCTCGTCTGGCTGGCGATCTACAGCCCGCGCCCCCGCAGCCACGCCGTGTCGGCGCCGCCTCTCACCGAGTCGGTCCCCTCCGAGCGCAGGCTCGCCGTCGTCGTGAACCCGTCCAAGCTCGAGGACGTCGGACAGTTCCGCTCGATCGTCACCTCGATGGCAGAGGAGGCGGGCTGGTCGCGCCCGACCTGGCACTACACGACGATCGAGGACCCCGGCACCGGCATGGCCGAGGAGGCCTCGGTCGGTGGCGCCGACCTCGTGCTGGTCTGCGGCGGCGACGGCACCGTCCGCGAGGTCTGTGCGGAGCTGGCCGGGACCGGCATTCCGGTCGGGATCATCCCCGCCGGCACCGGCAACCTCCTCGCCCGCAACCTGGCGATCCCCCTCTACCTGCGCGCCGCCATAGATGTCGCCCTCACCGGGCAGGACCAGGCCATCGACCTGGTCGAGGTGTCCGGTGACGCGATGGAGGACACCCACTTCATGGTGATGGCCGGGATGGGCCTCGACGCCGCGATGATCGAGGGTGTCAACGAGCAGCTGAAGGCGAGGGTCGGCTGGGTCGCCTACGTGTTCTCGGCGCTCAAGGCCCTGATGTCACCGGTGCTGCGGATGGAGATCTCGGTCGACGGCGCAGAGATCACCACCCACCGGGCCCGGACCGTCGTGGTCGGGAACGTCGGCTTCCTTCAGGCCGGGATGCCCCTGCTCCCCGATGCCGCGATCGACGACGGCCTGCTCGACGTCGTCCTCCTCTACCCGAAGAACTTCGTGTCCTGGCTGCCCCTGGCGTTCCGGGTGCTGGCCCGACGGGCGCGGACCGACGAGACCATCGTCCGGATGCGCGGCCGCACGGTCACGATCCGCGCGGCCTCACCCACTCCCCGCCAGCTCGACGGTGACCCGCTCGGCGCCGGCAAGGAGCTCCGGATGACCTGCCTCCACGGCCGGGTCCTGGTCCGCGTGCCGCGCTGACCGGCTAGGCGCGGCAGTTGCCGAACGCGGTGAAGTCGTCGTTGAAGCAGACGCGGCCGAGGTCGTCGGCGAACAGGGTGGGCGGGGTGTAGGCCGATCCGCCCTGTGGGTCCCAGGCGTAGACGTGGAAGCGGCCGGGCTTGCCGGTCGGCACCCGCGTGTAGAGCAGACCCGAGGCCGCCACCCACGAGGCGTCGCGGAGGGAGACCCGGCCGCGCGTGGGGAGGGCCTGGAGCCGGCCGTTCCACCGCACCAGCACCTGCCAACCGGCACCCGGCGTACGACGTACGACGCCCTCGGTGATGTCTCCGACGCGCACCCGAGCACCGTCCTGGAGACCGTGGCGGAGTCCGGTGCCGTCGGAGGCCAGCAGCGGCGGGAGGTCCCCCTGGGACCCGAGAGCGGCCCGGGTGTCAGAACTGCCGTCGACCTGGGGTCGGGCCGAGGTCGTCACCGACGGCGCGGTCGGTGGGGCGGCCGAGGCGCTCGCGCCGTCCCGGTCGAGGCCGTGCAGCCCGAACGGCACCACGATCGCGGCGCAGGCCAGCACCACACCGAAGATCACCGCGGACCGTCGTCCGTGCTTCCGCGCGTCCCCTGCTTCGAGGCTCGTGCGCGGTCCGTGCGAAGTGGCCATCGCACCCCCTGTGTGTCCCGGGTACCCGTTACCCAGAAGACGTACCCCGTCGGACGAAGGTTGCGCGCACGTCCCGACCGTGGCCCAGTCGTGATCTTCCCGGCCGTCAGGGTCTCGCGAGCCCCAGCTCAGGTCGGTTCAGGGCCGGGCGTGCGCGACCGCCTCCTCCTCCTCCGGCGACAGCTGCTGCTCGCAGGTCCAGGAGGAGATGCTCTTGGCGTAGGTGCGGGCGTCGGAGCGACCGTGGATCGAGGTCAGGACGACGCCGTTCCCGGAGTCGTCGAGCAGCGCCAGCGACCAGGACAGGTGGCCACCCATGTCGCCGAACGCGTCGTACCGCACCACCGCGAGGTGGCGCAGTGCGTCGCCCGCCTCGAGCCGGAGCGCGGCGACCTCCTGCCGGAGCCCGGTGACGTCCTCGGGGAGGGCGTCGGTGCCGGGTGCGCGGTACGCCGTCTGCCGGCGCAGGGCGACGACCGCCAGCGACGCGGCGGCCAGGGCCACCACGAACGCGACGACGGCGAGGATCCACACGCTGAGCGAGCGTAATCGCGGCAGTCGCCGACATGTGACACTGACGCGCGTGAGTACTCCTGTCGATGATGCCGTCGGTGAACCCGGCCGTCGTCGGGTCGTCTACCAGGGCGAGCCGGGCTCCAACTCGCACCTGGCCTGCCGGCAGCGCTTCCCGGCATGGGAGCCGGTCGCCGCCGCGAGCTTCGAGGACTGTTTCGCGGCAGTGGAGAACGGCGACGCCGACCTCGCGATGATCCCCATCGACAACTCGGTGGCCGGGCGGGTCGCGGACATCCACCACTTCCTGCCGACCTCGCCGCTGCACATCGTCGGCGAGCACTTCCTGAGGGTCAGGTTCGCGCTGCTGGGTGTCCCGGGTGCAACCCTCGACGGCGTCAAGACGGTGCACAGCCACGTGCACGCGCTCGGGCAGTGCCGTCGCGTGATCCGCGAGCACGGCTTCACCCCGGTCATCTCCGGCGACACCGCCGGCGCCGCTCGTGAGGTGAAGGAGGCCGGAGACCCGACGCAGGCCGCGATCTCGCCGCCGTGGGCGGGTGAGATCTACGGGCTCGAGGTGCTGCTGGACGACGTCGAGGACGAGGACCACAACACGACGCGCTTCGTCGTCCTCTCGCGGGACCTCGAGCAGGCTCCCCACGGCGACGGACCGGTGGTCACCAGCTTCGTCTTCAACGTGCGGAACCTGCCGGCCGCCCTCTACAAGGCGTTGGGCGGATTCGCGACGAACGGCGTGAACATGACGAAGCTGGAGAGCTACATGGTCGGCGGGGAGTTCACCGCCACCCAGTTCCTCGCGGAGGTCGACGGCCACCCCGACGACCCTCCGGTCCATCGGGCGCTGGAGGAGCTGGCGTTCTTCACCACCGAGGTGAAGGTGCTCGGCGTCTACCCGGCCGACCCGTTCCGCAACGCCTGAGCATCGGGGCCGGCGGCGTCCGTTCGTGACGCCACCGCCCACAGCTCCTTGCTCTGCACCACCCAGAAGACGCCGAACAACGCGGTCAGGACGGCCTCGAGCCAGAAGACGGTGTGGTCGAACGAGCCCGCCCGGGCAAGCACGCCGAACACCGCACCCGCCATCCCCATCGCGACCAGGATCGCCCGGTAGATGCTCCGGTAGCCGGGTGGTGGCGCCACCGCCTGGGCGTCCAGCCGGGCGCTGCGGACCGCGTTGAGCAGGACCACCACCAGCATCCCGCCGAACATCGTCACGGCCGCGATGAGATGGCCGTGGTCACGGATGAACGACCGGTCCGAGAAGTACAGGAGCCAGGCGACCACGACGACCGCGGCCAGCACGCCCCACGCGACCGAGGGTAGGCGGGAGCTCGAACGCGCCACCTGGAACCCGTAGGCGACGGCGAGCATCAGGCTCGCCGCGACGAGCAACGCCAGCATGTTGTTGTCGACGGCCGCGTCCAGCTGGTCACTCGTGGGCACGTTGCTGCGTGCGCACGACGACTCGGCCGGCGTGACGGTCAGCCCCGAGAGGGGCGTCGGCACGAACGCGACGACGAACGCGAGCGTGCCGGCCACGTTCAGCACGGCGTCCTCGCGGGCCGTGTTGCCGTGGTAGATCACCATGCACGCACCCATCGCGCACAGGGACGCGACGAACACCGGGCGAGCGGCCGTGTAGTAGTAGGCGCTGATCGACCCCAGCCAGCAGTCGGGATCGGGTCCGAACACCTGGGCGGCCACCGACGTCCCGAGCATCACCACCAGGATCGGGATGGCGATGCGCAGGTAGCGGTAGGTCGTCAGCGCGTCTCGGGGCCGGACCAGGAACACGGAGTGGTCCAGACCCGAGACGAGCTGCGTCGGTGGCTCGGCGCCGCGACTAGGCCGCAGCCTCGCCGGACATCACCCAGAACGTCGCGCCCTGCGGGTCGGACACCATCGCCATCCGGCCGACGCCGGGCACATCCATCGCCGGCACCATCGGCTTCCCGCCGAGCCGCTCGGCCTCGGCCACGCTCTCGTCGACGTCCTCGACGTTGAAGTAGACGTTCCAGTGTGCGGGCGTCCCGGGCGGGAGCATCGCGAGGTCCATCGCGCCGCCGATCTGGCGTCCCGCGACGTTGGTGAGGACCGTGTAGGTCCCGGCCTCGCCCATGTCCATGGCCTCGCTGCCCATGCCCAGCACATCGGCGTAGAACTTCGCGGCCCTCGCGACGTCGGAGGTCACGCACTCGTTCCAGGTCGGCGTCCCCGGCTCGTTGGCGCGCTGGGTGCCGATCGTGTCACGGGCCTGCCAGAGACCGACGCGCGCGCCGGTCGGGTCCTGGATCGCGGACATCCGGCCGTTCGTGTTCACGTCGAAGGGTCCGGCCTCGACCTTCCCGCCGGCCGCCTCCACCTTGGCCGTCGCGGCGTCCACGTCGTCGACCGCCAGGTAGACGCCCCAGACGGCCGGATGGCCCTCCATCCCGGGCATCTGCCCGCTGACCCCGCCGATCTCGTCGCCGTCCATCGTCGGGATGTAGTAGTGGCCCATCTCGCCCAGGTCGTGGTCGTCGTAGGACCACCCGAAGAGCTCGCCGTAGAACTTCAGGGCCGCGGACTGGTCGGGCGTCATCAGCTCGATCCAGCTCGGAGTGCCCTGCTCGTAGTGCTCGAACGTCGCCATCGTCGCCTCCTGCAGTCAGGTGGATCGACCCCGGGAAAGACTCAACACCTCCCCGCCGACAGTGGCAACAGGTCAGCGGGTGAACGTTGCCGAAACGGGACCGATAGGTTCGCACGATGGATCTCGCGGTCATCGCGATCGCGTTCGGCGCGATCTTCGTGGTCGAGCTTCCGGACAAGACGTTCGTGGCGGCGCTGGTGCTCTCGACCCGTTATCGCCCCCTCGCGGTGTGGGTCGGCGTCGGCCTGGCGTTCCTGGTCCAGACCGTGATCGCGTGCACCGTCGGTGGCCTGGTCACCCTGCTCCCCCACCGGGTCGTGGAGATCGTGGCCGGCCTGATCTTCCTGGTCGGCGCCGTCCTGCTGCTGCGCGAGGCACCCAAGGCCGACGCCGAGGAGGCCGAGACCGAGGAGGAGTACGCCGCCAAGGCGAGCTCGCCGAAGTCCGGGCTGGCCGCCGTGGGCGCCAGCTTCCTGGTGCTGTTCGCTGCCGAGTGGGGCGACCTCTCGCAGCTCCTCACGATCAGCCTGGTCGGCCGCTACCACAACGCCGTGTCGGTCTTCATCGGGGCGTGGGGGGCCCTGCTGGTGGTCTCGGGGCTGGCCGTGGTGGCCGGCCGCTTCCTGCTGCGCTACCTGCGGCTGTCGACCATCCATTACGTCGGCTCCGGCGTGTGCTTCCTGCTCGCTGCGGTGACGGCGTACCAGGTCGTCGCGGGGTGACTGCCCGCCGCGGCCCCGCACTAGAGTTCCGGTCATGTCGACCACCCCCACCCCCGGTCGCCCGTCGGGCGCCGACAGCGAGGTCGGCCGTCTGCGCACGGTCATGCTCCACCGCCCCGGGCAGGAGCTGAAGCGGCTCACCCCCCGCAACAACGACCGGCTCCTGTTCGACGGGATCCCTTGGGTGGCGCGGGCCCAGGACGAGCACGACGCGTTCGCCGCGGCGCTGCGCGACCGCGGTGTCGAGGTGCTCTACCTCACCGACCTGCTGACCGAGACCCTCGGCGACCCCGGCGCGCGCGACCGCGCGATCGAGACGGCACTCGGAAGCCTGCACCTCGGCGAGACCATGCGGCGGTGGCTCGGTCCGATGCTGCACGAGTCCTCCCCGGAGGAGCTCACCACACACCTGACCGCGGGCGTCCGCAACGACGAGGTGCGCGGCGGGTTCGGGCTGGTCACGTCGTTGCTGCCGCGCGACGACTTCCTGATCGACCCCCTCCCCAACCTGCTGTTCACCCGCGACTCGTCGGTGTGGGTGCGCGACCAGGTGACGGTCACGTCGCTGGCGATGCCGGCACGGGCGCGCGAGACGCAGCTGACCGAGCTGATCTACAGCGCCCACCCGCGGTTCGCCGAGACCCCGCGCCTCCACGGCTGGCGCAACGAGCACGTCGAGGGCGGCGACGTACTCCTGCTGGCACCCGGCGTGATGGCCATCGGGGTCGGCGAGCGGACGACGCCCGCCGGGGCGGAGCAGCTGGCGCGTGAGGTGTTCACGGCCGGCCTCGCGCACACGGTGCTCGCGGTGCCGATCGCGCAGGAGCGGGCGACCATGCACCTCGACACGGTCTGCACGATGGTCGACGTCGACAAGGTCGTGATGTACCCCAATGTCGCCGACACCCTCACGGCGTACGCCGTCACGCAGGTCTCCGGGACCGGCGCTGACGACGACTCCGGGCTCGAGCTGCACGTCGCCGACGCCGAGCACTTCCTGGTGACGGCGGCCAAGGCGATGGAGATCGACACCCTCCATCAGATCGACACCGGACTCGACCCGGTCACCGCCGAGCGCGAGCAGTGGGACGACGGCAACAACACCCTCGCCATCGCACCCCGGGTCGCGGTCGCCTACGAACGCAACGACGAGACGAACGCGCGGCTCGAGGACGCCGGCATCGAGGTCGTCCGGATCGCCGGCTCCGAGCTCGGCTCCGGACGCGGCGGTCCGCGCTGCATGAGCTGCCCCGTCGAGCGCGACCCCCTGGGCTGAGCCCCGGATCAGCCGGGACTCGGTAGGCGTGGGTTTGGGCCGTCCGGGCGGGGAGGTTCTCGGGGTGTCCATGACGTTCTCGGCCGACATTTTCCCCGGGTAGGTCATGGGTCCCCGGTGTACCGGGGAAACCGCCGCGCGCCCATGAGAGGGCCCGGTCGATGTCGACGGGGGAGGCAACAACGACCGGGCCGTCCGCGACGGTAGCGAACGTCCCGCGGACGGATCAACCTTGCCCGGGCGTGTCTTTTCGTGCGGCCGGAGCGTCGCGGGTCGGGCCGGGAGCCGTGCCGGGTCGGCGCAGGGACGACGCGGAGCCGACACAGAGTCGGAGCAGAGTCAACGCACGGTCAATCGACCGTCAACGCAAGATCAACGCAGGGTCACCTGATGGTTCGCGAGCATCGACCGGGCGGCGCGCTCCTCTGCGCAGAGATCGCCCCCGGCGTCGAGCGCCTCGACGAGCCGACCCTCGAACGCTGCCACCGGCTCCTCGAGCACGGCCGCGCCGGTGCCGGGCGGGAGGTCCCACACGGGGGTCAGGAGTCCGTGCGCGCGGAACATCCCGACCAGCTTCGAGCCGTCCGCGATCGAGTCCTCACCGGCGGCGTGCAGACGGGCCAGCGCGTCCAGCAGCGCGTTCTCGTCCTGCGGGAGGACCCAGCGCAGGTGCTCCTTGCTCCCGGCGTCGACCCAGTACGCCGCCTCCACCGACGACAGCCGGGCGGTGGGCGCGACGGCGCCGTTCGCCTGCTCGAGTGCATCGGCCATCGCCTGGTCGCGCTCCTCGACGTCTCCCAACCACCACTCGAAGCCGTCGTGGACAGTGACCTCGATCGGCTCGTCGGCGACCAGGTCCTGCAACCGGGCGCCCGGGCCCGGCGGGTCGACCAGTCCGACGATGCCGGCCTCGTCGGCGGCGATCGCCTTCTCGAGGACGGCGCCTAGGTCGCGTGAGGGGTCCCCGAACGCGTGCCGCACCTGCATCGCCAGCCACACCTCACCCGAGTCTCGCACCATCGCCGGCGCCGCCATCGGCAGCAGGCTGCCCAGCAGCACGGTGCGGTCGCCGACCGTCAACGGCGCGGTCGCGGACGGCACGAACTCCCGCAGCGCCACCAGGTCGCGCTCGGCGGCGAGACCCGCGAACGGCCGGGAGACGAAGACGCCGCCGGTGGAGCCGTGGCAGGCTTTGTATCGCTTGCCCGACCCGCACGGGCACGGCTCGCGTGGTCCGACCCCGCCCTCGGTCGCCCGGTCGCGGGCCTTGGTGCGGGACTTCTTGGCCATCCCCGGAGAGTAGTGGCCGTCGCACGACGCGAGCTCAGCCGGTCGGGACGGCGTCCAGCCAGCCGAGCACCGCCCGTGGGCGGTCGGTGATCACCGCGCGCACGCCGAGCGAGCGGCAGAGGTCGAGCTCCTCTTCGGCGTTCACCGTCCACACGTGGAGCTCCCGGCCGGTGCGGCCCATCTTCTCGGCGAACTTCTGGTGCTTGACGAGCTGGTCGATCCCCGGTCCCAGAATCCAGCCGTCCTCGACCATCGGCTTCAGCATCGGCCAGTGCCGCGCCTTCTCGATCAACATCACGAGGCGGAGGTGTGGCGCCAGCCGCTGCATCCGCTGCAGCGCGACGTACGAGAAGCTCATCACCCGCACCGGGCTGTCCTCGCCGGTCCAGCCGAACTCCGCGAGCGCCTCGACCAGGCGGCGCTCGACCAACCCGCCGTACCGCGTGGGGTGCTTGGTCTCGATGGCGAGCTCGATCGGCCGGTCGGCCTCGGCGACGATCTCCATCAGCCGGCGCAGCGTGAGCACCCGGTCGAGGTCGGGGTCGCGGTCGGGCGCCTCGTCGTCGAACGCCGCCCACGGGTTCTTCCACGACGCGAACTCGAGTTGGTCGAGGTCGGCGAGCTCCATCGTCGAGACCAGGCCGCGTTTGCTCGCCGTACGCCGCAGGTCGCGGTCGTGCACGCAGACCAGGTGGCCGTCGGCGGTGAGCCGGACGTCGCACTCGAAGGCCTCGGCCCCGTCGCGGATCGCCCCCATGTAGGCACCCAGGGTGTGCTCGGCGTTGTCGAAGCTTGCGCCGCGGTGTGCGACGACCTGCGGCCGCATGGCTCCATGATGGCTCATCCCTCGGCTCGGACCACGATCGTCGCGGCGTGCCGCTCGCGGGTCCTGGCCGAGCCCGCCGGGCCCGTTCGGACCGGTCCGCGCAAGGCTGCCGGTGCCCGCCGGGCTAGCGTGGTCGACATGGGTTCCAAGACGGCTGTCGAGGTGCGTGACAACACCGAGGAGCGGAGGTTCGAGGCGTACGTCGAGGGGAGCCTGGCCGGCTTCTCGACGTACGAGCTGAACGACAAGGGGATCTCGATCATGCACACCGAGGTCGACGACGCGTTCGAGGGCCAGGGCGTGGGGTCGGAGTTGGTGCGGCAGATGCTCGACCAGATCCGGCAGACCGCCGACCTGAAGGTCACGGTCCTGTGCCCCTTCGTCACCACGTGGCTGCGCAAGCACCCCGACTACCAGGACCTGATCCGTCGATGAGCGCGAAGCCCATCCTCTTCCACCTCCAGCGCCACCTGCAGCGGTCGCGGGACGGCGTCATGAGCTCGCTCGAGGGTCTGTCGGAGTACGACGTACGCCGGCCGCTGGTGCCGTCGGGCACCAACCTGCTCGGCCTGGTCAAGCACCTCACCGGCATCGAGCTCGGGTACCTGGGTGCCTGCGTGGGCCGACCGTCACCCGTGACACTGCCCTGGGAGGAGGACGGGTCGGTCTGGGAGTCGGCCGACATGTGGGCGACCGCCGACCAGTCGCGCGACTACCTGGTCGGCCTCTACCGGCGGGCCTGGCAGCACAGCGACGAGTCCCTCGAGACCCTGTCGCTGGACGCGCCGGCTTCCGTGCCGTGGTGGCCGGAGGAGCACCGCGAGACGACGTTCGGCGAGCTGGTCGTGCGCGTGGTCGACGAGACCGCGCACCACGCTGGCCACTGCGACATCGTGCGGGAGATGATCGACGGCCGGGGCGGTGGCGACAAGGGCGACATCGGCGACGAGGAGCACTGGACGGCGTACGTCGCGAAGGTCCAGGCGGCGGCCGACGTCTTCCGGGACGCGTCGTCGTAACAGCGGGCCGATGCACTGCGTGGCCGTGTCGGGGTCGGTCGGCGAGCTCGCGCGGGGGCACCTGCACGGGTGCGTGAGAGCTCGGCGACACGGGCGACCTCTGGCGCTCACTCGTCCAGCAGGTGAGCGCAGTCGACGGCGAGGGTGGCCTCGGGTGGAGTGGGGTCGTCGGCCTCCGCCCCGGGCGAGGAGACGGCACCGTCCTCGGTGAGGGACGACTCGCCGTACACGGCTTGGGCGAGGCCGAGGGAAAGGCCGATGATCTCGTGGTCGGCGAGGCCGAGCCGAATGGCGACGGCTCGGGCGTTCTCGGGGCGGTCCTTCGGGTCCTTGGCGAGGAGGTCCTCGATCACACCGGCCAGGTCCTCGGGTACGGCGTCGGGCAGCGGCGGTGGCGTTTCGTGGATGTGACTCATCGCGGTGGCGATCGGGGTGGGCTTGTCGAACGGCTTGGCGCCGCTGAGCATCTCGTGCCCGACCACGCCGAGCGCGTAGAGGTCGGAGGCACCGGTCGCGGGTCGGCCCAGGGCCTGCTCGGGACTGATGTAGCTCGGAGTGCCGAGCAGGTCGCCGGCGCGGGTGTGACCGGAGGCGTCGACGGCCCGGGCGATCCCGAAGTCGGTGAGCTTCACCAGGCCGTCCTCGCGGACCAGGATGTTGGCCGGCTTCACGTCCCGGTGGACGACCCCGGCCTCGTGAGCCACGCCGAGAGCGAGCGCGCACTGGCCCACGATCGAACGGGCCTGTTCCGGAGACAGCGGAGCCTGCTCTCGGATCAGCTGCGAGAGGGGCTTGCCGTCCACCAGCTCCATCACCAGGAACGCCAGGCCGTCGTCCTCGCCGTAGTCGAACAGCGTGGCGATGTTGGTGTGGTTCAGCGATGCGGAGTGCAGCGCCTCGTCCCGGAACCGGTGGGCGAAAACCTCTTCGTGATCGGGGTCGGGCCGCATCACCTTGACGGCGACGTTGCGCTTGAGAACGTCGTCGGCGGCCGCCCACACGTCGGCCATCCCGCCCGAGGCGACACGCTGATCGAGGTGGTAACGACCGCCGAGCACGAATCCCGGCTTGAGCCGGTTCACGTCGTCGGCCTCACAACTGCGTCCCTTCCGCCTCATGGGGGCGACCTGGCCCATCGTGCGGGCGAACTCCCTCCAGCAGGTTACGCGCGTCCTCCAGGGACGGCCGCCTCACCCGGAGGGCTGGGCACGCACCCCTCACCTGGTGCCGAAGTCAGGGTCACAGGGTCACCGGGATCTCAGGAACGCCCCGAAGTGCGGAACCGTGAAGGCGATCCGCCCGCGTTCACCGGAGTAGATCAGCCCCTTCTTCAGCAGCGCGTCACGAGCGGGCGAGAGCGACTGGGGCTTCTTGTCCAGCACGGCGGCCACGTCGGCAGTGGGGACCGACTCGATGTCGTCGAGGGTCGCACCGCCCTCGGTCAGCGCCGATGCGGCGTCGGCCATGGCGCGGAGGTACTCCCGCTCCCCCGGCGTGGCCCGCTCGTAGCGGGAGCCGAAGAACCCGACGGCCAGCTCCCGCTCTGCTTCCGGGGCAGCGACGGAGACGTCCGCTGCAGTGATCGGCGAGCGGGGAGCGAGGTCCCAGACGGCCTTGCCGTAGGCCTGGATGAAGTACGGGTAGCCACCGGTCGCGGCGTACAGCGCGGCCAGCGCCTCGGCGTCGTACGCCGCCTCCTCGGCCTCGGCCGGCACCCGGAGGGCGAGGTCGGCGTTCTCACGGTCGAGGCGGTCGATCCTCTGGTAGGCGAACAGCCGCTCGGAGTAGGACTTGGCCGCGGACAGCACGGCCGGGAGATGGGGCAGCCCGGCGCCGACCACGATCACCGGAAGCCCCGACTGGCTGATCTCGTGGCAGGCCGCGCACAGCGCGGAGACGTCGTCGGGACCGACGTCCTGCATCTCGTCTACGAAGACCGCGATCCCGCGGCCGCAGTCGGCCGCCAGCCCCCCGAGGTCGGTGAAGAGCTCGACCAGGTCGATCTCGATGTCGCCGGAGTCCGCCCGACCGCGGACCGCCGCGACGTCGATGCCCGGATGCCAGCGGTCGCGGAGCTTGGCGCCGGCGCCGGCGTCGCGCTCGGCGAACGACCGGACGACGCCCAGCACGTGGGCCACCGCCTCCTCGTCGGGACGCCCCAGCTCGCGCACGGCCTGGTGCAGCGCGGACGACAGCGGCCGTCGCAGCCCCTGGTCGGGTCGGGCCTCGAGCTTGCCCGTGCCCCAGCCTCGGCGTACGGCGGCCGAACGCATCGCGTTGAGCAGCACCGTCTTGCCGACCCCGCGCAGGCCGGTCAGCACGATGCTCCGCTCGGGCCGCCCGTGCGCCACCCGCTCGAGCACCACGTCGAACGCCGCGAGCTGGGCGCCGCGTCCGGCCAGCTCCGGCGGTCGCTGGCCGGCACCGGGGGCGTAGGGGTTGCGGATCGGGTCCATGCTCGGACCGTATCGGCGTCTCTAGCCGATTCCCTAGATTTCCCGATGCGGGTCGTCCGCCCGAGCGGCACCCACCGCTTCCCCTGAGGCGGACGACCCGGATTGGAGGGCCGGAGGGCGCGGCACGGATTTAGTTAGTACACTTGAACTAATGAACTCGACCGCCTCCCCGACCAGCCTCGGTCCGCGTTACAAGTGGATCGCCCTCTCCACCACCACGCTCGGCGTGCTGATTGCCACGATCAACTCCTCGATCCTGCTGATCGCGCTGCCCGACATCTTCCGTGGGCTGAAGATCGACCCGCTCGCGCCCGGGAACTCCAGCTACCTGCTCTGGCTGATCATGGGCTACCTGGTCGTCACGGCGGTCCTGGTCGTGACCTTCGGCCGCCTCGGCGACATGTACGGCCGGGTCAAGATGTTCAACGCCGGCTTCGCGATCTTCACGGTCTTCTCGGTGGCGCTGAGCGTCACCTGGATGACCGGTACGCCGGGGGTGCTCTGGCTGATCATCATGCGCGTGCTCCAGGGCGTCGGTGGCGCCCTGCTGATGGCGAACTCCTCGGCGATCATCACCGACGCGTTCCCGGCCACCCAGCGCGGCCTGGCGCTCGGGCTGAACATGGTGGCCGGCATCGCCGGCTCGTTCCTCGGCCTGGTGATCGGCGGCGTACTGGCCCCCGTCCACTGGCGTTTCGTCTTCCTGGTGTCGGTGCCGTTCAGCCTCTTCGGCACGCTGTGGGGCTATCTCAAGCTGCGCGACCTCAGCCCGCGCCGGCACCACGTCATGGACTGGTGGGGCAACGTCACCTTCGCCCTCGGCCTGATCGGGGTGCTGGTCGCGATCACCTACGGCATCCAGCCGTACGGCACCCACATCATGGGCTGGACGGACCCCTGGGTGCTGGCCTCCATGATCGGGGGTCTGGTGCTGCTCGGGGTCTTCTGCTTGGTCGAGACCCGGGTCGAGCATCCGATGTTCCACCTCGAGCTGTTCCGGATCCGCGCCTTCACCTTCGGCAACCTCGCGAGCCTGCTCGCGGGGCTCGGCCGCGGCGGGCTGATGTTCATCCTGATCATCTGGCTGCAGGGCATCTGGCTGCCGCGGCACGGCTACTCCTTCGAGTCCACGCCGTTGTGGGCCGGCATCTTCATGCTCCCGATGACCGTGGGCTTCCTGGCCGCAGGACCGTTGTCCGGCTGGCTGTCCGACCACTACGGAGCGCGCCCGTTCGCCACCGGCGGGATGGTGATCGCGGCCCTGAGCTTCTTCTGGTTCGCGGCGCTGCCGGTCGACTTCAGCTACTGGACGTTCGCCCTGGCGCTGTTCGTCAACGGCTTCGGAATGGGGCTGTTCGCCTCCCCCAACCGGGCCGCGATCATGAACGCCCTCCCCGCCAACCGGCGCGGTGTCGGCAACGGCATGAGCACGACGTTCCAGAACTCCTCGATGGTGCTCTCGATCGGCATCTTCTTCTCGCTGATGATCGTCGGCCTCGCGGGCTCGCTGCCCGAGACCATGCAGTCCGGCCTGACGGCACACGGCGTACCGGCGCAGCAGGCGCACGCGGTCGCCGGGCTCCCGCCGGTGGCGGTGCTCTTCGCGTCGCTGCTCGGCTACAACCCGGTGCAGTCGCTGCTCGGTGACCACACCCTGTCGCAGCTGCACGCGTCGGACGCGCGGTACCTGACCGGGCACACGTTCTTCCCGTCGCTGATCTCGGGCCCCTTCCACGACGGGCTGATCGTCGCCTTCGCGTTCGCGATCGCGGCCTGCGTGATCGCGGCCGCGGCATCGTGGTTCATGGGTGAGAAGTTCGTGCACGCCGACGACCAGCACGAGTCCCCCGCGGAGTCGCAGGGCGAGACGCCGCTGGACTTCGCCCAGCCCGAGGCGGGGTCGCCCGAGCCCGAGGACAACGTGCCCGACGACGGTCAGCCCGTGCCCGGGCAGCAGGTGGCCCGGTCGTGACCACCCGTCGTACGCCTTCCCGCGAGGTCACCCGGCTCGCCGGCGAGGTGCGGACCGAGGTGAACCGGCTCGCCTACCACCTGCGCAAGCCGGCCACCCGATCCGGCATCACGCCGACGCGGTTGACCGCGTTGTCGGCGCTGACGCGCTACCCGGACGGCGTGCGTCAGGGTGACCTGGCCGAGCTGATGAACATCTCCGCGCCGAGCATGACCCGCCTGGTCGATCTCCTGGAGGAGGCCGGATGGGTCGAGCGCCGTCGCGATCCGGCCGACCAGCGCTGTCTCCTGCTGGCGCTCTCGCCCGTCGGCCGCAAGACGCTCGACACCCTGCGCGACGAGTCCGCCACCGTGCTCGGCGAGGAGCTCGCCCAGCTGAGCGACGACGAGCGGGCCGCGCTCGCGGCGGCCGTACCCGTCCTGCGCAAGCTCGCCGACCGGCACCTGGAGGCCTAGCAGACCTGGTGCCGTCGCGAGCGGGCGACGGCGTACGCCGTGTCCAGGCCCGAGCGCAGCATCCTGATCAGGTCGGGCACCTCGTCGACGGTCAGCCGGAACGAGCCTGTGCAGACGTTCTCGCGCCACAGGGAGAGCACGACCAGGTCGCTGTCGTAGTGCCAGGTCACCCGGAGCGCACGGTCGCCACCGCGCGAGTCGAGGAAGATCGACCCGCTCGCCGGCAGCGGCCGAACGGTGGCCATGGTCGATTCTCCCTCCGCACCGGTGATCTGTCACCGGACCGCTCCCGTCCCGGTCGACGGTTACCCTCGTACGCATGCCGGAGCTCCCCGAGGTGGAGGCGCTGGCCCTCGACCTCAAGGGCCGTCTGGACGGCCATGCCATCGCCAAGATCCACCTGGCGGCCTTCAGCGCCCTGAAGACCTTCGACCCGCCGGTGCAAGCGCTCGAGGGCACGCTGGTCGACGACGTCACCCGGCACGGCAAGTTCCTCGACATCGAGGCCAGCGGCCTGCACCTGGTCTTCCACCTCGCCCGCGCCGGCTGGATCCGCTGGAAGGACGAGCTGCCGACCGTGCCACCGCGCCCCAACAGCAAGTCCGGCCTGGCGGTCCGGGTGATCCTCGACGACGAGAGCGGCCTCGACGTCACCGAGGCCGGCACGAAGAAGAGCCTGGCGGCGTACGTCGTGCGCTCACCGCAGGACGTGCCCGGCATCGCCACCCTCGGTCCCGACCCGCTCGACGACGCCTTCACCCGCGACACCCTGGCGAACATCCTCGAGGACGCCGGTCGCGCCCAGATCAAGGGCGTCCTACGCCACCAGGGCACCATCGCCGGCATCGGCAACGCCTACAGCGACGAGATCCTGCATGCGGCGCGGATGTCGCCGTTCAAGCCCGCGAACAGCCTGACTGCCGACGAGCTCGACCAGCTGTTCGCGGCCGTCAAGGACGAGCTCGGCGACGCCGTGCAGCGGTCGCGCGGCCTGGCTGCGAGCGAGCTCAAGGGTGAGAAGAAGACGAACATGGCCGTGCACGGCCGCACCGGTGAGCAGTGCCCGGTCTGCGGCGACGTCGTACGTGAGGTCAGCTTCGCCGACTCGTCCCTGCAGTACTGCGCGACCTGCCAGACTGGCGGCAAGCCTCTGGCGGATCGCAGGATGTCTCGCCTGCTCAAGTAGGAATCGAGGTGCGACATGACGGGTCGCAGTTCGACGCGGCGCAGGGTCGCGGCGCTGGCCGTGCTGGTCTCGGCATTCCCGGTGCTGGTCGCCTGCACGCTGAAGAGCGCCGGCAACAGCCCCCAGGGCCCCGAGCCGACCCAGGGCCCGTTCGCCTCCCCGGGCACGGAGACCATCCCCGCGATCCCCTGATCGAGACGGCACCGACGAAGGCAGGCGCGGGCCGGGCTGGTGGAATGGACCCATGGACATCCCGACCGCCTCGGTCTCGGGCCTCCCCGACCCACTGCCGGAGGGGTTGCTGGTGCTCGACGTCCGCGAGGACGAGGAGTGGGAGGCCGGCCACGTCGAGGGATCGCAGCACGTCCCGATGATGGAGCTCGGACAGCGGTACGCCGAGCTGGCCGAGATGTTCGGCGGCGAGCAGACACTGGTCGTGTGCCGGGTCGGCAACCGCTCGGCGTACGCCGCGGCGTTCCTGATCCAGCAGGGCGTCGACGCCGTCAACCTCGAGGGCGGCCTCGTGGCCTGGGCTCGCGCCGGACGACCGCTGGTCACCGACGACGATCGCCCTCCGTCGGTGCTCTAGGGGCCACGTCGGAGTTCGGGTGACGTGTGCACATCCGGGCACGGGCGCGCGAAGTCGGCGTCCGGGGTGGGCAGGACGGTGGGGAGCAGCCGGAGGTACTCATCCCGCGAGACCTCGGCCACTCCGAGCGTCGCCAGGTGAGGGGTCTGCCACTGGGTGTCGACCAGCCGGTCGCGGCCGTCGTCGAGCAGCCGGACCAGCCCGAGCAGCGCCGCCTTCGACGCATCCGTCTCGTCGTGGAACATCGACTCCCCCGCGAACAGCCCTCCGATGGCCACACCGTAGAGACCGCCGACCAGCCGGCCGTCGCGCCAGGTCTCGATCGAGTGCACCCAGCCGAGCTCGTGGAGGCGCAGGTACGCCGCACGGATCTGCGCGTCGATCCAGCCCGACGGGCGCCTCGGGTCCGCGCACCGGTCGATCACCTCCGCGCATGCGGTGTCGACCCGGATCTCGAAGCGCCGTGCGGACTTCGCCAGCGAGCGGGAGACGTGGAAGTCGCCGGGCCGCAGCACGCCGCGGCGTACCGGGCTGAACCACGCCATGGGCGCCCGCCGACCACCGATGGGCATCGGGAAGATGCCCAGCCGGTACGCCGTCAGGATCGTCCCCGGCTCGAGGTCCGCACCGGTCGCCACCAGGTCGTCGGCGGGATGGAATCGCGTGGGCGGCGGGAACTCCCAGATGGTCGGAGGTGGTTCGACCGGCACACGACCACGGTAGGGCGTCAAACGTAGGATCGCGGCATGGCGGCCGGGAGTCCGAGCAGGAGTGGCACGGGCCGTCAGCCGGTCCGGCTGACGGAGCTCGCGCCCGGCCTGACGGCGGCGTTCGTCCGCGAGGCGCTGCACCGGGCGATCCACGGCATCGGTCCCCTTCCGCCCGCTGCGGCCGCCGCCGACAAGCAGCTGAAGGAGCAGCGGGGCGACGTCGACAAGGCGATCCACGAGGTGATCGAGAACCACGTGCGGTACGCCGGGGCGCAGGGCTTCCTGACCAACCTCGGCGGCCTCGCGACGATGGCGTTCACGGTGCCGACCAACATCTCCGGGCTCGCCCTGGTCGAGTGCCGGATGATCGCCGGCATCGCCCACCTGCGCGGCTACGACCTCGACGACCCCCGGGTGCGCAACGCCGTGCTTGTCTGCCTGCTCGGCGAGGACTCCGTGCGCGACCTGGTGCAGGCGAAGAAGCTGCCGGCACCACCGATGGCGCTGGCGACCGCGCCGGCACACGACCCCTCGCTGGACGGGGTGATCTCCGCGGAGGTCGCCTCCGACCTGGTCGCCAAGGTGGCCGGCAAGAAGGTCGCGGGCACGGTCGCCCGGCGCATCCCGATCGTGGGTGGCCTGGTCGGGATGGGCGCCGACGGCTACGCGACGTGGAAGGTCGGTCGCTACGCCGACCGCGAGCTCCTGCCCCTCGCCCGTCGGTAGACCCTCATCAGCAGTCGCCCGGCGTTGCCGGTCTCGAGCCGCCGGACCAGCTTCTCCCGCCACCGGTACGTCGGACGCAGGTAGGCCTTCTCGAGGGCCAGCTGGGCGTCGTGGAGCTCGGCCTCGCGCTGGTGGAGCTGGTGCTGCAGTCTGGCGTGGTCGAGCAGCACGGCCTTGAGCGCATCGACGGCCGCGCCCGAGACGAGCGCCTCGTCGGGGTGGTCGGGGTCGGCGTACTCCTCGACGGGCGGGGCTCCCAGCAGGTCGTCGAGGTCGCCGATCACGTCGTACCCCCGCGCGCGGATCTCGGCGATCCAGGCCTCCGCGAGCCCGGTCGCCCACGGGTGTACGTCGGGTGGCAGCGCGAGCCGGGGAGTACGGGTGCGCCGCGAGAGGGTCTGGTGGGCGAGGAGCTCCCGGACCAGCGGGCGGTACTGGGCCGGCTCGAGCTCCTCGTTGGCCGCCCGGTTGATGCGCCGGATCAGCGTGGTCTCGGCCGAGCCGAGGGAGGGGTTGACTCGTTCGCCGTCGAGCTGGAGATCGATCCCGTCGAGGCCGAACGCCTCGACGAACCGCTTCCAGAGCAGGTCGGGCGACCCACCGGCCGGCGGGACCGTGACGACGTGCACGTGCTCCGGCGGCAGGTCGCTGCCCCAGCGGTCGAGGATGTCCGGGATCTCCTGGACACCCCAGAACCACGTCGCGATGCGGCCCTCGCGACGCGGGTCCTGGATGCGGTCGAGGAATGCGCCGTAGCTGAGCCCCGCCCGGTGCTTGACGTTCTCCTGCCACTCCGCCGGGATCTGGCGCACCAGGTCGCGCACCGAGAGCACGAGGTGGACGTCGGCGCCGCGCCCGTGGCCCAGGCTCTCCAGGGCCCGGCCGATCTGGGCGCGTGAGGCCGTGGCCAGGATCTCGTGGCTGACGATCGCGTCGCCCTGGGCGCGGCGTACCGACGACGCGAGCCAGTCCCACGCCCCGATGGCCTGGGCCTCGAGCCCGCCCCACGGCATCCGCATCAGGTCGAGCGCGGCGAGGAACTGGGCGTCGAAGCGGTCGGCCGGGTAGTCGATGCCGTTGCGGTGCAGGATCCGGCGGTTGTGGTAGAGCACGTGCTGGAGGTACGACGTGCCGGTCTTGGGCGTCCCGACGTGCAGGTGGACCTTCTTGGTCACCATGCTCACTCGGCCTCCCGCCGTGGTGTCTCCGCGGCCCGCCCGGACCGTGGGGTCCCGATCGGCGGACCGAGCAGGACCTGGATCGCCAGCGCGAGCACCCGCTCGTCGTCCGGCGCCGACACGCCCGGCTGGTCGGCCGGTCCTCCGGCGGGGTCCGGCAGCGCGCCGTGGACAGCGTAGTCACCGGTGGCGAGCCGTCGGCGGAGGTCTGTCGTGCCGTCGACCAGCCAGTCGCGGAAGCGCGGCGGCGGCCGGAGCGGAGGTCCGGGATAGGCGGACAGCACCGGCCGCAGCCGGTGCCACATCAGCGCCGTCCGCCGCTCCGGGGTGACCAGCGTGCCGACGACCGGAGCCGTCCGCCGGGCCAGCTCGACGGCGTCGGCCGAGAGGGGTCGCACCGCTGCGATCCGGCGCCGGGTCACCATGCGGACGACGCGGCGTGGGTCGTCCAGCACGACGTGGACATGGCCGGCGCCGACCCGCGGCACCCACTCCTGGGCCCGGGCGGCGAGGTCGATCCGGTCGGGCAGGCCCGTACGGCCCGTCTCGAGTCGCAGCCAGTCGCGCCAGGGCCGGACGCCGGCGCCCAGCGACCGCGCCGTCCACAGGTGCACGAGCATCGACGCGAGGTCGGTGCCGGCCACGACGACGGTCGCGCGACGTCCGCCCGGCGGCCGACCGTCGGCGACCAGGGCGGCGCGCAGGGGGGTGGCCAGCTCGGGGTCGCCGAGCAGCCGGTACCTGCGCCGGAGCAGCCGGGGAGTCCGCGTCTCGAACGGGTCTCCCGCGGCGACGACGTCCTCGGCGATCAGCGCGGTGGCGACGCGCACCAGCTCGTCGCCCGGCAGCTCGGCGGGGTCGACCGGCGGCGGGCCGAACGCCGAGTCCGGCAGGACGCCGACGAGGCCGAGGTCGGGGCGGCCGCGCCCGGGGGCGCTGGTGGCGAGGATGCGGTCGGCGAGCTCGGGCGAGGGCAGGCGCCGCTGGTTGAGGCGGCGCACCAGCTCGAGCTGCTGGGCCCCCGGCAGGTACCGCCCGAAGTGCTGGTCGGCGCCGGCCGCCGAGCCCCACGCCGACCAAGGCGTGGTACCCCCGTCGCGGAGATGCGCCACCCAGCCCCAGGCGCGGGCCTCCCGGTCGCGCTGCGCACCGTCGGCGGCCCGCTCGGAGCGGCGACCGGACGTCGTACGGCTCACCGGCGGTAGGCCTCTCGGGCCCGGCGGATGCGCCCGAGCATCGAGGAGTCGGGGTCGGGTCGCGACGCGGCCTCCTCGGTCATCGCGGCGAGGGCGTCGAGGGCGGCGGTGAGCTGGGCCTCGACGGAGACGCGGTCGGGGTGCCGGTATCTCTGGTCGTCGGGCCAGGGCTCGGGCAGCAGGTCGGCCGGGTCGCCGACCACGTCGACGCCGCTCTGCTCCAGCCACTCGACCCAGGCGTCGCCCCGCTCGCGGGCCCAGTCGTGGAACTTCGGGGGCAGCAGGATCGGCGGCGACTCGTGGCCGCCGAGGGTCTCGTCCGCGAGCATGCCCAGGATCAGCGCGTCGTACCCGGGGTTGTTGCGGGTACGGCGGTCGATCCGCTCGTTGAGCGCACGGAGCACCTGCGTCTCGGCGCTGCCGAGCGAGGCGTTGGCCCGGTCGCTGTCCTCGGGAGCCCACTCGGGGTCGATGCCGAAGACCGTGCAGAAACGTCGCCAGAGCAGGTCGGGGTCGGCGGCGACGGCACCGGACTGGGGGACGGTCACGACGTGGATGTGGTCCGGCGAGAGGCCGTTGCCCCAGGTGGTGAGCACGGCCGGCAGGTCGAAGGCGCGGGCGAACCACGGGTTGCCGTTGCGGACGCGGGAGAGGTAGCGGCCGAACTTCCAGCGCCGCCCCTGCTTGACGCTCTCCTGCCAGCCGGCCGGGGCCTGCCGAGCCAGGTCGCGGGCGGAGTAGACGATGTGGATCTCGGTGCCGTCCCCGCCGAGGTCGTCCTTGAGCCTCGCCACGTGCTGGGCCTGGGCCGGCGCGAGGATCTCGTGACTGATGATGGAGGTGCCGGAGGCGCGGCGTACCCGGCGGACCATGGCGTCCCACGCACCCTCGGCGTGCCCCGGCGGACCGCCCCAGTCCTGGCCCATCAGGTCCAGCGCGGCGCGGAAGTGGAACATCCCCGTGCTCATCAGCGGCGTCCGGCTCGGGATGTGGACGTCGTGGGACGCCAGGCTCTTGGCGTTCTTGGCCAGCCGGTCCTGGAGGTACGTCGTGCCGGTCTTGGGTGCGCCCACGTGCACGTAGACCCTCCGGCTCATACCCGGATTCTCCCACCCACGTGTTGCGCAGGTGCGGGGTGGATAGTGCGGATCACGCGGCCGGTACATGTCGCAGTTCCACCGGCCGCGTGATCCGTACTAACCCGAGAGGGCGCGTACGACCGCCGAGGGGCTGGGGCGGCCGAGGTGGCCCGCGAGCCAGGTGGAGGTCTCGACCAGCGCGTCGAGATCGACCCCGTGCTCGATGCCGAGGCCGTTCAGGAACCAGACCAGGTCCTCGGTGGCGAGGTTGCCCGTCGCGCTCTTGGCGTAGGGGCACCCGCCGAGACCGCCGGCGCTCGCGTCGTACGTCGTGACGCCGGATCGCAGGCCGGCCTGGACGTTGGAGAGTGCCTGGCCGTAGGTGTCGTGGAAGTGCAGGGCGAGATCGCCGACGTCGGTGCCGGCGCCGCGGAACGCCTCGACCAGAGCGGTCACGTGGCCGGCGGTCCCGACGCCGATGGTGTCGCCGAGGCTGAGCCGGCTCGCGCCGAGGTCGAGCAGGCGGCGCCCGACCGAGACGACCTGCTCGATCGGCACCACGCCCTCCCACGGGTCGCCGAAGCACATCGAGACGTACGCCCGGACGTCGAGCCCGGCGTCGCGGGCACGGCGTACGACGGGCTCGAACATCGCGAACTGCTCGTCGAGGGAGCGGTTGAGGTTCTTGCGTGCGAACGTCTCCGTCGCGCTGCCGAAGATCGCGACGTGCCGGCAGCCGAGCTCGAGCGCCCGGTCGAGACCGCGCTCGTTGGGCACGAGCACCGGTAGGTCGCGACCCTCGTCACCGAGCATGCGCATCAGGTCCTCGGCGTCGGCGAGCTGCGGCACCCATGTCGGATGGACGAACGAGGTCGTCTCGACCATCCTCAGCCCGGCGGCGAGGAGGCGCCGGATCAGCTCGGCCTTCACCTCGGTGGGGATCAGGCCGGCCTCGTTCTGGAGCCCGTCACGCGGACCGACCTCGTAGATGGTGACGCGCGCGGGGAGACCCTCGGCGGGGACGGTCATCGGCAGGTCAGTCATCGGCGGCCACCTCGACCACGAAGAGGGTCTCGCCCAGTGGCACCTGCCGGCCCGCGCCGGCCTCGACCCGGGTCACGGTCCCGGCGAAAGGCGCCCTCAGCGACAGCTCCATCTTCATCGCCTCCATCATGCCCAGCACCTGACCGTCCTCGACCCGGTCGCCGACGGCGACCCGGACCTCGAGGACGGTGCCGGGCATCGGTGCGGTGATCGTGCCGTCGGACGCGGCGACGTGGTCGGCGAGCCGGTCGGGACCGGTCAGCACGAACCGCTGCCCCCGGTGGCTCACCTCGACGATGTCGGGCTGGACGTTGATGACCGCGCGCTCGCGGTGACCGTCGATCTCGAGCTCGAGCGTGTGGTTCTCGGCGTAGAGCTCACGCACCGGTACGCCGTCGACCGTCCCCCTCGCGCGGTCGACGACCACGTCGCGGTCGAGCTCGACGAGCGTCGGCGCGGGCGGGCCGCCGAGCCGGAAGCCGTCGGCCTGGAAGGGATGCCCGGTGTCGAGCGCGGCCAGCATCGCCGACACCCAGGCCGCCATCGCGCGAGGGACCCGGGCGTCCGGGGCCGGAACCTCGTGGTCGTCCAGCCAGGTGGTGTCGATGGTGGCGTCGCGGAACTCGTCGCTCGCGGCCAGTGCCCGCAGGAAGCCGGCGTTCGTGGTCAGGCCCAGGATGGCCGTCTCGTCGAGGGCCGCGACGAGCGCCCGGCGCGCGGTCTCGCGATCGGGTCCGTGGGCCACGATCTTGCCGAGCATCGGGTCGTACGACGTGCTGACCACCTGGTTGCTCTCCAGTGCATGGTCCACGCGGACATCGGTCGGCCATCGCACCAGAGACGTCGTCCCCGCCTGTGGCAGGAAGCCGCCGAACGAGTCCTCGGCGTACACCCTCGCCTCGATCGCGCAACCTTCCGAGGTCACGGCCTCCTGGGTGAACCCGAGCGGCTCGCCGGCCGCGACCCGCAGCTGCTCCTCGACCAGGTCGAGCTCCCGCCCCTCGACCCGGACGGTCGCCTCGGTGACCGGGTGCTCGACCTGGAGCCGGGTGTTCATCTCCAGGAAGTAGAAGTCGCGAGTGGCGTTGTCGAGCAGGAACTCGACCGTGCCGGCGTTGGTGTAGCCGACCTCCTTCGCGAGCGCGACGGCTGCGGACGTCAGCCGGTCCCGCAGATCGGCGTCCACGGTCGGGCCGGGTGCTTCCTCCAGCACCTTCTGGTGCCGGCGCTGGGTCGAGCAGTCGCGCTCGAAGAGATGAACCACGTCACCGTGCGTGTCACCGAGCACCTGCACCTCGATGTGGCGGCCCGACTCCACGAACTTCTCGACCAGCATCGTGTCGTCGCCGAACGCCGACGCCGCCTCGCGCCTCGCGGAGGCGAGCGCGTCGGCGTACTCACCAGCGGAGCGCACGACGCGCATCCCCTTGCCGCCACCACCGGCCGCCGCCTTGACCAGGACGGGGTAGGCGAACGTTGCCGGGTCGTCGTCGAGGTCGTACGACGGGACGACCGGCACCCCTGCCTTCGTGGCGATCTCGCGGGCGTGGTCCTTGCGACCCATCGCCTCCATCACGTCGGCGCTCGGACCGACCAGCCGGAGCCCGGCGGCCTCGACGGCCCGGGCGAACTCGGCTCGCTCGGAGAGGAACCCGTAGCCCGGGTGGATCGCGTCGGCCCCACTCTCGACGGCGGCCGCGACGACCGCGTCGATGTCGAGGTAGCTCGGCACGCGCACGGCGTCCTCGGCGCCTTTCACGTGCGGCGCGCGGGCGTCGACGTCGGTGTAGATCGCCACCGTGCGGATCTCCAGCCGCTGGCAGGTGCGAAAGACGCGCAGCGCGATCTCGCCGCGGTTGGCTACCAGAAGGGTGTGGATCATGTGCCTTCTCGTCTCCCTGGGTTTCGACGCGCCCGTTGCGACCTCGTCCCTCGGTCGCAGGGCTTGCGGTTCCTGAGGGCCGAGGGACGAGGCGTCTCGAAGGGCAACCTGGCCTCGCCCACGCTCCGCGTTCGTTCCTCGCGCGTCACTGCGAGTCTCACATCCTGAAGACGCCGTAGGAGGGCGCGGGCACCTGGGCGTGGGCGGCGGCCGCCAGCCCCATCCCGAGCACGCGCCTGGTGTCGGCGGGGTCGATGATGCCGTCGTCCCAGAGCCGGGCAGTGGAGTAGTACGGCGAGCCCTGCACCTCGTACTGGTCGCGGATCGGCTTCTTGAAGGCCTCCTCGTCCTCGGCGCTCCACTCCTCTCCGCGTGCCTCGTACCCGTCGCGCCGCACCGTCGCGAGTACCGACGCCGCCTGGTCGCCACCCATCACCGAGATCCGCGCGTTCGGCCACATCCAGAGGAAGCGCGGGTCGTAGGCGCGACCGCACATGCCGTAGTTGCCGGCGCCGAACGAGCCGCCGATGACGACGGTGAACTTCGGGACGACGCTGCACGCCACGGCCGTGACCAGCTTGGCGCCGTCCTTGGCGATCCCGCCGTTCTCGTACTCGCGGCCGACCATGAAGCCGGTGATGTTCTGCAGGAACACCAGCGGGATGCCGCGCTGGTTGCACAGCTCGATGAAGTGCGCGCCCTTGAGCGCCGACTCGCTGAACAGGATCCCGTTGTTCGCGACGATCCCGACCTCGTGACCCCAGATGCGTGCGAACGCGCAGACCAGGGTGTCGCCGTACAGCTTCTTGAACTCGTGGAACCGACTGCCGTCGACGACCCGCCGGATCACCTCCCGCACGTCGTACGGCGTGCGGGTGTCGGCGGGCACGACGTCGTACAGCGACTCCGGCGACTCCAGCGGGTCCTCCGTTCTCGACACGCCCGCCTCGCTCGCGGCTCGACCACCGGGAGGCGGCAGCGTGTCCACGATCGACCGCACGATCGCCAGCGCGTGCGCGTCGTCGTCGGCCAGGTGGTCGACCACGCCGGAGGTCCGGGCGTGCACGTCGCCGCCGCCCAGCTCCTCGGCGGTGACGACCTCGCCGGTCGCGGCCTTCACCAGCGGCGGCCCGCCCAGGAAGATCGTGCCCTGGTTGCGCACGATCACACTTTCGTCGCTCATCGCCGGGACGTACGCGCCACCGGCTGTGCACGACCCCATCACGCTCGCGATCTGCGGGATGCCCTTCGCCGAGAGGTTGGCCTGGTTGAAGAAGATCCGGCCGAAGTGCTCGCGGTCGGGGAACACCTCGTCCTGCATCGGCAGGAACGCGCCGCCCGAGTCGACCAGGTAGATGCACGGCAGCCTGTTCTCCAGGGCGATCGTCTGCGCACGCAGGTGCTTCTTCACGGTCAGCGGGTAGTACGTGCCGCCCTTGACGGTCGCGTCGTTGGCGACGACCACACACTCGCGACCGTGGATACGGCCGATGCCGGTGACGATCGAGGCGCTGGGCACGGCGTAGCTCCCCTCCCCGTACATCCCGAACGCCGCCAGGGGGCTCAGCTCGAGGAAAGGGCTGCCGGGGTCGAGCAGTCGGTCGACGCGGTCGCGCACCAGGAGCTTGCCCCGGTCGGTGTGCTTCTTGCGCGCCGAGTCGCTTCCGCCACGACGTACGACGGCCAGGTGCTCGCGGAGCTCCTCCACGAGCTCACGCAGGCCGGTGTCGCTCGCGGTCGTCGTCGCCATGACCTCAGGTTAGCGATCATTAACCTGGCGTGCCAGAAATCGGGACTGTGAACAGAGGCTTGCAGACCGAACACGTGTTCGATCCCATCTGAGTATGGGCACTCTCGGATCGACACCATCGGCCAGGACCTGGCCGAGCTGTCGCCCGATGCCCTGCTCGGGCTGGCCGAGCGCTCGGTCGTGGCCCGCCGCGCCGCGGAGATCGAGGACCTCCTGATCGTGGACGCATGGGCCCGTGTGCACTCGTCGGACCCGAGACGTGATCCGGAGACCCGCCGTCGGGTGTGGGCAGAAGATCGCCTGGTGCGCCTCGGCGGCGACGGCACACGCCCGGGTGCGGGAGTTCTCGATCCCGGAGCTGGCCGTCGCTCGAGAGGTGAGCGCGACGGCGTGCGAGCGAGATCTCGCCGACGTGCTGGACCTCATCCATCGACTCCCGAAGGTCTGGGCGCTCACCCGCGAGCTCGCGTGCCCGGTGTGGTTGTCCCGCAAGGTCGCGCGCCTGTCACGGAAGCTGTCCGCCGAGCAGGCGGAGATCGTCGACGCCGCCGTGGCGGAGGCGATCGCCGCCGAGGCGCCCGGGCGGGTCCTGGAGATCTGTGAGGCCAAGGTGATCGAGGCCGACCCGGCCGCACACGCGAGCCGAGTGGAGGCGCAGCGACGCCGGCGATATGTCGGGCTCTCGCGCACCGACGAGTACGGCCTGCGGCACCTGATCGCTCGGATGAACGCCGGCGACGCGGTCTGGATCGACGCGATGGTCGAGCGCGTGGCCGGCCTGATCGCCGACCAGCACCTGAAGCCCGCCGGGACGAGCTGCGCTCGATCGCGCTGGGCTGGCTGGCCCGCCCCACCGAGGTTCTCCAGCTGCTCCCTCGAGGGGCAAGCCAAGGATCGGGGCAACGACGTGGAGATCTCCCGCGCCACCGCGTTCCCCGCCGACCTACTGGATGCGCTGGCAACAGCCGAACCCGAGCGCTTCCGTCCGCGGGTCGACCTCTACGTGCACCTGTCCGCCCTGACCCTCACCGGGCTCACCCCGCCCGTGGCCCGGGTCGAAGGTGTCGGCCCACTGCTCGTCGACTCGCAGCTCTTCACCGGTTGCCGCGTGCGCGCGACGCCGGTGATCGATCTCAACGACCGGCGCGCCCAGGGTCACGGCACCCGCCCCTACGTCTACGACGCCGACGGGCCACCCGGCCAGACCGGCACCCACAACTCCGGGCCACTGGGCCGACGACATCACCGCTGGAAGACCCACGCGGGCTTCACGAGTCGGCAATGCGGTGGCAACCGCTACGTCTGGCGCACACCCCACGGCCGCTACTACCTGGTGGACCACCGAGGCACTCATCGCCTCGACCCCGAGCAGGGCGCCATGATGTTCGACGCCCCTCCGGGCGTGGACCTCTACTTCGCCGACCTCACCTACGACCCGGCCTGATCGACCCCGCTGCCTTCCGACGCTCATGCCGCTGACAGGTGCGTCCTTCCGGTGCCGACGGGTACTAACCCACTGGCGTGCTCGTCGAGTCTCCCCTTCGGGTGAGACACGCTCATGCCCGTGGGCCCGAGCGCGGCGGGCACGCCCCGCAGATACGCCCTCATGCCGCTGACAGGGTGCGTCGATCCGCCGGCTGTCGGGCGCACGGAGACGGGTCTGCGATGCCCTCGCAGTGATTTCGATCTGGCACTTGAGGCCTTGACTTCAAGTTCGCTTGAGATGTCAGGCTGCGGGCACAACTCGAAGGACGGTGGGTTTCGTGAGTACTAGTAGTGCGTTGGATGGCTCGATCTCGGTGGAGGTCACTCTTCAAGGTTTTCGGTCGTGACTGACTTCGCACTCCACCTTGTGGTCGAGGACATCTCGGCTTCTGTCGACTTCTATCAGCGGGCGTTTGGCGCGCGGTTGACGCGCGAGCTGCACCTGCCGGACGGATCGATTGCGACCGCTGATCTGCTGCTGGACGGCGTGCCTGTGGCGCTGGCCGCGCCGATGCCGGGGACGCTGCTGGCTACGCCGCGCTCGACAGGGACATCGGTAGCCGCCTATCGGCTCACCGTCCCGGACGCTGACGCGGCGATGGAGCGGGCGGTCTCGGCGGGCGCGACGGTGCATGCACCGGTGCAGGATGCCTTCTGGGGAGTGCGGACAGGGGAGGTTCTGGACCCGTCGGGCCACCGATGGGCATTCGACCAGCGCCTTCGAGAGGTCCCGGTGGACGAGATCGAGGCGCAGCTCGCCGCCATGTTCGAAACTGCCTGACCGGCCGGCAGCGTCACTCCGCTGCCTGTCGGCGCCGAACGTGGCCACGGACCACATGGCGGGTCACCACGGTGCCTCGGCCGCACGGGGTGGACGCAATGTCCATGTGAGGCCGGTCAGCAGTTGCGCCTCGGAAGCAGGGTCAGTTGTGTGAAAACCGCGCGATGGTCGCTGGACTCCGAGGCTCGAACCCGTGTGCTCCCTGGCATCACCGCGAAGTTGTGGTCGTACAGGATGTAGTCGAAGCGGTGGCTGGGGTGCGCCTCGGGGATGGTGTTGCCGACCCCGGTGCCCCCTTGCTCCTGGGCGTCGAGGAGATGCTGTCGAAGGATCCGCGCGGGGAGGTCGGTGGGAACCGAGTTCAGGTCACCGGCCACGATGTGCGGAGCGGCCATCCCTTGCAGCGCCCGTGCCACGGACAGCGCCTGCAGAATTCGGCTCTGCAGGCCCTCGCTCCCGTCACTGAGGTGCGTCGAGGAGAACGACAGCCTTCGCCCGTCGACCCTCACGATCGCTGTCAAAAGCCCTCGCGGCTCCAGCCCGAAGGTCCCTGGCAGCCGAAGGTTGTGGCTCTCGCCCACGGGGTAGCGCGTGAGGATGGCATTTCCGAAACGACCGCCGTCGTAGAGCAGGTTGGGTCCATAGACCACGTGCAGTCCGGTGGTCGCGGCGAGATACGCCGGCTCGTCGATGCGCGTGCGCAACGTGTCACTGTCGACCTCGTTGAGGCTGACCAGGTCGGGACGGACCGCCTCGATCTCCGCGGCGACCTCGGGGAGGTCGAGATCGCCGGTGTCGCTGATTCCCGCACGGATGTTGAACTGGAGCACCCGAAGAACCGGCAGCCGGCCGCCCTGGCATCCTGCGCGGGGCGTCATCGCGGTCGTCGTCGGCTCGGGAGTCAAGCGACGCGGTGCCACCGACGGGCCAGACGGCGTTGCGGCCGTGGACATCGGTGCGGTGATCACCGAGGCGGAGGGCGAGACCGCCGACGAGCCCCGTGATGCACCAGGCAGCCGGATCGCGACCGCAACCACGCCGGCGGCGACCACGACGATGGCCACTGCGAACCAGAAAGCGTGCCATCGGAACGGGTGGTGCGATCCTGGGTCCTCGGGCACGGCTCCACTGTGCCCTTCGAGCGGTGAGCCTCGAGCCCCGCCGAAACGACTCCCCTGGAAAACCTAAGTCACTTCCGCAAGCAGGGCGTCGACGCGCCGCAGTTCGCCGCGCGGGTGCGCGAACTGTTCCAGGGTCGCAAGCACAAGATCGGTGAGCAGGTGACCTTCGGGTCGCTGACAGCCTCGTGCAAGCTCGCGGATCTGCAACGCGATCCTCGGATGGCAAGCCCATCCCCCAGGCGACATGAGAGCCGACGCTCTCGTCGTAGAGCATGTCTTGTAGACCGAGCCGGTCTGCGCGACGCGGGAGTCGGTGCGTACGACTCGCTCGGAGTCTCGGGTCCGCGGACCTCACCGGGGATGCTGGCGGAGCCAGGCAGGGTGGCGCCGTAGCCAGTCCTCTCCCACGATGTAGGTGCCGCCGTTGATGTGAACGACGCGGAAGTCCACGTGCCCGGTCGAAGGATCTCCCGGCACGGCGCCGGCCTTGACGACGACACCGTCCAGATAAGTGACCATCTCGCCGAAGCTGAAGTCGGACGCGGGGTACTGGACCTGGAGCCAGTGGCCGTCCGCGGTGCGCACCGACGCCGTGGTCATTCCCGGGCCGTCGTGTCCGTTGGTGTAGAAGGTGCGTCCGTCGTACTCCATGGACTGCTGTTTCAGAGTGAGGTCGTACGCCGTGTCGCCCGGCGACAGCATGACCACGAGCTGCCCGACGAAGCCGGAGTTGACCGTCGTGACACTGCTTCCGTCGCGCGTGAGCATCACGTACTGAGGCCGCTCACCTACGATGTGCCAGCCTGCCGGCGGCTGGGGGACGTCGTAGTACTGCAGGTGGACCTCGCCCGAGTCGCCACCGGGCCTGTCGGGACCACTCGATCCACCGTCGCCCGGCTCGAGCGTGTCGACGCGCCCGCTCCCGTGCGGCATCGATGCGAGCGTGACGGCGCCGGCCGTGACCAGGCAGCCGGTGACTCCCACGGCCCAGCGGGTGCGCTTGCGCGCCACGGCGCGGTGACTGCGGCGCAGGTCGGCGTGGGCGTCGAAGGGCCGCGGTTGTCCGGCGGCCTCGTCGAGGAGGTCGTGCAGGCTCTGCATGTCAGTTTCCTTCCGTGATGGTGTAGGCACCGAGCAGCTCACGGAGCCTGGTCAGCGCCTTGGAGTTCTGGGACTTGACGGTGCCCTGAGAACACCCGAGCAGCTGTGCGGTCCCGGCGACGTCGTACTCGAGGAAGTGGCGAAGGACGATCACGGCCCGCTGTCGGGGAGCCAGCTGCCTGAGCGCCTCGAGGATCAGCGAATTCGTCTCGACGTCGACGCGGTCCACGACGGTCTCGAGCGCCCGGTCCGTGACCACCTCCCGACGGCGGTGAGCCCGACGTTGCTCCTTGAGGAACGTGTTGGTCAGAGAGGCGTAGCCGTAGGCGGCCGGGTTGTCGGCGCGCGCGACGCGCGGCCAGGCCATGTACAAGCTCGTCAGGGTCGACTGCACCAGATCTTCTGCCCCTGCGTCGTCCCCGGCGGTCAACAGCCTGGCGGCCCGCATGAAACCTCCCCGGTACGCCGCGACGTACTGGACGAACTCCTCATCCCGCTCCAGGGCGCGCATCCGCCTCCTTCCGTGTCCCCCCGCATGAGCCCCACGACCACGTCAACGGTTGCCCTCACGCCGAGCTCCCGTCACCACTTCGGCTCTAATAAGGCATGCCCACGAGCTCACAGGCGGCGCTCCTTCTCATCGACATGCAGCAGGAGAGCCGGTACGGGATCGAAGGAGTCGAGGAGGCCGTCGCGAACGCACAGATGGTCATCGCGGCGTGCCGGACCGCGGGCGTTCCGGTGGCGTACACCCGGCACGTGAATCGGCGCGATGGCATCGGCGTATCCGTCGGAGAAGTCTTCGATGGTGAGGGCCTTCCGGTGTACTACCGGGCCGGGACCGACGCGATCACGATTCTCGGTCCGATCAAGCCACAGCCCGAGGATGTGGTGATCGACAAGCACCGATGGAGCGGGTTCCACGACACGTCACTCGACATGGCCCTCCGTAGCCTGGGGGTACGCGAGCTCTTCATCGGTGGCTTCACCACCGACTGCTGCGTCCTGACCAGCGTGTACGACGCCTACGCCCGCGACTATCGGGTCAGCCTCGTTGTGGACATGTGCGCGGCCACCAACCTGGGGTCGCACCAGGCCGCGATCCTGATCATGGCGAACTGGGTCTACGGCATCGAGATCCTCACGGCTGCTGAGTTGACGAAGAAGGTCTCGGGTGAGCCGTATCGGTCTTGGAGAGCAACCGCGCCCGACCAGAAGCAGTTCACGGCCGAGAGCCTGACGGCCTCCTACGAGTCGCTGTTCTGAGATGCGCTCTTCCGGCCGGTCAGGCCGCGACGTGCACCGCGGTGCGTGGACACCGGACCGGTAGCCGCGCTGGTGTCACGCCGTCCCGACGTTAACGAGCGCTAACCTCACCCTGTGAACCGGCGCGAGCAGATCCTCGAGACGGCCGCGGACCTGTTCGCCGCGCGGGGGTTCCACGGGGTCTCCGTCGGCGACATCGGCAGGGCATGCGGCATCTCCGGGCCGGCGCTGTACAAGCACTTCGACTCCAAGGACGCCGTGCTGGCCGCGATGCTTGTCGGGATCAGCGAGACCCTGCTCGACGAGGGACGCACCAGGGTCGCCAGGGCGACCTCCCCGCGGCACGCCCTCGAGCTGCTCGTCGCCTACCACACCGACTTCGCCCTGCGGCATCGCTCGCTGATCGTCGTGCAGGACCGTGACTGGCAGTCGCTGCCGCCGGCCGCGCGTGAGCGGGTGCGCCACCTCCAGCGGGAGTACGTCGACGTCTGGGCCGGCGAGCTGCGCCGGCTGCACCGCGGACTCCACACCGACCGCGCCCGGGCGATGGCCCACGCGGCGTTCGGGCTGATCAACTCCACGCCCCACAGCGGCGTGATCGCCGACGAGGCGATGCGCGGGGTGCTCGAGCGGATGGCGATGGGCGCCCTCGCCTGACCCCTCGCCAGGAGACCCGGTCGCGTCCTACCGTGACGACCCGAGGGGGCGGGGGCATGGCACGACACCGAGCGCCGGGTCTGCGACGGCTGGCGGCGGTGAGCGCGGCCTCCGTGATCGTCGCGGCGACCCTGACTGCCACCACCTCCGTGGACGCTCCGGCGGCGGTGCCGCCGGCACCGCCCTGGGCGGGATTCGCGAACGACGCCCGGCACACCGGCGTCGCGCCGGCCTCGCCCCAACCGCTGGCCCACGTCCGCTGGCACGTGCGGGTGGACCGCGACCCCCCGACGTATGGGGACGAAGGTGGCCCGATCGCGCACTACGCCTCGCCGATGGTCACCAGCGGCAACACCGTGGTCGTGCCCACCCGGATCGGTGCAAGCCAGGGCTCCGAGGTGATCGCGTACGCCGGGTCCGACGGCACGAAGAAGTGGAGCCTGCCCACCGACTACACGGTGCCGGTCGGCGCCCAGGACCAGTGGCCGCCACCGATCCCCGCCGGTCTCCTGGACGACCGGCACGTGGCCGTCGCGGCGGCCGGCGGGACCCTGCTCGTCCGGGCCCGGGCCGACCACGACACCGGACGCATCCGGCGCCTCGCCTTCTACGGCATGCAGCAGTGGCGCGCGCACCGTGCCGCCTACCGCAAAGCCGTGCAGATCACGACGCCGCTGACGACGGGTCCGGACGGGTCCGTCTACTTCGGGTTCTCCGCGACGGCGGACGCACCCGGCCGCCTCCGTAGCGGCTTCGCCCGCATCTCGCCGTCCGGCGAGGGCAGCTGGGTCTCGGCCCGGAGGCTCGCCGGCGTCCACGGAGCCACCGCGGTGGCCCTGAACTGCGCGCCGGCGCTCTCGAACAGCGGCCGTACCGGGTACGTCGCGGTGGTCACCGGCACGCGCGGCCGCCTGGTCGCCTTCAACGCCGCCACGCTGCACCCGAGGTACCAGCATCGCCTGCGGGACCCGCAGACCCAGGAGTGGGCGGTGCTCTCCGGCTCGTCGACGGCAGCCCCCACCGTCGGCCCCGACGGGGACGTGTACTTCGGCGTGCTGGGATACCCGCTCCTCGAGCACGACGACCGTGGTTGGCTGCTCCACTTCGACCGCCATCTGACCACCCTCGAACGGCCGGGGTCCTTCGGGTGGGACTCGACCGTTTCGGTGGTGCCGGCGGCGTCGGTCCCGAGCTACGCCGGGACCTCGTCGTACCTCCTGGTGAGCAAGTACAACAACTACGGCGGTGTGGGCGAGTACGGCGACGGCCGCAACGAGATCGCGCTGCTCGACCCGCACGCCACGCAGCTGGACCGGTTCTCGACCGTCCGGGTGATGCGCGAGGTGCGGACCGTCCTCTCGCCGCTTCATCCGCCGGACACGCCGGACGACTACCGCTACGAGTGGTGCATCAACTCCATCGCGGTCGATCCCGCCACGGGCTCGGCGATCGCGAACAACGAGGACGGGCACCTCTACCGGTGGGACCTCGACAGCGGACAGCTCACCGAGTCGATCCAGCTCGGTCAGCCGCGCGGACAGGCCTACACGATGACCGTGATCGGCCCCGACGGGACGTCGTACGCCATCGAGAACGCCGTCCTGTACGCCGTGGGGAGCTGACCGGTCAGAGCAGGTGGGCGATCTCCGCGGCGGGGTCGTCGGCCAGCGCGACGACCCGGGCGGCGCGGACCGCAGCGTCCATGGCGACCGCGAGGTCGTCGGAGGGCACGTCGGGCTCGTCGTCGTGCTCGGTGTCGGTCGGGTCGGACCGGGTCGCGAGCTCCGACTGGAGGCCGTCGGGCGACAGGCCGCGCAGCCGGAGCAGCACCCAGGGGTCGCCGTCGACCAGCCAGGCGACCTGCAGCATCACCGCCAGCGCATGCACGCAGGGGTCGATCCACGAGTCGCAGGGGCAGGCGGAGCCCAGCTCACCGCCGTAGGGCAGGAGCTCGACGCCGGCCTCCTCGGCCTGCTCGACGAGTCGGTGCGGCAGCTCGCCGGCCATCAGGGCCCCCAGGTGACCGGACTCCCCGGCGACCACGTCGACGAAGGCACGTCGGCTCATCGGGTCGAGCTCGGGGACGGTCGCGCGGACCGACCACATCCCGCTCCGGTCGGAGCACGCCGCGACCACCGAGCCGTGGTCGACCGTGATGCCCCCGATGGCGCCGCTGCGCGAGAGCGCACGGGCGGCGTGCAGGTCGCTCTCGCCGTACGACGCCTCCTCGACCGCGCGCACCCAGGCCCGGCCCCACCAGGTGGCGGCTCGTGACGTCGAGCGGCGAGGCGGGATGCGCGAGAAGGTGACCGCCGAGGTCGCGCGTGTGCTCACGGCAGCCTCCGCAGGGAGACCAGGTCGAGCAGCTCCTCGTTGGAGAGCTCGGTCAGCGCGGTCTCGCCGCGCGCCAGCACGGAGTCGGCCAGCGAGCGCTTGCGGCGCAGCAGCTCGGCCACCCGCTCCTCGACCGTGCCCTGGGTGATCATCCGGTGGACCTGCACCGGCCTGGTCTGGCCGATCCGGTGGGCGCGGTCGGTCGCCTGGTCCTCGACGGCGGGGTTCCACCAGCGGTCGAGGTGGACGACGTGGTCGGCGCGGGTCAGGTTGAGGCCGGTGCCGCCGGCCTTGAGCGACAGCAGGAACACCGGCACCTCCCCGGCCTGGAACGCCGTGACCATCGCGTCGCGCTGCCGCACCGGCGTACCGCCGTGCAGGAACTGGTGGGGGACGCCGCCGCGGGTCAGGTGGTCCTCCAGCAGCCTGGCCATCGCGACGTACTGGGTGAAGACCAGCACCGAGGTCTCCTCGGCGAGCACGGTGCCGACCAGCTCGTCGAGCAGGTCGAGCTTCTCGGAGCGTCCGCCGAGCCGGCCGCCGGACTGCTTGAGGAAGTGGGCCGGATGGTTGCAGATCTGCTTCAGCCCGGTCAGCAGCTTGAGCACGAGGCCGCGCCGGGTCTCCTCGTCGGCCCGCTCGATGCGTGCCATGGTGTCGCGGACGAATGCCTCGTAGAGCACGACCTGCTCGCGGGTCAGACCGAGGAGGTGGTCGGTCTCGGTCTTCTCCGGCAGCTCGGGCGCGATGCCCGGGTCGGCCTTGCGACGACGCAGCAGGAACGGCCCGATCAGCCCGGCGAACTGACGCGCCTTGGTCGGCTCGCGCCCGGACTCGATCGGACCTGCCCACACCTTGCGGAACGCCTGCCGGCTGCCGAGCAGCCCCGGGGTCGCCCAGTCGAGGATCGCCCAGAGCTCGGTCAGGTTGTTCTCGACCGGCGTGCCGGTCAGGGCGACGCGGGCCGACGACGGGACCGCTCGCAGCGCCCGGGCGGTGGCCGAGCGGGCGTTCTTCACGTGCTGAGCCTCGTCTGCGACGACCAGCCCCCAGGGCACGGTCGCGAGGAGCCCTTGAGCCTGATGGTCCCGGCGCAGGGTGCCGTACGTCGTCAGGACGAAGCCGGGGTCGGGCCTGCCGTCGGTCGGGGTGAGGTCGTCGAGCGACCGCTGCCCGCCGTGGAAGCGGCGTACCTCCACCCCGGGCGCGAACCTCCGCACCTCGGCCTCCCAGTTGCCCAGCAGGGAGGCAGGGCAGGTCACCAGGGTCGGGCCGGGCCGGCTCGCCGCTCGCTGCAGGTGGAGGGCGATCAGGGTGACCGTCTTGCCGAGCCCCATGTCGTCGGCCAGGCAGGCCCCGAGCCCGAGGGAGGTCAGGTGTTCGAGCCAGGTGAAGCCCTGGCGCTGGTAGTCGCGGAGGACTGCGGCCAGCCCGGGCGGGGTCGGCAGCGGCGGAGCAGTCGCGGCGCCGAGGAGCTGCTCACGCACCGCGAGCAGGCTGGCGCCGACGACGACCTCGGCCGGGGCGTCCTCGATCTCGACCGTGCCGGTGAGCGCGGCCGCCACGGCCTGCGCGGGTGGCACGGTGCGGATCAGACGCTTGCGCGCCTTGCGCGCGATCGCCGGGTCGACGACGGTCCAGCCGCCGCGGAGCTTCAGCATCGGCGAGGACGCCCGGGCCAGCTGGTCCATCTCCTGCTCGGTCAGCGGGTCGCCCCGCAGCGCGACCTCCCAGTTGAAGGCGAACAGCGCGTCGCCGCTCAGCACGCCTTCGACCAGCTGCCCCTCACGCGTGCCGGGGGCTCGGTCGAGCGTGGCGGTGGCGCTCAGGTCGCGGCCCAGGCTGCGGGGCCACAGGACGTCGACGCCGATCGTCCGGAGGGCGGCGACACCGACGTCGAGCAGGCTGACGAGATCGTCGGTGTCGAGGGTCAGCTCGTCGGGCACCCGCTGCTCGAGAAGCCGCTCGAGGGGAGGCCAGGCGCGGGCCGCGTCGCGCAGCGCCAGGCTCGTGTGCGTGCGGGCGCGGTCGCCGAACCCGTGCACCGACGACGGGTCCTGCCACAGGCTCGCAGCGTCGCACACGTGGAGCGGATCGCGCTCGTCGTGCACCTGGAGCACCAGCCGGCACGCGCCCGCGACCAGCTCCTCCTCGTCCGCCTCGACGCGGAGCGACAGGGTCACCAGGTGGGGCAGGTCTGACCGCTCGCCACGATGACGGGCCACGAGCACCTGGAGCCGCCGGGAGAACGTGCCATCCGCGGGACGCGGGGCCGGCACGGGAGTCGTCGCCCGCGCGGCGGCTTCGGGTGAGCCTCGCGGCATGGCGTCGACTACGGCGTCGACCACGCGGCGTACGACGATCTCGGCAGCGTCGGCGGGCACCCCGTCGTAGGCCCGCGACTCGGCCAGCCGCCGCAGCCGGTCGGTGTCGGCCGGGTCGAGGGCACCGAGCCGCCAGACCCCGTCCCCCGGCTCGAACTTGCCGGCCGCCACGAAGCGCATGCCGAGCAGCGAGGCGGCCGCGAGCAGGGCGACGGACGGATGCGCGTCGTCGGCGGTGCGCGACTTGGCCAGGACCGGGAGCGCGGCCCGGATCGGGAGTGTGATGGTCCGCCGGTCGTCGGTGAACTCCACCGTCGCGTCCCGCGGCGACTCGGCGGCGTGCAGGGTCGCCGGCCCGGTCAGCGGCACGAAGCTCACCGGCACCTCCTCACGTCACGCCGGCCCCGCCATGAACCTAGCCAGCGCCACCGACGACGGGTGCCCGAGGAGCGCTCGGGAATGGGAAGGGCCTCGCAGGAGTTGCCGGTCCTCATCCACGTCTTCCACCGCCGAAGCGGTTGCAAGAGTCCTTTCGAAAGAGTACTTTCGACGGCATGCCGAGCACGAAGGGGGAGCGCCGTGACGACACGACGCAAGGGACAGGCGAAGCGACGGGCGAAGCGACGCGCCCGTCCGCAGGACCCGCACGAGAAGGGGACGCGGCAGCGCCGGGAACGTCGTACCGACGACTGAGCGACCCGCGCGAGCTCGCCGCGCTGGCCCACCCGGTGCGGCTCGGAATCATGGAGCTGCTCACCGTGGACGGACCGCTCACCGCCACCGAGCTCGCCGACCGGCTCGACGAGACCCCGGCGAACTGCTCGTGGCACCTGCGCAAGCTCGCCGAGCACGAGTTCGTCGAGGAGGCCGGAGGCGGGATCGGCCGGCAGCGCCCGTGGCAGGTCCGCTCCGTCGGGCTGGCGTGGGACGACGTGGCCGCCACCCCGGGGGAGCTCCGGGCGGGACGTGCGCTGGAGGAGATGCTCCTGCAGCGCCAGGTCACCCGCTTCCAGCAGGCACGTGCGCAGCTACTCGACGACGGGGATCGCGACTGGGCGGAGGCCGCCACCAGCACCCAGTACGCCAGCTGGCTCACGGTCGACGAGCTCGACGAGCTCAACCTCGAGATCCGCGCCGTGCTCGAGCGGTACGCCGACCGACTCACCGACGCGTCGAAACGCCCCGGCGGCTCACGGCTCTGCGAGCTGGTCGCGTGGGGGGCACCGCTCCTCCTGCCCGGCGTCGAGGCGGTTCCCGCCGACGCGACGGGCACGGAGGACCGGACGGATGACGACGCGGCGGACGCCTCATGAAGCAGGCCTTCCGCCAGCCCGGCTTCTCGCGCCTGTACGCCGGCCTCACCACCTCGATGTTCGGCGACTCGGTGATGCTGCTGGTGCTCTCGATGTGGGTGAAGTCGGTGACCGGGTCCAACGGCATGGCCGGCCTGACCTTCTTCTTCATGGTCATCCCGGCACTCTTCGCCCCCCTGCTCGGCATCTGGATCGACCGGCTCAAGCGTCGGCCACTGCTGGTCTGGGGCCACGTCGCCTCCGGCGTCGGCGTGCTCCCGCTCGTCCTCGTGCGCGGTGAGGGACAGGTCTGGATCATCTGGGCGGTCGCGATGATGTACGGCGCGTCGTTCGTCATCCTCCCCGCCGCCCTCAACGGCCTGCTCAAAGAGCTGATGCCCGAGGACATGCTGGTCGACGCCAACTCCTCGCTGCAGACCACGAAGGAGTCCTTCCGCCTGTTCGGTCCGCTGATCGGAGCGCTGCTGTTCACCTGGCTGGGCGGATGGGCGGTCGCCGTGCTGGACGCGGCGTCGTTCTTCCTGGCCGCGATCGTGATCGCGACCATCGCCGTGCAGGAGCAGGCACCGGAGCGGGAGGACTCGCACTTCTGGCAGCAGATGACCGCAGGCCTGCGCCACCTGGCCGCCGACCGGGTCCTCGAGCACACGCTGGTCGGGTTCGGGATCTGCATCCTGGTGTTCGGCTTCGCCGAGTCGGCCGTGTACGCCCTGCTCGACGGGTTCGACAAGCCGGTCACCTGGGTGTCCGCGATCGTGACCGCCCAGGGCATCGGCGCGATCGGCGGCGGCCTGTCCTCGAGCGCGGTGGTGCGCCGGATCGGCGAGGTCGCCGGCTGTGTGGTGGGACTGTTCGTGGCGGCCGTCTCGATCCTGGCGATGGCGGCCGCCCAGCAGTTCTGGGTGGTGCTGGCGATGGCCGTCGTGATGGGGGCGGCGATGCCGCTGATGATGGTGGCGTTCATGACCCTGATCCAGCGCCGCACACCGCAGGCGATCATGGGCCGGGTCTCGGCCGCCGTCGAGGTCGTGATGGCGGCCCCGCAGGCGATCTCGCTGGCGGTCGGGTCGCTGCTGGTCGTGGTGCTGAGCTACCGCACGATCTTCGTGATCATGGGCGCGGTGACGCTGGTGGCGTCGGCGTACATCGTGACCATGCTCCGCGACCAGATCGCCGACGACGTACGCCGTCCGGTCGCCGACGGCCCGGAGCCGGTCGTGACCGGCTCGCCCGCGATGGACCCGGCGGTCCTCGCGGGTGCGCCTGCCCAGGCGGTAGAGACAACCGTGACCGAGTCGTGACCCGGACCGGGAAGGATTCCGCCGGGTGTCACGTTCGGCCCGCCACGAACGTCTGACAGAGAAGGGGAACAACCCGTACGTCGTCCGGCGTTCGGGAAGGATTCCGGGACGGTCGGCCGGACGACCGGCAAAGCGTTGGCCCGCTGTCGGTGGCAGTCCCTAGGCTCTCGGAACCAGACACACGCAGAGGAAGTTGTGACGGATGAGCACTGAGATCGACGCCCACGTGGGCGGAGTGGGCGAATCGACCGGCGCTACCGACGGCAGGCTCGACAAGCGGGTGATGCTGGTCGCCGGGGTCGTGGTGCTCGGCGCCGTGATGTCGATCCTCGACATCACCGTCGTCGCGGTCGCGCAGCGCACCTTCCAGGACATCTTCGGCAAGACCCAGGCCCAGGTGGCCTGGACGGCCACCGGCTACACGCTGGCGCTGGCCACCGTGATCCCCCTGACCGGGTGGGCCGCCGACCGGTTCGGCACCAAACGCCTCTACATCCTGGCCATCGTGCTGTTCACCGCGGGATCCGCGCTGTGCTCGACGGCGGCCAACCTCGAGATGCTGGTGACCTTCCGTGTCCTCCAGGGTCTCGGCGGCGGCATGCTGATGCCGCTCGGCATGACGATCATGACCCGCGCGGCCGGCCCCGAGCGGCTGGGCCGGGTGATGGCCATCCTCGGCGTGCCGATGCTGCTCGGCCCCATCTTCGGCCCGATCCTCGGCGGCTGGTTGATCGACATCGCCTCGTGGCACTGGATCTTCCTGATCAACGTCCCGATCGGCATCGTCGCGGCGATCTATGCGTGGCGCGTGCTCGACCGTGACGAGGTGCACCCCTCGGAGAGCTTCGACTTCGTCGGGATGCTGTTGCTGTCGCCAGGGCTGGCTCTGTTCCTGTACGGCGTGTCCTCGATCCCGGCCGCCAAGCAGCAGCACGGCACGATGTTCACCGCCCAGGTCGTGATCACCTCCCTGATCGGGATCGCCCTGGTGGCGGCTTTCGTCCCGTGGGCGCTGCGCAGGCACAACATCCACCCGCTGGTGCAGCTGCGGCTGTTCACCAACCGGTACATGACCGTCGCGGTGCTGACCATGACCCTCTTCGCGATGGCGTTCTTCGGGGCCTCCCTGCTGTTCACGCTCTACTTCCAGCAGGTGCGCGGCGAGTCGCCGTTGAGCTCCGGCTGGCTGGTGGCGCCACAGGGCTTCGGGGCGATGCTGACGATGCCGATCGCCGGCTTCCTGGCCGACAAGATCGGCCCCGGCAAGGTCGTGCTCACCGGGCTGGTCCTCGACACGCTCGGCATGGCGATGCTGATCCCCGTCGACGACAACACGTCGTACGGCTACATCATCACCGCGTTCGTCGTGATGGGGCTCGGCATGGGCTCCACGATGATGCCGGTGTTCACCGCGGCGTTGGCCAGTCTCAAGGACCACGACATCGCCCGCGGCTCGACACTGATGAACATCACCCAGCAGATCGCCATCTCGATGGGGACGGCGCTGTTCTCGGTGCTGCTCACCAACGCCTACAACAGCCACTCCAAGAGCGTGCTGCCGACGCTGGCGATCCAGAACGGCGCCGACCCGGGCAAGCTCGGACTGTCGCCCGACCAGGCCAAGGCCGTGATGTCCCAGGGCCTGCACTTCATGGGCCAGTCCTTCGGCGGAGTGTTCCTGGTCGCGACCGTGCTGGTGGGGCTCTGCCTGGTGCCCTCGTTCTTCCTGCCGCGCAAGCCGCCGGAGCACCACGTCGACCCCGCCGCAATGGTCTGAGACGGATGGAGCGGCGAGCCGCGGGAGCGCTCACCCACCCGCGTCGGTGAACGCCTCTCCGGCCAGGACCGGCACGACCTCGCTGACGTCGACAGCCGCCGCGATCTCGACGTCGCGGCGGAAGCCGGCGACGCTCAGCTCGCGGCCGCTCGCGCAGGCGGTCAGCGCGGTCGCGAGGTCGTCGCGCACGACGTCGTACGCCGCCACCGCGAGGCGCGCCTCGGGGCTCGTGTCCCGGGCGCCGAGCGCCGTCAGCACAGCGCCGGCGCCCCAGAGATCCTCGGCCGCCGGCCGCAGCGACCCGTCGGGCCATCGCTCGCCGGCCGCCACCACCGACAGCCGACCGGTACACGCGGACAGCCACCGCCCGACCGCCGAGGCGTTGCGCAGGCACGCGCCGACCACCTGCACCCCGGCGTCCGCCAGCGCGAAGGAGATGGCCGACCCGTTCGGCGACGGGAGCACCACGCGCCCGATCCCGGAGACCCCGGCGAACGAAGCCGGCGACAGGCTCACCGCTCCGTCCGACAGCCCCGCGCGTCTGCCCCGGGCGAGCACCGCACCGCGCTCCTCGGCGTAGGCGGGTGCGTCGGCCGCCGCCCACGGATAGGGGTAGACCTCGATGCCGGCCTCGACCGCGACCGCGAGCGTGGTCGTGAAGGAGAGCACGTCCACGACCACGGCGACGTCGCCCGCCTGCGCGTCCGCGGTCAGCGCCCGGGCGCCGGCGAGACCGTAGTCGAACCGGACGCGGTAGGCCGCCTGTCCGTGCTCCGCCGATGAGCCGGCCGATGTGCCCGCCGTCACCAGATGCGGACGCGGGCCTCGGGATCGAGCCAGAGCCCGTCGCCCGACCCGGTGCCGAAGGTGGCGTGGAACTCGTCGAGGTTCCGCACGATGTTGGCCCGGAACTCCGACGGGCTGTGGGGGTCGATGGTCAGGTACTGCTGCGCCAGCTCCTTGCGGCGCTTGGTGCGCCAGCAGTACGCCCAGTTGAAGAAGAGCGTCTGAGCGTCCTCGAGCCCGACGTCGCCGTCGCGGGCGATGCTGTAGGCCATCAGCGCGATCGTGAGGCCGCCCAGGTCGCCGATGTTCTCGCCGACGGTCAGCGCGCCGTTCACGTGCTCGCCGGGCAGGTCGCGCGGCTCGAACCCGTTGTACTGCTCGATCAGCGCCTTCGACTTCTCCTCGAAGCGCTCCTTGTCCTCTGGGGTCCACCAGTCCTCGAGGTTGCCGGCCCCGTCGTACTGAGCGCCCTGGTCGTCGAAGCCGTGCCCGATCTCGTGGCCGATCACGGCGCCGATGCCGCCGTAGTTCTCGGCCATCTCGGCGTCGGGGCTGAAGAATGGCTTCTGCAGGATGGCCGCCGGAAAGCAGATCTCGTTCATGCCCGGCCTGTAGTAGGCGTTGACGGTCTGCGGGAGCATCAGCCACTCCTCGCGGTCGACCGGCGCCCCGACCTTGGCCAGCTGGCGCCGCGTCTCGAAAGCGTTGGCGGAGAGGACGTTTCCCAGCAGGTCGTCGGGCTTGAAGTCGAGCTCGGAGTAGTCGCGGAACTTCTCCGGGTAGCCGATCTTGGAGCGGAACATGTCGAGCTTGGCGAAGGCCCGCTGCTTGGTCTCGTGGCTCATCCACTCGAGCGCGGTGATCGACTCGCGGTAGGCGCGCAGCAGGTTGCCGACGAGCTCCTCCATCATCGCCTTGGACGCCGGCGGGAAGTGCCGGGCGACGTACTCACGTCCGACCGCCTCCCCGATCCCGCCCTCGACGACGGCCACGCCGCGCTTCCAGCGTTCGCGAAGCTGCGGGGTGCCGCTGAGGGTACGGCCGTAGAAGTCGAAGTTGGTCTCGACGAGCTCGGCCGGGAGGTACGGCGCGGCCGAGCGGACGACGCGCATCGCCAGCCAGGTGCGCCACTGCTCGATCGGCACCTCCTCGAGCGCCGTCGACAGGTGCTGGAGGTACGACGGCTGCCGGACGCAGGTCTCGGCGATGGTCCGCTCCGAGCCACCCAGGTTGCGGACGAAGGCCTCCCAGTCGAACGCCGGGCAGAGTTCCTTGAGCTCGGCGAGAGTCATCAGGTTGTAGGTCTTCTGGATGTCGCGGGTCTCGGCCCGCTCCCAGTGGCCCTGCGAGAGCCGGGTCTCGAGCTCCATCACGGTGCTGGCGTCTGCCTCGGCGTCGGCGCGTCCGACCAGGCTGAACATCCGGGCCAGGAAGGCGACGTACTTCGCGCGCACCTCGGCGAACTTCTCGTCGTGGTAGTAGGACTCGTCGGGCAGTCCCAGCCCGCCCTGCGCGAGGTTGACCAGGCAGCGGTCGGAGTCCTTGGCGTCGACGTCGACGTACACCCCGAACGGACCGCTGCCGCCGACCTGCTCGAACTCGCCGAGGAACGCCGCGAGGTCGCGGACGTCGCGCAGGCTCGCCACCGCGTCCAGCAGCGGCCGGATCGGCTCGATGCCCAGGGACTCGACCGTGGCCTCGTCCATGAAGGAGGCGTAGAGGCAGGCGATCCGCATGGCGTCGCCGTCGAGCTCCTGCTCGCCGTTCGCCACGCGCTCGGCGAGCTCCTCGATGATCGCGCGGACCTGGGTCTCGGCGACGTCGGCGAGCATGACGAACGGTCCCCAGCTGCCCTTGTCGGCCGGGATCTCCGTCTCCTCGACCCAGCGGCCGTTGACGTGGCCGAACAGGTCGTCCTGGGGACGGACGGACAGATCCATGCCCTCGCGGGCGTCATCGAGCGTGCTCACCTGCAGGAGCGTAGACGAGGGCACGCCGCAGGCCACGGCGCGGACGACGGGTCGGCTCCAGGGCCGGAACGGCCGGGACGGATAGCTCTTGATACTGCCGCCAAGTATCAAGAAGTATCGGAGCCGTGGACGCAGCGCTTCCCAACCCGTACACGCCCGGGGAGGTCCCCCGGGTCCTGGCCGGCCGGCGTACCGAGCTCGGACGCATCCGCGACCAGCTGGGCCGGGTCGGGACGTTCGGCGAGATCGGCGGGCCGATGCTGGTCTTCCACGCGCCCCGCGGGCTGGGCAAGACGTCGCTGCTGCGGGCTGCGCAACGCGATGCCGAGGAGTCCGGTTTCGTGACGGCGTGGGTGGCGTGCTCCCGCCAGCGTCCGTTCCTGCCCGAGCTGGTCCGGGCAGTCGCGCGCGCGCTCGAGCGGGCCGAGGTGGTGCCGGCCGACGAATCGGCCCGATGGCACTCACGCCTGGACCGGATCGGCCTCCAGCTGGGCGTTCCCGGCGTCCGGGTCACCGGGGAGATCGCCAGGACTCCCCCGGCGGAGCCGACCTCGGCGGCGCCGATCGCGGCGCTCGAGGACCTCCTGCACGACGCGGCGACGCGGGTCCGCAGCCGCGGCGGCGCCGGTCTGCTCGTCTTCGTCGACGAGCTGCACGCGGCGTCCGCCGACGACATGTCGGTGCTGCTCAACGCCTGGCAGAACCTGGCCGGCGACCGTGAGCACAACCCGTTGGCGCTCGTGACCGCCGGGCTTCCGGTGACGCCGGAGGCGCTGACCCGCGCGGCGACGTTCGGCGAGCGCAGCGCGTTCGTGGCCCTCGACGTGCTCGACGAGCCGGACGCCCGGGCTGCGCTGGTTGAGCCGGCCCGGGCCAGCGAGGTGTCGTGGACGGAGGACGCGCTCGACCGGATCGTGGGTGAGGCCCGGGGATATCCGTACTTCCTGCAGCTGATGGGCAGCACGACCTGGTCCGCCGCGGCCCCTGGTACCGGAGACACGATCGGGCTCGCCGAGGTCGAGGCCGGCCTGCCAAGGGCCGGTGAACAGCTGACGGCGATGTATCGCGCCCGATGGGGAGCGGCCACCGAGAAGGAGCAGGCGTTCCTGTCCGCGATGGCCGCGGCCGGCACCGACAACGTGACACGGGCGCAGATCGCCACCGCTCTCGGCCAGGACACCCGGTCGATCAGCGTGCCCCGCGAGCGCCTGATCGAGAAGGGCGTGATCGAGCCCGTCGGTCACGGCCTGGTGCGCTTCACCATGCCCGGCTTCGGCGCCTACGTGCGAGCGAGAACTGGTTGAGGTGCCCGCGAAGCTGGCCGTCAGATCCCGCCAAGTTCAACGCGGCTGAACGATGCGGTTGAGCTCGAAGTGCATGGGGTCGGTCCAGTGCCAGACGCCGCCCCAGGTGAAGCCCCACTTCTGGAAGATCGCGACCACCTGCCGGTTGATCTGCCCGACCGTGCCGCGTTGGTTCTCCGGCACGTTGAGGTCGAAGGCCAGGCCGAACGCGTGGTTGGACAGCGTGGTGGTGCCGGCGATGAAGCGAGGTACGTAGCAGCCGCCGTACTGGTCCGGGTGGATCGCGGAGCTGAGCCCGTCGGCGACGATCTCGTCGAGGGCGGCGCGCAGCTGCGGGAACATCTGGGTGTTGCAGGTCATCGGGCCGATGATCGGCATGGTCTCGGTGGCGATGTGGCTGTTCACCCACGCCTGCTGCGGGGCGATCCGCCCCCCGCCGAGCACGGAGTAGCTGTAGGAGCCGACCGCGTCCGACGCGCTGCCGACCAGGAACGCCGTCTGCACGGCCTTCGGGTCGAGCCCGAGCCGCGCGGCGACGTCGAGGCGCTGCACCGACGCCGCGTGCCCCACGATCCGCTGGAGAGGCTTGCGGATCGACGCGGGGGTCCGGATCCCGGTCGAGACCAGCAGGGCGTTGCCCTTGCGCATTCCGAGGGTCTTGATCCAGGTGTCGTTGACGACGGCGTCGACCTGCGGGATCTGCGGCGAGAAGACCCCGACGTGGATCTGCGGCGCGTCGGCTCGGGCGCCGAGCCGGACGTAGCCGTCCTTCGCGACCTGCTTGCTGAACCCCGACCGCAGCGCCATCTCGCCACCGGCGATCCGGTTCCACTCCGGCTGGTACTGCGCGACCGTGGACGACGAGCCCTTGGTGAAGATCGTGTCGGTGTTGAAGTTCCGGTACGTCGCCGGGTCGACAGCGGCGACGTTGATCGCGTGGTCCTGGATGCTCACCTGGGCCAGGCTGAACCGCTCGACCCGGGTCACCCCCTGCAGCTGCCGGATGCGGCGCACCATCGGGTCGCTGAGCGGGTGCTTGCGGAAGATCAGGATGTCGGGGGTGTGCAGCGGGGCCCGGAACGGACCGGGCCGCCGGACCGTGTGATCCTCGCTCGCGGAGGTGGACGACGCTAGATCCGTCGGTTCTCCGGAGGAGTCGGTGCTTCCCGGCGCCGCGCTGCTCGCCGGCTCGCCGGACACGCGCGACGACGGGTCCCCACAGGCCGCCAGTGCGAGCACGGGGAGCAGGCAGGCGGCTACCACGGCGCGGCGTCGTGCCCGAGCTCCCCCCATGAATGACAAGGGTAGTGGCGAGGTGGATGGCCTCCGGACGGATCAGTGACCCCGGGTGGGGCACTCCAACTGGGTGCTCGACGCGGGTCGCTCCCCCTCGGCCTCGCCGTCCCCTGTCGCGAGCGGCCCGTGGGTGATCGTCAGCCAGGAGATGACGCCGCCGGCCGCCAGCATCGCGGCGCACACCAGCAACGCCTTGCCATAGGCGTCGTCGAACGCGGCCGCAACGGCGTACTGGTCCCCCGAGAGGCCGACCGCCACCGGCAGCGCGGCGACCGCGAGCAGCGACCCGGCGCGGGCGACCGCGTTGTTGACGCCGCTCGCGATCCCGGTCCGGTCCTCAGGAGCGGCCGCGAGCACGGTGGAGGTCAGCGGCGCGACCATCAGCGCGAGGCCGAGCCCGAACACGCACACCGGTGGCAGCACACCCGTCCAGTACGACGTGCCGGCACCGACCAGGGAGAGCCAGGCGACGCCGACCGCCATCACCAGCGGTCCCACCGTCATCGGGATGCGCGGACCGATCCGCGCACCCAGCTCGCCACCACGGGCGGCGAGGAACAACATGATCACGGTCAGCGGCAACGTGGCGAGGCCTGCCTCGAGTGCGCCGTACCCGCCGACCGTCTGAAGGTCGATGACGAGGAAGAACATGACCGCGCCCAGCGCGGCGTACACCAGGAGGGTCATCGCGTTGGCGGCGCTGAAGTTGCGGCTCGTGAACATTCCCAGGGGCATCATCGGGTGGGCCGAGCGATGCTCCACCACCAGGAAGGCGACTCCTGTGGTGATGCCGACGCCGAGTGCCGGGAGCGCGTACGACGTGCCCCACTCGATCAGGCAGTAGGTGAGGCCGGCCAGGAAGAGCGCGGCCAGGACCGCGCCGACCACGTCGAACGGCCCGTCCGCCTGTGATCGAGTCTCCGGGACGTACTTGAGCGCGACCACGACCGTGATCGCCGCGAGCGGTGCGTTGATCAGGAAGATCCAGCGCCAGTCGGCGTACTGCACCAGCCCGCCGCCGACGAAGGGGCCGATCGCGGCCGCGATGCTGCCCAGCCCCGACCACGCGCCGATCGCCCGGCCCCGGTCGGCGCGGGCGAAGACCGCCTCGATGATCGCCAGGCTGCCCGGGGTGAGCAGGGCGCCGCCGATCCCCTGAAGGACGCGGGCGCCGATCAAGAGGGTGGGGTTCGGCGCGACGCCGCAGAGCACGGACGCGACCGCGAACCAGACCACCCCGATCAGGAACACCCGCCGCCTGCCGATCCGGTCGCCGAGCGCCCCGCCGAGCAGGATCAGGCTGGCCAGCAGGAGCAGGTAGCCGTTGGTGATCCACTGGAGCTCGGCGAGCGAGGCGTCGAGGTCCTTGCCGATCGTCTTCAGCGCGACGTTGACGACGGTGCCGTCCAGCATCGCCATGCCGGATCCGAGCACCGCGGCCAGGATCACGCCGCGGCCGGCTGTCGACGAGTACTCGACGGTGCCCGCACCCACGCTCTGCGTCATGGCCGTCCCGACGGTTGCAGGGCCCGGCTCGAGATCCAGGCGATGTCGTCGGCGGTGTCGGCCGGCTCGCCGATCGGGTGGACGACGTGCGAGAGCACCAGCCGGACGACCATGTCGATGGCGGCGCCGAGGTGCCGGTCGTCGATGTCGACGCGGTACGCCGCGACGCGTCTCTGCACCACCTGGCTCGCGGCCAGGACCAGCGCGTCGTTGCGGGTGGTCAGCAGCGGCAGCAGCTCGGTCTCCGCGCCGTACGACGCCGACACGACCGCCTGCAGCAGGGCGTTGCTCCGGGCCAGCTCGAGGACGCCGCGCGAGGCGGCCCGGATCGCCTCGACCAGGTCGGTGGGCTGTTCGTCGAAGGCGGCGTCCACGACGGCGAGGAACTTCGCGAGCTCGGCGAGCACCATCTCCTCGGCCAGCTGCGGCTTCGACCCGACCTCGTTGTAGACGGTCTGCCGGGACACGCCGACCCGGTGGGCCAGCTTGCCCATGGTGACGCCGGCCCAGCCGACGTCGAGGGTCAGCTCCGCGGCCGCCGCGACCACGCGCTCGTGCGTGGTCCGGGCCGGGGCGGTGGTCACCCCGCCAGTCTAGGAACTGCCTCGGCCGGTCACGGCCGGCTCGACAGGGACGAAGTCGACCTTCTCCCGTACGCCGCAGTCGGGGCAGCACCAGGTGTTCGGCACGTCCGACCAGGCGGTCCCGGCCGCGAACCCCTCGCGCTCCTCGCCGGCCACCACGTCGTAGGTGTAGCCGCAGCCGGGGCACCGCCACGCCAGCGCCTCGTCCACACCGGTGGGTGAGGGAGGCGACCCGGTGGTGGCGTCGGTGGTCGAGGTAGGCGCCTCGGCGCCCGTCTCGACACCACCGCTGCCGGCGTCGCCGTACTTCGCCAGGATCGTGTCCCGCTTGCGGGGGCTGATGTTGGCGCGGCTGATGTCGCCGCCGAAATGGGCGAGCACGCGGGGATCCATGACCCGGCGCCAGACGGCGGGGACGATGGCGAGCACGATCATCCCGGCGTACCCGGTCGGCAGCACCGGGCTCTCCTCGAAGTCGCGCAGCGACTGGTAGCGCCGCGTCGGGTTCGCGTGGTGGTCGCTGTGTCGCTGCAGGTGGTAGAGCAGCACGTTGGTGGCGATGTTGTTGGAGTTCCACGAGTGCGAGGGATCGACGCGCTCGTAGCGCTGTCGCTCGCCGACGCCGACCTTCTGACGGAGCATCCCGTAGTGCTCCATGTAGTTGACGACCTCGAGCAGCGAGAAGCCCACCACCGCCTGGATCACCAGGTACGGCGCGATGCCGGGGCCGAGCCAGACGACCAGCGCACCCCACAGCACCGCCGACATCAGCCAGGCGTTGAGCACGTCGTTCGACAGCTGGAACGGGTGCTGCTTGCGGCGGGCGATCCGCTTCTTCTCGAGGTTCCACGCAGACCTCAACGAGCCCCCGACCGTGCGCGGCCAGAACTGGTAGAAGCTCTCGCCGACCCGTGCGGAGGCGGGGTCCTCAGGCGTCGCGACGCGTACGTGGTGGCCGCGGTTGTGCTCGATGTAGAAGTGGCCGTAGAAGCTCTGCGCCAGCGCGATCTTGGACAGCCAGCGCTCGTTGGCCTCTTTCTTGTGGCCGAGCTCGTGGGCGGTGTTGATGCCGATGCCGCCGATGCAGCCGATCGAGATCGCGATCCCGACCTTGTCGAGCGTGCTGAGGTCGACGTGGGTGATCAGGTACATCGCACCGACGAACCCGGCGTACTGGATCGGCAGGAAGAGGTAGGTGATCCAGCGGTAGTAGCGGTCCTTCTCCAGCATCTCGATCACGTCGTCGGGCGGGTTGGAGCGGTCGAGCCCCGCGATCAGGTCGATCGCCGGGACCACACCGAGAATCACGACCGGGCCGATCCAGAACCACACGCCCCAGCCGGTCAGCTGCCACATCCCGATCGCGATGAAGGCCAGGGACGGCACCACCAGCCCGATCAGCCACAGGTACCGCTTCCGGTCACGCCAATGCTCGGTCGAACCCTGCGGCACGGTGCTGTTCGCGATCCGGGACGTCATGTCTGGCTCCTGCCTCGTGGAGATCAGGTTTACATCACGATACGATTTGTAAACCAGGCTGGCAAGGGTCCGGACATATCGGGTGGTTGCGTCCGCGCGTCCGGGACGGGGAGATTGGCCTCATGACGGCAACGGGTGCGGGGCTTCCGTTCGGCATCGACTTCGGCGGCAGCGGCATCAAGGGAGCCCCCGTAGACGTCGCGCGCGGTGAGTTCGCCACCGACCGTGTCCGGATCGACACGCCGGACCCCTCCACCCCCGAGGCCGTTGCGGAGGTGTTCGCATCGCTCCTCGCGATGTTCCCGACGTCCGACGCTCCGGTCGGGGTCACCGTGCCCGGCGTCGTCGTGAAGGGCGTCGTCAACTCGGCCGCCAACATCGACAAGCACTGGATCGGGGCCGACGCCGACCGGTTGTTCACCGACAAGACCGGACGCGACGTCCACGTGGTCAACGACGCCGATGCCGCCGGGCTCGCCGAGGTGCGGTACGGCGCGGCGAAGGGCCGGCGCGGCCTGGTGATCGTCACCACGCTGGGCACCGGCATCGGCTCGGCGTTGGTGTACGACGGCGTCCTGGTGCCGAACTCGGAGCTCGGGCACCTCGAGATCGACGGTCACGACGCCGAGAAGCGCGCCGCGGCCAGTTCCCGCGAGCGCGAGGACCTCTCCTGGAAGGACTGGGCCAAGCGGCTGACGACGTACTACCGCAAGCTCGAGGACCTCTTCTCCCCCGAACTGTTCGTGGTCGGCGGGGGCGTCAGCAAGAAGTCGGAGAAGTTCCTGCCCCTGATCGACATCGACACCGAGATCATCCCCGCCCGGCTGCGCAACGCGGCCGGGATCGTCGGCGCCGCGCTCTACGCCACCGAGACCTCCGACTGAGCTAGGCGGTCGGCGCGAATTCCCCGCCTAAGCGGGGAATTCTGCACTTGTTGGAGGAAATCTCCCGCACTCAGTGCCGAGTTCCCCGCCTGAGCGGGGAATTCGCGCCCGCCGCCTCACACCTCAGCGGCGAGCTCCTTCTCGATGTCCTCGACCAGCTCGGCCGGGGCGGTCTGGGGGGCGTAGCGGTCGACGACCGTGCCGTCCCGGCCGATCAGGAACTTGGTGAAGTTCCACTTGATCGCGCCGCCGAGCAGGCCGCTCTTCTCGCTCTTCAGCCAGGTGTACAGCGGGTGGGTGTGCTTCCCGTTGACCTCGACCTTGGCGAACATCGGGAACGAGACGCCGTAGCTGGTCTCGCAGAACGACGCGATCTCGTCCTCGGTCCCGGGCTCCTGGTGGCCGAACTGGTCGCACGGGAAGCCGAGCACGGTGAAGCCGCGGCCGGCGTACGTCTCGTACAACCGCTGCAGTCCCTCGTACTGCGGCGTGAACCCGCACTGGCTGGCGGTGTTGACCACCAGCACCACGTCACCCAGGTAGGTCCCGAGCTCCTGGTCCTTCCCGTCGATCGTGGTCGCGGTGAAGTCGCCCAGGGTGGTGGCCACGCTCATGAATCGGCTCCTCGGATGGCGGCGGCGACGGCCTTCGGTACGTCGGGGTGGAACACCGTCGGGATGATGAAGTTCGCATTGAGCTCGTCGTCGCCCACGACGTGGGCGATCGCGTCGGCGGCCCGCAGCAGCATCTCGACGGTGATCTCCTTGGCCCGGGCGTCCAGCAGGCCACGGAAGACGCCGGGGAAGGCGAGCACGTTGTTGATCTGGTTGGGGAAGTCCGAGCGCCCGCTGGCCACGACCGCCGCGTACCGCTCGGCCTCGGCCGGGTCGACCTCCGGGTCGGGGTTGGCGAGGGCGAAGACGACGGCGTCCTCGGCCATGTCGGCGATCCACTCGGCGGGCAGGATGCCGGGAGCGCTGACGCCGATGAACACGTCGGATCCGCGCAGCGCGTCGTGCAGTCCGCCGCGCAGTCGTGACGCGTTCGTGCGGGTGGAGAGCTCGGCCATGGCCGGACTGAGCGTCTCGTCGTCGGCGGAGAGGATGCCGTCCTTGTCGACGACCACGACGTCGCCCGCTCCGCCGGCCAGGAGGACGGTGACGATCGCGGACCCGGCCGCGCCCGCGCCGGCCACGACGATCCGTACGTCGGCGAGCTTCTTGTTCACGCAGCGCAGCGCGTTGGTGAGAGCGGCGTGCACGACGATCGCGGTGCCGTGCTGGTCGTCGTGGAAGACCGGGATGTCGAGGCTCTCGCGCAGCCGGCGCTCGACCTCGAAGCAGCGCGGTGCGGCGATGTCCTCGAGGTTGATCCCGCCGAACCCGGGCGCGATCAGCTCCACGGTCCGCACGATCTCGTCGGTGTCCTGGGTGTCCAGGCAGATCGGCCAGGCGTCGATGTCGCCGAACCTCTTGAACAGCGCGGCCTTGCCCTCCATCACCGGCAGCGCGGCTCCGGGGCCGATGTTGCCCAGCCCGAGCACGGCGGACCCGTCGGTCACGACGGCCACCGAGTTGCCCTTGATCGTCAGTCGGGAGACGTCCTCGGGGTTCTTGGCGAGGGCAGCGCTGACCCGGCCGACGCCCGGTGTGTAGGCCATCGAGAGGTCATCGCGCGTGCGCAGCGGAACCTTCGAGGTGACCTCGATCTTGCCGCCGATGTGCAGGAGGAAGGTCCGGTCGCTGACCTTGTGCACGTCGACGCCGTCGACCTCGCGGACCGCGGCGACGACCACCTCGGCGTGGTCGGCGTCGGCGGCCGAGCAGGTCACGTCGACCACGAGCCGGTCGTGGCTCGAGTCGGCGACGTCGATCGCGGTCACGATCCCGCCGGCCTTGGCGATCGCCGTGGCGACGGCTCCGACGACGCCGTGGTCGGGAGCGGTGTGCAGGCGCATCGTGATGGAGTACGACGACGGGGTGGCCGACATGCTGCTCACACTAGCCGCGACCCGAGGCCACATCCCGATCCCTCCGCGACCTGAGCAGGACGGCCGCGAGCAGGACCAGCGCGACGACCTGGGCGCCGGCGATCGCTCCGGCCAGGACGCCTCGGTGAACGTCGTACAGCCAGCCGGCGAGGGCACCGCCGGCCAAGGCAGCAACTGCCTGGAACGCCGCGAAGGCGCCGTACGCCGTAGCGAGCCGCGCTGCGGGGACGAGGTCGGCGACGAGCGCCTTGACCGTCGAGTCCTGGACCCCGGTCGCCGCACCCCAGAGCAGCACCCCGGCGACGGCGACGGCGACGTGGTCGGTGAACACCAGCACGGGGACGACCGCCACGACCACAGGCAGCACGAGCAGGGTGCCCCCTCCGACGCGGTCGTAGGCGAAGCCGGTGCCGAGGGAGGCCACCGCCTCGGCACCCATCGCGGCGGCGTACACGACGGGCACCAGGGCGGCTGTGACGAGATGCTCGTGGACGAGGTGGAAGGAGATCACGCCGAAGGTCATGAGCCCGACCGTCGTCAGCGCGCAGGCCACGGCGTACACGTAGAACCGGCGCGGCAGGGCGACCAGCGGCGCCTGCTCGGACTCCTGCGCTCGCGGTGGGTCGCCGACGTAGCGATGCATCCAGGTGAGTACGCCGAGTGCCACGGCGCCGGGGACCGCGAGGACCAGCAGGCCGGCCCACTGGTGGGTGGTGAGGGCGACGACGCCGGCGACCAGCAGCGGCCCGAGGAACGCGCCGGTCTGGTCGAGCGCCTTGTGCACGCCGAAGCCGCGGCCGCGGCCGACGTTGCGCGCGGCGACCGCCAGCAGCACCGACTTGGCCGGGCTGCGGATCGCCTTGCCGGTGCGCTCGAGGAGCACCATCGACGCCCCGAAGGCGAGCCCCGCGGCCCCGAGGGCCGGGGCGAGCGCCATCAGCGGGACGGCCAGGGCGGTGAGGGCGTAGCCGAGCACCATCCAGCGCCAGTAGCGGCCGGTGCGGTCGGCGCCCGGACCGGAGAACAGCCGGAACCCGAGTGCGGCCGCTTCCCCGGCGCCGGTGACCAGACCGACGGTCAGCGCCGACGCGCCGAGCGAGGCGAGGAACGGTCCCGTGATCGAGCGCGCGCCCTCGTAGACCAGGTCGACGAGCAGGCTGACCACGCCGAGCCAGAGGACGGTCCGCCAGCCCGCCCAGCCGCGCCGGTCGAGAACGGTCTCAGACATCGCGGGTACGCCGGTGCCAGGCCCAGGCCACACCGATCGCGATGACCGCGACGATCACACCGCTGGTCACGCCGAGGGCATGGGTGATCGTGCCGATGGAGTGCGCCGCGAAGTAGCCGAGCAGCACGCAGGCGCTCCCCCACATCACGCCGCCGATCACGTTGAACACGAGGAAACGGCGGTAGCGCATCCGGCTCGCCCCGGCCAGGCCCGGCATCACCGCTCGCAGGAACGCGGTGAAGCGACCCATCACCACGGCCCGTCCGCCGCGGCGCCGTAGATAGGCCTGAGCCTGCTCGATCCGTTCCGGGTGGTTGCGGAGGATGGGTGCCCGGACCAGGCGCGGTCCGAGCACCCGGCCGACCTCGAACCCGACGCTGTCCCCGATCACGGCCGCCACGAACACGACGCCGAGGACCAGCAGCACCGACACCTTCCCGGCGTCGGCGAGCACCCCGCCGTACACCACGGCGGTCTCGCCCGGCAGCACGAAGCCGAAGAAGAGAGCCGCCTCGCCGAACACCAGGATCGCGATGATCAGCAGCGCGATCGCGGGCGGTACGGAGAGCAGCGTGTCGACGACCTTCTGGAGCATCAGCCCACCAGCTGTGCGCGTACCTGCGCGCGCCCGCCGACGGCGATCGGGTTCGCGTGCTCGCGGAGATGGATCCGGACGTCGCGATCGCGGAGGGCCAGGACGACGGAGGACGGACCGGACTGGGCGACCTCGCCGTTGATGACGTAGCTGCCGTCGTCCTGCTTGTCGAGGATCGACCCCTCCTCGCCGCTGCGCAGGTCCTCCAGCGCGACCCCGATGAGCGTGGGCCGCCGGAAGCGTCCGCCGCGCCGCCACGACAGCACGACCAGGAGGGCGATCAACGCGTCCGCGACCAGGGTGATGATCAGCGGCGCCCAGCTCCGGACCTGTCCGTCGACATGGAAGGAACCGGGCTGTCCCTTCAGGACGCGCACGTCGAGCTCGTGTGACCGTGCGGCCCGCACCCCGACGTCGTGGTGCACCTTCACCGTGCGCACCGTCTGCTTCTCGTCGACGTCCTTCGGCAACCGGAAGGTGACGACGGCGTCGTCGCCGGCCGCGCTCACCCCCACCACGGACGCGGTGACGAGCACCCCGTCGGTGGCCGCGCGGTGCTGCTGCCACTCGTGGAGCACGTACGGGACGTTGATGATCGCCAGCGCGAACAGGACCACGACCACGCGCCCCCAGCGCACGCCGTCCCGCCGCCTGCCCATGGGCGCCAGTATGAACGGTCGTCCATGGCGCCGGTCCGCCGAGAGCGACCACCGCCGTACGCTGCGTCACCGTGGGCGACGACCACGACCTTCCGGACCCGACGCTCGGGGTCTTCGACACCTTGCTGGTACGTGACGGGCACCCGGTCGCCCTCGAGGCCCACGTCGCTCGTCTGGGCCGCTCGGTCCGTGAGCTGTACGGCGTACCGGTCGAGGAGTCGGCGCTGGCGACGCGGATCGGAGCGGACGCCGAGGGTCCCGGCAGCGCGCGGGTGCGCACGTCGTACGACCCGACCAGCGGTGTGTGGCAGGTCGACGTCGTGCCGATCGAGGAGCCGGGCCTCGAGCCGCGGACCGTCGCCCTCCGGCGTGTCCGCCGCGGACTCGGCACCCACAAGTGGGTGGACCGCCGGCTGGTGGCGGACCCCGGTGCGGCCGACGACGTGCTCCTGGTGGACTCTGCGGACCAGGTGCTCGAGTGCGGCACCGCGAACGTCATCGCGGTGATCGGCGGAACGCTCGTCACGCCGCCCCTCGACGGGCGGATCCTTCCGGGGACCGTCCGCGACCGCGTCCTCGACCTGCTTCGGAGCGAGGACAGAGCGCCGGGCGAGCGACCACTCTCGACCGCCGAGCTCGCCTCGGCCACCGAGGTCTTCACCACCAGCTCGATCCGCGGCGTCCAGCCCGTCGTGGCGTGTCCGAGGGTGGGAGCATGGCCGGTCGGACCGTGGACGACCAGGCTCCACGACCGGATGCGCACGGCCTAGATCCGTCGGGTTGCCAAGCCCCAGGCAAGTCGCGGAAAACTTTCGGGCAAGGTCTTACGCTGCCGGAAGATCTGCCGTTGAATCTTCCCAGTGGCCAGGATCTTCGGATCGGGCACACGGCCAGCTCGTACACCGGGGGGATGTCCGGGCTGATGGAGGTTCGCTGACCGCCCGGGGGGACGGCAGGCGCCAAAGCCCCCGCTCGTATCCGAGCGGGGGCGCCTCACATTTTGCGGCCAGATCGCATCTCTGCTGAGAATCCGACGGCGTTCCGGACATTTCCCGAAAGATTCACCGGGATTCGCGTCATGAGCGGCCGGCCCGGCCGTTTCTCTGTCACCGAGGCACGATCGGCCGATCACTGTCACGGAACAGCCCACTCGACCGGGGGGACGAGCAGGCTGAGGGGGTTCCGCTATCGCCCGGGGGGACGGCAGCCGGCGCCACAGCCCTCGCTCGCAGCGCGAGCGAGGGCGCCTCACATTTCGCCTCGCATTTCGCCGGCATTCCGGGGTGCGACGATCAGCCCGGCTTGACGGCGTGCACGCGCTCCATCACGCCGGCCCGGCGCCGAACGGTCTCCACCACCTCGAAGCCCGCCGCCCTGATCAACGGCAGCGGACGCCGGGTGAAGTGCTCACCGGCCATCCGGATGCTGACCCGCTCGGTGAGCCACTGTGCCGCGAAGATCGGGGGCCACGTGCTGCGGACATGGTCGAGCAGGAGCAGCCGGCCGCCCGGCACCAGGGCACGCTTCATCTCGACGATCGCGGCCGCGGGATCCGGGATGGTGCACAAGGACATCTCGCAGACCACGGAGTCGTACGACGCGTCCTCGACGGGTAGCGCCTCCGCGTCGCCCTCGCGCAGGTCGACCGGCAACCCACGCTCCTCCGCTCGACGGCGTGCGATCTCCAGCATCTCCGGGCTGAGGTCGATCCCGGTCAGGCTGTTCGCGGCGAGGTAGTAGCGGATGCTTCGGCCGGTGCCGATGGCCACCTCCAGCACCCGACCCGTGGCGCGCTCGCCCACCCACTCGCGATCGCCGGGTCCCATCAACCGCTCGACGAAGTCGAGCTGCCGGTCGTAGCTCGGGGCCGCCTTGTCCCAGACCCGTCGCTGCTTCTCGGTTTCCGTCTCGCCCGGATGTCGCATGTGCTCATCCTGCCGAAAGCTGGGCGCGGGGCGGAGGCGCCGCTCGCTGCGAACGCCCCGCCCCGGCTGTGCCGGGGCGAGGCGTCCTCGCTCGGGTGCGCGAGGGGGGAGTTGAACCCCCACGCCCTTTCGGGCACACGGACCTGAACCGTGCGCGTCTGCCTATTCCGCCACTCGCGCCTGAAGCGCGCCAAGGCTATCCCAGGCCGCTGACGGCGCCCAAACCCCGAGCGCGACCCGCTGGGCCTGCGACGCCCGACCTTCAGCGAGGAGGTCACCACCGCGTCGTCCCGCCACGGCTTGCCGGGTCGGGCCGTCATGGCCCGGCTTGGCTAGCATCGGCGACAACCCGACCACACTCGGGCCTCGTCCCACCGGGGCGGGAGGGCCGGCGGCCCATCGGATCACCGGATGCGCGAACCACGGGGCTGTGAGATGCGGAGAGGAGGTACGGCGTGAGCGTGCTGCAGAAGTTCGAGCAGCGGCTCGAGGCGCTGGTCTCCGGGGCCTTCGCCCGTGCCTTCCGCAGCGCGGTGCAGCCGGTCGAGATCGCGGCGGCTCTCCAGCGCGAGTGCGACAACAACACCCAGATCCTGTCCCGGCAGCGACGGATGGTCCCCAACGACTTCCACGTCGAGCTGTCGCAGCCCGACATGGACCGGCTGTCGCCCTACGACTCGGCGCTGGTCAAGGAGCTCACCGGCCAGCTCCAGGAGCACGCCGAGAAGCAGAGCTACGTGTTCGCCGGCCCGGTGACGATCGCCTTCGACACCGCCGACGACCTCACCATCGGCCGGTTCCGGGTGCGCAGCCAGGCGCACGCCTCGGTCGTCAGCAATGCCACGATCACCCAGGTACGCCGGGCGCGGGCGTTCCTCGACGTCAACGGCACCCGCCACCCGCTCCAGCCGCCCGGCCTCGTCGTCGGGCGCGGCACCGAGGCCGACCTGCGCATCAACGACCCGGGCGTCAGCAGGCGGCACGTCGAGTTCACGGTCAACGAGGCCGGCGGCCGGGTCACCATCACCGTGCAGGACCTCGGCTCGACCAACGGCATGCTCGTCGACGGCCACCGGATCACCAGCGCGGGTCTGCAGGACGGCTCGGAGGTCAGGATCGGCCGGACCACGATGACCGTGCGCGTGGAGGAGGACGACGCCGATGTCTGAGCTCACGCTGTTCCTGATCAAGATCTCCTACCTGGCGATCCTGTGGATCTTCGTGCTCTCCGCCATCTCGGTGGTCCGCTCCGACATGTTCGGCGCCCGGATGCCCGCCACCCCTCGCGAGGCCGCGGCGCCCAAGGCGCGCCGGCAGCCCAAGCAGAAGGCCCGCAAGGGGTCGCCCACCCACGTCCTCGTCGTCGACGGCGCCAACAAGGGCGAACGCGCCGACCTCTCCCAGGCGCCGATCCTGATCGGTCGCGGTGCGGACGCCGCGATCCGGCTGGACGACGACTACGTCTCCACGCGCCACGCCCGGATAGCCGCGAGTGGCGACCAGTGGTTCGTCGAGGACCTCGGCTCGACCAACGGCACCTACATCGGCAGCGCCCGCATCACCCAGCCGACCACCCTCACCCTCGGCACCCAGGTCCGCATCGGCAAGACCTTGCTGGAGCTGCGCAAGTGAGGTTCCGACTGCAGTACGCCGCGATCTCCGACGTCGGGCGCGTACGCAAGGACAACCAGGACGCCGGGTACGCCGGACCCTGGCTCCTCTCGATCTGCGACGGCGTCGGCGGCGCCGCCCGGGGCGACCTCGCCTCGAGCACCGCCATCGGCCAGCTCCGCCGGCTCGACGAGCCACCGGGCGACGACCACGACACGGAGCACCGGCTGGAGCTGGTCGCCGGCGCCCTGCACCGTGCTTCGGACAGGATCGGCGACCTGATCGACGAGGAGCCGGCGCTCAGCGGCACGAGCACCACCGCCACGGTCGCGCTCTTCGACGGCGTGACCCTGGCGATGGGCCACGTCGGCGACAGCCGTGCCTACCTCTTCCGGGCCCGCGAGATCAGCCAGCTCACCACCGACCACACGTTCGTGCAGAGCTTGATCGACGAAGGCCGGATCAGCGAGGAGGATGCTCGCACCCACCCCCACCGCAACCTGATCCTCAAGGCCCTCGACGGCGTCCACGACGTCGACCCCGACCTGTTCACCGTCGAGCTCGCCGAGTCCGACCGCATCCTGCTCTGCAGCGACGGGGCGTCCGGCTCCCTCGACAACCGCCGGCTCGCCGACATCCTGTCGACGGGCTCCCCCGACTTCGCCGCCGTCGAGCTGGTCCGCGCCAGCCTCGAGGCCGGCAGCACCGACAACGTCACCTGCATCGTCGCCGACGTCCTCCCCGCCGACGGCACGGAGCCACCGGCGCCGATGGTGGTCGGCTCGGCCGCCGAGCTGAAGCGCAGGCCTCGCACCGGTACGTCGTTCTTCCGCGGCCACCGCTCGGGCGACACCGGCGAGATGGAGCCGGTCGCGGCCGAGATCATCGACGACCTGCCCCCCGGCGTACCGTTCGCGATCGACACCGACCCGGAGGCCGCCCGCTACGCACCCCGTGCGCCACGCCACCGTCCCTGGCTACGCCGCGGCCTGCTCCTGCTCGGGCTGATCGGCATCGCCTGGATGGCGGCGGCCGCCGGGTGGAGCTACAGCCAGCACCAGTACTACGTCGGTGAGCAGGACGGGGTCGTCACCATCTTCCGCGGCGTGCAGGCCGACGTCCCCGGCATCCAGCTGTCCCACGCCTACGAGACGACCAACGTGAAGGTCTCCCAGCTCGACCCCTACAGCGCCCGCTCCGTGGAGTCCGGGATCGGCGCCGGCAGCCTCGACGAGGCCGAGCGCACCGTGCAGCACCTCGCCGCCAACCGGTCGTCGACGGGCGGTGGCTGAGATGGCGCAGCCTTCCGGGGCGTTGATGCACTTCGTACACCGCCGCCGGCGGGGGGCGGAGCTGTTCCTGCTCATCCTGGCCCTCCTCGTCGGCGTCGGCGCATACGCCGCCGTCGGCCTCGGCGTGAAGGGGAAGGTGCCCGCCGACATCGTGTCGTACGGCGGCTGGCTCGCGGTCCTGATCATCACGGCGCACATCGCCGTCCGGATGGTCGCGCCGTACGCCGACCCGGTCCTGCTCCCGATCGTGGCCGCTCTCAACGGCCTCGGCCTGGCCGTGATCCACCGGATCGACCTCGCGCGCGACCACAACCTGGCCCGGCAGCAGCTGATCTGGATGACCATCGGGGTCGTGCTGTTCGTCGGCACCCTGGTGCTGCTGCGCGACCACCGCGTGCTCCAGCGGTTCACCTACACCTCCGGCCTGGCCGCGATCGTGCTCCTGCTGCTGCCGATGGCGCCGGGCATCGGCAAGACCGTCAACGGTGCCCGGATCTGGATCCACCTGGGCTCGATGAGCTTCCAGCCCGGCGAGGTCGCCAAGGTGCTGCTGGTGGTGACCTTCGCCGGCTACCTCGTCCTCCATCGCGACGCCCTCGCTCTCGCAGGGCGACGCGTGGCGATGATCGACCTGCCCCGCGGCCGCGACCTCGGGCCGATCCTGGCGATGTGGGTGGTCAGCCTCGGGATCCTGGTCTTCCAGCACGACCTCGGCTCCAGCCTGCTGTTCTTCGGCCTCTTCCTGATCATGCTGTACGTCGCCACCGAGCGCGCCGGCTGGCTGGTCGTCGGCGCCACCTTGTTCGTGGTCGGCTCCTACCTCACGTACCTGTTCATCGCCCACGTGCGCGAGCGGTTCCAGCTGTTCTCCGACGTCTGGGCCCACTACGGGCCCGGCACGGACGACCTCGGGCGCCAGAGTGTGGAGACCATGTTCGGGATGGCCTGGGGCGGGCTGATCGGGCGTGGGCTCGGTCAGGGCGCACCCTGGCGCATCCCGTTCGCGGAGAGCGACTTCATCTTCGGCGCGATCGGCGAGGAGCTCGGTCTCACCGGCTCGATCGCGGTGATCCTGCTCTACGGCCTGATCGTCGAGCGTGCGCTGCGTGCCGCCCTGATCAGCCGCGACGACATCGGCAAGCTGCTGGCGACCGGCTTGGGCGGTGCCCTCGCGATCCAGGTGTTCGTGGTCGTCGGCGGGGTCACCCACCTGATCCCGCTGACCGGCCTGACCACGCCGTTCCTCTCGTACGGCGGGTCGTCGCTGGTGGCGAACTGGGTGATCGTCGCGATCCTGCTGCGCATCTCCGACGCCGCGAGACGCCCCCTGCCCGACCTGTCCACGCCCGACGACGCCGACATGGAGTCGACGCAAGTGGTGAAGCTGCAGTGAACAAACCGATCCGGACGGTCTCGATCTTCTGCCTGCTGCTGTTCCTGGCGCTGGCGGTCAACGCGACGTACCTGCAGTACTACCACGCCAACGCGCTCGACGACCGCACCGACAACGGCCGGGTGGCGACCGCGACGTTCTCCCGCGAGCGCGGGGCGATCATGGTCGGTGGCACCGCGATCGCCGAGAGCGTGCCGACCAAGGACCAGTACAAGTACCAGCGCGTCTACCACAAGCCGTTCCTGTACGCCCCGATCACCGGCTGGTACACGTTCGGCAACGAGACCGGCATGGAACGCGCACAGAACTCCTTCCTGTCCGGCGAGGACGACTCGCTGTTCGTCAACCGCCTCGTCGACCTGGTCAACGGCAGTTCGACCAAGGGCGGCAACGTCCTGCTCACGATCGACCCGGCGGCGCAGAAGGCGGCGTATGACGGCCTGCGCAAGCTGGGCGCGGACGTGCAGGGGGCGGTCGTCGCGCTCCAGCCGAACACCGGGAAGATCCTGGCGATGGTGTCGCTGCCGACCTACGACCCCAACAAGCTGGCCGACCACGACTTCAAGAAGGCCAACGCCTACGCCAGCAAGCTGTCCAAGATGAAGTCGCAGCCGCTGCTCAACCGCGCGATCCAGACCACCCTGGCGCCCGGGTCGACGTTCAAGGTGGTCACCGCGAGCGCGGCGGTCGGCACCGGGAGGTACAACGCCAACACCCTGATGCCGGCCGGCGACACCTACACGCTTCCGCAGTCGCACAGCGTCGTGCACAACGACGTCCTGAGCGGCTGCAGCAACAGCAAGATCCCGCTGATCCAGGCGCTGGAGTTCTCCTGCAACACGGCGTTCGCGCCGCTCGCGGTCAAGGTCGGCGCGAGCGCGATGCACCAGCAGGCCGAGGGCTTCGGCTTCAACCAGCGCTACCTCGACTCCGACCAGCTGCCCGGGCAGGCGGTCTCGCAGTACCCCGCCGGCGAGGACGCGCCCGGCACCGCGCTCTCGGGCTTCGGCCAGGACTCGGTGACGGCGACGCCGCTGCAGATGGCGATGGTCACCGCCGGCATCGCCAACCACGGCGTGGTGATGAAGCCCTACCTCGTCGACTCCCAGCAGTCGCCGACCAGCTTCGAGACGCTCAAGCAGTTCCCGAGCACCCAGCTCTCCCAGGCGACGTCGTCGTCCACCGCCAGCGAGATCACCCGGATGATGGTGGCCACGGTGCAGAGCGGGACCGCGACACCGGCGGCGATCCCGGGCATCCAGGTCGCCGGCAAGACCGGCACCGCGCAGAGCGGGCTGACGAACCCCGACGGCAGCGAGGTGCCGCCGTACGCGTGGTTCATCGGGTTCGCACCCGCCCAGTCGCCGAAGGTCGCGGTCGCCGTGATGCTCCAGCACGTCGATCAGCCGACCGACGAGATCCACGGCGGCACCCTCGGCGGCCCGATCGCCAAGGCGGTCATGGAGGCGGTGCTGAACCCCCATGGCTGACCACACACCCCGCCCCTCGGCGTTCGCCGACGCCCGCGGGCGCTACCGCCTGGACTCCCGGATCGCCACGGGGGGCATGGGCGAGGTCTGGCGCGGCACCGACACCGTCCTCGACCGGCCGGTCGCGGTGAAGCTGCTCAAGCAGGAGCACGCCGACGACCCGGTCTTCCGGTCGCGGTTCGAGACCGAGGCCCAGCACGCCGCCGGGCTCCACCACCCCGGGGTGGCGCAGGTCTTCGACTTCGGCAGCGGCGAGTCGCGTGGCGAATCCGGTGGCGAGTCGAGCGACGAGGGTGGCACCGGGGATCACGCGCCGTTCCTGGTGATGGAGTACGTCGAGGGCAGGCCGCTGTCGGCCGTGCTGCGGCCCGGCCAGCCGATGGACCCGTCCGCCGCGGCCCGCCTGGTCGCCGCAACCGCCGACGCCCTCGGTGCTGCCCACGCCCAGGGCATCGTCCATCGCGACGTGAAGCCCGCGAACATCCTGGTCACCGACGACCGGCAGGTGAAGATCACCGACTTCGGCATCGCCCGGGCTGCCGACTCCGTCGCCCTGACCCGGACCGGCGAGGTGCTCGGCACGCCGCAGTACATCTCCCCCGAGCAGGCCGAGGGCCGGCCGGCGACACCCGCCTCCGACGTCTACGCGCTCGGCGCGGTCGCCTACGAGTGCCTGGTCGGACAGCGCCCGTTCCAGGCCGACACCCCGGTGGCCACCGCGATCGCCCACCTGCGGCAGCCGGTGCCGGAGCTGCCGAGCACCGTCCCGCCCGCCCTCGCGGCCGTCGTACGACGGGCGTTGGCGAAGGCGCCCGAGGAGCGGTACGCCGACGGGGCGGCGTTCGCCGCAGCCGTGCGCCGGGCGATCGAGTCGCCGGAAGATTCGGACGCGGGGGCCACCAAGGTGATGCCTGCCCCGGTCGCCGCCGAGGTGGCGGGCGGAGCGGAAGCGGGTGCCGCGGTCGGCGCGACGGCGGCCGCGGAGGCCTCGACACCGATGTCACGGGCGCGGCGGGTGCCGATGCCGGTGTGGGCCGCCGCCGGGGTGCTGGTGCTGGTGGTGGCGATCGCCGCGCTCGCCAGCCTCGCGACCGGCGGCGACCCGTCGCCCCCGGGCACCGACACGACCAGCCACACGCCCACGTTCCGCCACTCGACGCCCTCGGTCTCGCGGACGCCGGCTTCCAGCCCGACGTCCCGTCCGGTGTCGAGCCCCACCGAGCAGGGCAACCACGGCAACGGGAACGGCCACCGCAAGGGCCACAAGCACGGGAAGGGCCACCAGTGAGTCCCGACAGCAGATCCGACGGCCACTTCGAGGCCTCCGAGGCGCAGTCGCTGATCGGCGGCCGCTACGCGCTCGGCGAGCTCCTCGGTCGCGGCGGCATGGCGGAGGTCCGCAAGGGGACCGACACCCGGCTCGGCCGCACGGTCGCGATCAAGCGCCTGCGCACCGACCTCGCCAGCGACGTCACCTTCCAGGCCAGGTTCCGGCGCGAGGCGCAGAGCGCGGCCTCCCTCAACCACCCGGCGATCGTCGCCGTCTACGACACCGGCGAGGTCCCCGCGAGCGACGGCTCGGGGATCTCCCAGCCCTACATCGTGATGGAGTACGTCGCCGGGCGCACCCTGCGCGACATCCTCCGTGAGGGCCGCAAGATCCTGCCCGAGCGCGCCCTGGAGATCGCCAGCGGGGTGCTCTCCGCGCTCGACTACAGCCACCGGGCGGGGATCATCCATCGCGACATCAAGCCGGGCAACGTGATGCTCACCCCGGCGGGCGACGTGAAGGTGATGGACTTCGGGATCGCCCGGGCGATCTCCGACGCGTCGAGCACGATGACACAGACCGCCGCCGTGGTCGGCACCGCGCAGTACCTCTCACCCGAGCAGGCACGCGGCGAGGCCGTCGACTCGCGCTCGGACGTCTACTCCGCCGGCTGCCTGCTCTACGAGCTGCTGACCGGCCGTCCGCCGTTCGTCGGGGACTCGCCGGTGGCCGTGGCCTATCAGCACGTCCGCGAGCAGGCGGCGCCGCCGTCCGACCACGACACCGAGCTGCCGCCCGAGGTGGACGCCATCGTGATGAAGTCGCTGGCGAAGCGGGTGGAGGACCGTTACCAGTCGGCCGCGGCGATGCGTGGTGACATCGAGCGGTACCTCGCCGGCCATCCGGTGCACGTCGCGCCGCCCCCGCCGCCGGTGCTGCCACCGCCGACGATCGCGGATCCCACGACCGTCGTGACCCCCGTGCCACCGCCGCAGGAGGAGTACGACGAGCACGACCGCGGCACCCGGCCGGGTCTGCTGGTGTTCCTCGCGCTCCTGCTCGTGATCGTGCTCGGCCTCGCGGCGTACCTGCTGCCGAAGATGTTCGCCAGCCCGACCGACCAGGTGCAGGTACCACGACTCGCCGGCCTGAGCGACAACCAGGCACGGGCCAAGATCTCCGACGCGGGTCTCGACGTGGGCACGGTGAACCGCGACTACAGCAGCAAGGTCGCGGCCAACCACGTGATCTCCCAGGACCCGGCGGCCGACGAGTTCGTCGACAAGAACTCGACGGTGAACTACACGCTCTCCCTGGGGACGCATCCCACCAAGGTCCCGAACATCGTCGGTGACTCGCGCACCGATGCACAGTCGGAGCTGCAGAGCGCCCACCTCAACGGGGTCTTCAAGAAGGTCGACTCCGACCAGCCCCAGGGCACCGTCGTGAGCACGGATCCGCCGGTCGGCACCCAGGTGGCGCGCAACTCGGACGTGACGGTCAGCATCAGCCGAGGTCCACAGGCGGTGCCGGACGTCGTCGGGATGTCCGAGGACGACGCGGTGCAGAAGCTCAAGGACCTCGGGTTCGACCCACGGGTCAGCGACGACGCGAGCTCGACGCAGCCCAAGGGCACCGTCACCGGTCAGACTCCGCCCGCAGGCACGCACCTGCAACAGGGGTCGCCGGTGTTCATCACGGTGTCGACGTTCGAGCCGACGACGCCGCCTACGTCGTCACCCACCACGGAGCCGACCTCGCCGCCGACGAGCCTGCCGACCAGCCCGCCGCCGTCGTCCTGAGAGCCGGATCAGCTGCCGGAGCCGCTCGGCGGCAGGACCTTGGCGTACTGGAAGTCGGTCAGCCCGTCGTACGCCGGAGCCGTGACCTTGTCCGCGACCTGCTCGTCCCAGCCGACGGCGATGTCGGGGTCGGCGGCGTCGGCACGGTAGACCTGCAGGTAGGCGTCGTTCGCGATGGCGTTGGTCAGGGCTGTGACGTCGCCGACCGCCTGGATGCGGTAGGGCTGGCTGTAGGGCACGCCCTGGAGCTGCACGGAGTTGCCGATGCAGCGGATGCCGGTCGTGCTGACCACGCGCTGCCCCTGGATGGTGACCGCCTCGGCGCCCGCCTTCCACATCGCGTTGACCACGGCCTGGATGTCCTGCTGGTGCACGAGCAGCAGGTTGGGGTTGTCCACCGTGTCGGGGGTGTCCTGCCCTGTGCTCTGCGGCGCGTCCGAGAGCGTGATCGTGATCCCCGGACCGGTCACCGGGAGCAACCCGGCGGGGTCCTTCAGCACCGACACCTGGTGGTTGAACCGGCGGACCTGGCGGTCGTTGACGGTGCCGCTGAGCAGGTTCACCTGCTCGTTGAGGTCGGCCACCCGCTGCTTGAGACCGGCGACCCGGCTGGCGTCGTACTGCACCATCGAGGCGAGGTCGGTGAAGCGGCCCGGACGGAGGTCGGTGCCCTCGCTGCTGTGAGCGCTCACCACGAACAGGGCCCCGCTGAGCAGCCCGACCACGGGCGTCGCCACACGCCAGGCCAGGGCTCGGTGGGGTCGCGGCAGCATGCCGACTAAGGTATCCCGCGACCTGGAAGGGACGCCCGGACGGCGTCGCGTTGCGTGAAGGAGGCCTGCGTGGCCAAGCTCAAGGCCAAGCAGTTCGTCGACCCCGACCGCGGACCGGTGCTCAGCGTCCGGTTCGCGATCACGGTCGTGCTGATGCTCCTCGGCATCGCCTGGATCGTCTTCTACTACCTGGCCGTCCGGCCCGACCCGAACGCGATCCCGGCCGCCGAGCCCGGCGGCCCGTCGTTCATGGGCGACATGGAGAAGTGGAACTACGCCGTCGGCTTCGGGCTGTTCTTCATCGGCCTGCTGGCGTCGGCCCACCCCGCCACCCCGCTCGGCCGGGGCCGCGGGGTCGTCGTCGGGATGCTGGCCTGCTTCGTGCTCGGGCTGCTGTGGATCTGTACCTTCTATGTGCTCTCCGGCGACAACCTGCACAAGGTCGCGGTCTTCAACGACCTCGACCAGTGGAACCTCGTGGTGGGGATCGCCTTCATGGCCGTGGGCTTCTCGTTCGCCACCAGGTGGGAGTGACTCAGCCGATTCGTCCACACCTGTGCAATCGTCTGTGGATAATCACATCCTTGTAGTTCTCCCCAGGGTCATCCACACCTGGGGACAGCCCGGACCATGGGGTGGGACGGTCAGGTGAGGGCTGCCGTGCGGAGCAGGAACACCAGGGCCACCAGGATCGCGACACCGGCGAAGCCCGCCGCCTGCCACGTCGTACGGCGCTCCCGCGGCGCGTAGACGAGCACCCCGGCGAGCACGAGGCCGCCGAGGAAGCCGCCGACGTGGCCCTGCCAGGAGATTCCCGACGCGAAGAATGTCAGGGCGGCGTTGATCCCGATCCACACCATCAGCTGACTGACGTCGGCCCGCGCCTTGCGGGCGACCACCAGCAGCGCCGCCATCAGCCCGAAGATCGCCCCCGAGGCGCCCAGGGTGGGCGCGGACTGGTCGGAGAGCAGGTAGACCACGGCCGAGCCGACAAACCCGGACAGCAGGTAGAGCAGGAGGAAGCGCGCCCGCCCCAGCACCAGCTCGAGCTGCGGGCCGAGGATCCACAGGGCGAGCATGTTGAAGCCGATGTGCAGGACCGAGACGTGGGTGAACATCGAGGTCAGCGGCTGCCACCAGTCCCCGGCCGCGACACCGACCCATGAGCCGTCGGGCGCCCTTGCGCAGTCAGCAGCGCTGGTCAAGCCGGGGTAGACGTTGCCCGGATGGTCGGTCGCCACACAGGCACCCCGCGGGATCAGTGCCAGCCGGTAGACCCACTCGCTGTTGTTCCCGCCCGTGGCCATGATCAGCGCCCAGACGCCGGCGTTGAGCGCGATCAGGACCTTCGAGACCAGCCCGAAGGTGCCGGGCCGGATGCCGCCGTACGGCGTGCGGCCCTGGCGCGTCGTACGCCGTCCGTCGGCCACGCAGTCGGGGCACTGGAACCCCACGGAGGCGTCGCGCATGCAGTCGGGACAGATCGGTTTCCCGCACCGTTGACAGCGGATGTAGGTCTCGCGGTCGCGGTGCCGGTAGCACGTCGGGACGCCGGCGGGGTTCTCCGCCGGCGTCGCCGGCCCGGTGCCGGACCCGTCGGCGGCGCTCAGGAGCCCCGGACCTCGACGGACTCGATGACCACGGGCTCCACCGGGCGGTCGCCCTGACCGGTCGCCGTCGTCGCGATCGTGTCGACCACGTCGCGCGAGGGCTGGTCGGCGACCTCGCCGAAGATCGTGTGCTTGAAGTTCAGCCAGGTGGTCGGGGCCACGGTGATGAAGAACTGCGAGCCGTTCGTGCCCGGGCCGGCGTTGGCCATCGCCAGCAGGTAGGGCTTGTCGAAGGTGAGCTCCGGGTGGGGCTCGTCCTTGAAGGTGTAGCCCGGCCCGCCGGTGCCACTGCCGAGCGGGCAGCCGCCCTGGATCATGAACCCGTCGATGACCCGGTGGAACGTGAGGCCGTCGTAGTAGCGCTGGCCGCTGCGGCCGGCGTCGTCGCGGTACTCCTTGGTGCCCTCGGCGAGACCGACGAAGTTGCCGACGGTCTCGGGAGCGTGGTTCGGGAACAGGTTGATCGTGATGTCGCCCCGGTTGGTCTTCAGGACGGCCTGCTGGTCAGCCATGTCTGCCTCTCGCGTGGTGGTGCTGGTGCTGCCGATCCTCCCATGGTCGACAACCCTGCGGTGGAGACGGCCCTGGTGGGTACGTGGAGGATGGTGGTGGGATAGCGAACGAGACGAACGGAAGGATCCCCCTATGCGTATCCGCCGGAAGAAGACGGTCCTGGAGCAGGCCGCCGACTACGTCGAAGCGGCCCTGGACACCGCGGTCGAGAAGGCCGGCCCCATCCTCGCCGAGGCCCGTGACCAGGCCGGTCCGGCGATCGCCGACGCCCGGAGCAAGGCCGCCCCGCTGCTGGCCCAGAGCGCGGCGATCGCGTCCGAGCGCGCCGCCGCGGCGGTCGAGCTGGCAGCCGACAAGGCCGCCACCGGTCGCGACCTGGCCGCGGCCAAGGCCGCCGAGCTGCGCGGACAGCCGAAGAAGAAGCACCGCCTGCGCAAGCTGCTGGTGTTCTCCGGCCTGGCCGCGCTGCTCGGGTT
>NZ_DASXWU010000061.1:0-9531 GCF_036503465.1 Nocardioides sp.
ATCGGGTCGCCCTTGCGCTGCGGGATCGAGACCGGGACGACCTCGTCGTCGAAGACGCCGTTCTTCCACGCCTCGGCGGCCCGCTGGTGGGAGCGTGCGGCGAAGGCGTCCTGCTCCTCGCGGGTCAGGCTGGTGTGTGCCTTGTTGTAGTCCTCGGTGAGCGCGCCCATGGCCTGGGAGGTGGCCTGGTCCCAGAGCGCGTCGTGGGCCATCGAGTCGACGAGGGTGACGTCGCCGTACTTGAAGCCCTCGCGCGACTTGGGCAGCAGGTGGGGTGCGTTCGTCATCGACTCCATGCCGCCCGCCACGACGATCTCGGCCTCGCCGGCGCGGATCAGCTGGTCGGCGGTGGCGATCGCGTTCAGGCCGGACAGGCACACCTTGTTGATGGTGATCGACGGCAGTGAGAGCGGCAGCCCCGCATGGATCCCCGCGGTGCGAGCCGGGTTCTGCCCGGCCCCGGCCTGGATGACCTGCCCCATGATCAGGTAGTCGACCTGGTCACCGGAGACGCCGGCCTTCTCGAGGGCACCCGTGATCGCGACACCGCCCAGCTCCGCCGCGGACAGAGACTTCAGGCCTCCGAGCAGCCGGCCGATCGGCGTACGGGCCCCGGCGACGATGACGTTTCCGGACATGAGGGTGCCTCCCACAGCAGACGAACGAACACTTCGACGATACCCAGGGCCGCACTCCGCCCGCGAGCGGCGACGTCACACCTGGCTGAGGAAAACCTCACACGCGAGCACGACTCTCGGCGTACGACGATGGGTCCATGGCCCTGCCGCACCTGGGAGAACTCCCCGACCACCTCTTCGCCGCGATCGACCACGTGGGCATCGCCGTGGCCGACCTCGACGCCGCCAAGGCGTTCTACCGCGACACCTTCGGGATGGAGACGGTGCACGAGGAGACCAACGAGGAGCAGGGGGTCCGCGAGGCGATGGTCCGGGTCGGGCCGGCCGACGACATCTCGGGGGCGATGATCCAGCTTCTCGCCCCGCTCGATGGAGACTCCACGATCGCGAAGTTCCTCGACCGCAACGGGCCCGGCATGCAGCAGCTCGCCTGCCGGGTGACCGATCTCGAGGCGGTCTCGGCGGTGCTGCGCGAACGCGGCGTCCGCCTGCTGTACGACGTGCCCCGGCGCGGGACGGCCGGCTCCCTGGTCAACTTCGTCCATCCCAAGGACGCCGGCGGCGTGCTCATCGAGCTCGTGGAGCCGCCTCCCCCGGCCTGACCCCGAGCACCCCTCGAGCCCCGAAGATCGACAGCACCCCCATCGTGGTAAGGGCCGGGGTAGCGTTCCGCTCATGACGAGCCCCTTGACCCCGGACCTGCTGGAGCGCTTCGCGAAGGCGGTCGACGCCGATCCCGGCGCCCGGATGATGCAGAACGCCCTCGCCCGGACGGATGTCGACACCGTCGTCCTCGACCATGCCCGGATGCTGTCGGTGCCCCGGTCGATGAGCCATCTCCTGGACGACTGGGAGGCCACCGACCAGAAGCAGTCCGGGCGGTGCTGGATGTTCGCCGGGCTGAACCTCCTGCGTGTCGGGGTGGCCGCCCGCCTCGGGGTCAAGGAGTTCGAGTTCTCCCAGAGCCACCTCCAGTTCTGGGACAAGCTCGAGAAGGCCAACCACTGGCTCGAGTCGATCCTGGCGACGGCCGACCGGGACGTCGACGACCGCACGGTCGCGCACCTCCTCGCGAGCCCGGCCGAGGACGGCGGGCAGTGGAACATGTTCCTCGCCCTGGTCGCCAAGCACGGGCTGGTGCCCAAGGAGGTCATGCCCGAGACCCAGTCGTCCTCCAAGACCAACAAGCTCAACCGCGACCTGTCGTCCCTCCTGCGCCGGGCCGCCCATGACCTCAGGAAACGGCACGCCGCAGGCGCCTCCGACGAGGAGGTGGCCGCGACCAAGGAGGAGGTGCTGGCCGCCGTCCACCGCGTCCTGAGCCTGCACCTCGGCACGCCCCCCACGTCGTTCACGTGGCAGTGGCGCGACTCCGACAAGGGCTTCCACCGCGACGGCGAGCTCACTCCGCGGGAGTTCGTCGAGCGCTACGTCACGCTACCGATCGACGACTACGTGTGCGTCGTGCACGACCCGCGGCCCAGCAGCCCGTTCGGCCGGACCTTCACCGTCGAGCACCTCGGGAACGTCGTGGGCGCACCGCAGGTGGTGTACCTCAACGTCGAGATGCCGCTGATCAAGCAGCTCGCCGCGGACGCGCTCGTCGGGTCGGCCGACCGCCCCGCCGAGCCGGTGTGGTTCGGGTGCGACGTCGGCCAGATGCTCGACGGCGACCTGGGGCTCTGGCACGCGTCGCTGTACGACTACGACGAGCTCTACGGCACGCAGCAGCTCGGCCCGGTCCTCACCAAGGCCGACCGCCTGTACCACCACGGCACGTCGATGACACACGCCATGCTGCTCACCGGCGTCAACCTCGTCGACGGCCCCGGCGACAGCCAGGTCCCGACGCGCTGGCGGGTGGAGAACTCCTGGGGCACCGAGAAGGCCGACAAGGGCTTCTGGACCATGGACGACTCCTGGTTCGACGAGTACGTCTTCGAGATCGCCGTCCCCCGCAGCGCTTTGCCCGAGCACCTGCGCAACGCGCTCGACCAGGAACCGATCGTGCTGCCCGCGTGGGACCCGATGGGTGCCCTGGCCACCTTCCACTGACCCTGACCCGCTGAGGTGGGAAGGCGCCACCTCGGCGTGTGAGCCGTCGGTCACAGAACCGCCACGCTCTCTGCACACTTGATTAGGGTTCCGAGAACCCCCTGTCGACCCCGACATCTGGAGACGACCCCGTGCAGCAGATCCTCGAGGCCATCACGTCCGGCACCGCCACCGCGGAGGACTTCGCGGCGTTGGAGGTGCCGACGTCCTATCGCGCCGCCATCGTGCGCAAGGACGAGGTCGACCTCTTCGACGGGATGGACTCCAAGGAGAAGGACCCGCGCAAGTCGCTGCACGTCGACGAGGTGCCGCTCCCCGAGCTCGGGCCCGGCGAGGCGCTGGTGGCGGTGATGGCGAGCGCGATCAACTACAACACCGTCTGGACGTCGATCTTCGAGCCGCTGTCGACCTTCGGCTTCCTCGAGCGCTACGGCAAGCTCAGCCCGCTGGCCAAGCGCCACGACCTGCCCTACCACATCGTCGGTTCCGACCTGGCCGGCGTGGTGCTGAAGACCGGGCTCGGGGTCCACGCCTGGAAGCCCGGGGACGAGGTGGTGGCGCACTGCCTGTCCGTGGAGCTCGAGGGGCCCGACGGGCACAACGACACGATGATGGATCCCGAGCAACGCATCTGGGGGTTCGAGACCAACTTCGGCGGGCTGGCCGAGATCGCGCTCGTGAAGTCCAACCAGCTGATGCCGAAGCCGACCCACCTGACCTGGGAGGAGGCCGCCTCCCCCGGCCTGGTGAACTCCACGGCGTACCGCCAGCTCGTCAGCCGCAACGGCGCGGGCATGAAGCAGGGCGACAACGTCCTGATCTGGGGCGCGAGCGGCGGGCTCGGCGGCTTCGCCACCCAGTACGCCTTGAACGGCGGCGCGGTCCCGGTCTGCGTGGTCTCCAGTGAGGAGAAGGCCGAGATCTGCCGGCGGATGGGCGCGGAGCTGATCATCAACCGGTCGGAGAAGGAGTACCGGTTCTGGAAGGACGAGCAGACCGCTGACCCCAAGGAGTGGCGGCGGTTCGGCTCCGACATCCGGGAGCTCACCGGAGGCGAGGACGTCGACATCGTCTTCGAACACCCGGGACGGGAGACCTTCGGCGCCAGCGTGTACGCCGCGCGCAAGGGCGGCACCATCGTGACCTGTGCCTCGACGACGGGCTTTCTGCACGAGTACGACAACCGCTACCTCTGGATGAACCTCAAGCGGATCATCGGCTCCCACTTCGCCAACTACCGCGAGTCCTGGGAGGCGAACCGCCTGATCGCGAAGGGCATGATCCACCCGACCCTGTCCCGGAGCTACCCGCTGGTCGAGGTCGGCCAGGCGGCGTACGACGTGCACCACAACCTCCACCAGGGGAAGGTCGGCGTTCTCTGCCTGGCTCCCGAGGAGGGGCTCGGCGTCCGCGACGAGGAGAAGCGGTCCCGCCATCTGGACGCGATCAACGCCTTCCGCGGCGTCTGATTCCGGCATTTCCAGCCGTCCGCCCACGTCAGGCGGCGTGTCGCAACCTGGCGCGTGAGATCGGCGTCGAACGGGGTGGAACTCGTTTCACGGCATCCGCCAGACTGGACCCAACTCGAGTTCCCGGGAGGATGTCCACACCATGAGCGACCAGGGCCTGTCCATCTTCGACGAGCCGGAAGAGACCCCTGACGACGAGCCGACCACGGTGATGGAGGCCCAGGACCAACCGGCCGAGAACAAGAAGCCGGTGGCCAGGACGGCCAAGAAGTCGGCCAAGACCGCACGGTCCAAGGTGCCACCGGTCGAGATCGACAAGCCCGCCCGCACTGCCCGGGCGGTCGAGGAGCGGGCCGACGAGGCCCTCGGCACGCCTGTCGAGGAACAGATCGAGGACCAGGCCGAGGACCAGGCCGAGGACCAGGCCGAGGACCCGGCCGAGGACCAGGCCGAGGACCAGGCCCCCACTCAGCAGATCCCGGCCACACCGGCCGCCACACCGACGCCGACTCCACGCGCTCCGGCTCCGGCCCGGGCGGAGGCACCGGCGGCGGCACCGGCACCGGCCGTCCGCACGCCCGCGCCCGCGCCGGTGCCCGCACCGACCCCGGCCCAGCCGCCGGCACCGGTTCAGCTCCCGACGTTCGCGACCGTCCGGCGCGGCGGGTACGACAAGGCCGCCGTGGACAACACCGTGCGGCAGATCCTCCAGGACAAGTCCGGCGTCGCCGCGGCGCTGACCCAGTCCGAGCAACGCGTCACCGAGCTCGAGAGACAGCTCCTCAGCGCGCAGGACGAGCTCGCCGAGAACGCGAACCCGACGTACGCCGGACTGGGTGGCCGCGCCAGCGCGATGCTGCGCCTCGCCGAGGAGGAGGCCAGCGAGATCCGCGAGGCGGGCACCCGCGACGCCGACGACATCCGGGAGCAGGCCGCCCGCGATGCCAAGAGCATCCGCGCCGAGGCGACCCGCGAGGCCGACGACATGCGCATCGTCCAGCTCAAGGAGCTCGACGAGATGCGGGCTCGGGTCACCGCGGACGCCGAGCAGGAGCGGGCGCTCGCCATGGCCGAGGCCGAGGACCTGCGGGCGTCTGCCAAGCGTGAGAGCGACCAGATCCGGCTCGCGGCGCAGCAGGAGACCAAGGACATGAAGGTCACCGCGACCCGCGACGCCGAGCAGACCCGCGCCGCCGCCGACCGCGAGGTCCAGGAGGCACGACGCACCCTGGCCGTGGAGCGAGAGCGGCTGGCCAAGGAGGCCAGCGACCACCACGCCAGCGCGACCGCCGAGACCAACCGACTGGTCGAGGAGGCCGAGCAGCGGGCGAACGCCGCCGAGGCGCGGGCCCGCGAGGCGACGGCCCAGGCCAACACCCACCGGCAGCAGGCTCAGCGCGAGGGCGAGGCGCTGCTGGCCCGCGCGCGCCGCGAGGCGGAGCAGATCGTGGCCTCCGCCCGGACGCAGGCCGACGCGGTCGCCTCCGCGGGCAACGCCGAGCAGGAGCGCAACCTGGCCGCCCTCAAGGCCGAGGTCGACCGGATGACCAAGCGCCGTGAGGCCATCTCCGCCCAGCTCGGCTCGCTGCGGGAGATGATGGCCGGCTTCGGCGACGACGAGAGCTCCTGATCACTCCTCCGCCCACAGCCACGCGCGGGACCGCCGTTGCGCGGCCCCAGCGCGTGGGCACTCCATAATCGGCGCATGAGCGACACCTCCGGGCCGGGCGACGACGCCACCCGCGACCCGGACGCCGGCCGCAGCGACGTGAACCTCGAGCAGACGGAGGACCCGGACAGGGGCGAGCGCGACGACAGCGCGGCGTACCTGCACCACCCCGACCAGCACCCGGACGAGCTCGGTGAGCCCGGGCCTCCGCTGAACAACCGCTCCCCGTTCATGTGGGGCCTGCTCGGAGGGATCGGGGCACTGGTCGCCCTGTGGATCGGGCTGATGGTGACCCGGATCAGCGGCGTGATCCTGCTGGTGGTGGTCGCGCTCTTCCTGGCGGTCGGGCTCAACCCGGCAGTCGAGTTCCTGATCCGCCGCGGGCTGAAGCGGCCGTGGGCGGTGCTCTGCGTGATCCTCGGCGTGCTGCTCGTGTTCGCCGGCTTCCTGACGATCCTGGTCCCGATCATCAGCCACCAGGTCACGCAGATCGGCGACAACCTCCCGGCCTGGTTCGACAAGCTCCAGCGGAACCAGCAGATCCGGCACCTGGACGACAAGTACGACATCACCAGCAAGGTCGAGGACTACGTGAAGTCCGGAGCCTGGGCGCAGAAGGCGTTCGGCGGCGCGGTCGGCGTCAGACTGGCGATTCTGGGAGCCCTGCTGAACGCCTTCGTGGTCGTGGTGCTGACCCTGTACTTCCTGGCGTCGCTGCCCTCGATGAAGCAGGCGGCCTACTCCCTGGCCCCCGCGACCCGACGCGAGCGCGTCTCGCTGTTGGGCGACCGGATCCTGCGCAACATCGGCGGCTACGTCTCCGGCGCCTTCGTGGTGGCGATGTGCGCCGGCATCAGCACCCTGATCTTCCTGTTCATCGTCGGCCTCGGCAGCTACGCCGTCGCGCTGGCGATGGTGGTCGCCATTCTCGACGTGATCCCGATGATCGGCGCGACCATCGGTGCGGTGATCGTCTGCGCGATCGCGTTCGCCACGGACCTGAAGACCGGGATCGTGGCGGTGATCTTCTACATCGCCTACCAGCAGGTGGAGAACTACGTGATCTACCCCAAGGTGATGGCGCGGTCGGTCGAGATCCCCGGCGCGCTGACGGTGATCGCCGCGCTGGTCGGCGGCACCCTGCTCGGGGTCGTCGGCGCCCTTCTCGCGATCCCGACCGCCGCCTCGATCCTGCTGCTGGTCAGAGAGGTGTTCCTGCCCAGACAGGAGGCCCGCTGACGCGGCCCAGGTCCTGGCAGACTCACCGGCATGAGCTCGTGCTGCTCGCCCGACCGGCCTGATCGAACGACGACCGACGTCGAGACACTTCCTGCGCCGGCGACCGGTTCGAGCCGGGCACGCGGGCTGGTTCCGATCCCCCCGGGGCGATTCGTGATGGGTACCGATGACCCACGCGGGTACGCCGCCGACGGGGAGGGCCCCCCTCACCCCGTGGAGCTCTCGGCGTACCGCATCGGCGCGCACACGGTGACGAACGCGGAGTTCGCGGAGTTCGCAACCGCCACCGGCCACCGCACGACGGCCGAGGAGCTGGGCTCGTCCTTCGTCTTCGTGGGGCTCCTGCCCGACGGCTCTCCGCCCACCCGCGCGGTGGCTGCCGCCCCGTGGTGGCGAGAGGTACCGGGCGCCACGTGGCGTCGGCCCGAGGGCCCAGGGTCGTCGGTGTCCGGCCGCGAGCAGCACCCCGTCGTCCACGTCAGCTGGTACGACGCGGTCGCCTACTGCCGATGGGCCGGCGTCCGGCTTCCCACCGAGGCGGAGTGGGAGCGAGCCGCTCGCGGCCCCGACGGCGGACACCACTTCCCATGGGGTGACGAGCGAGAGCCCGGCGGCGAGCACCGCATGAACGTGTTCCAGGGCCGCTTCCCCGAACGCGACGCCGGCGAGGACGGCTGGGTCGGCACCTGCCCGGTGGGGACGTTCCCGCCGAACGGCTTCGGGCTCCACGAGGTGACCGGCAACGTCTGGGAGTGGTGTGCCGACTGGTTCGCCCCCGACTACTACGGGCGATCTCCTGCGGGCGACCCCGCGGGGCCCGCATCAGGGACGGCGCGCGTCCTGCGTGGCGGGAGCTACCTGTGCCACGAGAGCTACTGCTGGCGCTACCGGGTCGACTCGCGGAGCGCCAACACACCGGACAGCAGCGCCGGGAACGTCGGCTTCCGGGTGGCCGCCGATCAGGGCTCTGGCTTCGTTTCGGCGCGAGTGCGCACAGACGGGTAACGAGCCATCGCCTCGAGGTCGCCGAGGTCGGTGTGGTTGCGGATGTAGCGGTGACCGGCGTCGTACGGCGGCCCGTAGTCCCACTCGGGGGACCTGCCGCGCACGTTGGCCGCGCCGACCACTCTCCGGTTGCGCTGGCTCTGGCGCACCTCGCGGTCGATCTGCTCGAGGTCCCAGCGTTCGTCGACCGCCTTCCTCAGCTCGGCCAGGAGCTCGGCGCAGTCGGGGTCGGCGGCACGGTTGGTCCGCTCGAGCGGGTCGGTGGCCAGGTCGAAGAGCTGGTCGGGGTCGACCGGTGAATGGATGAGCTTCCACGAGCCCTTGCGGTACATGATGATCGGCGCGACCGCGCCCTCGGCGAGGTACTGGGCCACGACCACCTCGCGGTCGTCGTGATCGCCGCGCAGCAGTGGCATCAGGCTCTCAGCGTCGAGGCCGGCGGCCACGCCCTGGTCGTCCCCGCCCGCGATGCCCACCAGGGTCGGCAGGAGGTCCATGGTGGAGACCGGCGAGGCGACACGCCGGGTCTCGAAGAGGCTCGGCGCCGAGACGACGAGCGGCACGCGCGTCGAGCCCTCGTAGAACGACATCTTGTACCAGAGCCCGCGCTCGCCCTGCATGTCACCGTGGTCGCTGGTCAGGATCACCACCGTGTTGTCGAGCTGACCGGTGACCCGCAGGATCTCCAGCAGGCGCTGGATCTTGTCGTCGACGTACGACACGGCGCCGAGATAGGCGTGCCGGGCCGTGCGGACCATCTCGTCGGTGATCTCGACGTCCTCCATCGCGCACACCGCGCGCAGGCGCTCGTCATGGGGGTGGGTGATCGAGGCGTCGTAGCCGTACGACGGCATCGGGACGTCGTTGTGCTCGTAGCGGTCCCAGTACTCCTGGGGGATCGCGTAGGGATCGTGCGGGTGGGTGAACGACACCACGAAGCAGAACGGCCGCTCGTCACCCGACCGGATGTGCTCGAAGAGCCCTCGCTCGGCAGCGAACGCCACCTCGTCGTCGAAGTCGAGCTGGTTGGTGCGCACCGTCACGCCGGCGTCGGTCACCGACGACATGTCGTGGTACCAGTGCGGGCGCTCCAAGGTGTCCCAGTCGGGCGTCCAGTTGAAGTCGGCCGGGTAGATGTCGGTCGTCAGCCGCTCCTCGTAGCCATGCAGCTGATCGGGGCCGATGAAGTGCATCTTGCCGCAGAGGATGGTGCGATAGCCGAGGTAGCGCAGGTAGTGCGCGATCGTTGGCGTGCCCGCGTGGAATTCACTTGCGTTGTCCCATGCCTCGATGGAGTGCGGCAGGCGCCCGGACAACATCGAGAAGCGGGAAGGCGCGCAGATCGGGAAGTTGCAGTAGGCTGCGTCGAAGACCATGCCCGAGCCGGCGAGCGCAGCAAGATGCGGAGCCTGCACGACCGCGTGACCATAAACCGGCAGGGACGGAACCGCCAGCT
>NZ_DASXWU010000062.1:0-14574 GCF_036503465.1 Nocardioides sp.
GATCTCCTCCTCGATCCGCGCGGCGGAGTAGCCGTCGGACGCCGGGCAGTAGGTCTCGAGCGCGAACACCATCCCGACCTGGAGCTCGATCGGCTCCTTCATCGAGTTCAGCCGCGAGATGATCGGCCGCTCGTGCAGCCCGAGCCCGAGCCCGTGGGCGAACTGCAGTCCGAACGCCTCCATCTCGCTGCCGAAGCCGAACTCCTCGGCCCTCGGCAGCAGCTCCGCCACCTCGTCGGTGCCGACTCCGGCCTTGATGCCCTCGATGCCGCGGTCCATCCACTCCCGCGCCTGCTGGTAGGCGTCGCGCTGCGGCGGCGTTGCGCTGCCGACGGAGAACGTGCGGTAGTAGCAGGTCCGGTAGCCGTTGTAGGAGTGGATGATGTCGAAGAAGGCCTGGTCGCCGGGCCGGATCAGCCGGTCGGTGAAGTTGTGCGGGTGCGGGTTGCACCGCTCGCCGGAGATCGCGTTGATCGCCTCGACCTGGTCCGAGCCCATCTCGTAGAGGCGCTGGTTGGCGTAGGCGACGATCTCGTTCTCACGTACGCCGGGCTTCAGCCGCTCGACGATGCCCTGGTAGACGCCGTCGACCATCGCCACCGCCTGCGTCAGCAGCATGATCTCGTCGGGCGACTTGATCACCCGCGCGTCGAGCATGTGCTGCTGGGCGTCGACGACGGTCAGCCCCTGCTTCTGCATCTCGAAGAGGAACGGCGGCTCCACGATGTCGACGCCCACCGGCTGGTCGGCGACCCCGGCCTCGGCGAGCAAGGACTTGATCTCCGCGACCGCGGTCTCCATCAGCCCGACGGTCGGGGCGACCGCACCGCGGAAGCCGAGGAAGCCGGCCCGGTAGTTCTCCTCCGGCACCCACTGCGAGTAGATCTTGTGGTGCTTGACCGCCGAGCCGAAGTCCCAGAGCACCGGGTCGCGGTCGCGGGTGAGCAACGCGTAGCGGATCATCTTGTCGCCGAGCGCGCCGCCGATCCAGGTGTGCGTCGTGTAGCGGATGTTGTAGAAGTCGAACAGCAGGAAGGCCCCGCACTCGCTGGCCTCCAGCGCGGCCTTGGCCCGGCCCAGCCGGTAGTCGCGCAGCCGCGCGAAGTCGACCCGCTCCTCGTAGTCGACCCCCATGTGGCCGGGGGCCGCGAGCGGGCGGGTCACGGCGTACCGCCTCCCGAAGGCCCCGAGAGACCGTCGTCGACCTCCGCGTCCTCCGGCTTCAGCTCGACGCCGGAGCTGCGGGCCTGGAAGTCGAGCAGGATCGCGAAGTCCTCGTCGACGCGGCCGCTGCTGACGGTGGCCTGGACGGCTGCGGCGGCCGCGGCCGCGACGGGCATCGGTACGTCGAGGTCGTGCGCCGCGGCGAAGCCGAGGTCGAAGTCCTTGCGCAGCAGCAGCGGCGTGAACGTCGGGCTGTAGTCGAGGTGCACGAACGCCGGCGACTTGTAGCGGGTGAACGTCGATCCCATCACCGACTTGTTGAGGAAGTCGAGGAACGCCGCCCGCGACATCCCGCCCTTCTCGGCCAGCACCGTGATCTCGGCCAGGCACTGGGTCACGACGCCGAGCATCACGTTGTGGCAGATCTTGGCCAGCCGGGCGACGTCACCCTCACCGACGTACGTCGCACCCTGGCCGAGGTGGTCGACCAGCGGCGCGACCTTCAGCCAGGTCTCCTCGGGTCCGGACACGACGAGGGTGAGCTTGCCGGCGTTGACGACCTTGCCGTTGCCGCTGACCGGCGCCGAGAGGAACGCGACCCCGCGCTGCTCGCAGGCCTCCCGCATCGCGCCCGAGGTGTCCGCGTCGACCGTGGAGCAGTCGACGACGGCACCGGGCAGATGGTCGGGGTCGGCGAGCAGGCCGTCCGCACCGGTCAGCACCTGCTCGAGGTCGGCGGGTCCCGACACCATCGTGAAGACGACGTCGCGGTCGCGCAGGTCGGCGATCGTGTCGGCCACCCGGCACCCGGAGTCGGCGAGCGCCTCCGCCTTGGCGCGGGTGCGGTTCCAGACCGTGACGTCCTCGCCGGCGGCGGCCAGCCGGCCGGCCATCGCCGCGCCCATCCGCCCGACGCCGATCCAGCCGATGGACATCTCCGAGACCGACATCAGACTCCTGCCTTCGCGCGCGTCGGGGTGGTGGCGGGGTCTCCGACCTCTCCGCCGAGGTGAGCGGCCAGCCAGTCTGCCGTCCGCGGCCGGTGCCACGGTGAGTAGTCGGCGCAGCCGTGGTTGGCCTCCTCGAGCATCAGCAGCTCGCTGCCGGGGATCGCGGCGTGGGCCTTCTCGGCCTGCTGGTAGGGGATCAGCCGGTCCTGACGGCCGAAGACCAGCAGCATCGGGGCGGCCACGTCACCGGCCACGTCGGAGAGGTCGAGGGTGTCCGCGACGGCGCGGGCCTCGTCGTCGCTCCCGGTGCCCGACCGCACCCGGAACGTGTCGCGGGTCAGCGACGGGAGTCCGTCCCAGCAGTCGCCGAAGCAGAACGGCCCGGCCAACGCGACGCCGGCCCGGATGCGGTCGCCGAGCGCGGCCGCGACCCGCACCGAGTAGTAGCCGCCGAGGCTGACACCCCACACCGCCATCCGGTCGCGGTCGAGGTCGTCCTGGGCGCCGATCGCGTCGTACAGCACCTCGGCGACCGGGCCCCAGTCGCCGCGGATCCTCAGGTCGTACTCGGCCTCCCCCTGGCCCGGGCCGTCGACGCTGAACGTCGCCAGCCCGCGGTCGAGGAAGGTCTGCTCGGTCGAGCGGACCTCCTCCTTGGTGGAGTCGAGCCCCGGGATCATCAGCACGACTGGGAAGGGGCCGTCGCCCGCGGGGGTTCGGACGACGGCCACGAGCGTGGCGTTCTCGAAGGGGATCTCGACCCGGCGCCCGGGCGGGTCGAGGTGCGGGAGCGCGTCGGCGTACGCCGTGACGGCGCGCGCGTGCGCGGCCCTCATCTGGTCGAGGTCCTCGACGAAGACGAACTTCGCGAAGTGGTAGTACGCCGCCGCCTGGGCGAGGTGCTCGCCACCGGACCGCAGCCGGCCGTCCGCCAGCGCGTCGCGACCGAGCTGCTCGTGCTGCTCGCCGACCGCGACCCACGCCGCACACCACTCGGGCCAGGTCTCGATCGAGGCGGTGACGCGAGCGAAGTCGGCCGGGGTCACGCCGTTGGCGGTGAAGCGCGGGGCCCAGTGCGCGATCGCGGAGGCGACTCTCTCGTCCATCCGGTCCCCTTCCGATCCAGGCGTTCCTGCAACCGTACTGCAAACGAGTGCAGCCTCGTGCAGTCAGGTCGGCATGTCAAGCCGAGCAGCACGGGTAGCCCGTTGCTGCAATCGAGTGCAGCATCCGCTATCGTCGGCGGCAACCAGCCGGAGGAGGCCGCCCTGATCCGCGTCGACGTCGGGACGTTCAGCCCGTCCGTCGTGCTCGACCTGGCCGGCTCGTCGGGCCGCCTGGCGGCCGCCGGACTGGAGATCACCGAACACCCGGTCCCCTCCTCGCCGGCCCAGTTCCGCTCACTGGCCGACGGCGAGCTCCACGTCGCCCTGACCAGCCCCGACAACGTGCTCGCCTACCGCTTCAACCCCCACAACCCGCTCGGCGAGCTTCTCGACGCCCGCATCGTCGGCGCCGTAGACCGGGCGCTCGGGCTCGGGCTCTACGGCCGCCCCGGAGCCACGCCGGACGACCTGCGCGGCGCCCGGGTCGGTGTCGACGTGCCCCACTCCGGCTTCGCCCTGGCCCTGTACTCCCTGGCCGACCGGCTCGACGTACCCCGCGACTCCTACGAGCTGCTCACCCTCGGCTCGACTCCCAAGCGCCTCGAGGCCCTGCTGGCCGGCGCGTGCGACGCGACGATGCTGAACGCGGGCAACGACCTCCTCGCGGAGGCGGCCGGCTGCGTCCGGCTGGCCGCGGTCACCGACCACTTCGCGCCGTACCTCGGCACGGTCGTCGCCGTGGTCGGCGACCGGCATCTCGAGACGGGCCGCGCCCTCGCCGGTGCGTTGACGGGGACCTGCGCCGACATCCTCGCCGGCGCGCTCGACAGCGAGGCCGTCGAGGCGGCACAGCGTCGGCTCGGCCTCGACGAGGCGCTCGCCCGGCGCTACCTCGACCGGATGCGCAGCCCCGACGAGGGTCTGGTCGCCGACGGCCGGGTCGACCGCGGGTCGCTGGAGACGCTGGTCGCGCTGCGCACCACCTGGCTCCCCGAGGTGGTCGACGGCCACGACGTGATGGACGCGGCGCTGGCGGAGGACTCCGGGCTTGTCGACGCAGGCTGAGAGCCGGCCGACCGCGATCTCGCTGCTGCAGAGCGCTGCGTTCGTGGCGACGTTCGACCGGTTCGCGATGTCGCCGATGCTGGTCGCGATCGCGCACGACCTCGACGCGCCGCTCGGCTCCGTGGTGCGTGCCGCGGGCGCGTACTTCCTGGTGTACGGCGTGAGCCAGCCGGTGTGGGGGATCGTGTCCGACCGGTTCGGCCGGGTCGCCACGATGCGGATGACGCTGCTGCTGGCGGGCATCTGCTCGATCGTCTCGGCGGGGTCGGGGACGGCGCTGGTGCTCGGGGTCACCCGCGGGCTCGCCGGCGGGATGTTCGGGGCGGCGTACCCGGCGGCGCTGATCTACCTCGGCGACACGGTGCGCGCCGACGTCCGGCAGCGCGACGTGGCCAGGCTGATGGTGGGGACCGCGCTCGGGACCGCGCTCGCCTCGGTCGGGGCCGGGGTCGTCGCGGACGTAGCGTCGTGGCGGGTGATGTTCGTGCTCACCGGTCTGGCCGCGCTGGCGCTCGCCGCCCGCCTCGGGGCGCTGCCCGAGCCCGAGCGGGTGCACCACGGCGGCACGTTCCTCCGCCCGATGGGGTACGTCGGCCGCTCGCCGGTGACCCTGTTCGTCCTGCTCTGCGCGCTGGCCGAGGGCGCCGTCCTGCTCGGCACGATCACGCTGCTGCCGCCGGCGATGGAGAACGCCGGCGCGTCGACCACCGTGGCCGGGCTCGCAACCGGCGTGTACGGCGTCTCGGTCTTCGCGTGCTCGGCGCTCGTCGCCCGGCTCTCGCAGCGCTGGCGCGCCACGACCCTGATCACCATGGGAGCCGCGGCCGCGATCGTCGCCTGCGCCGTCCTGGCCGTCTCGCAGTCGGTCGCCGCCGGGGTCGCGACCGCGATCCTGCTCGGCCTGGCCTGGACCGCGATGCACTCGACCCTCCAGACCTGGGCGACGGAGGTGCTGCCGATCGCCCGGGCAACGGTCGTCTCGTTCTTCGCCGGGTCGCTGTTCGTGGGCTCGTCATTGGCCGCCGTGATCGCCGCCGGACTCGCCGACGAGGGCCGGTACGGCGTGCTGTTCGCGGCCGGCGCGGCGCTCGCCGTACCCCTCGGCCTGGCCGCCACCGCCGTCCGCGCCCGCTGGCACGCGGCCGGCCCGACCCCTCTCCGGCCCTAGGATCGCTGCCGTGCCCGCACCGACGCTCCGCGACGTGGCCGAGGCCGCGGGCGTCCACGCGGCCACGGCCTCGCGCGCGCTGAACCCGGCCACCCGCGGGCTCGTCAACGCCGACACCGCGCGCCGGGTGATCAAGGTCGCCGAGCAGCTCGGCTACCGCCCGAACCCGATCGCCCGCGGCCTCAAGACCTCCAAGTCGGGCACCATCGGCCTGGTCATCCCGGACCTGATGAACCCGCTCTTCCCGCCGATCGTGCGCGGCATCGAGGAGGTGCTCGAGCCGGCCGGCTACAGCGGCCTGATCGTCAACACCGACAACGACCCGGGCCGGGAGAAGTGGCAGATCGACCACCTCCGGTCGCGGCAGGTCGAGGGACTGATCGTCGCCACCGCGCGGGTCGAGCACCCGCTGATGGAGCAGCTGCACCGCGAGGGTGTGGTGATGGTGATGGTCAACCGGCGGCCGGAAGGTGTCGACGTACCGTCGATCACTCCGGACGACGCGGCGGGCGTGGAGCTCGCCGTACGCCATCTCGCCGGGCTCGGTCACACCCGGATCGCCCACGTCGCCGGGCCGCAGAGCACCTCCACCGGCGTCACCCGGGCGCGGGCGTTCCGCGCCTCCGTCCGCGACCACGGGCTCGACGACGACCCCGCGCTCGTCGTGACCACCGACAGCTGGAGCGAGAGGGCCGGGGCCGACGGGCTGCGGCGGCTGCTCGACGCGGGCACGGAGTTCACCGCGATCTTCGCCGGGAACGACCTGATCGCGCTGGGCTGCTACGACGTCTTCCTCGAGCGCGGCATCGACTGCCCGACCGAGGTGAGCGTGGTGGGGTTCAACGACATGCCGTTCCTCGACAAGCTTCGCCCCCCGCTGACCTCCATCGCGATCCCGCACCAGCAGATCGGTGCCGAGGCGGCCCGGCTGCTGCTGGACTCCATCGCCGACCCGACGCGGCCCTCGCGGTCGGTGTTGCTGCCGCTGTCGCTCGTCGTACGAGGCTCGACGGCTCCACCGGCCGGCTGATCAGCGGGACGCGCGCTACTGGTGGCGTACGGCGGGCTCGTCCGACTCGGCTGCGTCCTCGGCGTTCGGCACTCCTGGCTTGCCCATGTGGCGGAGCGTCGGCAGGGCCGCGAACGAGAAGGGCATCGGTAGCCAGAGGGTGAGCACGCGGTAGACGAACACGGCGACCACCGCCACGGCGAACGGAGCGCCGCTGTACCAGATGGTCACCGGCAGGGCGAGCATCAGCAGCCCGGCGCCGCCGAGCGGACCGGTGCGCCGGGTGAAGATCATGCCGGTGGCGTATCCGATGAACATCGCCGCGACGTTCATCCGGAAGCCGAACGCCAGCAGCGCCGCCCACATCACGAACGCGTCCGCGATCCAGAAGAACGCCATCCCCAACACCGCCGGGCCGTGCTCCTGCGGGCGGAGGAAGAGCAGTCGGTTCAGGTGGATCGAGTCGAGGAACACGCCGACCTTGCCGCGCCAGCCGTCCCGGTCCCGCAGCCGCGCGCGGTACCGCTCGGCCAGCCAGAACGCGAGGGCGAACCCGGGGATCGGGATCACCGCCCACGGCAGCGAGAAGTCGGGAGGAGGCTTGGCCAGGCCCTGCACCAGTACGACGATGCCGGCCGCCGTACCGAGCACGGCCAGCACGCCGTGCTCCATGCCGGCCAACGCCGACACGCGGACCTTGGCGTCCCGCTCGTCGGCTCCGGCGGCCCGAAGTGCGTAGTCGTCCAGCGCCGCCCCGCCGTGGGCGAGGAACCCGCCGAACCCGCCGGTCACCACCGAGACCATCTGGCGGCGGCCGAGCTCGTGCCCGTCCTCGACCCCGTAGATGCCGCGATAGGCGAAGTAGTAGGCAAGGAACGAGACCAGGAGCCCGCCGACGGCGGCGCCGATCCACGGCCAGGAGACTCGGCCCAGGACGTCCTGGACGGTCGAGAAGCCGGTCGCGTAGGCAAGCCCGACAGCCGCGGCGAGATGCAGGACCGCCGCCAGCGCCACCAGCCCGCCGAGCTCGGGTCCGCGCCGCTCCAGGTGATGTCCGGAGAGCCAGTTCGCACTCACCTTGAGCATGGTTGTTCTTCTCCCGCCATCGTCTGCCTGCTGAGTCCGCGACCCTCAGGCCGTCCGATACTGCCCGGCGGGTCCCCCACGTCTCCGTGGTCAGCCGGTACCCAGCCGCCTGCCCGGTAGTCGCGTCGCGCTCCGAACCCCGGCTGTGCTCGCTCATCTCCCCGCCCGTCGCGGACGGGTCAGCCGGACGCCGGCCCTCGCCGACCGCCGTACGATCCGACCAGCGCGTCCGCCACGACGGCGGCGTCCTCGTCGGCGACGGCCGACGGGTACTCGGGCAGCAGGTCGTCCCAGACCACCAGCCACGAGCCGAACAGCTGGGCCTGACCCTCGGGACGAGCGAAGAACCACACATGGAGGTGGGCGCCACCGTCCCCGATCCGGTAGACGTGACACCGGCTGATGTGCGGCAGCGCCTGGACGTGACGGGTGATGTGGGTGCTCAGCACACCCATCTCCGCCGCGAGGTCGTCGTCGAGGTCCTCCAGGTCGTAATGGTCCCGGGGGTGCAGCATCAGGACGAGAGGCACCCCGGCCCCCGACATGTGGGTCAGGCGCCAGCGGTCGTCCAGCCAGATGCCCACGTCGCGATGCCGGCAGGACGCGCAGTCCGCGGGGTCCTCACCGTGCCGGGCGGCTCCGGGACGACGGGCGGCCGCAGCCGCGAGACACGAAGTCCGTCGGGCTCGAACGGGCTGACGTCCCAGCCGGTCATCCGCGACAGCGGCAGTCGCTGCTCGTCGTCGGCAGCGGCGACGGCGTACTCGTAGAACTCCTCGGGCGACAGCGGCATGGCACGAACGCTACTGACGCGCCCGCCCTCGCCTACGCCGTGGGCAGCGCGAGCACGTCGGGCTCGACCCGGGTACGGCGGGCCTGCGGGCTCGCGAGGAGTCGCGACGTGTAGTGGCGCCTGATGACCCGCTTGTCCAGCAGCCAGGGGTGGCGGGCCAGCAGGTCGTCGAAGCTGTCGCTCCCCGATGCGGCGCGGCAGTGCGCCACGATCCTGACCCAGGTGTCGGTGAGCGTCCGGTTGTAGCGCTGCGGCTTCCCGTGCCTGACCGCGAGGCTCCGAACGATCCGGGACACCTCCTCCTCGGCCCTCGACGTCGACTCGGTGTCCTCGAGCAGCAGCCACGCCACGCGCAGGTGCTCTCGATGGCCGAACGGTCCATGGTGGTGTCCGCGCCGCACCTCGGCCAGCCATCGCCGGTCACGTGGATCGAGCATCCGTGCCTCCCCTCGGCGCTCATCGGCCTCACGATTCGGCCGCTGCCCCGATCGAACTGCTCGGCAGGGACGGCGGCAACACGTTTACCGGCTCTCCGGCTCAGCTGCGCGGGAAGCCAGGATCTGCTCGCGCAGGATGTCCGCATGTCCGCAGTGCTGGGCCAGCTCGCGGAGCACGTGTAGGTAGACCCAGCGCAGTGGCAGCGGACCTCTGCGGTTGCCCGTCACCACGTCGTCGAGCTGCAAACCGGCCGTCGTACGTCGTGAAGCCTTGCAGGCCTCTTGGTGCGCACGCCGTATGCTCTCGATCGAGTCGGCGCCGGTGAGCACGAAGGACTCGTCCGGTGTCTCGGCGATGCCGATCTCGGCCCGCGACCGCCCCGTCACAGCCTGGTCGAACCACACCCCTTCGACGAACGTCGCATGCTTGACCAGACCCAGCAGCGTGGTGCGCGAGGACACCAAGGACCTCCGCGCCTGCTCCTCGCTCAACCCGGCAAGGCACTCCTGGAGCGCGGCGCGATGCTCATCGAGGAACGCCTCGAGCTGCACCTGGAGCGGGCCGTCGTGCACCTGTTCGGCAGACACGGGGTCACCGGAGCCGCAGGGTGTAGAACCGCGGCGCGGTCTTCCTCAGCGGTTTGGGCATGCCCCGCACGTCGGCCAGCTCGGTAGCGACGAGGTCCCAGTCGGCGTACGTCTCCTCGACGTCCTGCTGGCTGATCCCGGCGGGAACGAACGGGAGCGTGTTGGGCTGGAACGCCAGCAGCACCATCTGGGCGCCGGGGCGGGCGAGGTCCGTGACCTGACGGGAGACGGCCGCACGTCGGTAACGGTCGAACACGTGGAGACAGCCGATGTCGAGGAAGAGGTCGAACGGCTCGAGGCCCAGCGAGGCCAGGTCGGTCACGTCCCCGCACACGAAGGAAGCGCCGCCACCTCTGGCGCGGGCCTTCTCGATGGCGAGCGGGACGAAGTCGACGCCGGTGGCGTCCCATCCGCGGTCGGCGAGGTCGTGGGTGTGTCTGCCGGTCCCGCAGCCGATGTCGAGGGCGCGGCCCAGGGGTCGGGTGCGGTCGGTCTCGATCTTGTCGAGCAGCGCGTCGAGCTGATCCTGGCCCTGATCAGCGGCGCGTTCCCACGGGGTGAGGCCGAGGCGGTAGGCGAGCTTCCATCCCAGGGCCATGGCCGGTTCTCCGATTCGTTCTAGTGATACCTGATCTAATTCCCCTTAGAGTGAACCGCGTGCCAGAGGCTGTCAAGGGCAAACGGACGTACCGCTCCGCTCTGCGTGAGGAACGCGCCCTGGCGAACCGGGTTGCGATCCTCACCGCGGCCTTACGCCGGTTCCTCGAGGACGGCTACGCCGCCACGTCGATCGCCCGCATCGCCGAAGAGGCCGGCGTGAGCGAGGACCTGGTCTACAAGCTGTTCACCAACAAGCGAGGGCTGCTCGTCGAGGTGCTGAACTTCGCGGTCACCGGTCAGGCCGACAGCCCGCGCGTCCTCGACCAGGAGGGCCCACGGAAGGCCAAGGCGGAGCCGGACCAGCAGAAGAAGCTGGCCATGTTCTCCGCCGAGATCTCCGACCGGATCGCGCGGGCCCGGCCGGTCGACGACGTCATGCGCTCGGCGGGCGAGGTCGATCCCGAGATGGCCGCCAAGTACGCCTCGATGCACCGCACCCGCTTACGGAACATCACCCAGTTCGTGACGTGGCTCGCCGAGGCAGGTCCCCTCCGCAACGGACTTACGGTCGAGCAGGCGGCCGAGACCACCTGGTTGCTGTGCAGCCCGGCCACCCACAAACAGCTCACCGAGCAGCTCGGCTGGGACCAGCCGCAGTACTCCGCCTGGCTGCACGCCACACTGACGGCACTGCTCATCCCGCCCTCGGCGGACTGACCAGCGCAGCCGACGGGCCCGGCACGGCCGACACCTTGCCGGGCGCGGGCTCAGGCAGACGGACGCTCGCGGATGCGCCGGCGGATGAGGGTCTCGAGGTCCGACAGGTGCGGAGCCGCCTTCACCACAGCTCGCTGGGGACCGGGCGGGAGCCCGCGCAGAGCCTCTGCTATCACCTCCGTACGCCGCGCCGAGGCGTCCGCCATGAGGGCATGACCAGCCTCGGAAGCCGAAACGGTGACCATGCGTGCGTTGTCCTCGTGCGTGGTGCGGGTGGCCAGGCCGAGGTCGCACAGCGCGTCGACGAGCCGCGACATGGTGGCGCTGGTGACCTCCTCGTCGCGCGCCAGCCGGCCCAACGTCCGGGGGCCTCCGAAGTGCAGGACGGACAGTGCGCTCAAGCGCGCCGGGGTGAGCCCTGCCTCGACGTCGACCCGGTGCATGGCTCGCAGCAGGTGGACGGCGAACGAGTTCAAGCGGACCGCCGCATCCGTGAAGGGGTCTTCCATGGACACTCCTCCGATGTTAGCGTTCCTAAACGAACGTAGCATTGCTAATGAAAGGGAAGCCGATGCGACTCGCCCAGGTGGCGTTGCGTGCGACCGATCTCGACCGTGCCGCCACGTTCTACTCGGCCCTCTTGGGCTCCGAGCCGACCGGCCGATTCGATCCGCCCGGTCTGCTCTTCTTCGACCTCGAGGGCACACGGCTTCTGCTGGACGCCAAGGCACCCTCGTCGATGCTCTATCTCGAGGTCGACGACGTCCGCGCCGCCGTGTCCCGACTGCGCCCCGACGTGGAGATCACCACCGAGCCGCACGAGATCTTCACTCACGAGGACGACACTCTGGGACCTGCGGGCACGACCGAGTGGCAGGCCTTTCTCACCGACTCCGAGGGCAACACCGTTGCGCTGGTGAGCTTCGAGCATCCCGGCGGCGTCTGACTCCGGAGCCGGTGAGGCATCGACGCGGCGATGCTTCCCCGAGAGGCAGCGGGACGGGTGAGCCGCCTGGCGACCTCGTGAGCAGACGACCTACCACGGCACGGACCGGACCCCTGGTCGCAGTGGCCACCTGTGTTTGCGCAGAAATCACCCGATCGGGTCAAGCCTGCCGTCGATCGGGGGTCTAGTGTCATAGACCTCTACGTGGGGGGTTCGACCGACGCGACCGGGGGGGACGTGTCGATGTGGGGGCCTTTATCGTGGAAACGCCCGCCGGCGACTCACGCCGGCGGGCGTTATGAGTTCGGGGCCCGCCAGACGCTGCGGCCGTGCCGGTCAGTCGCGCACGCGCCTGTCGTGGCCGCGCCCTGGGTGCCAGGACTCGACCACGAGCCCACCGTCGAGGTAGGTGAGAGCCACCTCGGTGATGTCCACCCGGAATCCCTCCTCGGTCCGTACGGCGCGGCCGGAGATCTTCGCCTCGCCGACCCAGCCGCCGGGATCGTCGTCGGGCGGATCCACCGACGGACTGTGCAGCGCCATCCGCGGATCGCGCTCCAGATCCGCGAGCTTGCGCGAAGCAGCCATGGACCCGAACGTGACCTCCTCACCGATCTGGGTCTCGATGCCGCTGATCCGCGGCGCGCCATCCGCACGCAACGTCGCAAGCGTCTTGTGCTTGCGGGCCTGGAACAGCTCGCGGACCCGACCGGCGAACTGCGGCGCGTCTGCCTCTATGTCTCGCCATGCCACCATGTCGGCGACTGTGCCAGCGCCCACCGACAGGTCCGGGCTGATGCAAGCGACCGGGTGGAAGAAAGCTCGTTCACCGTGTCGTGTGGCGGCCGACCTGTTCGTAGCACTGATGAGGCCCCACCAGGCCACGACCGGAGGAGATGACACAGATGCAGCACTCGGAGCCAGTCGCCCGCCGTCTCTTCGAGCTCACCGAGCCGATCTCGGTGGTCAACTTCTTCTCCCCGGAGCCCAACGACGCCATGGCGGCGCTCGGCTTCCGCAACTACTGGGACGGCTACTTCGCGGGTCGCTCCGCGCCGCTCGGCCGGGTCCCGGCCGAGGTGGTCCACGCGGCCTTCTACAACTTCGCCGACGGCGAGGTGGCCCGCCACATCCCCAGGGTGTGGGACACGACCACACCTGAGGCCGCGCACGCTTCGCGACAGCAGGGCTGCGTGGCGGCTCTGCGGCGGATCCTCGGCGCACTCGCCGACACGTCCGATCTCTCGTGCGCCGCCGAGCTCCTGGCCAAGGCCTCGACCAGCGCCGCCACGGAGGGGCGAGTCATGTACGCCGGGCTCCGTGCGCTCCCGGTGCCCGAGGAGCCCGTGGCCCGGCTCTGGCACGCCGCCAACATGCTCCGCGAGCACCGCGGGGACGGGCACATCGTGGCTCTTGTCTCCGAACGGATCGGCGGGACCGAGTCCCACGTGCTCAGCGCGCTCGACATGGGCATCTACCCGGCGGAGTCGTTCGGCCGGATCCACCACCTGCCCGAGGCTCGACTGGCTGAGGTCATGGACGGCCTGCGCGACCGCGGCCTGCTCGATGCCGACGGTCGGCTCACAGACACGGGGCGTGCGACCAAGGCCCGGATCGAGTCACTGACCGATGCACTCGCCGAAGCGCCCTACGAGGGGCTGGAGCCGGTCGAGCTCGACCGGCTGACCGCCTTGCTCCAGCCCATCTCCGAGAGACTCCGAGCCACGGGTTCGAACTCGGACAACGCGGGCTGAACCTACGACACGGGCCGCTGTGTCAGCGCACCATCTGGAGGGCGTCGTACTCACGCGCCATCTCCGAACCGCGCGTCAGGTCGTGCCCGTCGTCTCCCGATGTGGTGGGGAGCGTGCCGCGCACTCGCACGGCCGAGATGCGTTCCAACCGGACGACGGAGTGCTCGTCCTCGTCCAGCTCGAGGATCGCGCCATGCCCGTCCACCGCGACGACGCCGCCGCGCAGCCACTGTCCCTCGACCAGGACAGCGACCGGCAGGTGATGGTCGTGGGCCCGGCGTAGCGCCGTTCCGATCGTGTACAGCGTGGAGCTCATGCGGCACTCCCGGAGCGGTGTGCCCACGCCGAGGCGAGCTGCGTCCGTGGCGGGAACCAGCAGACCGGGTACTGGATGACCATGGGGCGGGTCCTAGCGTGAATCGGAGAGCGGCCTCGTGCGAGGGCCTTGGCTCCACCAGGCTAGGAACCGACCACCGGAGTTCCCGTCGAAAAGCGCCGGAATGACCCGGACGGACCACTCTTCCTGTCCTAACAGCCATCCATCACCGTCGGTGCCGACCTGGGTGGCCCGTGCGAATCGGGCCTCCCCTGGACCCGGACGACAGTGCCGCGATCCCCTGGGTCTGCTTTGACCCGTCTGCGTCATGGACGGCGAGCGGTCTGTCCAGAATCGTTGCCGAAGGAATGAACCGTTGATCAAACAGGGGGTTTTGACATGGGAAGAGCAGCACGACGTGCGGGTCGGGTGTCTGCGGGTCTGGCCGGCGCAGCGATCCTGAGCTTGGCGACAGCGGGCTCGGCCTTCGCACATGAGTGCTTCGTCGCCAATCGGTCGGCGCAGGGCAACGCGATGGCCGGCACCCATTCGCAGGCCTGGGAAACGGTCTCCTTGGACACTGTCCTCACCCAGTTCCTCGGTTTGCCCACCGATCTCGCCGCGTGCGTGGAGGCCAAGGCGCCGGCAGCGGGGATCCCGGACTCGTTCGTGTTCGGCAGCAAGCAGGCCGTCGGCCAGGGCGGGGTGATCGCCGAGAACAACCCGAACATGACCGCTGACGGCCTGGCCGCGAACGGCACCGGAATCGACCACGCCGAGGATGCCTACGGTCCGGCACTCGGTGAGCTGATCGGGGAGTGCAGCGCCTAGGCACGCGCCTAGGGATGCGCCTAGGGGTCGCGGCCGCCTGAGCG
>NZ_DASXWU010000063.1:0-24154 GCF_036503465.1 Nocardioides sp.
GAAGTTCAAGTACGAGAACGCCCAGAAGGCCCGTGAAGCCCGCCGGAACCAGACGAACGTGATCATCAAGGAGATGAAGCTTCGTCCCAAGATCGACCAGCACGACTACGAGACCAAGAAGGGTCACGTCGTGCGGTTCCTGAAGGCCGGCGACAAGGTCAAGATCACCATCATGTTCCGCGGCCGCGAGCAGCACCGCCCCGAGCTGGGCTTCCGGCTGCTGCAGCGGTTGGCCGAGGACGTGACGGACCTGGGCTTCGTCGAGTCGGCACCCAAGCAGGACGGCCGGAACATGATCATGGTGCTCGGGCCGCACAAGAAGAAGGCCGAGGCCAAGGTGGAGATGCAGGCCGCCAAGGCCGAGCGCGCCGCCGCCCGGGCCGCCGACGAGGCCGAGGAGCGTGCCGAGCGCACCGCCGCCAACGCCGGGCACGCGGTGGCGCAGAAGAAGGAGCGCCGCCGGAGCGAGAACCTGGATCCGGAGATCGACGCCTGAGCCTCCCTCGGGCCCCGATCACCCGCCCACAGAGTTTGGGGACCACGTCCCACGAGCACGCGTGTGCCGCCACCGCGGCCGCACGGCGTACGAAGAAGGAAGAGGAACGATGCCGAAGAACAAGACGCACTCGGGCGCGAGCAAGCGGTTCAAGCTGAGCGGCACCGGGAAGCTGCGTCGGATGCAGACGGGCCGGAAGTCCGGCGCCGCGTTCGCCTCCGCCCCGACCACCGGTAGCCGCAAGAAGCACCGTCAGAAGAGCGGGATGGTGGACGTCGCCCCCGCCGACGTCAAGGCCGCCAAGAAGCTGCTCGGTCGCTGAACCGCCCGAACGACACCCCGCTCATCAACAAGGAGTAAGAACGATGGCACGCGTCAAGCGGGCAGTGAACGCCCACAAGAAGCGCCGGACCACCCTCGAGCGCGCCAGCGGCTACCGCGGCCAGCGCTCGCGCCTGTACCGCAAGGCCAAGGAGCAGGTCACCCACTCGCTCGTCTACAGCTACCGCGACCGCAAGGCTCGCAAGGGCGACTTCCGCAAGCTGTGGATCCAGCGCATCAACGCCGCCGCCCGGGCCAACGGGATGACCTACAACCGGTTTATCCAGGGCCTGAACCTCGCCGGCGTCGAGGTCGACCGCAAGATCCTGGCCGACCTGGCCGTCAACGACGGTCCGGCCTTCGCCGCGCTCGTCGAGACCGCCAAGGCCGCGCTGCCCGAGGACGTCAACGCACCCAAGGCCTCCTGAGGCCGAGCGTGAACGCCCCCGTGACCACGGGCACCGTGCTCACCAGCAGGAGCGGTCGCGTCAAGGAAGCCGGCAAGCTCAGCCGCCGTTCGGTCCGAACCGAACGGCGGCTGTTCCTCGCCGACGGGCCGAAGGCGGTCGAGGGTGCCCTGGAGCGCGGCGTGGTCGTCGAGCTGTTCGCCACGGCCGCCGCGGCCGAGCGGTACGCCGCGCTGCCCGGGGGCGCGCCGCGCACGTCGTACGTCGACGACCGGGCGCTGGCCTCTCTCAGCGACAGCGTGACCCCCGCCGGGATCGTCGCGGTCTGCTCGTTCCTCGACGTGCCCACGGAGCAGGCGGTCGACACCGGGCCTGCTCCGGGACTGGTCACGATCGCGGCAGACGTCCGCGACCCCGGCAACGCCGGCACGCTGATCCGCACCACGGACGCCCTCGGCGGCCACGCGGTGGTGCTCGCGGGACGGTCCGTTGACCTCTACAACCCCAAGACCGTGCGCGCCAGCGTCGGCAGCCTGTTCCACCTGCCGGTGGCCCTCGAGCTCGACCCGTCCGTGGCGGTCGAGCGCGCTCGGGCCGCCGGGCTGACAGTGCTCGCCGCCGACGGCGACGGTGAGCTGACCCTCGACGACGCGGAGGCTCTGCTCGCGGGAGCGACCGCGTGGTTGTTCGGCAACGAGGCCTGGGGGTTGCCCGTAGAGCTCGCCGCCCTCGCCGACCACCGCGTGCGGATCCCGATCACCGGGCGCGCCGAGAGCCTCAACCTGTCGACCGCGGCCGCGATCTGCCTGCACGAGACCGCCCGCGCGCGCCGTCACCCACGAGCCTGATCAACCCGGGACCGGGGCCTCCTCGCGGGAGACCTGGGCGTGGTGGTGCTCGTGCCCGAGCGCCCGCAAGAGCCCGAACACCTGGCCGTAGACCACGGATCCCGTGACCATCTGCTCGAGCTGCTGTGACCGCTCGGCCGAGTGGTCGACCAGCGCGATCTCGGCGCGCGCGAGCTGGTCGGCGACCTGGGCGTAGAACGTGAGTACCTCGATGCCCGCGCCGAGCGGGCCCGGCCCGTTCAGCAGCGACACCAGGGAGGCCAGGCGCTGCCGGTCCACCGACTCCTGCCGCACGTCGTCCCAGCCCATGGCCGCGAGCACCGCGTCGACGATCGCCAGCGACTCCGGCCGCTGCTGCGCAGGCTCCGGCTGGGCGGTGATCACGTCGGCCACCACCGTCATCGTGTCGTGGACCGGCAGGTCCGGGTCGTCCAGCGCCTGGACCACCTCGCGCAGGCTGGTCACCGGGACCCCGCCCACCTCACGCAGCAGCCGCAACACGCGCAGCCGGCGCAGGTGCGACTCGTCGTACTCCGCCCTCCGCGGTCCGGTCGTCGTGCCGGCAGGGAGCAGTCCCTCGCGCAGGTAGTACTTGACCGTGGCCAGCGGGACATCGGCACGCTCTGCCAGTTCCGACACGAGCATCTGATGACTCTTTCCAAAGCAAATTTTCCAAGAATCTTCGAAATCAGTTGTCATCCGTGGATACCGACACTATCTTACTACGTGTTCGTGGTTCCCGAGACGCGGACACACGGACGGGCCCCGCGGGGGAGGGGCTGTCCACCCACGTTGTCGGTGCGGCCCCACCGGGGGGAGGGGCCGCCCACAGCACGTCTGCTGCCCGGAACGGCCTCGCGCGCGTAGGCTTCCGCGCGTGGCTTCCGCCCAGGACCCTGCCCGCGACCGCGCCCGTGAGCCTGCCGATGAGCCTGCCAACGAGCCCGCGCACGAGGCTGTCCGCGGCGGGTCGGAGGACGTCACCGCGCATATGGTCGTCGACGCGCGGCAGGCCGTCGACGCGTTGCCCGACGGGGTCGTGATCGCCGACGAGGAAGGCATCGTCCGCCTGGTCAACGACCGCGCCGTGTCCCTGCTGGGCACCACCCGCGAGAGGGCCGAGGGCCGTCCGCTGGCCGAGGTCGTGACCGTCACCAACCAGGAAGGCGCGACCTGGGTCGCCTGCACCCGTCCGTACGACGGGCTGGTCACACGCACCGGCGTGCCCGAGCAGTCGTGGGTGCTCCCGTCCGGGGAGGAGGTGCTGGTCACCGCGCGCATCCACCGCGGGCCGGGGCACGGTCCGGTCACCGACGTCGCGGTCTCCCTCCGGTCCGGTCGTGCGCGGGCGAGACTCGACCGCGACCGGTCCGATCTGGTAGCCACAGTGGCCCACGAGCTGCGCTCGCCGCTGACCGGTGTCAAGGGCTTCGTCCAGGCGCTGCTCAACCGGTGGGACCGGCTCAACGACGAGCAGAAGAAGCTCATGCTCACCACGGTCCACGCCGACTCCGACCGGCTGAGCCGGCTGATCACCGAGCTGCTCGACGTCGCCCGTCTCGACACGGGCCGGCTGTCCATGCACCAGCGACCGTGCGACGTAGCCCTGCTGATCGGGCGGGTGATCGAGAGCGTGCGCGCCGGGGCGCCGCACCGAATCGAGTTCTCCGCGCCCGAGGACCTGCCGGACGTGTGGGCCGACCCGGACAAGTTCACCCAGGTCCTCACCAACCTGATCGAGAACGCGATCCGGCACGGCTCCGACCCGGTCACCGTGACCGCGTCGAAGGAGGGCGAGCTCGTCGTGGTCCAGGTCGACGACAGCGGCGACGGCATCCCACCCGAGATCCGGCAGCGCGCGTTCACGAAGTTCTGGACCACCGGTCAGCGGGGCGGGTCCGGCCTCGGCCTGTACCTGGTCAACGGCCTGGTCCGCGCCCACGGCGGCACGACGACCATCGACGACGCACCCGACGGCGGCGCCCGGATCACCACCACGTGGCCGGTCTTCATCCCTGGGCTCTCCGGCTGATGCGGCGACGTCCCGGTGACGAAACCCCGTCGCCGATCGCGGACCGGCGTTCCTAGAATCGTCTTGTCAGTCCAGCGTGAAAGGCACACATGTCGGGCCCGAACAGCGACTACGACCCGGTCGAGGTCACCCCGCTCCAGGCGGACCAGGTGGCCACGATGCGTGACGACGCCTTGGCCGCGATCGCGGCCGCGTCCGACCTGGTGGCTCTCAAGCAGGTGCGGCTCGAACACGCCGGCGACCGCTCGCCGTTGGCCCTCGCCAACCGTGAGATCGGGGCGCTGCCGCCGCAGGCGCGCAAGGAGGCCGGACAGCGCGTCGGGCAGGCGCGCGGTGCGGTCACGCAGGCGCTGGTCGAACGGACGGCGGTGCTGGAGCACGAGGCAGAGGAACGGATGCTCGTCGAGGAGACGGTCGACGTCACCCTGCCCGCCGACCGGAGGCCCCGAGGTGCTCGCCATCCCCTGACGTTGATGAGCGAGTACATCGCCGACCTGTTCGTCGCCATGGGCTGGGAGGTCGCCGAAGGCCCGGTCCTCGAGGCCGAGTGGCTGAACTTCGACGCGCTCAACCTGGGTCCGGACCATCCGGCGCGCACCATGCAGGACACGTTCTGGACCGAGCCGGCCGACGACCACCTCGTGCTGCGCACCCACACCTCACCGGTGCAGGCGCGGACGATGCTCGAGCGCACCCCGCCGATCTACGTCATCTGCCCCGGCCGGGTGTTCCGCACCGACCCGTTCGACGCGACGCACTCGCCGATGTTCCACCAGGTCGAGGGCCTGGTCGTCGACGAGGGCATCACCATGGCCCACCTGAAGGGCAGCCTCGACCACTTCGCCCAGCAGATGTTCGGCGAGGGGATCGTCACGCGCTTCCGACCGTCGTACTTCCCGTTCACCGAGCCGTCCGCCGAGGTCGACATGGTCTGCTTCGTCTGCCGCGGCGAGGCGGGCGCCGTCGTGGACTGCCGCACCTGCAGGGGCGAGGGCTGGATCGAGTGGGGAGGCTGCGGCGTGGTCAACCCACCGGTGCTGGCGGCCTGTGGCATCGACTCCGAGCGCTACCGCGGCTTCGCGTTCGGCATGGGCATCGACCGGTCGTTCATGTTCCGCAGCGGTGCGGAGGACCTGCGCGCCCTCTTCGAGGGCGACGTGCGATTCGCCTCGGCGTTCGGCACCGACTGGTGACCGGCGCCTAGCCTCCGCCCTCCGACCCGCACCTGAATGCAAGGATCACGCTCATGCGCGCGCCCGTCTCCTGGATCCGCGAGTACGCCGACCTCCCGGCCGACCTGTCCACCGAGGAGCTGGCCCGGAAGCTGACCGCGCTCGGGCTCAAGCTCGAGTCGCTCGAGCGGCCCGGTGCCGACATCACCGGCCCGCTGGTGATCGGGCGGGTGCTCACCGTCGACGCGGAGCCGCAGAAGAACGGCAAGACCATCAACTGGTGCTCTGTCGACGTGGGGGATGCGAACGGGACCGGGGAGCCTCAGGGCATCGTCTGTGGCGCGCACAACTTCGCCGCCGGCGACCTGGTCGTGGTGGTGCTGCCCGGCGGGGTGCTGCCCGGGGGCTTCGAGATCTCCGCGCGGAAGACCTACGGCCACGTCTCGGCCGGGATGATCTGCTCGGCCCGCGAGCTCGGCATCGGCGAGGACCACGCGGGGATCATCGTCCTGCCCCCCGACGCCGGTGAGCCGGGCGACGACGCGCGTCCGGTGCTGGGCTTCGGCGAGGAGGTCATCGAGTTCGAGATCAACCCCGACCGCGCCTACGCGATGTCGCTACGCGGGGTCGCGCGCGAGGCGGCGCTGGGGTTCGACACTGCGTACACCGACCCCTGCCTGCGCGAGACGCCGCCCGCGAACGACGACGGCTTCACCGTTCGCGTCGACGACCCGACGGGGTGTCCGGTCTTCGTCGCACGCACCGTGACCGGTTTCGACCCGTCGGCGCCGTCGCCGGAATGGCTCCGCACGAGGGTCCGGCTCGCCGGGATGCGCCCGATCTCGCTGGCGGTCGACGTCACCAACTACGTGATGCTCGAGACGGGCCGGCCGATCCACGGGTACGACGGCGACAAGCTCCAGGGGTCGATCGTCGTCCGCCGGGCAGCCGCGGGGGAGCGGCTCACGACCCTGGACGGGGTCGACCGGGAGCTTGCGGCCGAGGACCTGGTGGTCTGCGACGACTCCGGCGCGATCGGGCTGGGCGGTGTCATGGGCGGCGAGACGACGGAGATGTCCGACGCGACCACCACGGTCGTGATCGAGGCCGCGCACTGGGATCCGGTCTCGATGTTCCGTACGGGCAAGCGGCACCGGATCACCTCCGAGGCCGGCAAGCGCAACGAGCGCGGGGTCGACCCGACGATCTGCGAGGTGGCTGCCGAGCGCGTGGCCGAGCTGCTCACGACGTACGGCGGCGGCACGGTCTCGCCCGGCGTGACCGTGGTCGGCACACCTCCGGCGCCGACCTCCATCGCACTCCCGGTCGCGCTGTCGGCCCAGGTGGCCGGTCTGCCCATCCCGGCCGCGGAGGTCGTCGCGAACCTGCGTGCGATCGGCGCCGAGATCACCGGGGAGCTGACCCTCTCCGTCGTGCCACCGCCGTGGCGGCCCGACCTGAGGGACCCCTACGACCTGGTCGAGGAGGTCGTGCGGATCGTCGGGTACGACCAGGTCCCGTCGGTGGTGCCGGTGCCTCCGGTGGGCCGCGGGCTCACCCGGGAGCAGCGGCTGCGACGACGGATTGGCCGGACCCTGGCCGGGCTCGGCTGCGTCGAGGTGGTCAGCTTCCCGTTCGTCGGCGACGGCACGTTCGACGCCCTCGGGCTGCCCGAGGACGACGTGCTGCGCCACGGCGTACGCCTGTCCAACCCGCTCTCCTCCGAGAAGCCGCTCTACACGACGACGCTGCTGCCCGGCGTGCTTGACGCAGCCGCGCGGAACCTCGGGCGCGGCGCCACCGGGGTCGCGCTGTTCGAGACGGGCACGGTGGCGTTCCCCACGAACCGCGGCCCGGCCCCGGTGTACGGCGTGGAGTGGCGGCCGACCGAGGCCGAGCTCGACAAGCTGTTCGACGCGATCCCCGCGCAGCCGCTGTTCCTGGCGGCGGTGCTGACCGGGGAACGCGAACGTGACGGCTGGTGGGGTGACGGACGCCCGGCGGACTGGTCCGACGCGACCGAGATCGTGCGTGGGCTCGCCGCCGAGCTGGGCGTCGACGTCGAGCTCCGGCAGGCGAGCCGGATGCCTTGGCACCCGAGCCGGTGCGCGCTGGTCTGTATCGACGACGAGGAGATCGGTCACGCCGGTGAGCTCCACCCCCGGGTGTGCGCGGCCTACGGGCTGCCCCGTGGCACGGCCGTCCTCGAGATCGACCTGGACGCCCTGATGGCCCGGACCGTCGAGATCCCGCCCGCGCCCGTCGTCTCGCACCAGCCACTGGCCAAGGAGGACGTCGCGCTGGTCGTCGACGAGTCGATCCACGCCTCCGATGTGGAGCAGGCACTCCGCGCCGGCGCCGGCGACCTGCTCGAGAGCATCCGGCTCTTCGACGTGTTCACCGGCCCGCAGATCGGCGACGGCAAGAAGTCCCTCGCCTTCCGCCTTCGGTTCCGGGCGCCCGACCGCACCCTGACCGAGGCCGAGACCGGGGCCGCCCGGGACGCCGCCGTCGCAGCCGCCGCCGCCGCGCTCGGCGCCGTACAACGCTGACGCCCCGCCGGCCGAGCTTGCGAGGACAGCGATCAGGGCGGCAGATCGAGGAGGGCCCGGCTCACACCGTGCGGGGCACGGGGTGAGCGACCCGTCTCGGGATCTGACGATCTGTGTCACCAGGGCACACGGTGCGAGGTGCGGGTAGGTTTCCAGTCCGTGACCGATCTCGCCGCCCTCACCATGCCCGCCCCCGACGCCGGCACCGAGGCCTGGTCGGCCTGGCTGACCACCCGCACCACCGACGAGATGCAGCGGGCCCGCGACCTCGTGGCGGCGGTGAAGCAGGAGCGCCCCCGTCGCGCGGCCGACCTGCTCGATCGCTGGAACGAGATCGCCCTCGCGCTCGGCAACGCGTTCGCCGCGAGTGGGTTGATCCAGCAGGTGCATCCCGACCAGGCGATCCGCGACCAGGCTGAACGGGCACAGATGGAGGCGTCGGAGCTCCAGACGGACCTGTCCCTCGACCGTGAGCTCTACGACCTGATGGTGGTGGACGACGCCGAGGCCCGGGTCTCCGGTCTCGACGACGACGCGGAGCGGGTCCGGAACTTCGCGCTTCGTGACTTCCGTCGGTCCGGCGTCGACCGGGAGCCGGAGGTCCGCGACCGCATCCGCGCGATCAACCAGCGCCTGACCGAGCTCAGCCAGGCGTTCCAACGCAACATTCGCGACGACGAGACGACGGTCAAGGTCCGGCCCGAGCAGCTCGACGGGCTCCCACAGGACTGGATCGAGGCGCACCCGGTCGGTGACGACGGGCTCGTGGAGCTCACGTTGGACTATCCCGACGTCTTTCCGATGATCCAGTTCGCAACCGACCGCGACGCCCGGGTCGCCGTGCACACGGGGTTCGCCAACCGCGCCTGGCCGGCCAACGACGAGGTCCTGGCCGAGCTGTTCGCACTGCGTCGAGAGCTGTCCACCATGCTCGGGTACGACGGGTGGCCGAGCTACGACGCCGAGGTCAAGATGATCGAGACCGGCGACGCGATCGGCTCGTTCGTCGACAAGATCAGCAAGGCGGCCGAGGCGTCCGCCCTGCGCGACCGCGACAAGCTCCTGGCACGCATCCGCCAGGACCGGCCGGAGGCCGAGACCCTCGACGCCGGTGACTCCAACCACTACCTCGAGGTGCTCCGTCGGGAGGAGCACGACGTGGACGCCCAGGAGGTACGCCGGTACTTCTCGTTCGACCGCGTCCGCCAGGGACTGCTCGACGTCACCGGCCGGCTGTTCGGCTTGACCTACACCCCGGTGGCCGTGCCCACCTGGCACGAGGACGTCTCGTCGTACGACGTTGTCCTCGACGACCGCCTGCTCGGCCGCATCCACCTCGACCTGCACCCGCGCCCGAACAAGTTCAACCACGCTGCCCAGTTCACGCTGACCGACGGGGTCACCGGGCGTCAGCTGCCCGAGGGCGTCCTGGTCTGCAACTTCCCGCGCGGGCTGATGGAGCACCACGACGTGGTCACCCTCTTCCACGAGTTCGGGCACCTGATCCACCACGTGCTGGGTGGGGACCAGCGGTGGGCCAGGTTCGCCGGCGTCGCCACCGAGTGGGACTTCGTCGAAGCGCCCTCCCAGCTGCTCGAGGAGTGGGCCTGGGATGCCGGCGTCCTGCAGACCTTCGCCGTCGACGAGGACGGCCGGGCGATCCCCGAGGACCTGGTCGCCCGGATGCGCGACGCCGACGACTTCGCCAAGGGCCTCCAGGCCCGGTCGCAGATGTTCTACGCCGCGCTGTCCTACCGGTGCCACCGCGACGCGCCGGCCGATGGCGACGCACTGTCCGCACTCTCGCGGTCGCTGCAGGCGGAGTACTCCATGATCACGCCGCTGGACACCCACTTCCACGCGAGCTTCGGGCACCTCGACGGCTATTCCAGCGCGTACTACACCTACATGTGGTCACTGGTGATCGCCAAGGACCTCTTCTCGGCGTTCGACCGCGACGACCTGTTCGACCCCGAGGTGGCCAACCGCTATCGCGAGCGCATCCTGTCCCAAGGCGGGCGCAAGGACGCCGCCGACCTGGTCGAGGACTTCCTGGGCAGGCCGTTCGGGTTCGAGTCGTTCGCCGACTGGTTATCTGCTTGAGGTCCGCGCGGGCGCTCACCGGGTCTCGGGACGCGTCGCGCAGGCTCGGTCTCCGCGCGCTCAGTTGATCGGTTGGTGGATGACCGCGCGGAACCGGTCGATGATCTCGAGGCTGCCCGCCAGGTGGGTCTCGGCGCCGTCGGCCCGTCGCCAGATGCGGGCGTTCACGGCCTCGGCGGTGCCGGAGATGACGGCGTCGGGCTCGACCCCCGGATCCGCGACGACGTGGATGTCGTCCTCGTCGTGGGTGATCCCCTCGGGGTCGGTGCCGTGGAAGTGGCCGAGCTGCACCCAGACCCGGTCGCCGGTGTCGGTGAGGTCGACCCGGACGTAGTGGGGGAGCGGTGAGAACTCGCCCCACGACGGGCAGCCGCCGTACATCACGTCGAGCACCTCGTCGACACCGTCGGCCGCCAGGTCGGGCGGGAACGGCGTCACGGTGCCGGCCGCCAGCTCGGCGTCGCGCCGGTGGATCAGCGCCTCGTGGGCCTGTCGGCGGTAGACGAAGCCCACGGTGTGGTCCTGCGACCAGGTCCACGCCTCGTCGGTGGGCTCGGCCGCCCCCAGCGCCTCGACCAGCGCGGCGTACTGCCGGTCGTAGAACGCCAGCAGCCCGGCATGGTCGCCGGGCCGCTCGGGTTCGTCGTACTCGTCGGGTCCCTTCGGGCGGTTGGTCACCACCCACGTCCAGAAGTGCTGCACCTCTCCGAGGTGCCAGAGCAGGTCGTCGGCGTGCCAGTCGGGACAGGACGGGACCGGCGCCGTCGGCTCGCACTCGGCGAGTACGTCGCGGAAACGCTGCGACTCGTCGTGGATGTGCTGGAGGTACGTCGGGTGGTCCAGTCGCGCCATGTGCCGAACCTAGTCGGCTCCGCCGACATCCGCATCCGTCGAGGACGGTGGTCGCTCGAGCCCGGCCTCGAACGCCAGCACGACTGCCTGGACGCGGTCACGCACCTCCAGCTTGGCGAGCATGTTGGCCACGTGTGACTTGACCGTCGTCGGGCTCAGGACGAGTTCGTCGGCGATCTCGGCGTTGGACAGACCCCGGGCGACGAGTCGCCACACGTCGGTCTCTCGGGACGTGAGACGCGCTAGCCCGGGGATCGGGAGCGCCACGACGAGCCGGCTCCGCGTCGAGGAAGCGGCCGATGAGCCGACGCGTGATGGACGGCGCCACCATGCCCTCCCCTCCCGCAACCACGCGCACGGCGTGAACGAGCTGGTCGCGTGGCATGTCCTTGAGCACGAACCATGGCACCGGCGCGGAGCGCGTCGTAGACGTAGGAGTCGAGATCGAACGTCGTGAGGACGAGGACCCTCGAGTTCCCGCCCCTGGTGATCCTGGTCGTTGCGGAGATCCCGTCCATGACCGGCATCGGCACGTCCATGAGGACCACGTCGGGACGCAGCCTCCGGGCGAGGTCGCAGGCCTGGAGCCCGTCCTCGGCCTCGCCGACTACCTCGAGGTCGGGGTCGTTGTCGACGATCGTGCGCAGGCCGACGCGGACCAGTGCCGGGAGTCGAATAGCATGAGCATGCTTTGTGTCGTATGATCATGCATCATGAATTCGATCAGGGCCGCGGTCGCGGGTGCGAGTGGGTACGCCGGCGGCGAGCTCCTGCGCCTCCTCCTGGCGCATCCGCTCGTCCAGGTCGGCGCCGTGACCGCGGGCGGCAACGCCGGTGAGCGGCTCGGCGCCCTCCAGCCGCACCTCACGCCGCTGGCCGACCGGGTGCTGGCCGAGACCTCGGCCGCGACCCTGGCGGACCATGACGTCGTCTTCCTGGCCCTGCCGCACGGCCAGTCGGCCTCGATCGCGGCGTCCCTCTCCAGCGGCACGCTCGTCGTCGACTGCGGCGCGGACTTCCGGCTCCAGGACCCGGCGCAATGGGATGCCTTCTACGGCGGTGACCACGCCGGCACCTGGCCGTACGGGCTCCCCGAGCTGCCCGGCGGACGCGACGAACTGCGTGGCGCGCGCCGGATCGCCGTGCCCGGGTGTTACCCGACGGTCTCGAGCCTCGCCCTGGCCCCCGCGGTGGCCGCCGGGCTGGTCGTGCCGGACGTGGTGGTGGTCGCGGCCTCCGGCACCAGCGGGGCCGGGAAGGCGACCAAGCCGCACCTGATCGGCAGCGAGGTGATGGGCAACGCCTCGGCCTACGGCGTCGGAGGCGGCCACCGGCACACGCCCGAGATCGTGCAGAACCTGTCCGGGCTCACCGACCGGCCGGTGACCGTCAGCTTCACCCCGATGCTCGTCCCCATGCCGCGCGGGATCCTGGCAACCGCTTCCGCACCCCTCGCTCCGGGGGCGACCGCCACCGAGGTCCGCGAGGCCTACCTCAAGGCGTACGACGCCGAGCCGTTCGTGCACGTGCTGCCCGAGGGGCAGTGGCCGCAGACCAAGGCCGTCCACGGCAGCAACGCCTGTCACCTCCAGGTCACCGTCGACGACCACGCCGGCCGCCTCGTCGCCGTGGGCGCGATCGACAACCTGACCAAGGGCACCGCGGGGGGCGCGATCCAGTCGATGAACCTCGCCCTCGGCCTCGAGGAGACCCTCGGCCTGACCGCTGTGGGGGTCGCACCGTGAGCGTCACCCATCCGCGGGGCTTCCGCGCCTCCGGGGTCGCGGCCGGACTCAAGTCGACCGGCGCCCAGGACGTCGCGCTGGTGGTCAACGACGGCCCGACGCACACCGCGGCCAGCGTCTTCACCGCGAACCGCTGCCGGGCCAATCCGGTCCTCTGGAGCAAGGAGGTCACCAAGGACGGCATCGTCCGCGCGGTCGTCCTCAACTCCGGCGGCGCCAACTGCTACACCGGCCCCGACGGCTTCCGGACCACGCACGCGGTCGCCGAGCGGGTGGCCGAACACCTCGGCATCGGCGCCATCGACGTCGTGGTCTGCTCCACGGGGTTGATCGGGCTCGCCAACGACCGCGACCAGGTGCTCGCCGGCGTCGACGCGGCGTACGACGCGCTGGGCTCCGCCGGCGGGCCGGACGCCGCCCGGGCGATCATGACCACCGACACCGTGGCCAAGCAGGTCGTCGTCGACGGGCCGGGCTGGTCGGTCGGCGGGATGGCCAAGGGCGCAGGCATGCTGGCGCCCCAGCTCGCCACCATGCTCGTCGTGCTGACCACCGATGCCGTGGCGAGTGCCGACGACCTCGGCTCCGCGCTCCGCGCCGCGACCCGGGTCAGCTTCGACCGGCTCGACTCCGACGGGTGCATGTCGACCAACGACACCGTGACCGTGATGGCCAGCGGCGCCAGCGGGATCACACCGAGCCTGCCCGACCTCACCGACGCCCTGACGAAGGCGTGCAGCGACCTCGCGATGCAGCTGCTGGCCGACGCCGAGGGCGCCGAGCACGAGATCGCGATCACGGTGCTGAACGCCGCGTCGGAGGACGACGCGGTGGAGGTGGGTAGATCGGTCGCGCGGAGCAACCTGTTCAAGGCCGCGGTCTTCGGCAACGACCCGAACTGGGGAAGGGTCCTCGCGAGCATCGGCACCACGCGGGCGGCGTTCGACCCGGCCGATCTCGACGTCGCCATGAACGGCGTCTGGGTCTGCCGGCAGTCCACACCCGCGGCCGACCCCGCCTTGGTCGACCTCAAGCCGCGCGAGGTCACCGTCACCGTCGACCTCAAGTCCGGCGACGCCCGCGCCACGGTGTGGACCAACGACCTCACCCACGCCTACGTCCACGAGAACTCGGCGTACTCGTCATGACGACCCAACAGATCCCACCGATCATGACCGTAGGCCCCGACCCGGCGAAGGCGGCGACCCTCGCCGGCGCGCTGCCGTGGCTGAAGTGCTACCACGACAGGGTCGTGGTGGTGAAGTACGGCGGCAACGCGATGACCGACGACACCCTGAAGCGCGCCTTCGCCGAGGACGTGGCCTTCCTGCGCTTCGCCGGCTTCAAGCCGGTCGTCGTGCACGGCGGCGGCCCGCAGATCTCGGCGATGCTGGAGCGGCTCGGCATCGAGTCGGAGTTCCGTGGCGGGCTCCGGGTGACGACTCCGCCCGCTATGGACGTGGTCCGGATGGTCCTGGTCGGTCAGGTCCAGCGCGAGCTGGTCGGACTGGTCAACGAGCACGGCCCCCTCGCAGTCGGGCTGTCCGGGGAGGACGCCGGTCTGTTCACGGCACGACGTACCAACACCGTGGTCGACGGCGAGGAGGTGGACCTCGGCCTGGTCGGCGAGGTCGCCGAGGTGCGGCCCGAGGCGGTGCTCGACCTGGTCGAGGCCGGGCGCATCCCGGTCATCTCGAGCGTCGCGCCCGACAAGGACGGCGTCGTGCACAACGTGAACGCCGACACGGCCGCCGCCGCCCTGGCGGTCGCCCTGGGCGCCGAGAAGCTCCTCGTGCTCACCGACGTCGAGGGCCTCTACCGCGACTGGCCGGCCAGTGACGACGTGATCGGCGAGATCAGCCCCGAGGCGCTCGCCGAGCTGATGCCGACCCTGGCGGCGGGCATGGTGCCGAAGATGGGCGCCTGCCTGCAGGCCGTGCAGGGCGGCGTACCGCGGGCCACGGTGGTCGACGGTCGCGAACCGCACGCGGTACTGCTGGAGCTGTTCACCGACGAGGGCGTCGGCACCCAGGTGCTGCCAGGCGTCGCGACCAAGACCAGGAAGGCTCGCGCATGAGCGCCCGGGACAGGTACTCCGCCTCGTTGATGAACACCTTCGGTCCGCCGCAGCTCGTGCTCACCCGCGGCAAGGGCGCGCGGGTCTGGGACGAGGACGGCAACGAGTACGTCGACCTCCTCGGCGGCATCGCCGTGAACGCCCTCGGCCACGCCCACCCGGCGGTCGTCGAGGCGGTCACCCGCCAGCTCTCGACACTCGGCCACGTCTCGAACTTCTTCGCCACGGATCCACAGATCACCCTGGCCGAGCGCCTCCTCGACCTGATCGCCCCCCGACGGGTCGGGGAGGCCGCTCACCAGGGGTCCGGCCGCGGCGGCTTCCGGGGAAAGGTGTTCCTCGCGAACTCCGGCACAGAGGCGAACGAGGCGGCGCTGAAGCTGACCCGCCTCACCGGTCGCACCCATCTGGTCGCCGCGGAGGGCTCCTTCCACGGCCGGACGATGGGCGCACTCGCCCTCACCTCGAAGGCGGCGTACCGGGAGCCGTTCGAGCCGCTGCCCGGCGACGTCACGTTCGTGCCGTACGGCGACCCGGAGGCGCTGCGGGAAGCGGTCACCGACCGGACGGCTGCGGTGGTGCTGGAGCCGATCCAGGGCGAGGCCGGCGTGGTCGAGGCCCCCATGGGATACCTCGAGACCGCCCGCACGGTCACCCGCGATCACGGCGCACTGCTCTGGCTCGACGAGGTGCAGACCGGGATCGGCCGGACGGGTGCCTGGCTCGCCGCCGCCGGCGACCCGGACGTCGCACCCGACGTCGTCACCCTCGCCAAGGGTCTCGGGGGCGGGCTCCCGATCGGTGCGTGCGTCGGCCTGGGCGCCGCTGGTGACCTGCTCCAGCCCGGCCACCACGGCACGACGTTCGGAGGCAACCCGGTCGCGTGCGCGGCCGCGCTGGCGGTGCTCGACACCATCGACGACGACGGCCTGCTGGAGCACGCCGGTGTCCTCGGCGAGCGGATCCGGGCCGGGGTCGCCGACGATCCCAGGGTGACGTCCGTGCGTGGACGGGGCCTCCTGATCGGGATCGATGTCGCCGTCGACGCACCGCGCGTGGTCAGTGCGGCCCGTACCGGTGGTTTCATCGTGAACGCCACCGGACCGCACACCCTGAGACTGGCCCCACCCCTCGTCCTCGGCGACGATGAGGTCGAGCAGTTCCTGGCCGCCTGGCCCGGGATGCTCGACCGCGCAGCCGACGAGCAGGGAGCCACCGCATGACCCGACACTTCCTCCGCGACGACGACCTGAGTCCCGCGGAGCAGCACGAGGTGCTGAGCCTGGCCGCGTCGCTCAAGCAGGCGCCGTACGACTCCCACAGCCTCGCCGGCCCGCGCACGGTCGCGACCATCTACGACAAGCCGACCCTGCGGACGCAGGCCTCGTTCGCGGCCGGCATCGCCGAGCTCGGCGGCCACCCGATGATGGTCGACGGATCCCTGGCGGGCATCGGCAAGCGCGAGTCGGTGGCCGACGTCGCCCGGGTGCTCGGGCGGCAGGCGGCGCTGATCGTCTGGCGCACGTACGCCCAGAGCGCCCTCGACGAGATGGCCGAGCACGCCGGCGTACCCGTGATCAACGCGCTGACCGACGAGTTCCACCCGTGCCAGCTCCTCGCCGACCTGCTGACGATCCGGGAGCGCAAGGGCGAGCTCACCGGGCTGACCGTGGCGTTCGTCGGCGACGGCGCCTGCAACATGGGCAACTCCTGGCTGCTGGCCGGTGCGACCGCCGGGCTGCACGTGCGGATCGCGGCACCGGAGGGGCACCAGCCCGAGGAGCAGTACGTCGCCCGGGCGCGGGAGATCGGCGACCGGACCGGTGCCACGGTCGACGTGATGACCGACCCGAAGGCTGCGGTCGACGGGGCCGACGTCGTCGTCACCGACACGTGGGTGTCGATGGGCAAGGAGGAGGAGGCCGCCGAACGGCTGGCGGCGTTCTCGGACTACACCGTGACCGCGGACCTGATGGGCCTGGCCGCCCCGGAGGCGATCGTGCTCCACTGCCTCCCGGCCTACCGCGGCAAGGAGATCGACTCCGACGTCCTCGATGGGCCGCAGAGCGTCGTCTGGGACGAGGCGGAGAACCGCCGGCACGTCCAGAAGGCCATCATCACCTGGCTCCTGGGCGACACCGACACGGGTGAGGTCCCGTTGTGACCCAGGCAGCACGGCGGCCGACGACGAAGAACTCCCGGCACCAGCTGATCGTGGAGCTTCTCGCGGGCCACGAGGTGCGGTCCCAACCCGAGCTCCTCGAGCTGCTGATGGGCCGCGGTGTGCAGGTGACCCAGGCAACGCTGTCGCGAGACCTGGTGGAGCTCGACGCGGTCCGGGTGCGCGCGCAGTCCGGGTCGCTCGTGTACGCCGTACCGGCCGAGGGTGGCGACCGTCGTCCGGCCGCGCCGGGGGAGACGGCCGCGGCCGCGCACCGGCTGGGCCGGCTGCTGGCCGACCTGCTGGTCAGCGCCGACGCCAGCGCCAACCTGGTCGTGCTGCGCACGCCCCCCGGCGCGGCGCAGTTCCTGGCCTCGGCCATGGACAAGGTGGAGTACGCCGACGTCCTCGGCACCATCGCCGGCGACGACACCGTGCTGGTGATGAGCCGCGACCCGAACGGCGGCGAGGAGATCGCGCGACGACTCCTGGCGCTGGCCCAGCAGCCGGCGCCCTGACCCGACGTTCTCGTTCCTCCGACACCGAAAGACATCTCGTTGAGCAAGGTCCTCACCTCCCTGCCGGTCGGCCAGCGGGTCGGCATCGCGTTCTCCGGAGGCCTCGACACCTCCGTCGCGGTCGCCTGGATGCGCGCCAAGGGCGCGATCCCGTGCACCTACACCGCCGACATCGGTCAGTACGACGAGCCCGACATCGACAGCGTCCCGGGGCGCGCCCTCCAGTACGGCGCGGAGATCGCCCGCGCCGTCGACTGCAAGGGACCGCTGGTCGAGGAAGGCCTGGCAGCGCTCGCCTGCGGCGCTTTCCACGTGCGGTCGGGGGGCCGCGCCTACTTCAACACCACCCCGCTCGGGCGCGCGGTCACCGGCACCATGCTGGTCCGGGCGATGCACGACGACGGCGTCGACATCTGGGGCGACGGCTCGACGTTCAAGGGCAACGACATCGAGCGGTTCTACCGCTACGGGCTCCTCGCCAACCCCGACCTGCGCATCTACAAGCCGTGGCTGGACTCGGCCTTCGTCGCGGAGCTCGGCGGCCGGCACGAGATGAGCCAGTGGCTGACCGCCCATGGGCTGCCCTACCGCGACAGCGCGGAGAAGGCGTACTCCACCGACGCCAACATCTGGGGCGCCACCCACGAGGCGAAGACCCTGGAGCACCTCGACGTCTCCCTGGAGACCGTCGAGCCGATCATGGGCGTGTCGTTCTGGGACCCGTCCGTCGCCATCGAGCCGGAGGACGTGACGATCCGCTTCGCCGCGGGCCGTCCGGTTGCGGTGAACGGCACGACGTACGACGGGGTCGACGGGCCGGTGCGGCTCGTCCGGGCGGTCAACGAGATCGGAGGCCGGCACGGCCTCGGGATGTGCGACCAGATCGAGAACCGCGTCATCGAGGCGAAGTCGCGCGGCATCTACGAGGCCCCGGGCATGGCGTTGCTCTTCATCGCCTACGAGCGGCTGCTGAACGCCATCCACAACGAGGACACGCTCGCCAACTACCACGCCGAGGGGCGCCGTCTCGGGCGGCTGCTCTACGAGGGTCGCTGGCTCGACCCGCAGGCCCTGATGCTGCGCGAGTCACTGCAGCGCTGGGTCGGCTCGGTGGTCACCGGCGAGGTGACGGTGCGGCTGCGGCGCGGCGAGGACTACACGATCCTGCGGACCGACGGTCCCAGCTTCAGCTACCACCCGGACAAGCTCTCGATGGAGCGCGTCGAGAACGCCGCCTTCGGACCCCACGACCGGATCGGCCAGCTCACCCTGCGCAACCTCGACATCGCCGACTCCCGCTCGAAGCTGGAGCTGTACGCCGGCCAGCCGCTCGACCAGGGCACGGTCCTCGTCGAGCACGGCATCCTCCTCGGCGCCCTCCCGGCCGGCGGGGGCCAGCGGATCGCCGCCAACCCCGCCCTCGAGGGCCGCGACGACGACGAAGCCCTCGACCACGCCGCCATGGAGTCCGGCACCGACTGACCGCCGAGGTGGGACGAGTCCGCCGCCGGGGTGGGACTTGTGCCTCGCCGAGATGGGGGACTCCGGGCGTGGTTCGGCCCCCGGACGCCGACCCGGCAGAAGCAGAGACCGACTGATAGGAAGACCACGTGCCCGAGCCGACCGGAACGACCAACGAGGGCAAGCTCTGGGGCGCCCGCTTCGTCAGTGGTCCGTCGCCCGAGCTCGAGGCCCTGTCGCGCTCCACCCACTTCGACTGGCGGCTGGCCCCCTACGACCTCACCGGTTCGGCCGCTCACGCCAACGCCCTGCGGCGCGCCGGTCTCCTCACTGATGACGACCACCACGCGTTGCTCGACGGCCTGGCCACGCTCCAGCGGGAGTACGACGCCGGGACCCTGCAGCCGGGCCCGTCGGATGAGGACGTCCACGGCGCGCTGGAGCGTCTCCTCATCGAACGCGTCGGACCGGAGGTCGGCGGTCGCTTGCGAGCCGGGCGCAGCCGCAACGACCAGGTGGCCACGTTGTTCAAGGCCTACCTCCGTGACCGAGCCCGTGAGATCGGCGCCCTGGTCCTCGACCTGGTCGACGCCCTCGCCGCCCAGGCGCGCGCCCACCCCGCCGTACCGATGCCGGGTCGCACGCATCTCCAGCACGCCCAACCGGTGCTGCTGTCCCACCACCTCCTCGCCCACGCATGGTCACTGGTCCGCGACGTCGAACGGCTGCGCGACTGGGACGCCCGGGTGGCCGGCGACTCGCCGTACGGGTCCGGTGCCCTGGCCGGCTCCAGCCTGGCGCTCGATCCACAGGCCGTCGCCCGCGAGCTCGGCTTCACCGAGTCCAGCGCCAACTCGATCGACGGTACGGCGTCGCGCGACTTCGTGGCCGAGTTCGCCTTCGTCGCGGCGATGACCGGCATCGACCTGAGCCGGATCGCGGAGGAGATCGTCATCTGGACGACCGCCGAGTTCGGTTTCGCCCGCCTCGATGACGGCTACTCGACCGGGTCGAGCATCATGCCGCAGAAGAAGAACCCGGACATCGCCGAGCTGACGCGCGGCAAGTCGGGGCGCCTGATCGGCAACCTGACCGGTCTGCTGGCGACGCTGAAGGGCCTGCCGCTCGCGTACAACCGGGATCTGCAGGAGGACAAGGAGCCGGTCTTCGACTCTGTCGACACCCTGGCCGTCGTGCTTCCCGCGGTGACCGGGATGGTCGCGACCCTGACCTTCGACGAGACCCGTCTCGCCGTGCTCGCTCCCCAGGGCTTCTCCCTGGCGACCGACGTCGCCGAATGGCTCGTGCGCCAGGGGGTCCCGTTCCGCGAGGCGCACGAGATCGCCGGCGCCGCCGTGCGCCGCTGCGAGGAGCTCGGCTGCGACCTGCCCGACCTGGACGACCAGCAGCTGCTCGAGGTGTCGGCGTACCTCACCCCAGGAGTCCGCCAGGTGCTCAGCGTCGAGGGCTCGATCGCCTCCCGGGACGGCCGCGGCGGAACCGCACCGGAGCGAGTGCGTGACCAGCTGGCCGAGCTCGACGCCCGCGTCGAGGACGCACGTGCCGCACTCGGCTGAGCTCCGGGCGCTGCTCGAGCGACCGGTCCTCGAGGTGGCGCCGCGGCTGCTCGGCGCGACACTCCGGCACGGAGCCGTCGCCTGCCGCATCACCGAGGTCGAGGCCTACGACGGGATCAACGACCCGGGGTCCCACGCCTATCGTGGCCGCACCCCGCGCAAAGCCGTCATGTTCGGCCCACCCGGCCATCTCTACGTGTACTTCACCTACGGCATGTCAAGTCACTCGAAGCGTACCTCGGAAGTCCGGGCGGCTCGACGCGGCGTGTCGTCGGTCCGATGAGGGGAGCGCCTCGGTACCTTCGCACCAGATGATGGGACGCGACACGTAGTGTCGCTTCATCGGCGCGCCTCCGGCGGTTCGAGGCGTTGACGTGCTTTCCTATCAGAGACTGCGCGACATGGTGTCGTCTCCCCCACAGTTGACGGTGAGGGAGTGCGCGCGATGAAGGCCTTGGAGGTCATTCTCGGGAAGGTCGAGGACGACGTTGCGAAGGTGCTGGAGAAGAACCCGCCAGTCGAGGACGTGGATCCTGATGACCTCGACGCGGATGGACTGCCGGACGCCCAGAATGAGTCCTGGTTCCGCATCGACGAGCTGGTAGTCGTTTTTGCTGATCTTCAGAACTCGACCCAGCTCGGCACGGGGAAGCACGCCGCGAGCACGGCTGCTATCTACCGTGCGGCGACCGGAAACGCGGTCCAGGTCATGCACGAGTTCGAGGCGAACTTCATACAGATCCAAGGGGATGGCGCCTTCGGGTTGTTTTGGGGTCGCAGGGCGCTCGAGCGGGCCATGTGTGCCGGTATCACGGTCAAGACGTTCAGCGAGAAAGCCCTCGTGCCCAAGTTGAAGTCACGTTGGGACGGCGATCCTGATACCGGCTTCAAGGTCGGGATGGGGAGCGGACGGGTCTTGGTCAAGAACGTGGGGACGCCGCGCAACGAGAACGAGCAGGAGCCCATCTGGGCAGGCAAGCCGGTCAACTACGCCGCGAAGGCGGCGCAGCAGGCGACTCGCCACCAGTTGATCGTGACCGGATCGGTGTGGGATGCGATCAAGAACAACGACTATCTGACGGTGTCTTGTGGACACGGGACCAGCGGGGGCTCAGGGCCGAGCGGGTTGTGGGAGGACGTCGAGATCACGAAGCTGACCCACGACACGGACGAGGCGAAAGGCCGACTTCTCAAGACGTGCTGGTGTGACTCTTGCGGCCCCGGTTTTGCCGCCGCCATCCTTCGCGGTGAAACGGACCGCGACGACGCAGGCCCGGTGCGGGCCGCAGCTACTGCCTTCTCGAGTCGGCTTTTCGAGGAGGCGGCTCGGCGGCGGGAGGAGCGGACGTTGGCTCGAAAGAGGGGGCTGAGTGTCCGCAAGCGATAAGGCCCCCACGCAAGTGGAACTTCCAGGTGAACCTGATCCAGATCCTGCATGGCGCGGCCTTCTCTTAGTCAACGACTGGATCCGGCATGGCGATGCGAAGATCGGTGTCACGTTGGCTCTGTCTGGTGCCGCGGGCGCCATCCTCTTCAACCTGGTCAAGGGGACCAAGGATCCTGACGTGTTCCTCAAGATCGCCGGCGTTGCCACAGCCTTGGTTCTTACGTACACGGCCTTCTGCGCCGTGGTCGGCTTGATCCCGCAAACGAGGATCCGGGGCAAGCGCGAGAGCGAGGCCTTCACTAGCCTCTTGTTCTACGCGCACATAGCCCAAGGCTGGAAGGGCCAGCCCAAGGAGTTCTCGTATGCCCTAGCGAGGCTAACCACGGACAAGCAGAAGCTCACGCTGGAACTCGGCGAGCAGATGTGGGCTAACGCGAAGGTCGCCCACCGCAAGTTCACTTGGGCTGATCGTGCGGTCAAGGGGCTTGCCATCTCACTGCTGCTGCTAGCCATCACGAGTATTGCCCGACTGGGGTCCTGAAAGTCTCCGCGGAAGCGCGTGCGGCAGGGATGGGGAAGCGCCGGCTCCACAGGCCCCCGGGGGAGGGACCCCCGCCACCGGGACCCGTTGCCCGGTCGTGGATAGCAGCCGGGGTCGGGCTTCAGTTTCAGGAGGACGTCTGAGAGCCAGTCAGTCCCGCCATCAGTCCATGGGCACTTCTTGTGACGGCACCGTGACCCCTAACCCAACGTCAGTGATCGCTGGATCATCGGGCCTTGACTGAGTCGAGCCACTTTTGGGGAACTTCGCTGGTCCTGGCCACGTGCACCACGACATCGGCCCGCAGGTCAGAGCCCTTGACGATCGCCCTGGCGACCGGGACCCGGCCGCAGCTCGCGACGTAGGTGACCAAGTCGTGGATCTGTTGGCTGGTTGCCTTGCTCATCGTCCCAACAGGTTCACCGTCCAGGCGCACCTCGATCACGCGGACGGGGTCGCCCGAGCGCCTCGGTTCTTCCGTGACGTGCAGGGTGGCCGCGACGTGTCGCGGATCGGAGCCGAGCGCGAAGTTGCGAAGTGCGTCCATGTGGTGCTCCTCGCCGGTGATCTGCACTGCCCGTCCCCATGGAAGGACGGTGTACGGGGTGTCCGGGAGGTCGTTGTACGGCACGACGCCATGTGTCTCGGGAAGTCGCACCGACACGCTCCCTCGGAGCCCCTTGGTCTGGTTGCCGGTGCGCTCGTCCCAGTCATAGCTGTGACCGATCCACACGCGAGCGGGGACTTCCAAGTAGGTCCCGCGGTCGAGACCGTCGAGACAGGGGGCGTACTGGGCAGCGGCATCGCGGGGCAGGTGACCCACGAGATGCCGACCGTCGATCCACACCGCCACGGCGTTGGAGTCGAAAGGGTTGTCGGGGTCACACACGATCGCCGCACAAGCGTCTGGCAACTCGACCCCGTAGTCCGGCACGGTTCGATGGCCGTACTCGGCCGCCAAGGCCTTGAACGCTGCCTCGTGGAAGGACTCACCAACGATGTTCTGATGCACGAGCCGTTCGGACCAAGGTGGGATGGGCCGGCCGTGGGGCTTCCCGTCCGGTGAGCCTTCGACCTGTGTCGGCTCCCCAATCGGAGAGTCGGCAGTCGTGGCGGAAGGGGGCGCGTCCGCGAAGTGTTGGGTCCATGTGGTGCCGTCCCACCAGCGCAGCCTCCCGGAACCCCCGGTGTCCGGGTACCAGCCTGCGGACGGTGTAGCGGGACTTCGGGACGCCTGTGAGGACTTCTCGCGGTTGAACCAGCCCATAGCGGCAGGCTAAGACGGCTCGACCAAGCTCGTCATCAGAATCCGAGTTCGACTCGGCTGATGGGTCCTGCTCGCTGGCACGCTCTTCGCCCGGTCGGGCCATGAGCGGACCACGGTTGGGTGGCGGCTTGGCAGCCGCATGGGTCGTCATCTCGCTCGCTATCGGGGTGACCATGGCGATCTGGGTCGACGTGCTGCGCGACAACCTCTGAGGGTCCCGCTCATCGGCAGAGCGACATGACCGCAGCGTGGTCAGCGGCATGAGCGGCCGATTCGCCTGGTCAGGATGGGTTGGCCTTCAGCCACAGGAACATGAGGTTGACCAGGAGTAGGGCGACTATGAAGGCGACAAGGAACGCCAGGATCATCCGACCGGTGCACTTCTCCCATCGATCCATAACCCAGAGTCTTCACCGTGCGACCGTGCTGCACATGAGTACGCGGCACCAGACTTGTCCCTCGGTACCAACGGGACATGTCCGCGGCATGAGCGGTCACGCTATGCCGTCATGTCAGCGGCATGAGCGGTCGTTCCGATTAGGTCACAGCGCTGGCGGGGTGCTCATTACTCCCTCCACACTGCCGATATGTGGGTCCGATACCTTGCCGTGGCGCTGGGCATCACACTTGTCGCTGG
>NZ_DASXWU010000064.1:0-19609 GCF_036503465.1 Nocardioides sp.
CGGCCAAGAGCGCGTCCTCAGGCACACGACCTGGAATTTCGCTCCAGACGCGGAGACTGGGAGAATCGGGGTTCGCCTGTGTCAGAGCGCGCGGGCCGACGACCAGGAGGAACCATGGGCAAGACCGGACGCAAGCGCCGGGGCCGCAAGAAGAAGGCCGCGAACCACGGCAAGCGCCCCAACGCGTGAGCTGACTCGGCACCACAGCCAGGCAGCACCACCAGACAGCACAGAACCCCCGCACCGGACGTCCCGGTCGGGGGTTCGTTGCGGACTGGGGTCAGCTCTCGGTGTAGGTCACCTGGATCTGCTGGATCTGGACCCGCACCCGCTGGCGCAGACTCTCCGGTGCGTGCTCCATGCACGAGCGCTGGACCAGCGCCTTCACCGTGCGCTGCAGGTCGTAGCTCTGCAGACAGGGCGCGCACTCCTCGAGATGGGCCTTGACCTCGGCCACCTCGCTCCCGTCCAGCTCGTTGTCGAGCAGGCAGACGATGCGCTCGAGGAACTCGGCGCAAGTCTCGTCGCTGGTCATGACGTCGTTCCCCCTCCGGTGCCGTCGTGCCCCACCGGCAACAGGTCGTGGGCACGCACGTAGTCCGAGAGCATGTCTCGCAGCTGACGGCGCCCGCGGTGGAGCCGAGACATCACGGTGCCGATCGGCGTCCCCATGATCTCAGCGATCTCCTTGTACGCGAAGCCCTCCACGTCGGCGAGGTAGACCGCCAGGCGGAACTCCTCGGGCAGCCGCTGCAGAGCGGCCTTCACCTCCGAGTCGGGCAGGTGCTCGAGAGCCTCGCTCTCGGCGGACTTCAGGCCGGATGACGTGTGGGACTCCGCGCGCGCGAGCTGCCAGTCCTCGACATCCTCGGACATCGCCTGCCGGGGCTGGCGCTGCTTCTTGCGGTAGTTGTTGATGAACGTGTTGGTGAGGATGCGGTAGAGCCAGGCCTTGAGGTTCGTCCCGGGCTTGAACTGGTGGAACGACGCGTAGGCTTTCGCGAAGGTCTCCTGCACCAGGTCCTCGGCGTCGGACGGGTTGCGGGTCATCCGCATCGCCGCGCCGTACAGCTGGTCCAGGAACGGCAGCGCGTCATGCTCGAAGCGAGCGGCACGCTCCGCGTCGGTCTCGCGGGTGACGTCCACCTCGGGCGCCTCGTCGGCGGCCTGGGTGGGGTCGGGAGAAAGTTCGGGGTGGTCTGTCATCGACTCCCAGGTTACCGGGGGCCGCGAACGATCCATGAGCGCAAGCACGTGATGGCAACACGGCGCGCGGCTCATGGATTCCCGGAAACCTCGCGCACCAGCCACTCCAGCACCGCCTCCACCACCAGGTCGAGCGCCTCGGGCTGTGAGAGAGGCCCGCGCGCGGGCACCTTCAGCCCGTGGTCCGCCGCGGGTACGACGGCCAGGTCCGTACCCTCCGGAAACTCCTCGGGCAGACCCATCGGGTCGCGCTCGCCCTGCACCACCAGGGTGGGGACGCCGGCGCCGGTGAGCTCCTCGACTCGGCTCTTCTCGGGTCGCCCCGGCGGGTGCAGCGGGAACGCCAGCGCGAGACAGCCGGCGGCACCCAGCCGGGAAGCGCACCGCGCGGCGGACCTGGCACCGGCCGACCGGCCGCCGACGACCAGCGGCGCGCGCGGACGCAGCGTGGCGACCGCCGCCTGCAGCCCGACGTCGAGCGTCGGCGGCGCCGACGCGATCTTCTTCCCGGCGACGCGCCACGGCTGCTCGAACAGCGCGATCGAGACGCCCTGCCGCGGAAGAGCGGTCGACAGCGCGGCCAGGTCGCGGGCCTCGACGCCGTTGCCGGCGCCGTGGCTGAGCACCAGGGTCGCCGTGCTCCCCCGGGCCGGGTGCACCAGAAGCCGGCCGCGACCGTACGCCGTGTCGACCTCGATCTCGCGCACGCTCACCTCACGCCAGGGCGTCCTCGGCCGGGATGGGCTCGACCAGCTCCGGACCGTTGTTGCGCACGTTGTTGACGTCGGTCGACACGGGGAACGCCTCGAGCCGACCCGGCGCCGCGGGCACGAGCAGCGAGAGCAGGTCGTCGCGGCCGGCGACGTCCGGGTCGAGCCAGGCCGACCAGCGGTCGCGCTCGACCATCAACGGCATCCGGTCGTGGATGTGCCCGACGGCGTCCTCGGCCTCGGTCGTGAGCACCGTGCAGGTCCAGCGGAACCGGTCAGGGTCGTCCTCGGCCTTGTCGGGGTCACGCCAGATCTCGTACAGCCCGGCCATCGCCATCACCCCGCCGTCCTGCGGGTGGATGTAGAAGGGCTGCTTGAGCGGGCGGCCGGACTTCCCCTTCACCTGGGTCGGGTACCACTCGAAGTAGCCGTCGGCCGGCAGCAGGCAGCGGCGCGAGGCGAAGGCCCGCTTGTACGCCGGCTTCTCGGCCACCGTCTCCATCCGGGCGTTGATCATCCGGTTGCCGATCGAGGGGTCCTTCGCCCAGGACGGGATCAGTCCCCAGCTGACCACCCGCAACTGCCGCTGCGGCGGCTGGGGCTCTGGGTCGTCGCGGGATGACGGCGACCGCTCCATCACGGCGTACACGGGCTTGGTCGGGGCGACGTTGTAGTCGGGCGCGAGCGCCTCCTCGACCCGGTTGCCACCGGACGCGGAGATCTCGAACTCCTCGACCAGGTCCTCGGGCTTCCGGCTCGAGGCGTAGCGACCACACACACGGCCAGACTAGAGCCGGGCTCGGACAGGGTCGCCGCCTTCCCCGGTGCACCGGGAATTCATGACGTTCTCGGCCGAAATTTCCCTCCAGAACGTCAGCGTTCCCCGGTTAACCGGGGAAACCGACAGGACCCGGATCGGTCAGAACGACTGGTCGCGGGACAGCTCGTCCAGCAGGCTCGACGCCTGCTCGGCCACGAGCGGCAGACTCTCGCTCCAGATGCGGACGCCGCCGAGGGCGCGCTCGCCGACCTCCAGCAGGTTGCGCAGGAGCGTCGTACGGCGGGCCAGGCCCTCGTTGCGGGAGGCCAGGATCACGATCCGGCGAGGTCCGATCCGGCAGACCGTCTCGCCGGCGGAGAAGACCGAACGGGCGGACTCCCCGATCCGGGACATCCGCAGGTCGAGGCCGAAGACCTCGTCGGCGATGCCGGAGAAGCGCGGTGCGGCCGCCTCGACGACCACCAGCGCGTAGCGGTCGCGGAGGGGGGCCGGCCCGCGGGTGTCCCCCCGGTACAGCTCCGTGAGCCGGCCCCGTAGATGAGCCATGCTGGCCAACCCGGTCAGCGGGTCAGCGCACGAGAGCTGGTGAAGGTACGCGAGCGTCGCCTCGCTCCAGCCCAGCGCCACCGCACACGCATCGGTGAATGCCGGCTCTGTACCCAGAACGAGCTCGTAAGTCGTCCGAAGATCCGCCAGGGTCTCCTCCAGTGAGACCCCCTGGCTGCCCTGCAACCTGCCCACCACTTCACAGGCATCGGTGGCAGTCCGGCCGGCGATCAAGGCTTCTCCTACAGCCTCGAAGCGCTCAGGCAAGTCCCCCCGAACCTGCTCGAAGAGCGCAGGATCGGATGCGGAGGAAGGCTCGGGCACCACTTTGTCCCGGAAAGCCCAAAACCCCATGACGCCTCCCTCCGCAATTCCGACCAGCGCTCTCCGCCGATGTGACGGCGCGCGGGGTCAAGCATGATGCCGGTTTGCCGGAAAAATCTCGGAGTTGCTCCCATACTGACGTCACAGGTCTCGGCTTCCCCCGTTGGAGTTGGTGTGAGCGTCTCGCTGTCGGTCGACGGCCCGGGCGATGCCGAGCTGATCTCGGCCGTCCGCGGCGGTGACGTCGACGCCTACGGCGAGCTCTTCGCGCGGCACGTCGACGCCGCACGACGCCTGGCGCGCCAGCTGACCGGCCCGGCCGACGCCGACGACCTGGTATCCGACGCCTTCACCAAGGTGCTGACCGTCCTCCAGCGAGGCGGCGGGCCGGACCTGGCGTTCCGCGCCTACCTGCTGACCGCCGTACGCCGACTCCACGTGGACAAGATCCGGGCCGGCTCCCGGCTGCGCCCGGTCGACGACCTGGCGCCGTTCGACCCCGGCCTGCCGTTCCACGACACCGCCGTCGAGGGGTTCGACAACGCGGCGGCCGCGCGCGCCTTCGCCTCGCTCCCCGAGCGGTGGCAGATGGTGCTGTGGCACACCGAGGTCGAGCAGCAGAAGCCCGCCGACATCGCGCCGTTGCTCGGAATGAGCGCCAACTCGGTGTCCGCACTCGCCTACCGTGCCCGCGAGGGTCTGCGCCAGGCGTTCCTGAGTCAGCACGCGACCGATCCGGACGACGTCGACTGCGCCTGGACCCGCGACCACCTCGGTGCCTACGTGCGCGGCGGTCTGTCCCGCCGCGACGCCACCAAGGTGGACGACCACCTCGCCGTCTGTCGCGCCTGTGCCGCCGTCTACCTCGAGCTCACCGAGGTGAACTCCGGACTGGCCGCCCTGCTGGCGCCTCTCCTGCTCGGCTCGGCCGGAGCCGGCTACCTGTCCTCGAGCAGTGGGGCCGGATCGGGTGCACTCACCGGCGGTTTCGCCGCCGCCAAGGCCTGGGCCGCCGCGCACGCGTCGTTGACCGCGATTGGCGGCATGGTCGTGACCGCCACGGCGGTGTTCTCGATCTACGGCGCGACGCAGCTGCACGGGCACAGCACCGCCGAGCTGGGCTCGCCGCCCACGCTCAGTCACCCGGCCGCTTCCACGCTCCCAGCCACCGGCGGAGACCGTGGCGGCCGCAACCAGGGCCACCAGGGCCACCAGAGCGGGCGCAGCCAGACGCCCACCGTCGGTCCGGCAGTCGGAACCGCCGGGCCGACCCCCTCCGCCTCGCCCACGAGCACGCCGACGCCAAGCGCCGGCCCGTCGGTGCCGGCCGACCCGACCAGCTCGAGCAGCCCGACTGACCCGAGCTCGTCCCAGCCGTCCGATCCGTCGACCGGACCGACCGTCCAATCGGTCGCTTTCACCTCGACCCCGCCCAGCAACCCGGCATTCGGGAGCACCTACCGTCTGGCGGCAACGGGCGGCGCGGGCGACATCACCTTCTCGGTCGATCCGGCCACCACGAGCGATGCCTGCACGATAAAGGGGCCGCGAACGGTGCTGTTCCAGCACGCCGGCACGTGCGTGGTGGTAGCCCAGGACTCCGGAAAGACCGCCGCGCGAGTCGGGGTGTCGTCTCAGCGTGCCCACTCCCGCGACGCCAAGCAGAGGATCTACGTCCCGAAGGAGCCCCAGACGGTCACGATCACCTCGACGCCGCAGGAGCCGGTCGTGGACGGAACGCCGTACACGATGGAGGCGGACCCGGGGGTGACAGGCAACGACATCACCTACACGGCAAGCGGTGGCTGCTCCGTTGACGTCGACACCGTCTCGTTCCAGCACGCCACTTCCTGCACGGTCACCGCCCACCAGGACGGCAACGGGGACTACAACGCGGCCGACGACTCCCAGACGTTCCACGTCGGCCAGGGTTCGCAGACCATCACCTTCACGCTGGATTCGACCGCTGCTGTCGGAGACACAAGACCCCTGACGGCAATTGCCAGCTCCGGCTTGCCCGTGACCCTCACTGTCGATGAGACGACATCTGCCGACGTGTGCACCCTCAGCGACGACGAGTCCACGGTCAGCTTCGTTGGTGCTGGAAGTTGCGTGATCTACGCGGACCAGCCGGGCAATGCTGATTACCAGCAGGGAGCCCGGGTGACGCAGAGCACCGAGGTCGCTGTGCCCATCGTCGCCTTCATGACGGTGAACGCCACGGCAGAGCCGCTGAAGGGGAATGGCCAGCAGCAAGTGACCGTCACGGTCGACGGGCTTCCTGACCAGCAGAAGGCGCAGGTCGAGGTCGTCTTCCCGAGCACGGCCCACGTAGACGAGTCCTCAGACGCGTGCACTGTGCCGCCGTCGGCAGACAACAGCCCTGGCGCGAACAGCAACCAGGTGTACGACTGCGAGGTCACTCAGGCGGGTGAGCAGAAATTCACGTTCAGTGTCACGGTCAACAAGGGCCGGCAGGACGTGACTGGGACTCTCAGTCCTGAGGGCGATCTGCGCTTGGACCCGAACTCGAAGACGACGTTCAAGGTCACCCTGGTCAACGACGACAGCACCACGGCGACTCGTTCTTTCACCACCCGCACCCAGGCGTAGTCGCGGCACATCCTGGTATCGGGCACGGGTGTCGGATCGGGGCCATTGGGTAAGAAGAACCTATGACCGCCATCAGACTGATCGCCCGACCGATGCTCGCGTCGATGTTCGTGGTGGGCGGGATCGACTCGCTCCTGAACGCCTCGCCCAAGGTCTCGAAGGCCGAGAGGGTGACCGAGCACGTCCCCACGCTGGCCGAGAAGATCGCGCCCGGGCTGCCGGTGCCGACCGACCCCGCCACGCTGATCCGGATCAACGGCGGCGCCCAGGTGGCGGCCGGTCTGGCCCTGGCGACCGGTCGGATGCCGCGGCTGTCGGCGCTGGTCCTGGCCGCCTCGCTGGTCCCGACGACGTACGCCGGACACGCGTTCTGGGAGGAGAAGGACAAGTCCGCCCGGGCGATGCAGCGGATCCAGTTCTTCAAGAACATCTCGATGATGGGCGGCCTGCTGGTGGCGGGCGTCGACACCGAGGGCAAGCCGGGCATGGCGTGGCGGGCGCGTCGGGCGGCGAAGGATGTGCGCCGCGAGGCGAAGACCCTGGCCAAGCAGGCCCGGGCGGAGGCCCGGATCGCGAAGGCCCATCTGACCTGAGCTCGGAGGCGCGACTGCTCGGTACGCTGCGCCGGTGACCAGGGCGCCGACCGCTGCGTGGGCGGCGCCGTACGCCCCGGGGCCGGTGCGCGCCGAGGTGACGCTGCCCGGCAGCAAGTCCCTGACCAACCGGGCGCTGGTGCTGGCCGCGCTCGCCGACGCGCCCTCCGTGGTACGTCGCGCGCTGCGGTCACGCGACACGCTGCTGATGGCAGGGGCCCTGACCACGCTCGGCTGCCGGGTCGACACGACCACCGACGACTGGTCGGTCGAACCCGGACGTCTGCTCGGGGGTGGGTCGGTGGACTGCGGCCTGGCCGGCACCGTCACCCGCTTCGTCCCGCCGGTGGCCGGGCTGGCCGAGGGTGACGTCGCCTTCGACGGCGACCCCCATATGCGCACCCGACCGGTGGGTGAGGTGCTGACCGCCCTGCGTGCACTCGGGGTCCGGATCGACGGTGACCGGCTGCCGTTCACGGTCCACGGCCAGGGGCACGTGCGCGGGGGTCGGGTGGTGATCGACGCGTCGGGGTCCAGCCAGTTCGTCTCGGCACTCCTGCTGGGGGGAGCGCGCTTCGACGAGGGCGTCGACCTCTTGCACGACGGGAAGACGGTGCCGTCGCAGCCGCACATCGAGATGACCGTCGCGATGCTCCGGCTCCACGGCGTCGAGGTCGACGACGACGAGCCGGCCCGCTGGCGGGTGGCGCACGGACCGGTCCGGGCCGCGGACCACACCATCGAGCCCGACCTCTCGAACGCCGCCGCGTTCCTGGCCCTGGCCGCGACGACGGGAGGGTCGGTCACGGTCCGCGACTGGCCGGCCGAGACCACCCAGCCCGGAGACGTCATGCGCGACCTGCTGGGCCGGATGGGATGCACGGTCGTGCGCGACGGCCGTGGGCTCACCGTCACCGGCTCCGACCGGATCGGGGGCGTCGATGTCGACCTCCACGACGTGGGAGAGCTGACCCCCGTCGTCGCCGCACTGTGTGCCCTCGCCGACGGACCGTCGTACCTCCGCGGCATCGCCCACATCCGGGGTCACGAGACCGACCGGATCGCAGCGCTGGCCACCGAGCTCCGCGGGCTGGGCGCGGACGTGACGGAGCTGGCGGACGGACTGGAGCTCCGGCCGGCGACGTTGCACGGTGGGATGTTCCGCAGCTACGCCGACCACCGGATGGCACATGCAGCCGCGGTGCTCGGGTCGGCGGTCGAGGGCGTGGTGGTCGACGACATCGCCGCGACGAGCAAGACGTTCCCGGACTTCCCGCAGGTCTGGTCCGGGCTGCTGGACGCCCGATGAGCGGCCGGTACGACGAGCACGACCACGAGCACTACGAGCGCCCGCGCCGCCGCACCCGTCCGCGGACCAAGGAGCGTCCCCAGTACGACGACGCCGTCGACGCCGTCGTGACCACGGTCGACCGGGGCAGGTTCACGCTGCGGGTCGGCGGCGAGGTGGACGGGGTGCGGGTGTGGGCTGTCAAGGCGCGACCGCTCGGCCGCAAGGGCGTGGTGGTCGGCGACCGGGTCCGCGTGGTGGGTGACGTCTCCGGCGACGAGGGCGCGCTCGCCCGGATCGTGGAGGTGCAGGACCGGGCGACCGTGCTCCGGCGTACCGCGGACGACGACGACCCGGTCGAACGCGTCCTGGTCGCGAACGCCGACCAGCTCGTCGTCGTCACCGCCCTCGCCGACCCCGAGCCCCGGCCGCGGCTGATCGACCGGGCGCTGGTGGCGGCCTACGACGCCGGGATGAAGCCGCTGCTGTGCCTGACCAAGGCCGATCTGGCGGACCCGGAGACGCTGCTGGCGACGTACCGCTCCCTGGGCGTGCCCTGGGTGGTGACGCAGCGCGGCGCCGACCTCGGCGAGCTCCGCGACCGGCTGGCCGGCCGCACCAGCGTCATGATCGGGCACAGCGGCGTCGGGAAGTCGACGCTGGTCAACGCACTCGTGCCGGACGCCGACCGTGAGATCGGGCAGGTGAACGCCGTGACCGGACGCGGGCGGCACACCTCGACGTCGGCGATCATGCTGGCCCTGCCCGAGCACCACGGGGCAGCCGGCTGGATCATCGACACCCCCGGGATCCGGTCGTTCGGGCTCGCCCACGTGCGGCCCGAGGACCTGATCGAGGCGTTCCCCGACCTCGACGAGATGACCGAGGACTGCCCCCGCGGGTGCACCCACGCCGCCGACGAGCCCGAGTGCGGCCTCGACGAGGCGGTCGCTCGCGGAGAGGCCGATCCGGAGCGGGTCGAGTCGTTCAGGCGGCTGCTCGAGGCCAGGTCGGGGCCGGAATACTGAGTTCGAGGACGGTGGTTTCGTGACGCTCGCAGAGCTCGCTCCTCAACCATGCGTGGCTAGCGGCCCCAGACGGCCCGGGAACCGGCGTCGCCGGTGAGGAAGACGCAGACCAGGACGGTGACCGCGCCGGCCAGGAGCACGAGCTGGATCGCCCATGCGACGACCCCGGTGCGGCCCGTGCGGCTGCGGCCGTCAGTCGCCAGCGGCGAGGGCCCACCCAGCTGCCAGACCGCGAGCGCGGTCGGCACCAGGAAGGCGAGCATCACCCAGCGCAGGAAGCGCCCCCGGGCGGCGTGCGTGGCCAGCTCCGGGAGGGTCTGGAGCTGTCGCTGGTTCTCCAGGGACTGGCCGGACTGGACCGCGACGATCCCGGCAGCCGCCGAGATCACCGCGCAGGCCACCAGCGGCCAGCGCAGCCACCACCGCCACCTCGGCACCGCGGCGTACAGGATGCCGCCGATGCCGGCCAGCGGCGCGAAGACCACCACGACGTGGACGATCAAGGGGTGCAGCGGGAGGCCGTTGAACTCCATGGCTTACATATACGGCACGACCGGCTACCGCGTTCGGACCGTGCGGTGCCGCCGTCCCGGGAGCCCGTCGGAATAGCCTGTGCCCATGCCGCCTGCAGGTCAGCCAGCGACCGACTACACCGACGACCTCCGCCTCGCCCACGTGCTGGCTGACGACGCGGACTCGATCACCACGTCCCGGTTCAAGGCCCTCGACCTGCACGTGATGAGCAAGCCCGACCTGACGCCGGTCACCGACGCGGACGAGGCCGTGGAGGAGTCCATCCGGCGCACCCTGTCGCGCGTGCGGTCACGCGACGCGATCACCGGTGAGGAGCAGGGCAGCTCCGGACACAGCCAGCGGCGGTGGGTGATCGACCCGATCGACGGCACCAAGAACTTCGTCCGCGGGGTCCCGGTGTGGGCCACGCTGATCGCGCTGGTCGTCGACGACGAGGTCGTCCTCTCGGTGGTCTCGGCGCCGCAGCTGCAGCGGCGCTGGTGGGCGTCGGCGGGCAACGGCACCTGGACCGGGCGGTCGCTGCTCAAGGCGACCCGGTGCACCGTCTCCGACGTACGCCGGCTCGAGGACGCCTCGCTGTCCTACTCGTCCCTGCACGGCTGGGACGAGCGGGAACGGCTCGAGGACTTCTTGTCGCTGATGCGTCGTTGCTGGCGCTCGCGCGCGTACGGCGACTTCTGGTCCTACATGCTGCTGGCCGAGGGTGCCGTCGACATCGCCACCGAGCCCGAGCTCCAGGTCTACGACATGGCCGCTCTCGACGTGATCGTGCGTGAGGCCGGCGGGTCGTTCACGTCGCTGGACGGCACACGTGGACCCTTCGGCGGCAACGCGCTGGCCACGAACGGTCATCTGCACGACGCCGTGCTGTCCTTCCTCGGGTCGCTGCCCGACGACGACCACGACCCCGACTCGCCCCCACGCGGCCCCGGCTCGGTCCATGATCTGCTGTCGCGGCGCACCCGCGGAGAGGACTAGCCTTCGGGGGAGCCGAGCCGAGGCAAGACTGAGGAGTGGTCATGCGGATCAGCGACGTTCTCTCGACCAAGTCCGGCGACCGGGTCGTCACCATCCCGCCCGACGCCTCCGTACGCGAGCTGCTCGGGCTCCTGGCCCGGCACAACATCGGGGCGGTCGTGGTCAGCGCCGACGGTCAGGCGGTGGATGGCATCGTCAGCGAACGTGACGTCGTACGCCGACTCCACGAGGACGAAGCGATCCTCGACGGGCCGGTCAGCCGGATCATGACCAGCGACGTGGCGACCACCGAACCGCACACCCCCGTCGACGACCTACGCGTGGTGATGACCGAACGCCGGATCCGGCACGTACCGGTCGTGGTCGACGGCCGGCTGACCGGGATCATCAGCATCGGTGACGTCGTGAAGTCGTCGCTCGACCAGCTGCAGTTCGAGCGGGACCAGCTCGACAGCTACGTGCACCAGACCTGACCGGCTCTGCAGTCAGGCCCAGCGCGACCACATCTCGTCGCGGGCCGGGCCCTGGCACGCCTCGCACGGGCACGTGTCGGCCCGGACCTCGTCGTCCGCGCCCTCGGACGACGGCGCGTCGGGCGGGTCCCTCCGACCCGTGTCGACCAGCTCCGGCCGGCTCTGGTGGATCGTCAACGCCATGCGTCCCACGCTAGGGGCGACCACCGACACTCGGCTCGACCGTCGTTGCTCGTAGGCTCGGGGGATGGACAAGCCCGAGATCGACTTCCCCGACGGCCCTCCGCCCACGGACCTGGAGGTCACCGACCTCGTCCAGGGGGACGGCCCGGAGGCCTCCGCCGGCTCCACGGTCCAGGTGCACTACGTCGGGGTCGCGCACTCGACGGGTGAGGAGTTCGACGCGTCGTACAACCGCGGTGAGCCGCTCCAGTTCCGGCTCGGCATCGGCCAGGTCATCCAGGGCTGGGACACCGGCGTCCAGGGCATGAAGGTCGGCGGACGGCGCCGGCTCGTCATCCCACCGCACCTGGCCTACGGCGACCGCGGCGCCGGTGCCGTGATCAAGCCCGGCGAGACCCTGATCTTCGTCTGCGACCTCGTCTCCGTCGACTGAGCGATGCTTCGGACACCGTCACCGGGCCTCGACGCGCTCGCGCGACCCTTCGAGTCGCTCGCTGCACTCGCTCCTCAGGACACCGTTTCGTTCCCCAGTCGCGTCGCTTGCTCGACCGGCGCCCGTCCGCGCCGTGCGCTCGTTCCTCGCGCACGACTGCTCGCTTGACCTTGGAGTCGACTCCAAGGTCTAGCGTCGTGGTGTGAGCACGACGTACACCGTCTCCCAGCTGGCCAGCGCCGTCGGCAGCAGCCCCGACACGTTGCGCTACTACGAGCGGATCGGCCTGCTGCCGGAGCCACCGCGGACGCCGGGCGGCTATCGCGCGTACGACGACACCGCGCGCGACCGACTCGCGTTCATCCAGGGTGCACAGCGACTCGGCCTGACCCTGGCCGACGTCCGCGACCTGCTCGCGGTGCGCGACACCGGTGAGTGCCCGTGCGAACCGGCCGAGCAGCACCTGGCGCGACGGCTCGCCGAGGTCGACGCCGAGATCACCCGGCTGCAGGCCCTGCGCGAGCAGATGCGCGCGATGCACGACGCGATCGTCGCCCGAAACTGTCTCCCGCCGGAGCCCGGCACCTGGTGCCTCGACCCCGCCTCCTGCGGCGACCCGCGGGACGAGGTGCACACGATCGGAAGGAGGTGAGCGGGATGACCGACGAGTGCGGATGCGGCTGCGGCTGTGGCTGCGACTGCGGTTGCTGCTGACCGGACCACGGTCTCCCGAGGGCCCCGGGAGACCGCCCCTACCCGACCGTCACCCGCCGTCCCGCACACTCCACGACGTCGCCCCCCACCAGCTGCCGGCCTCGCCGGGTCTCGACGTCGCCATTGACCCGCACCAGCCCCTGCGCGAGCAGCCCCTTGGCGTCGGCCCCCGTGTCGACCAGGTCGGCCAGCTTCAGGAACTGACCCAGCCGGATCGACCCGTCCCGGAGCGGAACGACGCGGTCCGCGTCCCTCGGCCCGCTCATCAGCGCACCACCACCGTCACCGCATGGATCACCAGTCCCACCAGGCCTCCTACGATCGTGCCGTTGATCCGGATGAACTGCAGGTCCCGCCCCACGTGGAGCTCGATCCGCCGGGCCGCCTCGCGGCCGTCCCACCGCTGGACGGTGTGCGTGATCACGCTCGTGAGCTCGGCGCCGTAGCGCTCCACGGCGAACACCGACACATCGGCGACCGCCCCGTCGATGCGCGCACGCAGCTCGGCGTCGTCGCGCAGCCTGGCCCCGAACGCCGCCAGCTCGCGCCCCAGGCGGTCGCGGACTGCGCCCTCGGGATCGAGCAGCGACGCCTGCAGCGCCCGGCGCAGCGCGTTCCACAGGGCGATGCCGGACTCGACGAGCTGCGGCTGGTCGAGCAGCCGTTCCTTGAGCCGCTCGGTGCGCTCCCGGGTGTCCGGGTCGTGCTGGAGGTCCTCGGCGAGCTGGGTGAGCAGGGAGTCGAGGGCCAGCCGCGCACGATGGTCGGGGTCGGCCCGGATCTCGGCGAGCCAGGTGACCAGCTCGCCGGTCACCCGTCGCGTCACGGCGTCGTTGAGCCGGGGCGGCGCCCACCAGGGTGCCCGCTGCTCGAGCACCTCGGCGACCGTGTCCGGGTTCTCCAGCAGCCATCCGTGGAGCTCGTCCAGGGCCAGGTCGACCACGCCCTGGTGCACGCCGTCGCGGACCGCCTCCGCCAGCAGGCCGCCGGCCAACGGCGCGACGGGCTCCTCCCGGAACCGCGGGATCAGCGCCTCCGTGACCAGGTCGGACACGTGCTCGTCGCGGATCTTCCCGAGCCCGATCGCCGCGACCTCGGAGACCTCGTCGACCACGCGGCGTACGTGTTCCGGGTCTGCCAGCCAGTCCGCCACTCGCTCCGAGATCGCCGCCGAGGCGACGCGGTCGCGGATGATCCCCTCTTGCAGGAAGTTCTCGCCGACGAACTCCTCGAGGCTTCGGCCCAGCTCGTCCTTGCGACGCGGGATCAGCGCGGTGTGCGGCACCGGTAGCCCCAGCGGGTGCTTGAACAGGGCCGTGACCGCGAACCAGTCCGCGATGGCACCCACCATCGAGGCCTCCGCCCCGGCGTTCACGAAGCCGAGGAACCCGTCCTGCCCCAGCGTGAGCAGGTAGACGACGGCCGCCAGCACCAGCAGGCACACCGCGAGCGTGCGCATCCTGCGCAGCCCTCGTCGCCGCCGGGCGTCGGCGGCCGGGTCCGGCGTGATCATCGCGATCGGGCCGGCCGACGTCGTGGTGGTGGTCATCGGGTCGATTGTCCCCGATGCAGTGATGTCAGAATTCGCCCCATGCCGCGCACCGTGATCACCTTCGGCACCTTCGACGTCTTCCACGTCGGGCACCTGCGCGTGATCGAGCGCGCCGCCTCCCTCGGCGACCGCCTGGTGGTCGGTGTCTCCGCGGACGCCCTCAACCTGCGCAAGAAGGGTCGCGAGCCGGTCTTCAGCGAGTCCGAGCGCCTGGCGATCATCGGCGCTCTCCGGATGGTGGACGAGGTGTTCGTCGAGGAGAGCCTCGAGCAGAAGCGCGAGTACATCGAGCGGTACGCCGCCGACGTGCTGGTCATGGGCGAGGACTGGCGCGGGAAGTTCGACGAGTTCGGCGACATCTGTGAGGTCGTCTACCTGCCGCGTACGCCGGCCATCTCGACGACCGCCCTGATCGAGAAGATCTCCTCGTCGGGCTGAGTCGCACGAAATCACCTCCAGGTGACCCTGCCGTGTCTAGGGTAGGTGCGTCTCGGGCCGCCCATCGGCCACCGGCCGTCATCCCAGGAGCTCTCGCCGTGCGCCGTTCCGCCGCCACCGCCGTCCTGGCCGTCACCCTGTCGACGGCCTTCGGCGCGACCTCGACCATGGCACCCGCCGTCTCCGCACACGCGGCCGCCGGGTCGGCCGTGAGCGGTTCGGCCAAGCCCGGCAGCGGCTCGGCCCGGGCGCAGGCGGAGCGGGCCCTCCACACCGCCACCCACGTGCTCTCCGGGACGGCGCCCCACGCCGACGCCTCGATGGCGATGCTCCTACTCCGGCTGAGCATGCACGCCCTGGGCCCGGCGGACCGGCGTCAGGCGGCGGCCATCCTGGCCCGGCCGACCGACAACCCCGACTTCTACGGCGAGGACTACACGGTCAAGGCGAGGCAGAAGTGCTCCGGCCACATCTGCATCCACTGGGTCCCCACCACCCGGGACGCCCCGCCGAGCACCGCCTGGGTGGACAAGCAGCTCCGGATGCTGAACCAGGTGTGGAACTACGAGGTGAAGAAGCTCGGCTACCGGCGACCGGTCTCGGACGGCACGCGGGGCGGTGGCGGCTCGGGCATGTTCGACGTCTACCTCAAGGAGCTCTTCCGACAGGGCCTGTACGGCATAACGGTGGCCGAGCAGCCCAGCCCCACCAACACGCGCCTCTACTCGGCGTACATGCTGATCGACAACGACTTCAAGCGCTCCCAGTACGGCGGCGACCCGATGCAGGTCGCCCGGGTGACGGCGGCACACGAGTTCTTCCACGCCATCCAGTACGGCTACGACGCGGACGACGACCCGTGGATGATGGAGTCGACGGCGACCTGGATGGAGGACCAGTTCGACGACTCCAGCAATGACAACCGGCAGTACCTGCCGTGGAGCCAGCTCCACGAGCCGGGGAAGCCGCTCGACACCGGTGGCGGCTTCGAGCAGTACGGCAACTGGGTCTTCTTCGAGTACCTGAGCGAACGCTTCGGCCGAGGCATCGTGAAGACGATCTGGCGGCACGCGGCCGCGTTCGGCCGGATCGGCCACCAGTTCTCCGCCCAGGCGATCCGCTCCTCCCTGCGCCACCACGGGGGGCTGACGAAGGTGTTCGGGAACTACGCCAACGGCAACACGATCCCGGGTCACACGTACTCCGAGGGTCAGGCGTACCCGGCCGCAGGTGCGACCAGCACCGTCACGCTCACCCACGCATCGCCGCAGACCCCGTGGACCACCTACCGGGTCCGGCACCTCTCCTCGGTCGATCTCCAGGCCAAGCCGGGCGCCGACCTGACCGGTCCGGGGTGGCGGCTGCGGCTGAAGGTGGACGGGCCCGACCGTCGGTCGGCGCCGGCGGTCGTGGTGCTCGTCAAGCGGAAGCAGCAGCCGATGACGCGGACCCTCGTGCACCTCACGCAGACGGGGCGCGGCAAGGTGACGGTGCCCTTCAGCCAGGTCAACACCAGCAAGGTCACCATCACCCTGGCCGATGCCTCCACGAGGTACACCTGCGACACCGGCGGGGGCTACTCCTGTGACGGGACCTCGAAGGATGCACGCCGGTCGTTCACGGTGAGGCTGATCGCCTACAAGCCCTGATCGAGGCGGTGTCCGTCGATCCGTGACAATTCCGAGATCGGTCCGTGACCGATTCTTTATCCGTGACCTTTCCGTGACATTCTCGTGACATTTCCCGGCTGATATCCATTCGTTATTCAGTCGATATTGTACGGCGACGATCGGCTGGTTCTCTTGGCACCGGGACCATGGCCGCGTCGACAGGAGACCCCAGGCGCGCCCGGTCCGGTGCACCGCTCGGCGACGTCATCGCCGGGTCGAACCGTCACTGAAAGGCGCGTAGATGAGACTCAAGACTCCATTGGTCGCCCTGTCCTCGGCGGGGCTCCTCGCCCTGGCCGCGTGCGGCGGGAGCGGCGGTAGCTCGGCCAGTCCGAACGACACACCGTCGAACTTCAACCCCGGAGACACCGGGAACGGTCAGGACGCCCACGCCAAGGGTCCGGTGACGATCCCCGGCGCCCAGAAGGGCGGCACCGTCACGGTTCTGACACAGGGGGGTCTGACCACCACCATCGACCCCAGCGAGATCTACTACACCGACACCTCGTCGATCTTCAGCGGCCTGATCGGTCGCTCGCTGACGCAGTACCGCTACGACCCGGCCAGCAAGCAGATGATCCTGGTTCCGGACCTGGCCACCGACCTCGGTCACCACAACGACAGCTACACCAAGTGGACCTTCACCATCCGCTCCGGTGTGAAGTGGGGCGAGAACGGCCAGCCCGTGACCGCCAAGGACGTGGCGTGGGGCATGACGCGCTGCATGGACGCCGCCACCTTCCCGACCGGGCCGTGCCAGTACTACTCGAACGTGTACTTCAAGGGCGGCTCGACCTACAAGGGCCCCTACACCGAGAAGCAGAAGCCGGGCACGATCTTCAAGGGCATCAAGGTCAACGGCAACACGATCACGATCAACATGTCCAAGCCCTTCCCGGACATGCCGTACTGGGGCACCTTCCCGGCCAACGGCCCGATCCCGACCGACCCGAAGGTCTCTGACCCGAAGGCCTACAAGAAGCACCCGTGGTCGACCGGCCCGTACATGATCAAGTCCTTCACCACGGCCAAGGAGCTGGTCCTGGAGAAGAACCCGTACTGGAGCACGAGCACCGATCCGGCCCGCACGCAGTACCCCGACGGGTACGACTTCCAGCTGCAGACCCAGTCGGAGAAGATCGACCAGATCCTGCTGGCCGACTCCGGCACCGGGCAGACCACGCTGACCTACGACGACCTGCTCGCCCCCGACTTCCAGCAGCTGAAGCAGAAGGACCCGAGCAGGCTGACGCTGGGTGGCTCCCCGTGCACCTACTACTGGGCTCCCGACAACCGGAAGATCACCAACAAGAAGGTGCGTGAGGCTCTGTCCTGGGCCTACCCGTACAAGAACATCATCCTGGCCAGCGGCCTGATCCCCGGGGTCAACGCCATCCCGGCCAGCAACCTGATGCCGCCGGGTGTTCCGGGACGCAAGCCGTACAACGTGACCGGCCGCCAGGGCTTCGACACCGACGCGGCGAAGGCGAAGGCGCTGCTGAAGTCGGCCAACGCGCTCGGGTTCGAGATCAAGTTCCTGTTCCGCACCGACGACCCGATCAGCGTGAAGTCGAAGGACGCCACCGTGAAGGCGCTGACCGAGGCCGGCTTCAAGGCCACCCCGGTGCCGACCACGACGGCCAACTACACCACGGCCCGCGACAACACGTCGGAGGACATCAACGTCCGCTCGGCGGGTTGGTGCTCCGACTGGCCGTCCGGCTCCACCTGGATGCCTCCGGTGCTCGGGTCGACGAACCCGGACAAGACCCACTCGTTCGGGTCCAACTACTCGGCCTTCAGCAACAAGGCGGCCGACCAGCAGATGGACGCCATCCAGAAGATGCCGCTGGCCCAGCAGGCGGATGCGTGGAACGCGCTCGACAAGCAGATCGCGACGAAGTACTTCCCCCTGTTCACCACCTACTACACCGGCATCGCGCAGGCGCACGGATCGAAGATCAACGGCGACAACGATGACAACACGCTCGGCATGCCGACGTGGAAGAACATCTGGATCACCCAGTGATCGGTTGACCGAGCACCTCTGAAATATCCCACCTCGGACGGCGGGGCACGGAGTTCCGTGCCCCGCCGTCCACCTGTCCGGGTCAGGCGGAGGTCGGCTCGAAGCTGACCAGTCCCACCACGTTGGCCTCGGAGTCGGTGACGAAGGCCTGCCACTCGGCCATGCCGGCCGGACCGAGGACGTCGTCCTCGTGGGTGAAGATCTGGTGCGGTCCGAGACGATCTCCGTCCGTCCGCGCAGGCCATCGACGGCGCGATGGACGTCGGGGACCTCGAGATAGAGCATCGACGACGGCGCGTTGCCGTCGAGGAGCAGCCTCGTCCCCTCGAGGTCGAAGAAGAGCAGCCCCGGCGGCTCGAACCTCCCGCTCGGCTCCACTCCGAGGAGCTCGGAGTAGAACGCCGCGGCACGGTCGAGGTCCGTCGCGTGCAGAGCCACCTGGACGAGCCTGGTCATCTCGTCTCCTTCCGCTGCCCGCATGCTGGCACTTCTGCGGAGATCGTGACCAGCGGCTCACCTCGACGTACCTCCGTCCGGTGCGGCAGGACGGCCGCCGCATGGCTACGTTCGACCCGTGGACGTCACGATCGAGGAGTACGACGGGTCGCACCGCGACCTCGCCTGGTCGTTCCGCGAGGCGGAGGACTCCGAGCAGCTGCTCAACTCCTACATCGACCTCGGCAGGCTCTGGGTCGCGCGGTCGCCGGACGGCGAGATCGTCGGGCACCTCCAGGCCGTGGTGCGGGACGCGCAGGTCTGGGAGGTCACCAACACCGCGGTCGCCGAGAGCGCGCGCGGCCGTGGCGCCGGTCGGGCACTGCTCGAGCGCGCCGTCGAGGAGGCGAGGTCCGCCGGCGCCACTCGGGTGATCCTGGCGACGGCGACCGCCGACGTCGGGAACCTACGCTTCTACCAGCGCTGCGGCTTCCGGATGACCCACGTCGTGCAGGACGCCTTTGCTCCCTTCCGGGGCTACCCGCCCGGCATCGAGGTCGACGGTATCCCGATGCTCGACCAGATCTGGTTCGAGCGGGTGTTGTGAAGGCACGGGTCACTCACGTCGGGGTCGATATCGGAGCCAGCTTCTGTCCACACTCGGTTTGGGTGGAGGCAGGAATTCGGGTTTGTGGTCGTTGGGATTGAGCCGGACCTGCCAGGGTGAGTCGTGGATGACCCGGTGATGGTGGCCGCACACCAAGACCAGGTTTTCCAGTTTGGTCTCGCCGCCGAGGATCCAGTGCCGGATGTGGTGGGCGTGACACATCAACGGCGGCCGATCACAGCCGGGGAACGCACCGTGCCGGTCCCGGATGACCAGGGCGGCCAGATCGCGACGGTGACCAGCCGCCGGGCCCGGCCCACATCCAGGGGCTCACCGCGGCTGCCGAGGACGGCGGGGATGATCTCGGCGTCACAGGCCAACCGGCGGATGGTCGAGCCCGACAGCTCGGTGCCGTCCCCGCTCACCCCGGACACCCCGACCCCGATTCCGACTGTGCCCGGCCACCGCGGTGTC
>NZ_DASXWU010000065.1:0-21645 GCF_036503465.1 Nocardioides sp.
CCGTGACGAAGAACTGCGAGCCGTTGGTGCCGGGCCCGGCGTTCGCCATCGCGAGCAGGTACGGCTTGTCGAAGACGAGCTCGGGATGCGGCTCGTCCTTGAAGGTGTAGCCGGGACCTCCGGTGCCGGTGCCGAGCGGGCAGCCGCCCTGGATCATGAAACCGTCGATGATCCGGTGGAACGTCAAGCCGTCGTAGTAGCGCTCGCCCCTGCGGCCCGCGTCGTCGCGGTAGTCCTTGCTGCCGTCGGCGAGGCCGACGAAGTTGGCGACGGTCTCGGGAGCGTGGTTCGGGAACAGGTTGATCGTGATGTCGCCCCGGTTGGTCTTCAGGACGGCCTGCTGGTCAGCCATGGATGCCTCTCGCTCTTGCGTGCTGGTGCTGCCGATCCTCCCATGCGGGGCAACCGGGCACCTGCGGATGGCCTGCCCGCACGCGCGCGTCGTCGCGTGACGGTCCTCGCTCAGGTGGTGGAGACCGCCCTGTTGGGTACGAGGAGGATCGTGGTGGGATAGACGAGACGAGACGAAGGGAAAGGTCCCCATGCGTATCCGCCGTAAGAAGACGCTCATGCAGCAGGCCGCCGACTACGTCGAGGCCGCCGTCGAGAAGGCGGGCCCGGTCCTGGCCGAGGCCAAGGACAGGGCGGAAGCGGCGCTCGCCGACGCGCGTGAGCAAGCCGGCCCGGTCCTCGCCGAGGCCAAGGCGAAGGCGGGGCCGACCTTGGCCGACGCCCGCGAGAAGGCCACCCCACTGATCGCACAGGGCGCCGCCCTGGCCGCCGAGAAGGCCTCCGTCGCCGCAGACCTCGCCGCCGAGAAAGCCGCGCAGGGCAAGGAGCTCGCCGCGAACAAGGCCGCCCGGCTGACCAGCAAGCCGCAGAAGAAGCACCGGCTCCGCAAGCTGCTGATCCTCTCAGGGCTCGCGGCCGTGATCGGGTTCGCGGTGAAGAAGCTCCAGTCGGGCGGCGACCGGGCGAACTGGCAGTCGTCGTACACCCCCAACCCGCCGCCGTCCTCCCGGGCCGCGGGGAGCACGGACACCCCGATCGCGGACGCCGCGGCCGCAGCCTCGGGCGAGGGTGCCGACGTGGGCGGCGCCGGGCCGGACGAGGCCCTCGCCGACGCGACGGACGAGTCCCACGACGTCACCACCCCGGACGAGCCGGCGGAGGTCGTGGACCTCGAGCCCGGTCAGGAGCCGGTGGCGAAGAAGTCCGCCAAGCCCTGATCCTCGGCGTCCTCCACCCCGACCCGCCTATCCCACCTTCGCCGTACGGCGCGACCGGCCGCGGGACAGCTCCTGCGGCCGGTGCTCGGCGATCCATCCGTCGATCCGCTCCCACCAGGCGAACAGCCACTCGATCCGTGCCTCGCGACCCGCGGGGATCTCGGCGCGCGGCACCTGCCACCACTGCATGACGATCACCTTGTCCATCGGGAGCTCCCGCCAGACGTCACCGACGGTGAGCACGTGGTCGAGCCCGGTGTGCGCGACCAGCACGACGTCCGCCTCGGGAGCGGCGTCCAGCGCGGCGAGCAGCCCGCCCGGTCGCGGGGCGAGCACGTGCGTCATCCGTTCCGCCCGCCGTGCCATCCGCTCGAGGCCGAGCCGGCGCAGCCGGTCGATGCCGCGTTGCCGGCGCGCGGGCGTGAAGTTCCCGCCCTCCGGGAAGATCACGAACGCGTCGTTCCCGTCGAGGTCGCGGGCCAGGTCGGCGATCTGCGCCTCGAAGTCCTGGGTCCCCTTCCCGGCTGAGACGAACCGGGCGGGGATGCGGTTCATGACCACGTCGACGGCGGGGTCCCAGGCCAGCGTGTCCTTGAGGACGACCCGCGGCTCGCGGCCGTACCAGTGCATCAACGCATGGATCAGGGTGAAGGAGTCGCCGGGTCCGGCATGGCGGCTGGCGACGATCAGCGGCTTGCCCGGGTAGGCGTCGGGGTCGGGTCCGGCGGTCTCGACGCGCAGGGCCAGGACCCGTCGCGCCTCGCGGAAGACGACGTACATCAGGCCCTGCACCAGGTCGTAGTGCACGCCCTGCCAGTACGCCGTGCGGATTCGGCGGCCGAAACCCGACGCCAGCCACCATCCCAGCAGGATCACCAGCAGCAGGCTCTCGGCGGTCACCCAGACCACGGTCAGCCAGAGGATGCGCAGCAACCGCCAGCGTCCCGGCAGCACCGGGACCAGTGCCGCGGTGACGATCAGCCACAGCGGCAGCAGCACCCACAGCCCCACCGCCAGCAGGATCATCGCCGGAGCGATCACGGCGCGCCGGAGGACCCAGAGCACGGCCCGGGTCACGTCAGGTCCGCGAGGTAGTCCCGAGAGGCCTGGTAGCTGGCGTCGATCCGGTTGCGCACGCGGGAGAAGTCGCGGTGGGCGAGCAGCGAGTCGTCCCGGACCGACGTCCCGCGGGCGGGGAGCACGTGCACCTCCACATCGTCGGGCACCTCGGCCAGCTCGCGCGCGAACCGGTGCCGGCGCGCGATCTCGAAAGACACCCGGGCGACCTCCCACGGCCGCTGCGGCGGCTTCAGCGGGCGGTCGATCCGCCCGACCTGGAGCACGAACACCCGGCGGGCGCCGAGCCCGATGGCACGGCCGAGGGGGATGGAGTTCACGATCCCGCCGTCGAGGAAGTGCTCGTCGCCGACCTTGGCCGGCGGCAGGAGGCCCGGTACCGCGGCGCTGGCCATGATCGCGTCGACCAGCGGGCCGGAGACGAACCAGTGTTCGGCGGCGCGCTCGATGCTGGCCGCGCACACCTGGAACGTCACCGGGAGGTCCTCGAACCTGGTCGCCCCGAACTCCTGGACCAGGCGGGTCTGGATGTACGCCGCGGAGTACAGGTGCGTGCCCGTCGAGACCGCGCGACGCATGGTCCGGAAGGGCCGGTCGGAGACGGCCCGGGCCGTGCTCGCGTCCTGCCAGAGGTCGGTCAACCGTTCGATCACGGCGGGGGTCGGGTCGCGGGCGACCATGGCGCCGTTCAACGCCCCCACGCTCGTGCCGAGCACCAGGTCCGGCGTCACGTCGCGCTCGAACAGCGCTCGCAGCATGCCCACCTCGGCAGCGCCCAGCACTCCCCCGCCGCCGAGCACGAACGCCGTGGTCATGTGACCATCTTGGGGCAGGCGCTACCCGGTCGGCACGAGCTCGGGGTGCTCCGCGCGGATCCGCCGGGTGACGACACGCTCGACGTAGAAGATCACCAGCGGGATGAGTCCCGAGAGCAGGACCAGGATCGCGAACGGCAGCGACCACCGGGTCTGCCGCCACAGCAGGAACGAGACCGCGACGTAGACGATGAAGACCCAGCCGTGGGCGACCCACATGATGCTCGCCTGGTCCCCGAAGTGCTGCAGACCGCTGCCATCGCTGGCGAGGTACTTCAGGGGCATGGCCACCAGTGAGCAGAAGGCGAGCAGGATGCCGACCAGGATCGCCAGCACACGGTAGGCGGGGAAGAGCTTCGACACGACCCGAGGCTATCGGGGGCCCGGTGAGCGCCGACCGAGCACGTCCTCCTGGAGCCACCGCCACCACATGAAGACCGCGAAGGCACCGAAGATCCACCACTGGAAGGCGTAGAGAAGGTTGCGCAGGGCCGTCGACGTGTCCGCACCGGGCAGGTGCTCGACGGTGACCGGAGCCAGTCCGGCCATCCCGTCGATCGGCGTCGACCCGGCGGTGCCGCCGGGCACCGACCGGTCCGTGGCGACGACGTACCCGCCGTAGAGGTCGTACGACGCACGCGGCAGCAGGTCGGTCACGCTCAGCTCGGGGATCACGTCGTCGTGGGTGTCGGTGTCGGTCGCGCCGGTGTCCTCCGAGGGCTGGAGCAGCCCGACCAGGCTCGCCGTTCCCTTCGGGCCGGCCGGCGCCTCCTCCTTGCTCGGCGCCCAGCCGCGCACCACCGGGATCGCGGAGCCTGACGGCGTGACCACGACGGGGGTGACCACCCAGACGCCGGTGCGCCCGTCGCGCGGCCGGTCGGCGACGTACACGGTGTGGGCGGGGTCCCACGCGCCCCGGACCACGACCGGCCGACCCACTCCCGACCCGGGGAACGCCGCGTCCGGCCCCAGCACGTCGTCGAGGGGCACGGGCGCCTGGTGGGTCACCGACGCGGCCTGGGACGTGCGGTGGTCGTGCCACACGCCGAGCTGCCACCGGCCGAGCAGGGCGCAGACGACGACCGCGGCGACCATCAGCAGGTGGACGCCCCAGTAGCGCGGGGCGAGGGCGCGCCTCGCCGGCATCGCGGGAGCGTCGGTCGGCACGCGGTCAGGCTACGGGCCGGTCACTCGGCGGTGCCGCAGACCCCGAAGGGCAGGACGCCCTGCCGGACCAGGGCTGCTGCCGCTGCCGGCCGGGGTACGTCGTACCCGATCCGGCCGGTGGACGGGTCGGCCACCCCGTGCCGGAACACCCGGCCGAACCGACCCCGGCCCAGCCGCGCCCGCGCGAACAGGTCGGTGCGGTCGCGGTCGACCCGCACGGTCGCGACGTGGTCGCCGAAGGTCACCGCGAAACCCGCGATCGGGTCCAGGTCCGGTCCGACGGCGACTGCGGAGTCCTCGAGGCAGCCCCGCTGCACGACGAACGCCTCGCCACGGCCGGGGACGAGCGCGGTCCAGGTGGGGTCGCTGCCCCACACCGGCTCTCCTGGACCCGCCGCGCCGTGCGTGACCAGGCGGTCCGCCTCGTCCACGTGGGCCCCGCGCAGGGGACCGATCCCCGCGCGGACGGCCCGGGTGACGGCCGCCATGTCGACGCCGGGAGAGAACGCGATGACCCATCCCCGCCGGCCGTCTGAGAAGTGCGCCTCCCAGGCCACGTCGTCGACGCCGAAGCCGTACGTCGTGCGCAACCGGCCGTCGACGGGCCCGAGCACCGGGCGGTCCAGGATCGGTGAGTCCACTGCTGCGCGTGCCCGGAACGCCGCGCGGTCCGCGGCCGACGAACGGCTGGTCAGCCCGGGCAGGCCGACCTGGCGGCGTATCTCGGCCAGGTCGACCAGCCGCAGTCTCGTCGCCCGGAGCGGGACCAGGGCCTGCACCGCCTGCGCCGGCGGCAACGACGCGTCGTACGCCGGGATCTGCGTCGGCACCGTCGAGGGCGGTGACACGGGTGGGGCGGTGTGCTCCTGGGCGCACCCGGTCAGTGCCCCGACGAAGGCGAGCACGGCAACCAGCAGCCGCGCCGGCCGCCTGCCCTCAGGTCGCCGCGTCACCGGGCAGCTTCGGGCCGCGGACGCCGGCGTTCTCCTGCAGGCGCTGGAGGAGCGCGTCCACCTGGGAGACCTCGGCGGCCGTGAGCCCGCGGCGCAACCGCTTGTCGAACTCCTGCGCCGCTCCGGCCATTGCGACGAACATCCGTTCGCCCTCCTCGGTCAGTCGCACCACCTGGGTGCGCCGGTCGCCGGGCTCGCGGGTGCGGACCACCAGCCCGCGCTCCTCCATGCCACTCAGGTGATGGGTCAGCGTCGCCCCTCGGATGCCGATGTGGTCGGCGACCTGCTGCTGGCTCGCCGCAGCCCCGCTCTTGAGCGCGAGCAGCACCATCCACATCGGCCGCGAGCCACCCGCGGAGGCGAGAGCGTCGTCGAACGCGCGGCCGACGTCACGGGCCACGCCGGCGAGTCGGAGCCCGATCGGCGTCCCTCGGGGTGCGGGCATGCCGTCACCCTACCAGAATCCTTTCGATGGCTAATCGTTTGACATCTACTGATTAGAGGTCTAAGGATAGGACGTGACATCTCGGACCAGGAGGAAGCCATGACCGATCAGCCCCCGATGCCGACCCCCTTCCCCGGGCGCTGGCGTGCCCTCGGCGTGATCGCGGTGGCTCAGCTGCTGACCGCCCTCGACGCCACGATCGTCAACATCGCGCTGCCGACGGCCCAGCACGATCTCGGCTTCGGTGACGGGCAGCGGCAGTGGGTGATCACCGCCTACACGCTGACCTTCGCCGGGCTCCTGCTGATCGGCGGCCGGATCGCCGACCGGCTCGGGCGCCGGACCGCGCTGCTCGGTGGGCTCGGCGGGTTCGCCCTCGCGTCCGCCGTCGCGGGGCTCGCCCCCAGCTTCGAGGTGCTCGTGGCCGGCCGCGCGGTCCAGGGCGCGTTCGCGGCCGTCCTGGCTCCGACGGCGCTGTCGTCGATCGCGGTGATGTTCACCGACGGCCGGGAGCGTGGCCGCGCGTTCGCGACGTACGGCGCGGTCGCGAGCAGCGGTGCCATCGTCGGGCTGGTCGTGGGCGGGGCTCTGACCGAACTGGTCAGCTGGCGCTGGTGCCTCCTGGTCAACGTGCTCTTCGCCCTCGGCGCTCTGGTCGCCGGCACCCGGCTGCTGCCACGCACCGAGCCGCACGCCGACGTGCCGCTTCCCCTGGCCTCGGCCGCGCTCGCCACGGCCGGGCTCGCCGGACTCGTGTACGGCGCCGCTCACGCCGCCACGCATGCCTGGACGGACCCCCAGGTCTGGGGTCCGATCGTCGCCGGTCTCGCGGTGCTCGGCAGCTTCGTCGTCCGCCAGGCCCGGAGCGCCGCGCCGATGCTGCCGCTGACGCTCTTCCGGGATCGCTCGCGCGCCGTCTCCTACGTCGCGATCGCGTCCGGCGTCGTCGCGTCGTTCGGGCTCTCGCTGATGCTGACCTACTACTTCCAGGCCGTCCTCGGCTGGAGCCCGCTGCACACGGGACTGGCCTTCCTGCCCCTCAGCGCCGCCGTCTCGGTCTCCGGGTACGCCGTCTCCGGCGTGCTCGCCCGGACCCTTCCGGCGCGCTGGCTGGTGGCCACGGGCGTCACCCTCGCCGCCGGCGGGATCGGCCTGCTGGCGACCCTCGACCTCGGCAGCAGCTATGCCACGACCGTGCTGCCGGCGATGGTGCTGCTCGGGCTGGGCATGGGCGGCGTGTTCACGCCCGCGATCCAGATCGTGACCAGCGGAGTGTCGCCACGCGATGCCGGGGTCGCCGCCGCGGTGGCGAACGTGGCGATGCAGGTCGGCAGCTCACTCGGCGTCGCGGTCCTCAACAGCATCGCGGTGTCCGCCACCCGGGGCTACACCGGCTCGCCGGACCCCCGCGCGGCGCTGGTGCACGGGTACGCGACATCGGCCGGCTGGGTCGCCGCCGCGCTCGCGGTCGTCGTCGTCCTGGTCGTCGCCGGCCTGTCCGGGCGTGCCACGTCGCAGCACTCCCCCTCGCCCTCCGGATCGGCGAGGCTGGAGCAGGAGCCCACGGAAGGAGCAACTCGATGAGCGTCGAGCTCAACCACACGATCGTCCACGTCACCGACAAGCACGCCGCTGCCGAAGATCTCGCCGAGATCCTCGGCGTCGACCCACCCACGTCGTACGGACCGTTCCGCGTGCTCACCCTCGCCAACGGTGTCTCCCTCGACTTCGCCGACGATCACGGGCGGCCGCACGGGCAGCACTACGCGTTCCTGGTCGGCGACGAGGAGTTCGACGCCATCCGGCAGCGGATCGTCGACCGCGGCTGGACCTACTGGGCCGACCCGTTCCACCGGCGCGAGGGTGAGATCAACACGAACGACGGCGGCAAGGGCCTCTACTGGGAGGGTCCCGACGGTCACAACCTCGAGATCATCACGGTCCCGTACGGCGGGTGAGTCAGGCCAGGAGCTTGGCCTTGAGGTCCGCGAACTCCTGGTCGGTGAGGACACCCTCGGCGCGCAGGTCGGCCAGCTTGCGCAGCTCGTCGGCGACCGACTCCTGGGCCGGTGACGCAGCGACCGGCGCCTGCTCCCGCCGGTGGGCCTCGTCGATGATCTGCCCCAGCCGCGCCACCCGTCGGCGTGCGCCGTCGAACGGCCGGTTCAGCGGGATCGCGTTGGGCGCCTTGTACGGATCCGCGTCGTCGCCCTTCCAGCTCGACGTCCGCGTGCCGCTCTGTCCCGGTGCCTGGAGCACCACCGCCCCGCTCATCATCCCGGTGTGGATCTGCACCCCGAGGACGTTCCGGTAGGCCCAGCTGGTCAGCTCAGCCCCGAACGACGCGCCGGCCATGAACCCCTTCTTGTAGACCAGCGCTCGGCTGTCCGTGGCGATGATCGCCTGCTTGCTGGCGCCGTGGATCACCAACCGGACCTCTTCGTCCGGGGCCAGGGTCTGCTCGACGGCTTCGACCGCCTTCGGGTGCAGGCCCTTCTGCCAGGCAGTGTCCGCCATGGTGTTCCCCCGTCTCTGGTCGGCTCCGGCCCAGACGGTACTCGCGGAACGTCGCCCGCGGGACGTCATACGGGGTGACCTCGAGGTCGCATCCCGTATGACGCCCCGGGTCGGTCGCTCAGGCGCCGGGTGCGTCCGGGCCCTCGGAGATCTGGCGCAGGGTCGCGATGACCGTGACCTCCGGCCAGTGCTTCGCGTGCAGCTCGGCGAACTGCTGCTGGTCGGCGACGGCCTCCTCGACGGTGTCGTACTGCAGGATCGCCCAGCCGCCGACGACCTCCTTGGCCTCGGCGTACGGTCCGTCGACCCGGCTGACCGCGCCCTCGCGGGCCACGAAGTTCACCGCGTCCTCGGTCCCGTACAGACCGCCACCGTCGAGGAACACACCCCCGGCGGCGCGTTCCCCGATGTAGGCGTCCATCGCCTCGAACAGCGCCTGCGGCGGCGTGCCGACACCCTCTCCCATCCTCACGAATCCCATGAATCGCGGCATGTTGATCACTCCTACTGGTTGCTGGGAGGTGCTCTTGTCCTCCGTACGTCGAACGGCGGGGGCGATCTTCGACATCGGAGAGCACTTGGAAATGCCGGAAACCGCAGGCTGTGGCCTGCGGTTCCTCATGTGGAGCCTAGGGGACTCGAACCCCTAACCCCCTGCTTGCAAAGCAGGTCGGATGGCCGTTTGAAGGTGACGTCCGACCGTAAAACAGGAGGTCAGAAGGGGTCACCTGAGGCCCCGATCGTACAACGTTTCCCCCACTAGTCCCCCACGGCGTAGAGTCCGTGCCAAAGCAGCATGGGGTTGGCGATCGGAGGACTCGGGATGGCGCGGCGCAGAGGGTTCGGCGAGGTCGAGCGACGGGTGAGCAGGTCCGGCGCGGTCACCTACCGGGCGCGATACGCCATGGGCGACGGCACTCGCTACTCCCGGACGCTAGCGACCAAGATGGACGCCGAGGCGTGGCTGGCCGCCGAGCGCGCCCTGATCGACAGGGACAGCTGGTCGCCACCGCGCGCTCGCCAAGAGGCGGTGGAACGACGCCAGCGTGAAGCCCTGTTCAACACCGTTAGCGGCTTCGCCGAGCGCTACCTTTCCGAGAGGTCGCTGCGGCCGAACACCCTCGCCGGATACCGGCAGCTCCTTGACTCCCGCATCCTGCCGACGTTCCGGGACACTCCGCTCGTCGAAGTCACACTCGCCGACATCAAGGCGTGGCGCGCAGCGATGGGCCCGAGGACCGAGTCGACCAACGCCGCGGCGTACCGGCTCCTGCGGTCGCTCCTCCAGGCCGCCGAGGAGGAAGAGCTCATCGACCGCGCCCCGCCGAAGATCCGCGGCGCGAGTACGGCACGGGTGAAGCGTGTGGCGAAGCCGGCGACCTTCGACGAGCTGGCTGTCATCATCGAGAACATGCCGGAGCGGCTGAGACTCTTCATCGTGCTCGCCGCCTTCGTCGGGCTGCGGGAGGGCGAGGCACTCGAACTGCGTCGCTCCGACGTCGACGGCCGGGTCGGTCGGATCGACGTCACCCGCAAGGTCGACAAGAACCCCAACCGCGATGCCCCGGGCGCATGCCGCGACTGCGGCCGCCCGATCACTGCACCGAAGACCGTCAGCGGGACCCGGACCGTGCACGTGCCGCCGCCCTTCATGCAGATGCTGCAGAAGCACCTGCTCGAGCACACCGCCCCTGGCCCGACCGGGCTCCTCTTCCCGGGCGACCGCACTGACCACATGAGCGTCCGCTATCTGATGGACCGCTACCGCCCAGCTCGCGAGGCCGCTCGCCGCCCAGACCTCACGATCCACCACCTGCGGCACACAGCCCTCACTCTGGCCGGCCAGCATGGTGCCACCGCCGCTGAGCTCCAGGCGCGCGCCGGCCACGCGTCCCAGGCAGCGATGGCGATCTACCAGCACGCCACCCGTGACCGCGACAAGGCACTCGCCGCGAAGATCGGGGAAACCTACACGGCTTGGAAGTCCTCGACCTCGACGTCCGGTGCAACCGACGCGTAGACGGCATCGAGCCGGCGATACTCGTCGTCATCGAATTCCGGTGGGCCGTTAGTGGCGATGACCGTTGTGTCCCAGAGCCGATCGTCAGTGCTTGGCCGCGGGGTGAGGAGTACGCCGACACTCCATGGCCAGATCGGTCCCTTCGCGTCGGATTGCATCAGGAATCGCTGGCGCCGATGGAGGAGCCAGGTACGGAACATCTCCTGGTAATACCCGGTGAGCTTCCCCATGCATGTGAACGAGAGATGCAACTCGCCATGGTCGACGTAGAGAAGTCGATGCTCGACCCTGAGTTGGCCCTCAGGCGCTTGGCTGCACGCGATGAGTCGTCGCAGCAGCAGGCGCCCCAATTCCGCTCTCGTTGTAACGGCCACGCGGTCGATGTGCGCCAACATCTGCACTCGATCGGTTTCGTCGCCGGTGAAGTCGGTCGCGGCGATGTCTTCCAGTACTCGCTGGAAGACGCGGAACCCCAGTTCATCTCCCGCCGACGCCGGGTCCTTTGGAAGCAGCGGGCCGCTCACCGGTTCGGCCCAACCATCATTCATCCAGTCCGGCAACGGACTCGGAGGAGCCTGTAGGTCCTTGTTCGCCAGGTCGAAGTAGCGATGGGTCTCTGACCCCAGCTCGGCTGGCTCATCCTCTTCGGCGACGCGGTGGATGTAGTCCACGATCGCCGAGGCCGAACGCAGTTGATTCCAGAGGAACTCCCAGTCGCGACGCAGCATGACGACGCTCGGGCCGTCAGCGTCCCCGGACGGGAAGACCTGCCTCGGAGGACTTGGATGATCAAGGATGACGACCGGCACCCATTTGACTCGGCTTCCGTCAACGCGGACCGGACGACCCCGCAGGTTGTCTAGAGTCGGGTCGCCGGATCGAAACGACGTTCGGATCGTCCCCCGTGCCTGCTTGAGCCCTGCAGTCGCGTTCTTCAGCAACCATGACTGTGCGCGTTCGGCAGAGTCTGGCGTAGCAGAGGACCTCGCCTTGACCTGGAGCGCAATGCCGCGGCTCCCGGAGACGATGGTCCCGTCACCAATCTCCCGACGGCCACTACCCTTCGGAACGATCTTCGGCCGAAGCACGAAGTCGGGCAGGCCCCATCGCCCCGCCGCAGCACGAGTGGCGCTTTCGACGGCAGAGCCGTACTCCTCCCCCGGCGGCAGCGCTTCAGCGTCCGGGATCTCGCGCCCGACGACACGACCGTCGCGGAGCGCCATGTACGTCATCACGCCGTCTTCGTTGCCGTAGATCGCCATCCCTTGATCCGATTCGTAGATCGCCTGCCGAGACTCCTCCTCTTGAGCAGGGTCGTCGAACTGAACGGGCAACCACACCTCAGTGGGCGTCGAGGGCATGAGCGCGTCGAGCGCCCCCAACCGGTGGGTTGACTCGTCTGTGTCGAGGGATTCCTCGAGCACCTCGATGAAGGTGCGCAGGATCGTGAGAAGGGCATCCATCCGACGATTCAGGTTATCGTCGCCGTCGAGCGGCCATGGCGGTGCGTTCAGGATCGGGTCGAAGTAGACATTCGGGTTGCCCGAGAACGTCTCAGGCGGGAGGCTCGGGCTCACCGTCAGGGTCGCCAGCCGCTTGCGGACATCCAGCGGTCCAGGGTCATCGATCGTGATCGAAGCGATCGCGTAGCCGTCCAGCAAGTTGGGCTGCGGGTTGGCCCTACTGGCCCAGATCGAAACCAACTGGCCGCCCGCCTGCACGCGGCGAAGCGACTGGGCCAGGTGCCGCATGTGGAGCCCGACGAATCCGTCCGGCGCGAAAGGCTGCACGTCGCGAAGCACGTTGACCTGATCGGGTCGGAGACCCATGAGATGGCCCTCGTACGGGAGGTCATCAAACTCTGCTGCCTCGAAACAGAGGGGCATCGAGTGCTTGTCGCCCGCGAGGATCCCGAACCCGACGTTCGCCACGGCTACCCCAAGAACAGCGGCGTCCATTGCGCTCTTGATCTCCGTGAGCAACTTGGCCGCTGCGACGTCGGCGGCGCGCTGCAGCGCATCGGTTGGGCGGTACGAGCACCATAGCTCCGCGGTGTCGTCGCTCGTCTCCTCTAGCCAGGCCGAGAATGGACCATCCCGGCGGATCTCGTCCCAGAGTCGGATGCACTCACGCCGTCGCTCCAGGGCGCGGCTGAGATGAACCCGGGCGCTAACGAGCAGGCGTGGAACTCGAAGGTGTTCGGCGAGCTCCGGCATGGCGCAAGGATGACTGACCGCACCGACAACCTGGCCAAAGTCAGGCGTGCACGAGCTCCTGTGCGAGCCACCCCTGACCCCGGAGCGCGTCCAGCGCGATCCGCACGTGATCCTCGGTGAACATGCGGGCCTTCCGCGGCGACCATTCCCAGACCTTCGCGACGATCTCGTCGTCGCTCCCAACGGCCTCCTGCGTGGCGACCCAATGGACGGTGGCCAGCAGTTCTAGCCCGTAGGCGGACTCGAATCCGTCAGCGAGAACAAGCACCCGACGGATCCGCTCCTGGGTGTCTCGATCGTTAGCCAGCGTTCGCTCGGCTTGGTCGGCAGCCTCGGGCAAGACTGACAGGGGCTCGGCATTGGCCACAGATGCGCTGCCGTCACCGAAGCCACTGATGAAGTGGCCCTCTACAACGTTCAGCACGTGCCTGAGGTTGTCCGCGTACGGGCCGTAGTAGTGCTGCTTGAAGTTGAGCCGCAGCGGCTGACCAGCGACCTGAAGGAAGTACATCAACTTCTGCGACTCGATGAGCCCGGGTGCCATGAACGATTGCAACGTGTAACGGTGAATGAGGTCGACGAGAGCTGCTCGACCGGGCGTCATCTCAGGGCGGTCCGCAGACTTGGCCATCTCGATCGCGGCGGGCGCGCCATCGGGGGCGAAGAGGAGCACTTCGACCTCAGGCGCCTGCTCAAAGGCTCGGACGATCCGAGGCTCGACATCGCTCCAGTCGAGGCCGCCGTTTCCGCAGCCCAGCGGCGGGACGGCGATGGAAGAGATCCCAAGGGCTCGGATCGCCGCGATTAGATCGACCAGCCCGGCTTCGATGTCCGCGAGCTTGGAGCGCGACTTCCAATGACCCTTGGTCGGGAAGTTGATGATGTACTTCGGACCAGTCATCTGTCCCGTGGGCCAGACCCGGACGTGGCCGAGGCGGATCTCGCCGGCCTTCGCGGCCGAGCGGTAGTCCTCGTACATCGCTGGGTACGCCTTCTTGAACTGGAGCGCGATGCCCTTGCCCATCACACCTTCGGTGTTGACGGTGTTGACGAGCGCCTCAGCCTCCGCGCGCAGAAGGTTCCCAGACGTCTCCGTGATCATGTCACCTCCAGCATGCCTCAGAAGTACCAGCGAGGTCTGACTCCCACGCTCGGCGGACTCGCAGTTCCTGCGAGCACGCGGTTCACCTCATCGAGCACAGTCTGGCTCTTGGCACCGACAAACTGGATCGCCGTCCACGGGACCGTCTCGTAGACCAGACACTCGGCCATCCGCCGCTCCATGCGGTCGGGATGCTCGGCGTCACTGTTCCACATAGTCGACTTCATCAGAGGCCAGTCGATGAAGGAGTCCTCCGGCTCTCCGTCGGCCCACCTGTGGAAGGCCGCAACACGGAGGGCGGCGTTGCGATCGGACAGCACCGGATCGAGACCGAGGTCGGCCAGGCGTTCCAACGTTGTGCCCAGATAGACGATGCGATCCGTTCCCCCGCTGTAGCTCGGCACACCCCCACGGTCGATCACGTAGAGCATCGGGCTGCGCGTCGCGAAGTAGAACGGCACGTAGTCCGCAACCACTCCGCCCGGATGGACCGGCACACTCCGCGTACTTCGAAGCGACTTCACATCCTTGTTTCCCACCTCGATGCTAAGCACCCCGTCCGCCTGGGCGCGGCGGTCGCAGTGCAGGCCCGAGGAGACGATCGTCTCAAGGTGCTCGACGCGCGTGAAGTGGAACAGCCGCGTCGGGACCGGGCGCGCCATGTTCGTCTCCTCTCGTCCAAGCCGGATCGTCGCAGATCGTGCTGACGGGGCGGCTTGGCCCGAGCCAGAGCCGCCCGCCACCACCTAAAGTCAGGCAGCCGCGCTCGTCGCGCCACCAGCGTTGTCACGCACCCGGTTCGCACCCTGCTCGGCGGCGTACCGACTGGAGAACGACTCCCCGGACGCGGCCACCTTGTCCGACGACCGCCACGCCCGCCACCGCCACGAGCCGCCAGCGTCCTGGTAGATCTCGTACCGCGCCATCCGCGCACCGGCCTTGAACGCCGACGCCGCCCGGTTGGCGTTGTAGGTCGAGGCGAACGTCTCCCCCGCCCACGCGACCATCTCGTTGTTGCCGGCGTACAGCCACCACGTGGGGTTACCGGCCTGGTTGTGTGCAACGACGAACCGCCACATCGGCGATCCCTCCGATCTCGCACCGTGGTGCGTGTCTTGCGCGAGCTCGGGACCGGTGATGTCATTGCGGTTCCACCCGTACGACGACACCTCATGTCCCGTGCACCTCTGCGCCCGGCCTGGAAGCCGGGCGCTTTGGTTTTTGCGCGCTTTCTGCGCCACCTGGGTTCAGGCGACTGGTGCTAGTTCAGCACGACCCAAGGCCACGGCATGTGCGACACGCCCGAGCCCGTGAGTGGCCAGATCACCGCATTCGCGCCACTTCCGCGCGAATAAACACCGGTGTCATTCGGTGTGTCGGCGCCATCAGAGCGGTCCGGCCCGGCAGTCTGAGCGAGAAGTGACTACTTTCAACGCGCGAATAGGCGGACACGTGACCGACAACGAAGAGAGCATCGGCCGAATCGCTGTGCCCTGCGGACGGCTGTCCTGCAAGGAGCCGGTCATCCAGGAACTCGGCCGCGGCCGTCGGAAGGAGTACTGCTCCGAAACTTGCCGGCGAGCAGCCGACCGCGACTACAAGCGGGCAAAGGGCCACGTCGAGGTGTACGCCGAGTACCTTCAGCGCTCCCAGCATGAAGTTGCGTCATACGGTCGGAAGGCCGAAGCCGGCGTCCTGACTCCTGAGCAAGTAGGGAAGCTTGAAGCCGATGCCCGCGTGGCGTTCGCGCGAGCCGAGGCGCTCGCTGAGGTAGGCGTGCCACCTGAGCGTGCGACCGCGGAACTCACCACTCTCGTGGAAGCCTTGAGGCCGCTATTGAGCGGCAGTGTCGGCTTCACCTCTCGGTCTGCCTAGTCACCGCCGGCGAGCCCGATCGGATCCGCGTCCATGATGACCGACGGCTTGCGTCCGCAGGCCTGGCACTACTCCGAGTGCTTGAACGCCTCGTCCGGATCCAGGTGCCTCTCGTCAGAGGTCTCCTCAACCACGTCGCCGTAGAAGCCTCGGAGGCGCTACCTCATCTGAGCCGGGTCCGGCTCGATGCCGTATGGGCGAAGTAGTGCTGCAATCTGCTCGCGAGCGTCAGACGGGATCGGTGGCGGCGCCTTCGCGACGATCTCATGCACGTAGTCGTGGAGATTCTGTGCCTGCTCCTGCGCCTGTTCGATCTTCTTGGTCGCGCTGAACGACGCCGACAGGTCGCCCGTTCCGCTGGTACTCGCTCGAGTCGGCCATCCGTCCGTGGTACCTCGCACTCGGTCGACGTCCCACCGGCGTCACGATGCCCGGTCGCGCCACGTGTTGACCGGGTGCGCGTCGATCAGTTCGTCGAGCGAATCCACCCGGACGCGGATGGTGCGGCGGCCGAGCCGAACGGCCTCGAGGTCGCCGGAGGCGATGTAGCGGCGGACGGTCTTGACCGAGACGGCGAGGATCTCGGCCGCCTCGCGGAGGGTCACGAGCTGGCGGGGCTTCGGGGCCATGGGAACTCCTGGGTTGGTGGCGGCCCAGTTGGCCGCCTTCATCCCTCAAGGCCGAGGGAAGTCCTCCAGTGGCCACCCCTTTCTCTCCGCTCCCCTTCCGCTGTTCCTCTGCCCTTCACTGGCTTCCTTCTCCTCCTCCTGCCCATCCCTTCCACCCGGCCCCCTCTCCTCTGGCCTCCTCAACCCCTCCCTCTCCCGGACACACCTCTTTCACGGACGAATCGGGTGGCCACTCGCGCCCCGGTTCCGGCCTTGAGGTATGTGACGATGACGCTGAAGAAGCTGGCCGCCGGGTCGGGCTACGAGTACCTGACTCGCCAGGTCGCGGCCGCGGACACCACCGAGCTCGGCAAGACTCCGCTGGCTGACTACTACGCCGGCAAGGGCGAGGCACCCGGCCGCTGGATCGGCTCGAGTCTCGTTGGACTCGAGGGCATTGAGCACGGCGACGCCGTCAGCGCCGAGGAGATGAAGAACCTCTTCGGCGACGGCTGTCACCCGGTCACCGGAGTCGCGCTCGGGCGCCCGTTCAAGCAAGGCTCTGTCGCCGGCTTCGACCTGACGTTCAGTCCAGCGAAGTCGGTCTCGACCCTGTGGGCGGTCGCCCCGCCCGAGGTCGCCAGGCAGATCGAGATGGCGCACAACGCCGCCGTACTCGACGCACTTGCCTTCCTGGAGACCCACGCGATCTTCACGCGCGAGGGCGCTGGCGGCGCTCGGCAGGTCGAGACCCGTGGCCTGATCGCCGCTACGTTCCTGCATCGCGACTCGCGTGCGGGCGACCCGGATCTGCACACCCACGTTGCGGTCGCCAACAAGGTCCAGACTGAGCAAGGCAATTGGCTCTCGATCTACGGCACGATCCTGCACGAGCACGTGGTCGCCGCCTCCGAGGCCTACAACACCGCGCTCGAAGCCCACCTTCGTGAACAGCTCGGAGTCCGATTCATCAACGTGCCGCGGGCCGGCGACAAGCGGCCGGTGCGCGAGATCGCCGGCGTCGACCCGGCGCTCTGCGCACGTTGGTCCCGCCGTCGGTCCGACATCGAGGAGCGAGTCGCGGAACTTGCCGAGGAGTTCGCGGGCAACCGCGGTCGCCGCCCGAACGACAAGGAGCGGATCGACCTCGCGCAGCGAGCGAACCTGGAGACCCGGGAGGCCAAGCACGAGCCGCGCTCCGAGGCGGAGCAGCGGGCGACCTGGCATGGCGAGGGAGCGGATCTGCTCGGCGAGCGAGGCCTCCGGATCATGGTCGACACCGCGCTCCACCCCGACCCCGCTCACGCCCAGGAGCTATCGACGGTCTGGCTCAGCGAAGCCGCCGACCGAGTCATCCACGAGCTCGAAGCCCACCGCGCGACGTGGCAGACCTGGCACATGTACGCCGAGGCGCAGCGCCAGGTCCGCGGCCTCGCCCTCGCGCCCGAGCAGATTCCCCAGGTCATCGAGCACCTCGTGGACGCCGTCACGAACCAGCTGATCAACCTGACGCCCGACCTCGACCCGATCCCCGAGCCGACTGCGCTCAAGCGGTCCGACGGCGTCAGCGTCTACCGCCACACAGGCGCCGACCACTTCACCAGCCCGCGGATCCTCGCGGCCGAGGCACGGATCGTCGACACGGCCGGCACCGCTGCCACCAGGAGCCCGGATCCGGTCGATGTCGACCTGGCGCTGATGGCGGCCGCCCTCGAAGGGCCGGAGCTCAACCACGGTCAGCTCGACCTCGTACGCAGCCTCGTCGCCGACCCGCGCCACGTCGCACTCGCCCTGGCACCCGCGGGCTCCGGCAAGACCACCGCGATGAGCGCCCTCATCAAGGTCTCCCACGATCTCGGGTACGAAGTCGTCGGCCTCGCGCCCTCAGCGGCCGCAGCCGCCGTACTCGCCGACGCAACCGGCATCCCGTCCGAGACGCTCGCCATGCTCGACCACACCCTCGCGGCTGGCGTGGATCCCGGGTTCGAGCCGCACACGGTCGTGGTCATCGACGAGGCCGGGATGGCCGACACCCTCACCCTCGATCGGATCATCGCCGCCTGCGCGGGCCAGGGTGCGCGGGTCCGGCTGATCGGCGACGACCAGCAACTCGCCGCGGTCGGCGCCGGTGGCGTACTCCGCGACATCGCCACCACCCATGGAGCCGTGCGTCTCGACCAGGTGGTCCGGTTCAACGATCCCGTCGAGGCGTCGGCGTCGCTCGCGCTGCGCGACGGCGACCGTACGGCGCTCGGGTACTACCTCGACCACGACCGCGTTCACAGTGGCGACGAGCTCACGAACCTCACCGAGGTGCTGGTCGCGTGGCAGGAGGAGACGACTGCCGGGCGCGAGTGCCTGATGCTCGCGCCCACCCGGGACCTCGTCGCAAGACTCAACCACGCGGCCCGCAAGACTCGGCTCGATCACACCGTCGTCAGCGCCGAAGTCACGCTCGCTGACGGCAACCAGGCCTCGGTCGGCGACACCATCCTGACCCGCCGCAACGACCGCCGCCTCGGCGTCAGCGGCACCGACTGGGTCAAGAACGGCGACCGCTGGACCGTCACCGCGCTCACCGCCAACGGCGGCCTGCGCGCCCGACACCTGCGGTCCGGACTCCACGTCGCGCTGCCGCCGGAGTACGTCGCCAACCACGTCGCACTCGGCTACGCCACCACCGTCCACGCCGCCCAGGGCAGTACCGCCGACGTCATGCATGGCATCCTCACCGGGCACGAGGACCGGCAACTTCTCTACACGATGCTCAGCCGCGGCCGCTTCGAGAACCACCTCCACCTGATCAGCGAGCCGGCCGCGCCGGAGGAGCAGTTCCTGCCCGGGATCGACGAGCAGGTCACCGCAGTCGAGACACTCGACCGGATCATCGCCCGCGACGGTGCCGCTGTGTCGGCGACCACCGAGCTCTCCCACGCCACCAGCCCTGCCGCGCTGTTGCACGGGGCCGCCGGCAGGTACGGCGACGCCATCACCACCGCCACCCAGCGGCTCCTGGGCGCAGACGCCGAAGGCGCGCTGGAAGCAGCTGCCACCGGCCCGCTTCCGTGGTTGCCCGGCATCCCCGCCGCCCTGCGCAGGCATCCCGACTGGTCGAAGTACCTCGACGCGGGCGCCGAGCGCACCCGCATCCTCGCCGACACCGTCCGTCGCGACGCACACCTTCCGCAAAGCCTGTGGCGTTTCGATGACGTGCTCACCGACCAGCTTCGCGAGGCAGTAGTCGTCTGGCGGGCCGCCAACGGTGTGCCCGACGACGACCGCAGCCTCCTCGGCCCGCGACCGAGCGGCTTCGCGGCCGCCCGGTACTTCCGCCACCTCCAGCGCCAGGTCGACGCCCTCTATCCCGAGTCGGTCGGCCGCTGGCAGGCGCAGATCGCCCGTCTGATCGGCGATCTCGACCACCGCGGCGACCACACCCTCGACCTGGCGCGCGAGCTCGACCGCATGCAGGCCAGCGGTCTCAACGCCACCCAGATCCTCCACCGTGCGGCCACCCTCCGGCGCCCGCTCCCCGAGGAGCGCAAGGTCGAGGCCCTCGCCTACCGGGTCGAGCGCATCGCCGCCAACGACGCTGCTCTCCGGCCGCAGACCCATGAACCGAGCCGGCGGTCACCCGGCATCGTGCTCTAGCATCTCCCGCCACTCCTGCGGCGTGTAGCTCCGTCGTCTTGTCCCAAGCACCACGTTGAACGCGACACGCAGCTGTTTCGGCGTCATGCCCGGATGGTCGAGGCGGAATCGCTCTTGCTCCGCCTCGACCAGCGTGAGCTCCAGCTCGTCCCAGATCGTCAGTTCGCGCTGGCGGTGCTGCGCCTTCCATGTCGCGTACCGCTGCGGGTCGTCCTGGGCATCGACATACTCGATCAGCCGGTCCAGCGCCCGCGCCGCTCGCTTCCTCAGCGACCCAGGCGCCAGGTTCGCCTCGGCAGCCACGGCCTCGACGACGCCCGGCGCCGTCAGGCCCATCCGCCCACGGTGCGCGGGCACGTTCTGCCGGTCCGCTTCCGCGGCCAGCGCCCACAGCAGCCAGTAGTCGAAGCCGTTGATCGCGGCCTCTTCGTGGCCGACCTGAAAGAGCTCAGCGAGGAGCGGACCCGGATCGTCCTCCGGTTCGATCCACGCCAGGTCCTCGAGCAGGTCGGGACCATCGATGGCCTGCGCCATCGCCCGGTCCCGGCGCACGGCCAGGTCGCCCGTCCCCAGATCCGCGAGCACCTCCCGCTGCGTCTGACCGACAATCGCGCCCGCGATGTTCGGCGTGGTGAGGCGGTACGCCGCCGAAGCCTGGAGCCAGAGTTGGCTGGCCACCAGGCCGTCGATGCCATCCGACAGGTCTCGAAGCCGCCGCGCGACCTTCTCCGCTCCGGGCAGCAACGCCCACACCAGCGCGGTGATCGCCTCCGGCTCGCTCTCGGTCCTCGACGCTAGTACGCCGAGAAGCGTCTTCGCCTCGGCCGGTGACGCGAGAGCCCAAGCGGGCAGGTCGACGAGGTCGTCGACAACGCCGTCGACGAGGCGCTCGGTCACCCAGCGGCGCCAGGCCGCTCGCGCCTCACCCATGAGCGCACCCTCCAGGTCCTGGAGGCCAAGGCGATCTGCAACGGACACAACATGCTCCCGAGGGACGTCCCCACCGCCGACCACAGGCAGGGACCATCCAGCGTGAGCGGGACATTCCTGGACGTCAAGGGCCACTTCTGCCGTCCGACGAGACATCTCAAGACGTTGAGACGTTCAGAAATAGCCAGCACCAACAGGCACTGGAGTCCCCGCGATCGTCATCTCAGAATGTGGCCGCCGAAGACGATTGCCCGGCTGTGCTCCGTGCCGATTCCAGGCGATCATGGAGCGATGCCGGCGTACCAGAGTTGGGCGAGCAGCCCGGCTTCACGGAAGGTCATGCAGGACGTCAGGCCCCGAGACACCTCGCCCGAGTTCGCCGTCCGCCGTCTCCAGCAGCCGCTGGGCTTCGCTACCGCGTCGACTACCGCCCCGAGCCGTCACTGCGCCGGACCGCGGACATCGTCTTCACCAAGCAGCGCATCGCGATCTTCATCGACGGCTGTTACTGAGGGCGCAAGTGCGTAGCGGCCGGAGCGACTGAGGAGTTCGTCATCGCCCGTCACTCCGCGTCCGATGCGTGGTCGCGGGCGACGGCCGGATCATGCCGGTTGGGCGGCCTATGTCGGAGGCGAGGGTAATGCTGGGGTCGGAAGCTACCTGGCCGGGCGCCAGGCGGTCCCTGCGAACAGCTGAGGAGCTACGTCCATGGCATGGCACGCAAGTCGCACTTGCCGCAGGGCCGTGGACCCGGCGCGGCGCCGTCTGCAGTACTCCTACGGTGACGGCGCGTCCAGGTCGTCCTCTGCAGCGGAGCGATCGATGGCGCGCGTAAGGTCCGACACCAGTCGGCGAAGGCGTCGCACTTCAGCCTCCAGACTTTGTACTCGCTGCTCGGCCGGTCAAGTCCGCTGTCGTGGTGTACGACGTGTGATCCTTCGTCGTTGTGGTTCAGGCCGTTATGGCCTGGACGGTTAGCTGGTCAGTCACCTCCTCGGTGGGGCTGTTGTCGACGGCCTGGGCGCGGGCGAGCACGTCGA
>NZ_DASXWU010000066.1:0-38867 GCF_036503465.1 Nocardioides sp.
GGCTCTCGGCGTCCAGGTCGCGGGCGACGGCGACGTCGTCACCGCCGGCGAGGCCGACGAGCGTCGGCAGCAGGTCCATCGTGGAGACCGGGGAGGCGACCCGGGACGGCGTGAACCGGCCGGGAGCCGAGACCACGAGCGGGACGCGGGCCGAGCCCTCGTAGAAGCTCATCTTGTACCAGAGCCCACGCTCGCCCTGCATGTCACCGTGGTCGCTGGTCAGGATCACGACGGTGTCGTCGAGGCGGCCGGTGACCCGCAGGATGTCGAGCAGCCGCGCCAGCCGGTCGTCGACGTAGGAGACGGCGCCGAGGTAGGCGTGGCGCGCGTCGCGGACCTTGTCGTCGGTGATCTCGACCTCGTCCATCGCGCAGACCGCGCGCAGGCGCTCGTCGTGCGGGTGGGTGATGCTCTCGTCGTAGCCGTACGACGGCATCGGGATCTCGTCGGCGTCGTAGCGGTCCCAGTACTCCTGCGGGATCGCGTAGGGGTCGTGCGGATGGGTGAACGACACCACGAAGCAGAACGGGCGGTCGTCGCCGGACCGGATGTGCTCGAAGAGCCCGCGCTCGGCGGCCCAGGCGACCTCGTCGTCGAAGTCGAGCTGGTTGGTGCGGATGGTCACGCCGGCGTCGGTGACCGAGGACATGTCGTGGTACCAGTGCGGGCGCTCGTCGCTGTCCCAGTCCGGCGTCCACTGGTAGTCGGCGGGGTAGATGTCGGTGGTCAGGCGCTCCTCGAAGCCGTGCAGCTGGTCGGGTCCGCAGAAGTGCATCTTGCCCGAGAGCACGGTGCGGTAGCCCTCGTTGCGCAGGTGGTGGGCGAACGTCGGGATCTCGGAGGAGAAGCCGGCCGCGTTGTCGTAGCAGTGGGTGTTCGACGGCAGCAGGCCGGTCATCAGCGCGCCTCGCGCCGGCGTGCACAACGGGCTCGCGGTGTAGGCGTTGTCGAACACGACACCGTTTTCGGCGAGCGACGCCATGGCCGGAGCCTGGGTGACCTCGTTGCCGTGGAAGGGCATGGCGGCGGTCGTCAGCTGGTCCGCCATCACGATCAGGATGTTCGGACGGTCGCGCGAGGTCACGCCTGGTGGGCTCCATCTGTGGGTGCGGCGGCCGGCGGTACGTCGCCGGTCGCGGTCTCGAGGGACGGGGTGTCGGAGATCAGGTGGCGCGTGTACTCCTGCTGCGGGTCGGCCAGGATCGAGGCGGTCTCGCCGTACTCGACGATGTTGCCGTCGGCCAGGACCGCGACCTTCTGCGCGATCGACCGCACGAGCGGGAGATTGTGCGTCACGAAGACCATCGACAGGCCGAGCTCGCGCTGCAGCTCACCGAGAAGCTCGACGATCGCCGCCTGGACGCTGACGTCGAGCGCGGAGGTGATCTCGTCGCAGATGAGCACGGACGGCTTGGAGATCAGCGCCCTTGCGATCGCGACCCGCTGACGCTCACCGCCGGAGCACTGGTCGGGGTACCGGCGCGCGTAGCCGGCCGACAGCGAGACCTGCTCGAGCATCTCCCCCACCATCGTCTCGGCCTTCTTGCCCGAGGCGATCTTGAAGACGCTGAGCGGCTGGCCGACGGACTCGCCGATGGTCTTGCGCGGGTTGAGCGAGCCGTAGGGGTTCTGGAAGATGTACTGGATCTGGCGGCGGATGTCGGTGCTGCGGGAGCGTGCCGACTTGGCCAGCTCGCTGTCGCCGAGCTTGATCGTGCCCGTCCAGTCGTGGTGCAGGCCCGCGATGGAACGCGCCGTCGTGGTCTTGCCCGATCCGGACTCTCCGACGACGGCGAGCACCTCGCCCTTCTCGAGCGTCATGTTGATCGAGTGCAGGACCTCGGTGGAGCCGTAGTAGCCCACGACGTTCTCGAGGGTGAGGACGGGTGTCTCCACCTCCGGAGGGGCCAGGTCGACCGGGTCGCCGTACTCGTCCTGCTGGTACTCGACCACCTCGAGCGCTCTGATGCAGCGCGAGGAGTGGTCGGGTGCGAGCTCGAGCATGTCGGGAACGGCCGCCTCGCACTCGTCGATGCGCAGCCGGCAGCGCGGTGCGAACGGGCACCCCGGCGGACGCATGCCCGGGGACGGGGCATGGCCGGGGATGCCGACGAGGCTGCGCCCGCCGCTCAGTCGCGGGATCGCGCCGACCAGCCGACGCGTGTAGGGGTGGCCGGACGACTCGAAGAGCTTGTCAGCGGGACCCAGCTCGACGATGCGGCCGGCGTACATCACCGCGACGCGCGTGGCCACCGCAGCGACGACCGCGAGGTCGTGGGTCACGTACAGCGCGGCGACCTCGTGGATCTGCGCGAGCTCGCGCACCGTGGCCAGGACCGTCGACTGGGTCGTCACGTCGAGACCCGTGGTCGGCTCGTCGAGGATGATCAGGCGCGGCCGGTTGGCGAACGCCATCGCCAGCCCGACGCGCTGCTGCTGACCCCCGGAGAGCTGGTGGGGGTATCGCTTCAGGTACGCCGGGTCGTCCGGCAGCGCGACCTCGCGCATCATCTCCGCGATCCGGGCCGCGTTGGCCTTGGAGTCGGTCTGCCCATGGGCCTCCAACACCTCGCGCAGCTGGATCCCGATGCGCAGAGCGGGGTTGAGCGACGAGGCGGGGTCCTGCGGGACGTAGGACACCAGGGATCCGCGCAACCTGCGGAGCTGGGCGTCGTTCATGGCCCGGATGTCCTGGTCGCCCAGCAGGATCGTGCCGCCGGCGATCTTCAGTCCGCGACGGGCGTGCCCGAGCAGAGACAGACCGACCGTGGTCTTGCCGGAGCCGGACTCGCCCACGACCCCGAGCACCTCACCCGGAGCGATCTCGAACGAGATCCCGTGGACCACCTCGACGCCGGAGTTGGTGGCGATCTGGAGGTCGCGCACCGTGACCGCGGCGCGTCTCCCCGTGGTCTCCGACTCGCTGTCGGGCAGCTGGTCGATGCTCACGCGTCACCTCGCTCGCGGTCGATGCCGGCGGCCGTGCGAGCGATGCCGTCACCGATCAGGCCGGTGCCCATGGTGAGCAGGGCGATGGCCAGGATCGGCAGCAACGCTCCCCACGGCTCGGAGGCCAGTGCGACCTGGTTCTTCTGGATCATGATGCCCCAGTTGGCCGCGTCCGGGTTCGCCGCCAGGCCCAGGAAGGCCAGGGCGGCGATCACCGCGATCGAGTAGGTCAGACGAAGGGTCGCCTCCACCATCATCGGGCCGAGGATGTTGGGCAGTAGCTCCCCGAACAGGATCCGTACCCGCGAGAGGCCCATGGCCTCGGTGGCGCCGATGAAGTCGCGTTCGACGACGGGTTGGGCCGCACCGCGTGCGACCCGGGCGACCCGTGGCGCCGTGGTCAGCGCGATGGCCAGGACGATCACGGAGTTCTTGGCACCGACCAGGCTGACCGCGACCAGGGCGAGCATGATCTGAGGGAAGGCCATGATCACGTCCATCAGGCGCATCAGGACGTCGTCGAGCGCGTTGCGGGCGTAGGCCGCGACAAGGCCGATGACGACACCGAGGACCACACCGATGACCGTGGACACCAGCGCGGTGACCAGGATGCCGCGGCCGCCGTACAGGAAGCGGCTGAGCACGTCGTACCCGAGGTAGTCGGTGCCGAACACCGTGCCGCTGGCCGACCCCGACGAGAACGGCTTGGCGATGAACTTGTCGGAAGCGTGCGGCGCCATCAGCGGCCCGAGGAGCGCGATCAGCACCAGGATCAGGGTGAACAAGACTCCGATGCGCGTGCGCCACAGTCGCAGTGATCTCGCGAGTAGCGCGGTCGAGCGCACGGACGGGGTCGGGACGTCGACGCCCTCGGCGAGGGCGGGGGCTGTCTCAGCCTGACTCATGACGTGGACCTCACAGTCGTGTCCGAAGACGGGGGGTCACCAGGATGGTGGCCACGTCGGCGAGAAGGTTCAGGACGACGTAGACCGCCGCGATGAGCATGGCGAGCGCCTGGACGACCGGGATGTCGTGGTTGGTCACCGCGTCGACCAGGCCGAGCCCGATCCCGGGGTAGTTGAAGACGGACTCGATGACGACGACGCCTCCGGCGAGGTAGGCGAGATTGATCGCGATCACCTGGAAGACCGGCCCGATCGCGTTGGGCAGCGCGTGCCGGATCAGCACGGTGCGTTCCGGGAGCCCCTTGAGCCGCGCCATCTCGACGTAGTCGCTCTCGAGCACCTCGATCATCGACGCCCGCATGATGCGGGAGACGTACGGCGCGACCGCGATCACCAACGTGGCCACGGGCATCACCAGCTCGTCGGGGTACTGCCAGGCATGGGTCCCGGGTGGCACCGGACTGATGGCCGGCAGCAGGTGGAAGACGTTGGTCGACAGCAGGATCACCAGCAGCACCGCCACCACGAACTCGGGCAGGGCCGCCAGCAGCAGCATCAGGTTGGAGGTGACGGTGTCGAAGGACTTCTCGCGTCGCAGTGCGGCGTACGAGCCGATCGCGATCGAGACCGGCACGGACACCACGGCCGCCAGCACCACGAGCACCGCCGAGTTGGCGATGCGGGAGCCGAGCACCGAGGTGACCGGCTGCGACGACGCCAGCGACGTCCCGAGGTCACCGTGCAGCAGGCCGCCCAGCCAGTGGAAGTACTGGCCCACCTTGGAGCTGTCGAGGTTCAGCTGTTTCTGCAGAGCCGCGAGTCGGTCGGGCGTCGCGTCGCGACCCAGGATCGCGCGGGCAGGATCTCCCAGCAGCTGGGTCGAGACGAACACGATGACCGACACCAGGAACAGCACCAGGAGGCCGAGGAGCAGCCTCCGGACGATGAAGCCGGCGATCCCACCACCGCGTAGCCACTTCATCGGTGGGATCCCCTTCAGGAGAACCAGATGGTGCGGAAGCCGTGTCCGAACCCGGCCAGGTTCAGGGTTCCCTTGCTCGGCTTGAGTCCCGCGACCTTCGTGGAGTGCCCGTCGATCAGGCTGTTGAAGTAGGGGATGATGTAGCCGCCGATGTCGTACTCGGCCTTCTGCATCTCGTGCTGGATCTCGATCCGCTTGTTGGTATCGGTCTCTCGGAGCGCCTGCTGGTACAGGTCGCCGAAGTTCGACCCCTCGCCCGACTTCGGCGGCCAGTGGGTCTCGTTGTACGGCGAGTTCGGCAGTGAGCCCTGCTGCACCTGGTTGAGGTAGCCGCGCGTGCCCCAGAAGTCCACGGAGAACGCCAGCTTGAGGTAGGCGTCGCCGTAGTAGTTGGGGTCGTTCTTCACGGTGATGTTCACGCCGGCGGCCTTGGCCTGCGACGCGAAGACGCTGGCGAGTTCCACCATCCCGGACGCGCCGTTGGTGGTGTGCAGGTCGACCGTGAGGCCTTCCTTGCCCGCCGACTTCAGCAGCGACTTGGCCTGCGCGATGTCCTGCTGACGCTGGGGCAGGTCCTTGTCGTAACCCTCGTCGAACGGCGAGTAGAGATCGTTGGCGATCTGACCGTAGCCCGACCCGATCTGGTCGAGGATCTGCTGGCGGTCGACGATCAGCCGCATCGCCTGCCGGACCTTGGGATCGTTGAACGGCGCCATGTCGATCGCCATGCAGATCGGGATCCAGCCGCCGGTCTGGGAGATCAGGGCCTCGACCCCAGAGGACTTGATCGCGTTCACCTGGTTGGCGGGGAGATCGGTCATGGCGTCGATCTGCCCACCCTTGAGTGCGTTGATCTGCGCCGTGGAGTCGCTGAAGTCGGTGATCGTGACCGAGTCGAACCACGAGTCGCGCCAGTAACCGTCGTAGCGCTCGTGCACGCTCTCCTGTCCCGGTGTGAAGCTCTTCAGCTTGTACGCGCCTGTGCCGATCTGGGTGGAGGGATCGCCCTTGAACGCCTTGTAACCCACCGGCACCATGCCGAAGGTGTAGCTGGCGAGCGTCTGCGGGATCGTGGAGTCGGGGCTCAGCAGCGGCAGCTGGACGGTGAGCTTGTCGACCTTCTTCAGGTTCTTGATGTCCATCGTCGCGGTCGCGGCGAAGCCGGTGAGGCCGTTCGCCTGTGTGCCGATGCGCTGCAGCGAGTAGATGACGTCGTCAGCCGTGAGCGGCTTGCCGTTCTGGAACGTGATCCCGTCACGCAGCTTGATCGTGTACTGCGTCGGGTTGTCGGCATGCACGCTCTCGGCCAGCCCGGTCGTCTGCAGCTGGTAGTCGTCGTCGAACTCGAGCAGGGTCTCGAACGCCGTGACCAGGCGCGCCTGGTCGGGCTTGGTGACGATGTTCTGGCCGTCCATCATGTCCTTGGACCCACCGCCGGTGACCCCCAGGCGGAAGTTCCCACCCTTCTTCGGGCTGCCGGCAGCTCCCGTGGCACCCGAAGGTGCGGGAGCACTGCCCCCGCCACACGCGGACAACGCGCTGGCGAGGACGACGCCTGCGGCGCCCATCACGAGCCCTCGCCGAGAGGGGACCCAGAGGCCGCCCTCCGGCTCAACCACCTGCCAGCGCTTCTGGTCTGATCCGGCCATCTGCGACGCCTCTCGCCCGCCGGTCGCTCTTCTCCATGCCACCGACGTCGGTGTAGAAGGCGTCCCGGGTGTTCGTATGATGAATGCACGGTTCACATGCGTGTCAAGCACCCAGACGCGGAAATTGGGACCTTGGCCGATATGTGACCCGAAAGTTGGGAAATTCGGCGCCGACGGTGCGCCCTGAGCAACGAGGGGTGCGCCATCAGCAACACCATCGGCGTGGATGACCTCGACACCTTCCGCGAGCCCCAGCGCCGGTTCGCTCACGTCGAGGTGCCAGCACCCGACCCGCGACCGTGGCCGCGCGACGACCGCCCGATCGAGGCATGCATCGCCGGAGCCGGTCGCGAGCTGGGTCTCGAGGAGTTCCTGGCGGTCACCTCGTCGACCTCCTGCGTGGTGGTCGTCGACGGCGTCCTGGTGCACGAGTGGTACGCCGACGGGGTCACCGCCGACGACCGACTGCTCGGCAACTCCGCCACGAAGTCCGCACTCTCGTTGCTCACCGGGATCGCGGTGGGGCGAGGCGAGCTACCCGATCTCGACGCACCGGTCCGCGACGTGGTCCCCGAGCTCGCCGTCGGCGGCTACGCGAAGGTCACGGTCCGCCAGGTGCTGACGATGACGACCGGTGTGGGCTGGGTCGAGGACTATCACGATCCCGACAGCGCCGCCTCGGCCATGATCGGCCGCTGGCGCGAGGGTCGCGGCGGCATCCGTGAGCTGCTGGCGGACATCCCGGCCGGTGACGCACCCGGCACCCGGTACGCCTACTGCAGCCCCGACTCGATGGTGCTCGACTGGGTCCGCGAACGGGTGACGGGCACGACGTACCCCGAGGCGCTGGCCGAGCTGTGGCGCACGGTCGGTGCGGAGCGGCCGGCCGTGGTCGGCCTGGACGCGCCGGTGGACACCGGCGGTGTCGCCATGGCCGCGGCCGCCCTGGCCGTGACGGCACGCGACTGGGCCCGGATCGGCTGGCTCCAGGTCGACGGGAGCTGGGACGGCCGGCCCGTGGTGGCCCGCAGCTGGGTCGACGCGAGCAGCCGCCCGGGGCTGCCGTTCCTGCGACCCGGCCGGCTGCCGAGCACGATCACCACCCACGCCGGCTTCGGGTACCACTGGTGGCCGACCACCGACGACGGGTCCTGCGTCATGGCCGACGGCATGCGCGGCCAGTTCGTGTACGTCGACCGTCCGCGCCGCACGGTGGTCGTCAAGACCTCTGCCTGGCCCTACGACGACGCCTGGTGGGACCGTCAGTGCCGCGACCTGTGCTACCTCGGACTGCCCGCCATCGCCGAGGCGGCTGCGCGCGCATGACCACTCGACGAACCTCGGCTCGTGGTCTGCAGGATCGGCGTGCTCGTGCCACCATGACGCCCGTGGCGACCGACACAGACCTCGCCGAGGTGGGCCCGGACACGGCGCTCCCCTCACGGGTGCAGTCCGTGGACCGAGCCATGCGGCTGCTCGAGGTGGTCGCCGCCACGGCACCCCGCGGCGAGACGGTGACCGCGCTGGCCGCCCGCTGCGACATCAACCGGGCCACGGCCTGGCGACTCCTCGGGACACTCGAGGCGCACAGCCTGGTCGAGCGTGACCCGACGACGAACCGGTACCGGATCGGGCTGGCGGTGATCAGGATGTCGGCGTCTGCCGGGTACGACGGGCTCGTCCGACGTACGCGTCACATCCTCGAGCGCGTCTCGGAGCAGACCGGAGAGACCGCCGACCTCGCGGTGGCCGGACAGCACGGCGTCACCTACGTCGGCGAGGTGGCGCCGCCGTCGGTGATGGCGATCAACTGGGTCGCCCGCGAGGTGCCGCTGCACGCAACCTCGACCGGCAAGGCGTTCCTGGCCTGGCTGCCGCCTGAGGAGGCGCGCGGACTGCTCGACGTCCCGCTCCCCCGGTTCACCGACACCACCGTCACCGACGCCGACCAGCTCATGAACGAGCTCGCCGCCATCCGTGAGCGCGGGTACGCCGAGTGCGCGGGCGAGCTCGAGCCGGCGCTGTACGGCGTTTCCGCCCCGATCCTGAACGTCGACGGCCGGCCGCTCGGCGTCTTCAGCATCTGGGGTCCGGCCGCCCGGGTCCCGGTGTCGCGCTTCGGCTCCCTCGGACCGCTGGCCGTCGAGGCCGCCGCGGAGGTCCGTGCCGCCCTCCTGGGCTGACGGCCCCGTCGACCGACCGGATCGAACGGCGGTTCAATCCGACCTGCGCGGACTCTTGACAACGAGCGTCCACGAGAGAAGCGTTTCGGATGATGCGACGACTGTTCGCATCGTGCACACATCCGCGCAATCCCAGGAGACGCTCATGCCGGCACGCAAGGTCATCATCACCTGCGCGGTGACCGGGTCGGCCCACACGCCGACCATGTCGCCGAACCTGCCCTACACCGCCGAGGACGTCGTCCAGCAGTCGGTGGACGCCGTCGAGGCCGGCGCCGCGATCATCCACCTTCATGCCCGCGACCCGAAGGACGGCCGGCCCACGGCCGACCCCGCGGTGTTCCTCGACTACCTCAAGGGCATCAAGGACTCCACCGACGCGGTCGTCTCGATCACCAGCGGCGGCGGCACCGGGATGTCGGTCGAGGACCGGCTCCGGGTCATCTACGAGACCCGGCCCGAGCTGTGCACCCTGAACCTCGGCACGTTCAACTACGGCAGCTTCCCGATGATCGCCAAGTACGCCGGCACCTGGAAGTTCGACTGGGAGGAGCCCTACCTCGAGAGCACCCGCGTCGAGCCGTTCATCAGCACCTTCGCCGACATCGAGCACATGCTGACCGACGTACGCCGGCAGACCGGGTCGCGCTTCGAGTACGAGGCCTACGACATCGGCCACCTCTACACGCTGGCCTACTACCTCGAGGCCGGACTCGTGGAGCCCCCGATCTTCCTCCAGACGATCATGGGCGTGATGGGCGGCATCGGTGCGCACGTGGAGCACCTCGCGCACATGAAGTCGACCGCCGACCGGCTCCTCGGCGACGCCTACGAGTGGTCGGTGCTCGGCGCCGGGCGCGACCAGTTCAACATGATCACCGCCTCGGCGGTGATGGGCTCGCACGTGCGGGTCGGGCTCGAGGACGGCCTGTTCATCGGGCGCGGACAGCTCGCCGAGTCCAACGCCGAGCAGGTCGCCAAGATCAAGCGGATCCTCGCCGAGCTCTCGATCGAGACCGCGACACCCGACGAGGCGCGCGAGATCCTCGGTCTCAAGGGACTGGACAAGGTCGGCTGGTGACCACCATCGGGCGGACCCGACCGGAGACGGTCGGGACGGTCACGGTCGTCGGCACGGGGGTCATCGGCGGCGGCTGGGCGGCCCACTTCCTGCGACGTGGGTACGACGTCGTCGCCTGGGACCCCGGTCCCGATGCGCGCGACCGGCTCGCCTCGCTGCTCGACTCGGCCTGGCCGTCGCTGGAGCGGCTGGGCCTGTCCGAGGGCGCGAGCCCGGACCGGTTGTGGTGGGCCGACACGCTCGAAGAGGCGCTGGCCGACACCGACTTCGTGCAGGAGTCCTCCCCCGAGGTGCTGGAGAGGAAGGTCGCCCTGCTGGCCCAGATCGACCGGGCCACGAGTCCCGAGGTGGTCGTCGCGTCGAGCACGTCAGGTCTGCTGATGACCGACATGGCGGTCGACTGCGTCCATCCGCACCGGTTCCTCGTCGGGCACCCGTTCAACCCGCCGTACCTCATTCCGCTCGTCGAGGTCGTCGGTGGGCAGAAAACCGCTCCCGAGGCGGTCACCTGGGCCGAGACGTTCTACACCGCTGCCGGGAAGACGGCGTTGACGATGGAGCAGGAGGTGCCTGGGTTCGTGGGCAACCGGCTCCAGGAGGCGCTGTGGCGCGAGGCGCTCCACATGGTCGACTCGGGCCAGGCCACGGTGCAGCAGATCGACGACTCGATCGCGTACGGCCCGGGGCTGCGCTGGGCGATCATGGGCCCGATGCTGACCTTCCACCTCGCCGGCGGCCCGGGTGGGATGGGGCACATGCTCGACCACTTCGGCCCTGCGCTGCTCGAGCCGTGGACCAGGCTCGACGCCCCGGAGCTGACCAGCGAGCTGCGCGACCGGGTCGTGGCGGGAGCCGTCGACGAGGCCCGCGGGCGCTCGGTGGCCGAGCTCGAGCGGAAGCGGGACGCGTTCCTGGTCGACCTGCTGCTCCTGCTCGAGCGGCACCGCGGCGATGGGTGAGCGGGAGCCGGCGACCGACCTGCCGGGGACGCCGTTCACGGCGTACCGAGAGCTGGTGCGCCCCGAGTGGCTGGACTACAACGACCATCTCAACGACGCCAGCTATGCGATCGCGCTGACCACGGCCCACGAGCTCGTGCTCGAGAGCCTCGGACTGAGCGCCGAGTACCGCGCGAGCCACGGTGCCTCGATGTTCACCGTCGAGATGCACCTGCGGTACGTCGCCGAGGTCGCCGGGGGTCAGACCCTGACGGCGGCCACGACACTTGTCGAGGCCGACCACAAGCGGCTCCGCCTGCACAGTGAGCTGTATGCCGACGGCGTCCTGGCCGCGACCGGCGAGTGTCTGTACGTTCACGTCGACACGGTCGGAGGCCGGACCGCTCCGTTCCCGGCCGACCGCCAGGCCCGGGTCGACGCGATGCGCGCCGCCCACGCGGGGCTGCCCCGGCCGGCCCATCTGGGCCTGGGCGCCGGAGCGCGGCCGTGAACGAGCGGATCACGACGCCGTACGAGGGGCGTCCGGCCGTCTGGGACGAGACGGCCGAGATCGAGGCTCCGCTGCGCCTCCACCGGTCCACGGCCCCGCCGGAGTGGATGGACTACAACGACCACATGAGCGAGTCGTGCTTCCTGCTCGCGTTCGGCGACAACGCCGACGCATTCTTCCGCTTCCTCGGCGTCGACGAGGCCTACCGGGCAGGTGGCCACTCGCTCTACACCTCCGAGACGCACCTGCACCATCGGCACGAGGTCGCGCTCGGAGACCCCCTCGAGATGAGCTTGCAGCTGCTGGACCACGACCGGCGGCGGCTGCACATCTTCCACGAGATGCGCAAGGGTGGCTCCGGCGTCCTGCTGGCCTCGGCCGAGCAGCTGCTGGTGCACGTGGACACGCGGGCGGGGCGGTCGGCCGACCTCCCGACGCACCTGCTCGAGAGGCTCGACGCGATCGCGGCGACACACGCCGCCCTCCCGACGCCCGACGTGGTCGGTCGACCCATGGGCATCAGGCACTGACGGCAGGAAGGACCGGAGCGGAATGGACTTCGACCTCGACGACGAGCAGAAGGCGGTCGTCGACACGGTGCGCACGTTCGTCACGCGGGAGCTCTACCCCCACGAGGAGGAGGTCGAGCGGCTCGGCGACGTACCGGCCGAGCTGGTGAGGCACATCCGCAAGCGCGCGATCGATGCCGGTCTCCACGCGGCCAACATGCCGGAGAAGCTCGGCGGAGGAGGGCTGGACGCCGTGTGCATGACCCTCGCCGAGCGCGAGCTCGGCAGGGCCAGCTACGCCCTCCAGTGGCTGGTCGCCCGTCCGAGCAACATCCTGCAGGCGTGTGAGGGCGAGCAGCGGGAGCGCTACCTGCTCCCGGCGATCCGCGGCGAGCGCTACGACTGCCTGGCCATGACCGAGCCCGGCGCCGGATCCGACGTACGGTCCATGACCACGCGTGCCGTCCGCGACGGCGACGACTACGTGATCGACGGCACCAAGCACTTCATCAGCCATGCCGACAAGTCCGACTTCGTCATCCTGTTCGCGAGCACGGGCAGCGAGGAGGTGCGGGGCCGGAAGGTCAACCTGATCACCGGGTTCCTGGTCGACCTGGACACGCCTGGACTGACCGTCGTCCCCGGGCCCGACAGCGTCTCGCATCGCGGCTACCACCACAGCGAGCTGGTCTTCGAGGGCTGCCGGGTGCCGGCCGCCAACCGGCTCGGCGAGGAGGGCCGCGGCTTCGACCTCATGGGCGAGTGGCTCGGCGCGAGCCGGCTCACCGTCGCCGCCACCTGCGTCGGGCGGGCACGGCGCGTGCTGGACATGACGACGCGCTGGGCGGCTGACCGCCACCAGTTCGGCCAGGCGATCGGCAAGTTCCAGGGCGTGAGCTTCCAGCTCGCCGACATGGTGACCGAGCTCGAGGCGGCCGAGCTGCTCACGCTCCGCGCCGCCTGGAAGCTCGACCAGGGCACCATGACCGACCAGGACGCGGCCATGGCGAAGGTGTTCGCCTCCGAGGCGCTCGGACGGATCACCGACCGGGCGCTCCAGGTGCACGGCGGCATGGGGCTGATGACCGAGCTGCCGATCGAGCGGTTCTGGCGTGACGCGCGGGTCGAGCGCATCTGGGACGGCACCAGCGAGGTGCAGCGGCACATCATCAGCCGCTCGCTGCTCCGCCCGCTCGGCGCCTGAGGCCACCGTGCCCGACAGCTCGCGCCTCCGACGGCTCCTGAACCCCCGCAGCGTCGCAGTCATCGGCGGACGGCCGGCCGAGGTGGCCGTCGAGCAGTCGCGGGCGATCGGGTACGCCGGAGACATCTGGCCGGTCCACCCCACCCGGGAGCACCTGGGCGGCGTTCCCTGTCTCGCGGACCTGTCGCAGCTGCCCGGCGTACCGGACGCGGCGTTCGTCGCCGTCAACCGCGAGCGGTCCGTCGAGGTGGTCCGTGAGCTCAGGCGGCTCGGCGTCGCCGGCGTGGTGTGTCATGCCTCGGGGTACGCCGAGGACGGCGAGGACGGCGCTCGGCTGCAGCAGGAGCTGGTGGCGGCCGCCGGCGAGATGGCACTGATCGGGCCGAACTGCCTGGGGTTCGTCAACTACCTCGACGGTGCTGCGCTGTGGCCGGAGCAGCAGGGCGGGGTCCGGGTCGACCGAGGCGTCGCGCTGATCGCGCAGAGCGGCAACATCACCGAGAACCTCACGATGCAACGGCGCTCGCTCCCGATCGCCACGCTGGTCACGATCGGCAACAGCGCGGTGACCGGCGTCGTCGACCTGGTGGAGGCGATGCTGGACGACCCCCGGATCACCGCGATCGGACTGTGCCTGGAGGAGATCCCCGAGGTGTCGGCGTTCTCTGCGGTCGCCCTCGAAGCGCTGCGCCGACGGGTCCCGATCGTCGCGCTCAAGCTCGGCTCCTCCGAGCTCGGCGCCCGGGTGACCCTGAGCCACACCAGCTCTCTCGCGGACTCCGACGTACTCGTCGACGCGCTCTTCCGGCGGCTCGGGATCGCCCGGCTCCACGACGTCGAGACGTTCCTCGAGACGCTCAAGCTGGTGCACGTGCAGGGCTGCCGGCCCGGCGTGCGGATCGCGTCGGCCAGCTGCTCGGGCGGGGAGGCGGCGATGCTCGCCGACCTCGCGCACCGGGCCGGGCTGGAGCTGTCCGCGCTGCCCGACGAGGTGAGCGGGAGGCTGCACGACGTGCTCGGGGACCGGGTGTCGGTACGCAACCCGCTCGACTACCACACCTTCATCTGGGGTGACGCCGAGCGCCTCACGGACTGCTTCACCGCGCTGCTCGAGGCCGGTCTCGACCAGCACCTGCTGATGCTCGACCTCCCCCGCGGCGACCGGTGCGACGTCAGCGAGTTCGAGACCACGGTCGCCGCGTGGGAGGCGGCGCAGGCCAAGACCGGTGCGCGCGCCTGTGTCGTGGCCTCGCTTCCTGAGTCGATGCCCGAGGACGTCGGCCGCCGGCTGATGGCCGCCGGGATCGCGCCGATGCAAGGCCTCGGCAGCTGCCTGTCCGCGATCGCCGCGGCCGCACGCATCGGCGCGGCGCAGGTAGCGGCCGACGAGGTCCTCGCGCTGCCACCCGCCGGACCCGGCCTTGCCGGCGAGGTCGAGACGTGGGACGAGGTGCGGGCCAAGGCCGCCCTCACGACGTACGGACTCGAGACGCCGGCGGCGCGCGTGGTGGACGACGTGGAGGCGCTCGCGGAGGCCGCCGCGTCGGTGGGCTTCCCGGTCGTGCTCAAGGCGATGGTCGACGGGCTGGCGCACAAGTCGGACGTCGGCGGCGTCGTCGTCGGGCTCGACTCGCCGGAGGCGGTACGCCGTGCCGGCGCGGGGATGGCCTGTCTCGCCGGGAGGTTCCTGGTCGAGCACATGGTCGAGGGCGCAGCGCTGGAGCTGCTGATCGGCGTCCAACGAGACCCGCGGCTCGGCCTCGCGCTGACCGTGGGTGCCGGCGGCGTGCTGGTCGAGCTCGTCGACGACACGGCGAGCGTGCTCCTGCCCGCGACCCGCTCCGAGATCCGCGAGGCGCTCGCCCGGCTCCGTGTGGGCCCGGTGCTCACCGGCTTCCGCGGACACAGCGTCGACCTCGAGGCCGTCGTGTCGGCGGTCCAGGCCGTGGCCGCGTTCGCGATCGACCATGCCGATCGCCTGGTCGAGGTCGAGGTCAACCCGCTGCTGGTGCTCCCGGACGGGGCGATGGCGGTCGACGCACTGATCCGGTTGGCTGGCCCGAGGCGCGAGGAGGAGGCCGGTCGTGGTTGAGGCAGTGCGCACCGAGATCGTCGGCGCGGTCCTCGTCGTCACCCTCGACCGCCCGACCGCGAACGCGATCGACGTACCCACGAGCCGAGCCCTCTATGACGCCTTCGCCCGGCTCGAGTCCGACGACGCCCTGCGGGTCGGGATCGTCACCGGTGCCGGCGAACGCTTCTTCTCGGCCGGGTGGGACCTCAAGGCCGCCGTCGCCGGCGAGGCCGTCGACGCCGACCACGGGCCGGGCGGGTTCGCCGGCCTGACCGAGCTCTTCGGCCGCAGCAAGCCGGTGATCGCGGCCGTGAACGGGCTTGCGCTCGGCGGCGGGCTCGAGCTCGCGCTCGCCGCCGACCTGATGGTCGTCGCCGAGCACGCCGAGCTGGCGCTGCCCGAGGTGCGCGTGGGCGTGGTTGCGGACTCCGGGGGCCTGCTCCGGCTGCCACGACGGCTCCCGGAGGCGGTGGCCCGGGAGATGCTGCTGACCGGCCGGCGGATGGGCGCCGACGAGGCGGTGCGGTGGGGACTGGCGAGTCGCAGGGTGCCCGCGGCCGATTTGATGGATGCCTCGCTCGAGCTCGCGGGCGAGATCATCGCCGGAGCTCCCCTCGCGGTCGCGGCGATCCAGGAGGCGCTGGCCGCGACCGCCGGGCTCCACGTACGCGACGGCTTCGCTCTGATGCGCTCCGGCGAGCTCGCGGCGTACGCCCGGATGCTGCGGTCCGAGGACGCCGTCGAAGGGCCCCGCGCCTTCGCCGAGAAGCGCGCGCCGCACTGGCGCGGGCGGTGAGCGCGCGTCTGCAGAACCGCGTGGACGAGGTGACTCATGAGGCCACGGTGGTCTCGCCGGCTCGGACCAGGATGACTCCGCCGACGACCAGGAGGCCCCCGAGCAGCTGGAGGCCGCCCGGCAGCTGGCCGAGCAGCAGCCAGGCGAAGACCACGCTGAACAGCACCTCGAACAGCCCCACGAACGACGCCAGCCGCGCCCCGAGTGCACGGCTCGCCAGGATGCCCGACACGTAGGAGACGGCGGCCGTCACCACGCCCAGAGCCAGCACCGGGAGCCACCAAGGGACGCTCGCCCCGTTGTACGTCGCGGCATCCGCCGACGCCGTCATCGAGACCAACCCGAGCCCGCCGGCGACACCGAGGGCGATCGAGCCGACCACCAGGCCCCCCGCGGCCAGGGCGATCGGTGGCAACGCGTTGTCCTCGCCCGCGGAGGTGACGAAGAAGAACGCGCAACCGACCATCCCGCCGAGCGCCCACAGCAGGCCGATGCCGTCCACCGAGCCGACCGAGAACACATCCAGCACGAGCAGCAGACCGGCGATCGCGACGGTCGCGCCGGTGACCGTCAGCTGCGAGGGCGCCTGTCGGTGTCGCGCCCAGAGCCAGCCGACGACGGCGACCGGCGCGACGTACTCGACCAGGATGGCGACGGCGACCGGGAGTCGGCCGACCGCGTTGAAGTAGGCGAACTGGCAGCCCGCCACGGAGACCAGACCGAACGCGAGCACCAGCCCGGCGTTGGCCCGGAGCAGGTGCCACCGGCCACGCAGCGCCTTCACGGCCGGGACGATCAGCACGAGGGCGCCCAGTCCGATCCGGCAGAGCACCAGCGCCGCCGCCGACCACCCGGTCTCGAGCAGACCGGAGGCGAGCGCGCCCGACATCCCGAACGACGCGGCTGCGAGCAGGGCGAAACCGAGTCCGACCCTGGTACGCCGCCCGGGTGCGGCCACGGTGTCATGAGTCATCGTCGCCATGACACATGACATTACGGGTCAGTCGTGTAATCTGTCAACGTGGTCTTCACCCATGACACGGAGTCGGCGCTGCTGGCCGCGGCCGCCCTGGTGAACTCCGCCGTGGAGCCCGACACCCTGACGAGCCGGGAGGAGCTCACGGCGTTCCTGGACACGCACGAGTTCACCGGTGCGCGGACCGGAACGGCGGCGGAGCTGGCCGCGGTGCGCGGGCTGCGGCCCCGGCTGCGCGCTCTGATGACCAGCGAACGGGACACCGCCGCCGACCTGGTCAACGACGTCCTCGTGGAGGAGGGTGCACTCCCCCAGCTGGTGCGACACGATCGCCACGACTGGCACATCCACGCGGTGTCGGCCGACGCCCCCGTGGCGACCCGCATCGCGGTCGAGGCGGCGATGGCGATGATCGACGTGATCCGGGCCGACGAGATGTCTCGGCTGAGCGTCTGCGCCGACGCGGACTGCGAGGGCATCGTCCTGGACCTCTCGCGCAACAGGTCGCGCCGCTTCTGCAGCACCACGTGCACGAACCGGGCCGCGGTGGCGGCGTACCGTGCCCGGCAGAGGTGATCGGCGGAGGTGATCGGCGGGGTTTCCGGACGCCCATCGTCCGGAAGGGTCGCTAACGTGCGGGCCATGGCTATCGCACGCTTCCCGAGCTTCGTGCTCGACTGTCCCGATCCCGTGTCGATCGCGACCTTCTACGGCGCCCTGCTGGGTTGGGAGGTGAAGGCCTCCGAGGAATGGGGTGAGGTGCGCTCACCCGACGGTCAGCAGTGCATCTGCTTCCAGCCGGTCGCGGACTACCGGGCCCCGCAGTGGCCCGGCCAGGACGTGCCCCAACAGATGCACCTCGACGTGATGGTCGAGGACCTGGACGCCGGCGAGGAGGCCGTGCTGCAGATCGGCGCGACCAGGCACGAGCACCAGCCGGGGACGACGTTCCGGGTCTTCCTCGACCCGGCCGGTCATCCGTTCTGTCTCTGCGTCGACTAAGGAGGATGTCGTGGTCCCGACCAGCGTCGCCGACAACAGGCCCGGCTCGACCAACGAGGCGCTCACGGTCCGCGCGCTCGGTCCGGACACCTGGGACGCCTTCGCCGACCTCGTGGAGCGCCACAAAGGCGTGTTCGGCGGCTGCTGGTGCACGTGGTTCCAGACGATGCATGCGGAGAAGACGTTCGAGACAGGGAGCAACCGCGACCTCAAGGAACGCCTGGTCCGCGAGGGCCGGGCCCATGCCGCGCTGGTCTTCGACGGCGAGGTCGCCGTGGCGTGGGCCGAGTACGGCAGCTGTGCGGAGCTGCCGAACATCTACCACCGCAAGCAGTACGACGAGGAGACGGACCTCTCTCCCGACTACCGGATCACCTGCATCTTCGTGGACAAGAGGTATCGCCGCCGCCATGTCACGGCCGTCGCGCTGCGCGGAGCCGTCGAGCTGATCGCGCAGGCGGGTGGCGGCATCGTCGAGGGCTACCCGCACGACCCCGAGGGCAGGCGTGTCGCCGTGCTCTACAACGGCACGCGCAGCCTGTTCGAGAACGAGGGGTTCGAGCTGGTACGGCGGAAGGGCCAGCGCAACACGGTGATGCGGAAGACGGTGGTCCAGGCTCCCTGAGCCTGGACCATCAGATCGGGTGGGACAGCGAGTAGCGCGCCCCGGTCGAGGTGTCGATGAGTGCCGACCGCACGCCGGTCGCCACGAGCGGCAGCACGTCGTACACCAGGGCCGCGACCGTCGACAGGTCGCTGAGGTGCAGGCGCGGCGCCAATGTCAGGTGGGGCACCCAGGACCCGGGCTCGTAGTGCCGGTGGAGCTCCGCGCCCGTGCCGACCGTCGCCGCCACGACAGCGGCCTGCCGCTCGACCAGCGGTGCGCTCACCGCCGGTGCCAGCCAGCACCGGCTGCGGCGGAACGTGCCGAAGGCGTCGAGGTGCAACGCCAGGGGCGGCTGCTCCGGCAGCGCGTCCAGGGCGGCGCGCACCTCGTCGAGGTCGTAGCTGCGCAGCGCGGCCCACGTCAGGTGGGGCACGTGGAGCCCATGGGTGTGGGTCAGCAGGGTCGCGACGCCGGCATCCTCCAGGCGCCGCCAGAGCCGGCGTACGGCGGCGTCGGCGCGGTCGTCGAGCAGGAGACAGACGGCCAGCGTCACGAGGGGCCGGATCCGGCGGCGTCGAGGAACCGCCGCAGCACCTCGAGGAACACCGCCGGCTGCTCGGAGTGCACCCAGTGACCGGCGTCCTTGACCGTCACCAGCCGGTTGGCGGGGAACCAGCGCTCCATGGCCTCGGCGTACGCCGGCATCACGTAGTCGGAACCTGCTCCGGCGACCCACAGCACCGGTCCCCGGTACGGCGGGACGTCGGCGAGCTGATCCTCGGGCCAGCCACCGATCTCGGGAAGGGCCTCGCCGAGCACGTCGAGGTTGACCTGCCACCGCCAGCCCTCCCCGTCTCGGCGCAGGTTCTGCAGCAGGAAGCCACGCACGGTCGGGTCGGGGACCGCCTCGGCGAGGGCAGTGTCCGCGTCGCTCCGCTGGGACAGCGAGTTGAGCGGCAGTCCCCGCATCGCCGTGACGTATCCCTGGAACTCCGACAGCCGGTCGTAGGCGACCGGGGACACGTCGACCACGCAGAGTCGCTCGACGAGCTCGGGATGCGTCAGCGCGAGCACCATCGCGACCTTGCCGCCCAGCGAGTGTCCGACCACGGCGACGGGGTCGTCGGCGTCCAGAATGGCGGCCACCTCGTCGGCGATCCGCAGGTAGTCGAAGTGGTCGTCCCACGGCGAGCGACCGTGGTGGGGCAGGTCGACGAGGAGCACCCGATGCCGGTCGGCGAGTGCCTTGCCGACCTGGGTCCAGTTGCGCCCTTGGCCGAACAGACCGTGGGCGAAGACCACCCGGGAGCCGTGGTCGCCGAACTCCGTGGTGTGCAGGGGGCGAAGCACGGTCAGAAGTCGAACCCGTCGAAGACATCCCCGATGCCGTCGCCGATCCCCGACGCCAGGTCGCCGATGCCGTCGAACACGTCTCCCATCCCGTCGCCGACCCCCGCGGCCAGGGCTCCGAGCCCGTCACCGAGCCCCTCGAACATGAAGCCCATGAAGATCCAGTCGAGCGGCCCGAAACCGCCGAAGTAGCCGGCGGCGTACGGCCGGTAGGCGCGCCCGCCCTGCCAGTACGGCACGCGCTGGGTGCCCACCATGACCTGCCGGATGTCCGGCTCGGCGCCCGCCCTCACCCGCTCGGCATCCAGTGCGCAAGCGGGCACCTGCCGCTCCGCACCGCCGACGGGGGCGTAGGGAACGTCGTCGACCGACAGCCCGTGCCGCGGGTCGAAGAAGCACGGCGGGCGGCGTTGCGGAAGTGGGTCGCCGGCGACCCGGGCCTTGACGCAGGCCATGGCGTAGCGGCCGTCCTCGAGGATCTTGGTGACGTCCTGCACCTGCTCGGGACGGGTGATGGCGTCGGCGGCGGTCTTGGCAGCCTCGTAGGCGTCGAGCGCCCTCTGGTAGTCGGCGTTCGCGCCCTCGTCGAGCGGCTTGCCGGCCAGCTCGATGTCGAGATCCTGCAGCTCCACCCCGAGAGCGGTCACGTCCTCGAAGGCCAGCTTCTTGACCGGCTCGAGCTCGGCCGCGGCCCGCTCGGCGGCCGCTTCCCTGCTTCGCCGGCGTACGACGACGAACGCCGCCACCGCCAGCACGACCAGGACCAGGAGCACCACGCCACCCATGCCCAGAGCCTACGTGCGAGCCTCCACTCCGGCAGCGCGAAGGGCGCGCCCGCCCATCTCGGCGAGCGCGGCGCGGAGCTCGGCCGGCTCCTGCACCTCGAACTCCCAGCCCAGCAGGGCGAGATGGAACGCCAGGCCGTACAAGGTCTCGCCTCCCGCCTCGAGCAGCGTCGTCTCGTCGTCGATCGCGGACAGCACGACGGAGCGGACGCTGGTGCGCTCGGCGACCTCGCTCAGGGGCGCGTGCACGACGATCCGCGCCTGGAAGCGGTACGCCGCGCTGGCCACGGCACGCTGGACGAACGCCGCCGGGTCCTCGTGCTCCCGCTCGCGGAACCGCCACGTCGTCGGCTCGACCTTCGTCATCCGGTCGAGCCGGAACGTGCGCCAGTCGTCGCGGTCGACGTCGTAGGCCATCAAGTACCAGCGCCGGCCGGTCGCCACCAGCCCGACCGGCTCGACGGTGCGCGCACTGGGGGTCTGGTCACGCGACTCGTAGGCGAAGCGCACCCGCACCGTGTCGCGGACCGCCCGTGCCAGCCGGAGCAGGGCGTCTCCGTCGACCGCCGCCTGCCCGGAGTCGAGTGTCTGCGTCGCTGCGTGGATCGCCCGCACCTCGCTCCGCAGCCGGGGCGGCATCACCTGGTCGAGCTTGGCGAGGGTGCGCAGCGCGGCTTCACTCGCCCCGGAGACGGTGCCGCCCGCCGCCATCCGCAGCGACACCGCCACGGCCACCGCCTCGGCGTCGTCGAGGAGCAGTGGCGGGACACCACGGCCGCGGCCGAGCTGGTAGCCGCCGCCGACGCCCTGCGTGGCCTCCACCGGGTAGCCCAGGGCTCGGAGCCGTTCCATGTCGCGGCGGATGCTGCGCGTGGTGACGCCGAGCCGCTCGGCGAGCTCCGGACCGGTCCAGACCGGCCGCTGCTGGAGCAGCCCGAGCAGTCGCAGCACCCGCTCGGTGGTCTCGGCCATGTCCCGAAGTCTGCCATCGATAGCGGACAGTACCTGTCCTGTTTTGGGTCGACACTGGTGGCATCACCCCAGAAAGGAACAGTCATGGCCCTCCACGTCCCACCCGTCGCGAACGAGCGCGACGCGATCGCAGCCTTCCTGTCCCAGGCCCAGGACTCCTTCCGGGCGATCCTGCACGGGCTCACGCCACGTCAGGCCGCGCTCGCCCCGAGCGCGTCGACGCTGAGCGTCGGCGGGCTGGTCAAGCACGTGACCTCGGTGCAGCACACCTGGCTGGCGAGCGCCGAGGCCGCACCCGAGCTGCCGGACGCCTCCGGAGGCGTCGTGGACCACCTCGAGGGCTTCATCTTCCGCGAGACCGACTCGCTCGAGGACCTGCTGGCGGCGTACGACGAGGTGAGCGCCTCGGTGATCGACGCCGTACGCCGTCTCGACCTGGACACGCCCGTTCCGGTGCCCGACGCCCCGTGGTTCCCGAAGGACGTCGAGGCGTGGAGCGTCCGCTGGGTCTGGTGGCACCTGATGGAGGAGCTGAGCCGGCACGCCGGGCACGGCGACATCGTCCGCGAGACCATCGACGGCGCCACGATGTACTCCCTGGTCGCCGCCCGCGATGGCCTCCCCGATCTCCCATGGATGCCGGTGTGGAAGCCGGTCGACCCGCCGTTCACGTCCGGGGTCTCGACGGTGCGGCTGCACGCGGCGGACCTCGCGGCCGCGCGCACGTGGTACGCCGACCTGCTCGGCGCCGAGCCGTACTTCGTCCGAGACGAGTACGTCGAGTGGCGCCTCGGACCGCACGCCCACGAGCTCGGCATCCTGGACCTGACGTACGCACCCGGCGGATCTGCGGAGCACGAGCCGGGCGGAACGGTGACCTACTGGCAGGTGGAGGACGTCGACGCGGCTCTGGCCGACCTGCTCGCCCGGGGCGCGGCCGTTCGCGAGGAGGTTCGCGAGTTCGGCGGTGGCTACCGTGGCGCGGTGCTGGTCGACCCCTTCGGCAACGCGCTCGGGATCATGCAGCGCCCGGTGACGGCGAGCACCGGGGCGCCCCGAGCCACCGCGGAGGCGGTGGCATGAGCGTCGCCCTCGCCCGCGGCTGGAACGAGACCCTGCGCGACCAGCTCGACTTCCACTACCGACGGCTGTTCCGGCCGCGGGTGGAAGGGCTCACCGACGAGGAGTACCTCTGGGAACCGGTACCGGGCTGCTGGAGCATCCGGCCGCGCGGCACCAGTCCGTCGCCAGCTCCGATCGGCGCCGGCGACCTGCAGCGCGACGACGCGCCGGACGACCCCGACCCGGCTCCGGTCACGACGATCGCGTGGCGGATCGCGCACATGACGGTCGAGTGCCTCTCGATGCGCACCATGAACCACTTCGACGGCCCGAACGCGCACTGGGAGGCGTGGGAGTACACCGAGTACGCCGACCGGGCGCTCGCCCAGCTCGACGCTGCGTACGACGGCTGGTCGGCCGGGGTGGCGAGCCTCGGCGAGGAGGGGCTCGCCCGCGCGGTCGGCCCGGCGGAAGCGCCCTGGGCCGAGTCGCCGTACGCCGACCTGGTCCTGCACATCAACCGCGAGCTGATCCACCACGGGGCGGAGATCTGTCTGCTCCGCGACCTGTACGCCCACCGCACTGCCGAGGAGCTCCGATGAGCCGCACCGTCCAGATCACCTTCGACTGCGCCGACCCGAACGCCCTCGCCGCCTTCTGGAACGAGGCGCTCGGCTACCGCTACGACTCTCCCCCGCCCGGCTTCGCGACGTGGGAGGAGGCGCTCGAGCACTTCGGCGTACCCGAGGAGGACCGCAACAACGCCTCCGCCTCGATCGACCCCGAGGGCGCGGGGCCCCGGCTGTGGTTCCAGAAGGTTCCCGAAGGGAAGGTGGCCAAGAACCGCCTGCACCTCGACGTCCGCGCGGCCCCGGGGCTCGAGGGCGATGAGCGCATGACAGCCCTCGAGGCCGAGTGCGAGCGATTGGTGGCGCTGGGCGCCACCAGGGTACGCCGCTTCGAGCCCGAGCCGCCGATGAGCGCGGGGTACATCGTGATGCAGGATCCGGAAGGAAACGAGTTCTGCCTCGACTGAACAGAGGTTTCGAGCTTCATTCTCGTCGGGGTCGATATCGGATCCAGGCGCTTTCGACACCGGGTTTGGTTGGTGGTTTGAATTCGGGTTTGTGGTCGTCGGGGTTGAGCCTGACTTGCCAGGGTGAGTCGTGGATGACCCGGTGATGGTGGCCGCAGAGGAGCACGAGGTTTTCGAGTTTCGTCTCGCCGCCGAGGATCCAGTGCCGGATGTGGTGGGCGTGACACATCAACGGCGGCCGGTCACAGCCGGGGAACGCACAGTGCCGGTCCCGGATCACCAGGGCGGCCCAGATCGCCACGGTGACCAGCCGCCAGGCCCGGCCCACATCCAGGGGTTCGCCGCGGCTGCCGAGGACGGCGGGGATGATCTCGGCGTCACAGGCCAACCGGCGGATGGTCGAGCCCGACAGCTCGGTGCCGTCCCCCGGTCACCCCGACCCGATCCCGATTCCGACGAGCCCAGTGACCGCGGTATCGGCAAGACCCCGCCTGGAGGTCGTCGTGGCCGATGGTGACCATCAGCCGGGCCGGGGCACCGTGCGAGGCGGGTGGCAGGTCGGTGTCCAGGGCGTGCTGAGCGGTCTGGACCAGGGCGTCCCAGAGCCGGGTGCCGTGGTCGCGCGGGTCGGGCACCAGGGTCCCGTCGTGGTCGTCGACCGCCGGAGCCGGTGCGGTCAGTGGAGGAGGGCGGCTTTGAGGAGGGCGCCGTCCTCGGCGCAGCCGCGGCCCGTGACCCGGACCCCGCCGGCACCATCGGCAGCGATGGACAGGTACCGGCCCCGGTGCGCGGCGCGTTCCTCCCGCGCCAGCTGTCGCCCGAGCCGGCGGTCCTCGCCGTCGGGGTCGACCACATGCACCAGATGCCGACCCACCCGACCCAGGTCGCAGGCATCAAGACCCCACCTGCCCCACCAACGTCTCTTCGCCACGCGCCCGGACCGCCTCCCCGACCGGCAGAGCCTCGATCGATCGCACGATCACGTCGGCCTGCTCCGGGCTGACAGTGCCGGCAGCCAGCGCCTCCCGGGTCGCGGCCAGGGGTCCGGTCAGGGCATGGGCGCGGGCCACGACCCGACGGCCCTCGCCCTGGCGCAGCCCACCGAGATGGGTCACCCACGCCTGGGTCGAGACGTGATGCCGCCTCTGCTTGGCCAGGTCACGCGCATCGGCCTCCGCCACCGCCCCGGCTTCGACCGCCGCGGTCGCCGCCCGCAGCTGGGCGGTCAGCTCGGTCACCGCGATCAGGTCGTCGTCGGACTGGCTGGTCCACCAGGTCCCATCCAGGTCGCATCCAGCTCCCGGACCGCAGCCACGATCTCGGCCAGCACCGCAGCCGGACCGGTCGCACCGGGCTGGCGGGGGGAGAGTTCCGAGATCGACATACCGATAAGCCAAGCAGGCACCACCGACACTCACCCCCGCTTGTCCACAGGGTTATCGACCGCTTTCGAGAAAAAGTTCGAGAAACTTTCGCAGGCCGATCTTTCGAGAGCCTTTCGGTAGTAGCCCAAACGTGCCGGACCGGAGCCCCGTGCAAACCGGAAGCCGGCAACGGCGGCCGGGAGAAACCGGCCCCTCTCTGAAGCCAAAAGACCCAACCCACCACCCACCGCAAGATCTCGACGACAAGCCCAGGACCTCAGCGGTGGTTTCGAGACACGCGCCAGGACGCCTTCCTCAACCACCGCTAGCGGCCAGGGCGCCTTCCTCAGCCACCAGTGGCGGCACAGCCGCCGACGCACCCGACGAGCAGGGCGGGGCTTTAGTCGGTGAGCTCCTGGTGCGCCGCGAGGTATCGCTCGACGCGGCGGTCGGGGACCAACCACATCAGCGCGACGACGACGAACGGGATCAACCCGAGCCACGGCTCGACGAAGGCGAGCAGGATGCCCAGGAGATAGATGAACGGCGACAGCTTGCCCTTGAGGTCGTTGCCGACGACGTCGCGCAGCCGCGGCCCGGTGACCGGGATCCGCATCATCCGCAGCTGCAGCACGTAGTAGGCAACGGCTGCGGCCAGCAGGTTCACGCCGTACACGATGGTCGGGGTCAGCGCGACCTTCGTCTCGTCCAGCCACGCGGTGGTGAACGGGTACAACGACAACCAGAACAGCAGATGCAGGTTCGCCCACAGCACCGACCCGTCGATGTAGTCCGCGATCTGGAACATGTGGTGGTGGTTGTTCCAGTAGATGCCGATGTAGACGAAGCTCAGCACGTAGGTGAGAAGCCCGACCCCGGAGTCGTGCCAGAGGTCGGAGAAGTGGTCCTGCTCCGGGACGTGGAGCTCGAGGACCATCACCGTGATGATGATCGCGAGCACGCCGTCGCTGAACGCCTCGAGGCGACTCGTGGACATGCGCCGACCCTAGTTATCGGCGCCTCATGCCGTCACGAGCTGTAGTCGCGGAATCCGCGCTTCGTCTTCCGCCCCAGGTAGCCGGCGGTCACCAGGTGCTCGAGCAGCGGCGCCGGAGCGAAGCCCGGCTCGCGGAACTCCAGGTACAGCTCCCGCTGGATCGCCAGCGAGACGTCGTTGCCGACGACGTCGAGCAGCTCGAACGGGCCCATCGGTAGGGCGCAGCCCAGCTTCATCGCCGTGTCGATGTCGTCGGCGGTCGCGTAGTGGGCCTCGAGCATCTTCACCGCATCGTTGAGGTAGGGGAAGAGCAGCGAGTTGACGATGAACCCCGCACGGTCGCCGCACGACACTGGGACCTTGTCGAGTGTGGCGCAGAGCGCGAGGACGGTCTCATGGACGTCGTCGGCGGTGGTCACCGTCGAGACGACCTCGACCAGCTTCATCACCGGCGCCGGGTTGAAGAAGTGCATCCCGATCACGTCCTGCGGCCGCTTGGTCGCGGTCGCGCACGAGATGATCGGCAGGCTGCTGGTCGTGGTGGCCAGGATCGCGCCGGCCTTGCAGATCTCGTCGAGGTTCTCGAAGAGCGTGGTCTTGACCGCGAGGTCCTCCACCACCGCCTCGACGACGAGGTCGGCGGTCGCGAGGTCGTCCAGCCGGGTCGTCCCGGTCAGGTGACCGAGGGTCTCGGCCTTCGCCGACTCCTCGAGCTTTCCGCGCTGGATCGCCTTGTCCAGCGAGCGTTCGATCGAGGTCCGTACGCCGTCGACCTTCGCGTCGGAGCGGCCGACGTACGTCACGTCGTAGCCCGCCCTGGCGAAGACCTCGACGATGCCGGTGGCCATGGTGCCGGTGCCGACGACCCCGACGGAGCGGACGGGGCGCTTCAGCTCGGGACTGTGCTCCCGGTCCGGTGTGCGCGCGTCGGCGACGACGACGTGGCTGTCGGGCTCCTCGTAGGTGTAGAAGCCGCGGCCGGTCTTGCGGCCGAGGAATCCAGCCGTGACCAGCTGCTTGAGGATCGGGGCCGGCGCGTGCAGGCGGTCGCGTCCCTGCTTGTACATCGTGTCGAGGATCTCGTACGCCGTGTCGAGGCCGATCAGGTCGAGCAGCGCCAACGGCCCCATCGGGTAGCCGCAGCCGAACCGCATCGCCGCGTCGATGTCTTCGCGCGTGGCGAAGTGGGCCTCGTACATCGAGGCCGCGTGGTTGAGGTAGCCGAACAGCAGGGTGTTGGCGATGAACCCGGCCCTGTCGCCGCAGATCACGGGGCTCTTGCCGAGTCTCGCCACCAGTCCCTTGACGTCCTCGAGCACCTCCTCCTCGGTGACGACGGTGCGCACGATCTCGACCAGGTTCTGCACCGGCGCGGGGTTGAAGAAGTGGACCCCGATCACCCGGCCGGGGTGGAGGTTCGCGGTCGAGATCTCGGTGACGCTGAGGCTCGAGGTGTTCGTGGCCAGGATCGTGTCCGGCTTCACGATGCCCTCGAGCTCGCGGAAGATCGACTTCTTGATCTCGATCGACTCGACGACCGCCTCGACCACGAAGTCGGCGTCCGCGAGGTCCTTCAGGGTGGTGGTGAAGGTGACCCGGCCGATCAGCTCCGCCTGGTCCTCCTCGCTGAGCTTCCCGCGCTGCACGGCACGGCCGGTGGAGTGCTCGAGGTGCTGGCGGCCGCGCTGCACGGCCTCGTCGTTCACCTCGACGCCGACCACCGAGAAGCCGTTACGGGCGAACACCTCGGCGATCCCGGCGCCCATCGTGCCGAGGCCGACGACCCCGATCGTGGCGAACGCGCGGCCGGCTGGGTCCGTCGTCGGTGCGGTCTCGGGCGTGGCGGCATCGGGGCTGCTCGTCATGGCCCGCATCCTTCCACGCTGCTTGGAAGTGCCACCGCGAGGTGGCTCACAAGGTCGTGACCGGATCGTGACCTGACGTCCACGGCAGGTTGTCCTTACGATCACTTCTCTGAGCCCGGCACATCCGGCAGCCGGGCACGACTCTCGGAAGGGTTTCCCATGCGGGTCTCCTCAGCCTTGGCTCTGCTCGCGACGGCGGCGTTGTCGCTCAGCGCGTGCGGTGGGTCGGGCTCTTCATCAGACAGCGGCCAGAACATCGACACCGGACAGCTCGGTAACACCGGCGGCGGGACCGACGCCTCGGCCAAAGGCCCGGTCACCATCGACGGTGCCCAGAAGGGCGGCACCGTCACGGTGCTGACCAACACCGGTCTCACCACGACGATCGACCCGGCCGAGATCTACTACCTCGACACGATGTCGATCGGCGGTCAGCTGATGTTCCGGTCGCTGACGCAGTACAAGTACGACCCCGACAGCAAGCAGATGGTCCTGGTGCCCGACCTGGCCACCGACCTCGGTAAGCACAACGACGACTACACCAAGTGGACGTTCACGATCCGCGACGGCATCAAGTTCGAGGACGGCACCTCGGTGACTGCCAAGGACGTCGCCTGGGGCATGCAGCGATGCATGGACGTCGCGACGTTCCCCACCGGTCCGTGCCAGTACTACTCCAACGTCTACTTCCACGACGGGGCGAAGTACAAAGGCCCCTACACCGCGCCCACGCAGAAGTTCGACTCCATCAAGGTCAAGGGCAACACCCTCACGATCTCCATGGACAAGCCGTTCCCCGACATGCCGTACTGGGGCGCCTTCCCCGCCAACGGCCCGGTGCCGGCCGGCAAGGCGTCGGACCCGAAGACCTACAAGAACCACCCTCTGTCGACCGGGCCGTACATGATCAAGTCGTTCAGCCCGTCCAAGGAGCTGGTCCTCGAGAAGAACCCCTACTGGGATGCGAGCACCGACGCGGCGCGCACGCAGTACCCCGACGGCTACGACTTCAAGACCCAGCAGCCGTCCGAGAAGATCGACCAGATCCTGCTGTCCGACAGCGGCAGCGGCAAGACGACGATCACCTACGACAACCTGCTCGCGCCGGACTACCAGAAGATGAAGCAGGACTCACCCGACCGGCTCATCCTGGGCGGCCAGCCGTGCACGTTCTACTGGGGTCCGGACAACCGGAAGATCACCGACAAGCGCATCCGTGAGGCGCTCTCGTGGGCCTACCCGTACAAGAACGCGATCCTCGCCGGTGGCGACATCCCGGGGATCACCGCGGTCCCCGCGACCAACCTGATGCCGCCCGGCATCCCCGGCCGCACGGCGTACAACGCCACCGGGCGGAAGCCGTTCGAGACCGACGCGTCCAAGGCCAAGGAGCTGTTGCAGCAGGCCAACGCCGTCGGCTACCCGATCAAGTTCCTGTTCCGCAGTGACGACCCGATCAGCGTCAAGGTCAAGGACGCGATCGTGAGGGCGCTGAACCAGGCCGGCTTCAAGGCCGTCCCGGTGCCGACCACGATCGCCAACTACACCACCGACCGCGCCAACGTGAAGTCGGACATCAACGTCCGTTCGGCCAGCTGGTGCTCCGACTGGCCGTCCGGCAGCACCTGGCTGCCGACCGTGTACGCCAACACCGATGCGACCCACACCGGCTCGCTCGGGGCGAACTACTCGGTGTTCTCCAACAAGGCCGTGGGCAAGGAGATCAACCAGATCCAGCTGATGCCCCTCGACCAGCAGCCGAAGGCGTGGAACGACCTCGACAAGGAGATCATGACCAAGTACTTCCCGCTGTTCCCGACCTACTACGGCGGGGTGGTCATGGCGCGCGGCTCGCAGCTCCAGGGCGTGAACGACGACAGCGCGCTGGGGATGCCGACCTGGAACACCATGTGGATCGGCCAGTGATAGGCGGCTGACCCAGACCCTCGGTCCGGGTCCCGGTGGTCGACGAGCTCGACCGCCGGGGCCCGGATCGATGACGTGCGCTAGGTGTTTCGGACGACGGCGCCCCTTGGTCGGGGGGTCCGCAGGCCCCGCATCTTGTCGGTCGCCGCCCATACCTTTGCCGGGAGGCGAACGCTGTTACTTCTCCGCGAGACCGACCACCTCGTCGGCGCACCCCCAGGAAAGGGTGACCCCGGCGCCGCCGTGTCCGTAGCAGTGGATGACGTCTCCCGCTCGCTCGAGCCGCACCTCGGGCCGGGCCGGCCGCAGCCCGACCTTGTGCCGGAGGATCCTCGCCCCGGCGATCTCGGGCACCAGCGAGGTGGCCCGGCCGACGATGTCCGCGGCCACCTCCTGGGACGGCGTGCGGCTCCAGTCCCCCTCCTCGTCGGTGCCGCCGAGGACGATGTCGAGGGTGCGCGGGATGACGTACGTCGGGACCTCCCCGCCCGGTCCCTCCTCCGCGAGCCACCAGGTGTCCAGACCGACCTGCTCGACCACCACGACCTGGCCGCGGACCGGTCGGGTGGAGGTGTCCCCGGCCAGGGCTCGGGAGCCGAGACCGGAGCAGTTCACGACGACCGGTGCGTCGGGCAGCCGGGCCAGGGCCATCCGGGTGATCGTGCCGCCCAGGTCGACAATGCGTCGGGCCAGCCACGGCAGGTAGCGGGGCATGTCGATGACCGGGGTGACGAAGGACCACGCGTCGGCGTACGGCTCTCGGGGTCCGACCCGTTCCAAGGTGGGAACGGCCTGGATCCACCACGGGTCGGGCTTGGGCTCGCGGAGCAGCTCGGTCCCGCGGCGCATCTGCACCCCGTCGGCACCCTGCTCCGCGAGGCGGGCGAACTCGTCGTACGCCGTCGCGCCCCACGCCGTGACCTTCTCCTGCGGGAAGGCGAGGTAGGGGTACCAGATCGCCGCCGCGATGCTGGAGGTGGTCTCGAGCGGAAGGTCGCGGGCCAGTACGTCGACCCGGTGGCCGGCCTCGAGCAGCCGCACGGCGCAGCTGAGGCCGATGACCCCCGCGCCGACGACCACCACACGCTCCGCCATGCCGTCGAGTGTGCCGCACCGGGTAGGGTCCTCGCCCGTGAGGTTGGTGGTCGCGCGGTGTCAGGTCGACTACGCCGGGCGGCTCACCGCACACCTCCCGATGGCGACCCGGGTGCTGATGATCAAGGCTGACGGGTCGGTGCTCGTCCACTCCGACGGCGGCTCGTACAAGCCGTTGAACTGGATGTCCCCGCCCTGCACCCTGCGCGAGGGCGTGGCCGAGGACGGCGCGAGACTGTGGACGGTGACCGCGCGGTCGTCGACGACGAACGGGATCGCCGACACGCTCCAGATCCTCATCGAGGAGGTCATCAGCGACACCTCGCACGAGCTCGGCGTCGATCCCGGCCTGCAGAAGGACGGCGTCGAGAAGCATCTCCAGGAGCTCCTCGCCGATCACCCGTCGCACCTCGGCGAGGGCCTGACGCTGGTACGCCGCGAGTACCCGACCGCGATCGGCCCGGTCGACCTGATGTGCCGCGACGCGGCCGGCTCCGCCGTCGCCGTCGAGATCAAGCGGCGTGGAGAGATCGACGGCGTCGAGCAGCTCACCCGCTACCTCGAGCTGCTCAACCGCGACCCGCTGCTCGCGCCGGTGCGCGGCATCTTCGCGGCCCAGGAGATCAAGCCCCAGGCACGTGTGCTGGCATCCGACCGCGGGATCGCGTGTGCGGTCGTCGACTACGACGCTCTCCGCGGCCTCGACAACGCGGACGACCGGCTCTTCTGAGCAGCCGCCGACGGGTCGTGTGCCTGAGGACGGTCTATGGCCCGTCCTGGGACACACGACCCGTCACCCCGGTGCGCCGCAACAGCTCCGCCAGCAGGTGGGCGTAGCCGACGGCGTCGTCGATCGCGCGATGGGTGTGGGGAACGTTGCCCAGCCACTCCGGCGGGAAGGTCGTGGGCGTCACCGCCGGCACCGACAGGCCCAGCACCGCGGCGGCGTACGAGCTCAGGCACAGCGAGTCGTGGAACAGGGGGTCCTCGTCGTAGAAGCCGTCGAGCAGCTGGTGGTCGGTGAAAAGACGCAGGTAGTGGTCGATCCAGGAGCCGTCGAACGCGACCGGGCGGGCGGCGAAGACGCGCGGACCGGGTAGACCGCGGACGAACGTGACGAAGTCGGCCATCACCTCGCCCGGGTCGCGCGGGTCGGTGGTGGCGGCCGACAGCGCCTCCGGCTCGGAGGTCTCGAACCACGACCGGGTGCCCGGATCCCACCCCGCCCCCGGCAGCTCCGCGAGCACCGCCTCGAACCGACCGCGCTCCTCGCCGGACCCGGTCACCGCGACGCTGGCGAAGGAGAGCATCGAGTGCCGCCCCGGCCGGAAGCCCGTGGCCTCGATGTCGGTCACGACGTAGGTGGCGGTCATGGGCCGTCACCCTTCCAGACCCCGTGACGGCTACGACGTAGCGGGCCCTGAACGCTCGGGCGAGGGCGAGGGAGCGGACGAACCGTGACCGTTGGTGTGGAGCACCGGCTCGGACCGCGGCTCGGACCCGCCGGCCGGAAGCTCCGACTCGGATGCGGCAGCCGTCAGGGACACATCGCCGCGCGCAGCCGCTTCGAAGAACCGCAGCATCTCGACCGGGAAGGGCAGCACCAGGGTGGAGTTCTTCTCGGCGGCCACCTCGACCATGGTCTGCAGCAGCCGTAGCTGCAGCGCAGCGGGCGTGGCACTCATCTGGCGAGCCGCCGCCGCCAGCTTCTCGGAGGCCTGGAGCTCGCCGTCGGCGGTGATGATCCGCGACCGGCGCTCGCGCTCGGCCTCGGCCTGGCGCGACATCGAGCGCTTCATCGACTCCGGCAGCGCGACGTCCTTGATCTCGACCCGGTCGATCTCGATGCCCCAGCCCGCGGCGGGGCTGTCCATCATGATCTCGAGCCCCTCGTTGAGCTTCTCCCGGTTGGACAGCAGGTCGTCCATCTCGCTCTTGCCGATGATCGAGCGCAGGGAGGTCTGGGCGACCTGGAGGATCGCGAACCGGTAGTCCTGCACGATGACCGCGGCCCGCCACGGGTCGGTCACCCGGAAGTAGACGACGGCATCGACCTTCACGGTCACGTTGTCGCGGGTGATCCCCTCCTGCGCGGGCACCGGCAGCGTCACGACCTGGACGTTGACCTTCGTCATCCGGTCGACCATCGGCACCAGCATGGTCAGGCCGGGTGGCCGCACGTTCTCCTGGGCACGCCCGAGCCGGAACACCACGCCCCGCTCGATCTGCCGCACCACCCGCGCACTCGAGAACCACAGGGCCGCCGCGACCACCACGACGACGAGGACGAAAAGAGTCACCAGTTCCATGACCACTCCTGGCTCTCCAGAGTACGCCGCGTTGCGAGGGCCGCCAGGGTGGATCAGGCGGCCAGCGCCTCCGCCTCCTCCGAACTCTGCTCCTCGGCCGGAGCCGGAAGCCGACCCGGCAGCAGGAACGCCGCGGCAACGGCACCCGCCATGCACAGCAGGCCGACCACGATGCACGCCGTCGCCATGGCCGACATGAACGAGTCGTGGAACGCCGACAGCAGCCGTGGGTCGCGGCTCGCGGCGACCGCGGCGACGCCGACCGAGTCCTGTGCCCGAGCCACCAGCGACGACGGGAGTGAGGAGAAGGCACCCGCTGCGAGGTGCGAGCCGAAGACCGACGAGAAGACCGAGCCAACCACGGCCACCCCCAGGGTCCCGCCCAGCTCCCGCGTGGCGTCGTTCACCGCGGACCCCACGCCGGCCCGTGCGGGCGGCAGCACCAGCAGGATCGACTCCGTCGCGGGTGTTGAGATCAGCCCCATCCCGAGCCCCATCAACACCATCTGCGGCACGATCTCGGTGGCGTACGGCGTCGCCACGCCCGTGGTGGAGATCCACAGGAACGACGCCCCGAACAGGACCATGCCGGTCGTCACCACGATCTTGGTGCCGATCCGCGGCGCCGTCGCCGCGCCGATGACCGACGCCAGGGCGATCGAGAGCGCGACCGGGAGGATCCGCGCGCCCGTCGACAGCGCGCCGTACCCGCGGACGAACTGGAAGTACTGGGTGACCAGGAAGATGAACCCGAACAGGGCGAAGAACGTGACGGTCACCGCTCCGCTCGCCACACTGAAGCGACGGTCTCGGAACAGCGAGACGTCCAGCATCGGGTGCGCGGTCCGCCGCTCGCGCAGCACGAACGCGGCCAGCAGCACTGATGCGGCGGCGAACCCGCCCAGCGTCTCGATCGACGACCATCCGTGCGAGGGCGCCTCGATGATCGTGTAGGTCAGGGTCGCCAGCATCGCCACGGAGAGACCCAGGCCGGGCAGGTCCAGCGGCGGGACCGCCGGGTCGCGCGACTCCGGCACCCAGGAGTACGCCGCAGCGGCGGTCACCAGCGCCAGCGGGACCAGCGCCCAGAAGACGCTTCCCCATTAGAAATGCTCGAGCAGCACACCGCCGGTGATTGGTCCCGCCGCGACGCCCATCCCGACGACCGCGCCCCAGACCCCCAACGCGGCCGCGCGCTCACGACGTTCGCGGAAGGTGTTGCTGATGACCGACAGTGTGGTCGGGAAGATCAGCGACGCGAACGTGCCCATCACGAAGCGGGTCACGATCAGCGCACCCGCCGAGGTGACCAGTGCCCCGGCCGCGCTCGCCGCGGCGAAGCCGAGCAGACCGATGATCAGGGCCGGGCGCCGGCCGAACCGGTCCGACATGCTGCCCGCCGCCAGCACGAGGCCGGCGAAGGCGAGGTTGTAGCCGTCGACGACCCATTGCAGCTGCCGGGTGCCCGCGGAGAGCTCGCGCGAGATCGACGGCAGGGCCACGTTCACGATCGTGGTGTCGAGGTTGATGGCGAGGACGGCCGCGCAGACCGTGGCCAGGACGAGGGCCTTGCGCGGTGCCTTCCGTGCGGCCGACTCCGCGGCCGGCTCTGCGGCTTGCTGTGCGCCTTGCGGTTGGCTCATGACTGCTCCTGGAGAACGTGGGAGGTGCGATGTGGACGCTGCCAACATCACGTTACTCCGGCATGTAACCACTGTCAACATCGCCTATCCTCGACCCGTGACCCCGCGCACCCAGCCGTACCACCACGGCAACCTGCGGCCGGTCCTGGTCGACACCGCGGTCGAGCTCGCCCGCAGCACCGGCCCGGACGGCGTGGTGCTGCGCGAGGTGGCGCGGCGGGCCGGTGTGTCGCACAACGCGGCGTACCGGCACTTCGACGACCGCGCCGCGCTGCTCACCGAGGTCTCCGACCGGGCCATGGCCCAGCTGGAGCGGGCGATGCAGGAGCGCATCGACGCGGTCGCGATCGACGACCCCGCCGCCCGCGCCGCGGAGCGGCTCCGCGAGACCGGCCGGGCGTACGTCGACTTCGCGGTCCGCGAGCCCGGCCTGTTCGCGGTCGCCTTCTCCTCACCGGCCGGGCCCGAGCCGGACCTGGCGACGCGAGCCGGCCCCTACGGCGTCCTCAACACCGTCCTCGACGAGCTCGTCGAGGTCGGTTCTCTCGCGCCCGAGCGCCGCCAGGGTGCCGACGTGAGCTGCTGGGCGACGGTGCACGGGTACGCCGAGCTGACCGTGAACGGCCCGCTCGCCGAGGTGCCGTCCGTGGTGCGCGACCAGCTGCTCGAGTCTGTCCTCGAGGTGGTCCACCGAGGCCTGATGGGGTGACCGGGGCGGGCTCAGCCGGCGCCGGTCACCCGCCAGCCGTCGGCGTCGCGCTCGAAGAGGTACGACGCGGCGTTGGGCACGTCGTCCTCGTGCGTCGGCGCGTACGGCGAACCGGGCGCGAGCAGCCCGAACAGCGCCAGGATGACCCCGCCGTGCGTCACGACCAGCACCGTCTCGCCCCGGAAGTCGTCGGCGATCCCTTCCAGGACCGGCATCACCCGGTCGACGACCTCCTGGCCGGTCTCACCGCCCGGAACGCCCGGCTCCAGGTCGCCCTTGAGCCAGGAGCCGAGCACCTGGTGGAAGAACACCGGGTCGTAGGGCTTGCCGAGGTAGTCACCGACCGCGAACTCCTGGAGCCGCTCCCGGACGCGCACCGGAAGCCCCAGTACCCCGGCCGCGATCTCGGCGGTCTGCACGGAGCGCGAGAGCTCGCTGCAGAACACGCCGGCGACGCGCTGGGACCGCAGCCGCTCCCCCAGCTGGCGGGCCTGTGCACGACCGAGCGTCGACAGGCTGCCTCCCGCGATCCCCATCTCCTCCGCTTCGTACTCGGTCTCGCCGTGCCGGCTCACGAGGATCCGCGCAGGGCAGTGCACGTCGCTCACACCTCCAAACTACCCACCGACCTCGGGAGCTCCGTCCCGGGCGCTCGGGAAGCCACCGGACCGGTCCGGGGAGCCGTGCCCTGCCATCGGGACATCGTCCACCAGCACGGTGGACCCGTCCGCGACACCACATCCCAGGAGGCTCCTCGTGATCGCGATCATCACCGTCCTGTCGGCGTTCCCACTCGGCTACCTGGTGCGCTCGCGCCTGGCCGCCAACACGACGTACGCCGTCGCCTATCTGTGGGCGTTCACCTTCCAGACGCTCTACCTGATCCTCGACGTGATCAACGACAGCACCGACCCGGCGTTCGACAAGCAGAAGTTCCCGTGGGCCTACGGCCTGGTCACCGTGTCGATCTTCGCCGCCGGCTTCGGACTGGTCGCGCTGGGTCACTACGTCCGGGACCGCCGTACGGGGCGCGGCCGACACCCGGTGGGTGTGGCCGCCTGACGCTCCGGCGGGCAGGATGCGCGGCATGCGCATCTTCCACATCGCCACGCTGGCCGACTGGAAGCAGGCGCAACAGACCGGGACCTACACGGCATCGACGTACGGGAGGACCCTCGAGGAGGAGGGCTTCATCCACGCGGCGCGGCACGACCAGGTGCCGCTCGTCCGTGACCGCTTCTACGCCGACGTGACCGAGCCGCTGCTGGTCCTGGAGATCGAGACCGACCTGCTCGAGGCGGAGATACGTGACGAGCAGGTCGGTGAGGAGGTCTACCCCCACGTCTACGGCCCGATCCCGACTTCGGCCGTGGTCGCCTGGCGTCCCGCCCGCCTGCCGCCGATCGACCTCGAGCTCCGCGCTCACACCAGCCCCTCTCCACCCACGGTCGTGGCATTCCGCGGTCTGGCGATCGTCCTCGCCGCCGCGGCACTGGCGGCTTTCGGGTGTGCGGTCGTCGCGCAGGCCAGCACCGACGACGGGCGGCTTCCCCTCGGCGTCTCCTTCGTCCTCTGGTCCTTGATGGCCGTCCTGGCCGTGGCCGCGCTGATCGCCTTGGGGTACGCCGAGTGGGCGGGTCGGACCCGGCCGAAGTCCTGATCAGGCGGACTGCTCGGCCGGCTCCCACCCGAGCTCGGCGAGCCGGCGACGTCCGAGGGCGGTGGGCAGGAGCCCGCGGTGGTCCTCCGAGCGTCGCTGGAACCACGGCTCCGGTCCGTCGATCAGCGCAGTGGCCAGGGCCGCCGCCAGCGAGCCGGCGAGGTGCTCCCTACGCTCGGTCCAGTCCAGGCAGGGCCGGGCGAACCGGCGCCGCGCCGCGCGGGCCGAGCTGACATCGACACCCCAACCGAGCAGCCCCTCGACGCCGGGTTCCGACAGCCCGTAGCCGCCCGGCTCGGGCACCAGCCAGCCTCGGGCGACCAGGCCGTCGTGGAGCGCGACGCCGCTACGCCCCGCGACGTGGTCGTAGCAGGTCCGCGCCTCGGCCAACGACCTGGCGCGGCTGGACTGGCGCAGCGTGGTCACCGGCTTCGCGGGCGCGATGTGCGAGAGGGACTCGAGGGCCGCACCGACCTCGGGAGAGGCGAGCCGGTGGTAGCGGTGCCGGCCCTGCGCCACCACCTCGACCAGCCCGCCCTCGCGCAGCTTGGCCAGGTGCTCGCTGGCTGTCGCCGCACTCACGCCCGCGGCACGAGCCAGCTCGGTCGCGGTCAGCGCCCGGCCGGTGAGCAGCGCGTCGAGCATCGCGGCCCGGCTCTGATGGCCGAGAAGCGCTCCGACCGCGGCCAGGTCGACGTCGTACATGTCCTCGAGGGTAGGCGCGGCACGTTTCGGTCCGTCCCGAAGTCTCGGGTCCCTAGCCTCGCCGGCATGGACGACAACCCGGGGACCGCGGTCGAGGAGGCCGTACGCCGGTCGCTCGCGCTGGTCGACACCTGGCTCCGCTGGGACGACAGGCCGAAAGTCAGCGAGGACGGCGACCGCGTCTACACCCCGCACAAGGCAGTACGCCGGATCGCCGACCACCTGATCGACCACCTCGCCGAGGTGGAGGCGGTGCTCGCCGGCGTCGGGACCCAGCCGGACGCCTGGCACGGCAGCCTGGTCACCCTCGAGTCGGACTGGGCGCGGTTCACCGAGGTGGACCGCGACGAGGCCCACCAACGCCTGCCACGCCTGGCGCGGACCTTCTCCCTCCGGCTGGCCGCAGCCGGGCCGGACGAGTGGGACCGCCCGCGCGGGGACGGCTGGACCCTGCGCGAGATCGCCGACCACCTCACCGGCGTGCTCTGGTACGCCGAACAGGTCGGCGACCTCTCCTGATCTGCCGCGTTACCCCTGCGGATGAGGGGTCTCCGACTGTCATTCTCGTCGGGGTCGATATCGGATCCAGGGGTTTTCCACACCGGGCTTCGGTGATGGACGGAATTCGGGTTTGTGGTCGTCGGGGTTGAGCCTGACTTGCCATGGTGAGTCGTGGATGACCCGGTGATGGTGGCCGCACACCAAGACCAGGTTTTCGAGTTTGGTTTCGCCGCCGAGGATCCAGTGCCGGATGTGGTGGGCGTGACACATCAACGGCGGCCGGTCACAGCCGGGGAACGCACAGTGCCGGTCGGGAAGACCAGGGCGGCCCAGATCGCGACGGTGACCAGCCGCCGGGCCCGGCCCACATCCAGAGGTTCGCCGCGGCTGCCGAGGACGGCGGGGATGATCTCGGCGTCACAGGCCAACCGGCGGATGGTCGAGCCCGACAGCTCGGTGCCGTCCCCGCTCACCCCGGACACCCCGACCCCGATTCCGACTGTGCCCGGCCACCGCGGTGTC
>NZ_DASXWU010000067.1:0-36643 GCF_036503465.1 Nocardioides sp.
AGTACGGCGTACTCCTCCGGGGACAACCGCTCGCGCCACTCCTCGTCGCTCTTCTCCACCTGGTAACCCATGCCTCCAGGCTACCGGCGGGCACCAGTCCTGCTCCCTCCCAGGGACGACCCATCCGGCTAGCCTGACGGCATGCCCAAGACGCCCGCAGCGGAGGTACAGGCAGGGGAGCGCTCGGTGCGGGTGAGCAGTCCGGACCGGATCATCTACGAGGCGACCGACCGCACCCCCGAGGTCACCAAGCTGATGGTGGCGGAGTACTTCGCCAGCGTGGACGACGGGCTGATGCGCGCCCTGCGTCACCGGCCGACGGCCCTGGAGCGCTGGACCGCGGGTGTGCGTCCGGGCATGAGGCTGGCGACGAGCACCACGGACAAGGACGCCGACGCGTTCTACCAGAAGCGCGTGCCCAAGGGGGCCCCCGACTACCTCGAGTCGGTGCAGGTCACCTTCCCCTCCGGGCGTACGGCGGACGAGGTCTGCCCGACCGAGATCGCCGTCCCGGTCTGGTGCGCGCACATGGGCACGCTCACCTTCCACCCCTGGCCGGTACGCCGCGACGACGTGGACCGCCCGGACGAGCTCAGGATCGACCTCGACCCGCAGCCGGGAACGACGTTCGCGGACGCGGTGCGGGTGGCGCTGGTCGCGAGGGAGCTGCTGGAGGAGCTCGGCCTGGAGGGCTACCCGAAGACCAGCGGAAACCGCGGCGTCCACATCTACGTGCGGATCGAGCCGCGGTGGGAGTTCGTCGACGTCCGGCACGCCGCGATCGGCTTCGGTCGGGAGCTGGAGAAGCGCGACGACGGCGTCACGACCGCCTGGTGGAAGGAGGAGCGTGGCGAGCGGATCTTCGTGGACTTCAACCAGAACAACCGCGACCGCACCATCGCCTCGGCGTACTCCCTCCGCCCGATCCCGGGCGCGCCCGTCTCGACACCCATGACCTGGGACGAGCTGAGGGACGTGACCGACCCGGCGGCGTACAACCTCTTCACCGTCCCGGACCGCCTCACCGACGGCGACCCGTGGGCGACGATCGACGACGAGCACTACTCCCTGGAGCCGTTGCTGAGGCTCTTCGAGGAGCAGGGCGCGGTCGAGCTCAACTACCCCCCGGACTATCCGAAGATGCCGGGCGAGCCGCCGCGGGTGCAGCCGAGCAAGAAGGTCGCGGCCCACTGGGACGAGCAGGGCAACCGGATCGTCGACTGACGGGTCCGCTTCGGGTGGTCGGCCTGCGGCCACGGGCACGCCCTAGGGTTTCCGCATGCGTTCGTGGCGGTCGGCGGTGCTCGGCCGGCCCGCCGTCTCGGTCGCGATGGCGACGTACAACGGGGAGCGCTACCTGCCGGAGATGCTGGAGAGCCTGGCCGCGCAGACCCGACGACCCGACGAGCTGGTCGTCCGCGACGACGCCTCCGAGGACGGCACCGTCGGCATCCTCCACGCGTTCGCGCGACGCGTGCCGTTCCGGGTCGAGGTGATCGCCGGCGGTCCCCGGCTCGGCTACGCGCAGAACTTCGTCGCCGCGAGCCGGGCCTGCTCCGGCCACGTCATCTTCTTCGCCGACCAGGACGACGTGTGGCGGCCGCCGAAGCTCGCCACCGTCGCCCAGCAGGTACGCCGACGCATGCCGCTCGCGTTCTTCCACGACTTCGCGCTGGCGACCGAGGACGGTACGCCGGTCGCCTCGTCGTACTACGACCTGCTCGCCGAGCGTGGCTTCCCGCCGGTCGCTGCGCTCAAGGGCTGCAGCATGGCCGTGACCCGCGGCTTCGTCGAGACCTGGGGCTGGCCGCCGCCGGACGCGCGGGTGTCGCACGACTTCTGGGTCGCCCTGCTGTCCACGGCCTTCGGCCAGCGTCGGAACCTGATGGAGCCGCTGATCGACCACCGGCTGCACGCGGCCAACGCCTCGGGCTGGATCCCGGGTGCCGCGTCACGAGCGTTCACGCGGCCCGGCGACGGCTCGGGTCCGGTCCGGCTCCTGATCGACCTCGTGCTCAAGCCGCCGCGGCTCGGCTCACGGACAGGGACCTTCCTCGAGGTGCTCGACGAGAGGGGGGACGCCGTGGACCCGGCTGCCGCCCGGCGCCTCCGCCGCCTGCTGAAGGCGAACCGGCGTCGCCACCAGAGGCTCAAGCGCGGTTCATCGTCTCCCGGGTCCACGCCTCCACCCCCGGCTTGACGGGGTGGTAGAGCAGTCCCGGCCGCTCGAACGCCTCGGGTCGCTCGTGGAAGTAGTCGTCGCGGACCGGCCGGAACCCGAAGGTCAGGTCCTCCGGACGGCCCGCCGGCGACTTGCCGACGTACGCGCCCCGCTCGCGACCGGGCGGCACGAACGAACCCTCCCCGCCGAGGTCCGCGACGCTCAGCCCGGCGGCCACGGCGGCCGTCACCAGCGTGAACTCGTAGTGCCCCTGCCACTCCTCCGACATCGCCGACGCGTAGGCCGACAGCAGCCGCGGCGACACGCGCATCAGCGGGTTGAACGAGCGCACCCACCGCTCCTCGGGTACGTCGTGCGGGGCACGCGCGGAGTGCCACCACGGCCACGTCGGCTGCTCGTGGCGGTACATCACCGTCGTGGTCAGCAGGTCCGCCTCGTCGTCGGCGAACCGGGCGAACAGGTCGCCCCACCTCCCGGCGAAGTCCACGTCGTACTCGCAGAGCCAGAGGTGGTCGGCCGGGTGCTCGGCGGTGAGTCCCAGGAGCACCGGCACCAGCAGGGTGTCGAGGTAGCCGCCCTGCACCCCACCGTGCTCGGCCATCGCGGCGTACCGGCTCGGCAGCACCTCGGCCGGGTCGTCGTAGCCGAACGGCGCGGTGGGTCGGGGGTAGGCGTCGTGGCTGAGCACGAGATGCCAGGTGACCAGGTCACCGCTCTCGGCGGCCAGCCGCTCGAAGTGGCGGCGTATCCGCGGCGTGTCCCGATGGGTCAGGAAGATCCCGGCCACGCTCATGGCGAGGTCACAGGCCGGTGACGCCCTCGCCCGATCCCGCCTGCTCGTCGAAGTTCTCGTGCTCGAGGAGGTGCAGCACCGGTACGCCGATCTTGCGGCGCGCTCGCGACGTCCAGTCCAGGTGGAAGAACTCAGACACCACGTGCGACCGGGTCAGGATGATCGCCTCGCGGCCGTCGAGCTCGGCGACCGCTGCCGCCAGCGCGTGGATCGGCTCGTCGTCGACGACCTTCCCGTCGGCGGTCGCCCCGGCCGCCCGCAGCGCCTCGAGGGTGGCGGCCAGGTCGCGCGACGACTCGCGCTCGCTCTCCTGGCGGACCGTCTCGACCGCCTCCGGGTCCAACGGCATCCTCGGCGCGGTCATGGTGTCGGCGGAGACCGCGCCCATGGCCGCCTCGACGCGCGCCGCGGCGTCCTCGACGGGCAGCAGGACGTGGTAGCGGACCTCCTCCTCGAGGCTCTCGTGCAGCGATCTCACCTGGGCGGCATCGGCGCCGGAGAGGGCCTGCTCGACCAGCAGTACGACGGTGTAGATCTCGCTCATCTCGACTCCCCGTACTCGGTGTTCAGCCTGGAGCCTAGCCACTTGCTCACGAAACCGGGCGCCCGCCGAGCACGTCGGTGAGGTCGTAGGAGACCGGCTCCTCGAGCTGGTCGTAGCCGCAGCTCTCGGGGTCACGGTCGGTGCGCCAGCGCCGGAACTGCGCGGTGTGCCGGAAGCGTCGGCCCTCCATGTGGTCGTAGGCGACCTCGATCACCAGGTCGGGCCGCAGCGGGGTGAAGCTGAGGTCCTTGCCCTGGCTCCACCGGCTCTGGGTGCCCGGCACCCGGTCCGGGTTGGCGACCAGGAACTCCGCCCACTGACCCCACGGATGCTCCTCGATCGGGACCACCAGCGGCTGCAGCTGCTCGATCAGCTCGGCCCGTCGGCTCTCGGTGAAGCTGGCGCTGACGCCGACGTGCTGCAGCGACCCGTCGACGTACAAGCCGAGCAGGAGGCTCCCGAGCAGCGGCCGCTCCGGCGTGCTGGTCTTGTGCTCGCGGTAGCCCGCGACGACGACGTCGGCGGTGCGCTCGTGCTTGATCTTGAGCATGGTCCGGGCGTTCTCGACGTACGGCGCGCCCAGCGGCTTGGCGACCACGCCGTCGAGGCCGGCGCCCTCGAACTGGTGGAACCACTCCTCCGCCTTCGCGGGATCGGTGGTGGTGCGGGTGACGAAGCAGGGACCGGTCAGGTCGCCGAGCGCCTCCTCCAGGGCGGCGCGTCGGTCGGCGAACGGCCGCTCGACGTACGCCGTGTCGCCCAGCGCCAGCAGGTCGAAGGCGACGAACCCGGCCGGCGTCTTCTCGGCGAGCATGTCGATCCGGCTCTTCGCCGGGTGGATGCGTTCCTGGAGCACCTCGAACTCCAGCCGGTCGACGCCGTCGTCGCTGCGCAGCGCCACGAAGATCTCTCCGTCGAGCACCACCCGGTCGGGAAGCGCCTCCCGCATCGCCGTGACGACCTCGGGGAAGTACCGGGTCAGCGGCTTGGTGTTCCGGCTCGCCAGCTCGACGTCGTCGCCGTCCTTGAAGACCAGGCAGCGGAAGCCGTCCCACTTCGGCTCGAAGCTCAGCCCCGGGACGTCACCGACCGTGTGCTGGGCGGGGTCGGGGATGCCCTTGACGCTCTTGGCCAACATCGGGCGCACCGGGGGCATCACGGGAAGGTCCACCCCGACACCTTAGGGCGGAAGTCCGCGGCGTTCGGCGCGCGCGACGATCAGGGGCCCAGCACGCACGCGCGCACGGTTCTCAGCCGACCTGGCCGCCGCCGACGTGCTCGCCGCGGACGCGGAGGGCTGCCTGGGTGCGGTCGCGGACCTGGAGCTTGTCGAGGATGCGTGAGACGTAGTTCTGCACCGTCTTCACGCTCAGACCCAGGTCGCGGGCGATCTGCTGGTTGCTGCGCCCCTCGCCGAGCAGCTCGAGGACGTCGGCCTCCCGCTCCGTGAGTCCCGCGAACGACGACGGGCGACCCGGCCCCGGTCGGTCACCGGTGGCCGCGGCCGCCAGCAACCGGGACGCGACGCCCGGGCCGAAGACCGCGCCGCCCGAGGCGACCGTCGTCACCGCCGCAGCGATCTCCTCGCCGGTCGACCCCTTGAGGACGTAGCCCCGGGCCCCGGCACGCATCGCCGCCAGCACGGTGTCGTCGTCGTCGACCATGGTCACCACGAGGACCGCCGGGGGATCCGGGAGCGCGCAGGTCAAGGCGGTGGCCTCGACCCCCGACATCGACGGGAGGTTGAGGTCCATCAGCACGACGTCGGCCGTCCCGGTAGCGGCCGCCTCGACCGCCTCGGGGCCGTCGGCGGCGCGGCCGACCACCTCGATGCCGGGGATGGCCGCCAATGACGCGGCGAGCCCTTCGCGGAACACCGGGTGGTCGTCGACGACCAGCACACGGACCGTCATGACGCGACCACCTCTGCGACAGAGGGAAGGGGAGGTGTGGACGTGGGTGTCGGGGCCGGCGCGGGAGTGGGCGTCGGCACGGGCAGCTCGGCGACGACGCGCGTGCCCCTCTCGCAGGTCACGATCACGCTGCCGCGCATCTCCTCGGCACGCTCCCGCATCGTGTGCAGTCCGTTCCCGGCCGACCGGGACGGTCCGATGCCGACGCCGTCGTCCTCCACGACGAGCCGGAGCAGACCGGCCGCGGGCTCCAGGGTCACCCGGCACCACCCGGCCTCCGCGTGCCGGACCACGTTGGTGACCGCCTCGGTGATGATCCGGAACGCCGCCACCTCGGCCGCGGCCGGGAGCGGCGGCAGCGGAGCGACCTCCACCTCCACGCGCATTCCGGTCCCAGCGGTGAGGCGGTGGACCGACTGCTCGACCGCACCGGCCAGGCCCAGCTCGTCGAGGGCGGGCGGCCGCAGGCCCTCGACCACCCGGCGTACGTCGAGGACGGTGGCGCGCAGCTCCTCCCGCAGTGCCCGCACCAGCTGGGCGGCGTGCCCGTCGGGATCGACCTCGCGGGCGATCACGTCGAGGCGCAGCAGGTGACCCGCGAGCGCCGGGCCGAGGCCGTCGTGGAGGTCGCGTCGCAGCCGGCGGCGCTCCTCCTCCCGGGCCAGGACCACCCGCTCGAGGGCTCTCTGGAGGTCCTGGGTGAGCCGGTGGTCGTGCAGCACGCCGCCGAGGTGAACGGCGAGATCCTCCAGCAGCCGCCGGTCGGCCGGCCGCAGGCGCGTGGCCGGCTGGTCGAAGCGCAACGTACCCACGCGCTCGCCGTACACGAGCAGCGGTATCTGTTCGTCCTGCGCAGGATCCGTCGACCCGAGGTCGTCCGCCGCCGCGGCGAGCACGTGGCCGTGGGCGTTCTCGATCCGGACCCGGCGGAGCCCCAGTGCGGCGAGCTCGGTGGTCGCCTCCTGCAGCAGACGGTCGATGTCGGCGGTGGCCTCGAGTCGCTGGCCGAGCCGCGCGAGCACCTCGTAGGGCTCCTGCCAGCGTCCGAAGAGCACGCGATCCACGCCCCGCTGGAGCAGGTCGCGCAACGGCGCGAACGACACCGCGACCACGCCGACCGCCACCGCCGGGAGCCAGGCCACCGTGCCCGTGTCCAGCACACCGCCGAGGGCGGCGATGACGAGCGCGTAGATGCCCGCGACCAGTGCCGAGAGCAGGATCCAGACCGCGGTCCGGTTCGCCGCCGTACGCAGGTCGTAGAGGCGACGCGCCAGCACGGCGAACCCGATGCTGACCGGGAGCGGCAGCACCAGGACGGAGAACGGGTCGCCGGGAAGGCCCGGGATGAACGCGAGCGGCGCGGCCAGGATCGGCAGCCCGGCGGTCACCGCGACGATGCGGATCTGCTGACGCTCGAGCGGAGTGCCGCGCCGCCATCGCTCCCGCAGCTGCAGGAGAGCCAGGACGACGAGGACCAGAGCCAGGGGGATGCTCAGGAAGAAGGAGACAGGCTCCAGGACGCGCAGGATCCCCGACGGTGCCAGGGGGTTGTGCCAGCCCGTGAGCCCGAGGTCGGCATCCGGCGCGAGCAACGTGTTGGCCACCGCGGCGACGTTGACGACCACCAGGAGACGGGGGAGCCAGCGCCATCGCAGTGAGGCGATCCGGCCGGTGGGGAAGAAGATCGGCAGCCCCAGGATGAGGCTGAACCACCCGACGTCGCGGATCACGCCGCCGACCAGTAGCAGGGCCGAGACCGCATGGAGCGTGCCGGGGTGGCTCAGGCCGTAGGTCCCGGCGTCGATGGCGGCGTTGCTCACCGACCAGGCGGTGCCTCCCCACAGCAGCAGCCAGCCGATCGGGTGCCGCGGACGGGCGGCCACGACCACTGCGCCGGTGACGTCGAACAGGCCCACCACCGCCACGCCCAGCAGAGCGTCGACCACCGTGTGGTCACCGTCGACCGCGATGGAGACGGTCAGGCCCGCCGCGGACAGCACCAGGGCGACCGCGATCACGCCCCACAGGAGGGTCGTCCGTGCTCTCGCGCCGCGCATGGGGACAAGGGTGAGTCCCGCTGGTCAGTCCGGCAAGGGGCGGTTTCCCACGCGGCCTGGGAGTTCTTCCCAGCCGTCGACGGTGTCGGTGCCCTCGTCGGTGGGAGCAGGCTCGTCGACCCTGGTGCAGCCGGCCGCACGGGCCGCCAGAACCCAAAGGAGCTCGACCATGAACCGCACCTCCGTCATCTGCACCGTGGCCGGTGCGTTGGCCGCCGGGGCCCTCGTCGCGAGCACGACGGCCGGTACGGCGTCCGCCTCGGACAGCGCCAGGAGCCACACGCTGACCTTCAGGTCCCACACCCTCGGCAGCACCAACGCCGGCACGGGCGGACACCTGCTGATCGAGAGCGACCGGGCCGCCAGCTCCGGCCGCACGATCGGCTACACCGCCAACACCTGCGCCTTCGACTTCACGACCCACCAGGCCCACTGCTACGTCAGCCTCGCGCGTCCGCGTGGCCAGATGCGCTTCAAGGCCACGGTCAGCGTCGACACCGGCGCCATCACGGGCAAGGTCGTCGGCGGCACGGGCGTCTACAAGGGCATCACCGGAACCGTCACCGGTCACCCCAGCTCCACCCCGGACGTGCCCGTGATCACCATCCACTGGAACGGCTGAGCCCGAACCTGCCTCGGCTCCCCGGGTAGGAGTCGAACCTACGTCGCTAGTCCTGATTCAAAGTCAGGCGGGCCCTGCCGACAGACCAACCGGGGAATGCGTAGGTAGAGGTTAAGGGTGCTGTGCCTGAGGGCGGTCCATGGACCGTCCTCAGGCACACGACCCGTGGCGCCGGAAGAAGGATCGGCCTTTCGGAGGATGGCACGGGGCCGGAGCGCGGGGGATACGTTGGTCCTCATGGCGAGCGACCTCACCGTGATCGTGCTGGCGGCGGGCGGAGGCACCCGCATGAGGTCGAAGACGGCCAAGGTCCTGCACGAGATCGGCGGCCGCAGCATGGTCGGCCACGTCCTCGCCGCCGTCGCGGCGCTTGCGCCGACCCGGGTCGTCGCGGTGGTGGGCCACCAGCGCGACCAGGTGGGGCCCCACATCCAGGCGTTGATGCCCGACGTCGTGCTCGCGGTGCAGGACGACCAGCAGGGCACCGGGCACGCCGTACGCATCGCCGTCGACGCCGCCGGTACGTCGTCCGGCACGGTCCTGGTCGTGTACGGCGACACCCCGCTGCTGCGTGGGGACAGCCTGCGCGACTTCGCCCTGGAGCACGAAGCCGCCCAGAGCGCGGTGAGCGTGCTGAGCGGCGTCGTCGACAACCCGTTCGGCTACGGGCGGATCGTGCGCAACGACGAGGGCGACGTCGAAGGGATCGTCGAGGAGCGGGACGCCACCCCCGAGCAGCGGGAGATCCACGAGATCGGCTCCGGGATCTTCGCCTTCGACGCGGAGTTCCTGGTCGACGTGCTGCCCCGGATCGGCAACGACAACGCCAAGGGGGAGTACTACCTCACCGACACCGTCGGCCTGGCCCGCGAGGCTGGACTGACGGTGGGTGCGTTCCCGCTCGAGGACGTGATCCAGACCGAGGGCGCGAACGACCGGGTGCAGCTCGCCCACCTCGGCCGCGAGCTCAACCGCCGCATCGTCGAGCGGTGGATGCGCGACGGTGTCACCGTGATGGACCCCGGGACCACCTGGATCGAGACCGACGTCCGGCTCGCGCCCGACGTGATCCTGCTGCCGAACACCCAGCTGCTCGGCGCCACCGTCGTCGGCGAGGACACGGTGATCGGTCCGGACACCTCTCTCAAGGACTGCGAGATCGGGGCCGGCGCCCGGGTCGTGCGCGCGCACGGCGAGCTCGCGGTCGTGGGTGACGGTGCGAACGTCGGTCCCTATGCCTACCTCCGGCCCGGGACGGCGCTCGGGCTCGGAGGCAAGATCGGGACCTTCGTCGAGACCAAGAACGCCACGATCGGCGCAGGTGCCAAGGTGCCGCACCTGTCGTACGTCGGGGACGCCGAGATCGGTGAGGGCACCAACATCGGGGCGGGCACGATCTTCGCCAACTACGACGGCACCCGGAAGCACCGCACCACCGTCGGCAAGGGCGCCAAGACCGGGGCCAACAACACCTTCGTCGCCCCGGTCTCGATCGGCGACGGCGCGATGACCGGAGGAGGCGCCGTCGTACGACGTGACGTGCCGCCCGGCAACCTCGCCGTCTCGGGCGGGCCACAGCGCAACCTCGACCGGCGCGTTCCGCGCGAGTCCGAGCCCACCTCGGTGCGAGACCCGGCGGACGATGAGGGAGAATCCTGACCTGTGAGCTCGACGACGAAGAGGACCACCGAGAAGCATCTGATGGTCTTCTCCGGACGGGCTCATCCCGCGCTGGCCGACGAGGTCGTCGCCGGTCTCGGCATCGAGTTGGTGCCCACGCAGGCCTACGAGTTCGCCAACTCCGAGACCTACGTCCGCTACGAGGAGTCGGTGCGCGGCTCCGACGCCTTCGTGATCCAGAGCCACACCGCGCCGATCAACGAGTGGCTGATGGAGCACCTGATCATGGTCGACGCTCTGAAGCGGGCCAGTGCCAAGCGGATCACCGTGGTGATGCCCTTCTACGGTTACGCGCGCCAGGACAAGAAGCATCGCGGCCGTGAGCCGATCTCGGCGCGGCTGGTGGCCGACATGTTCAAGACCGCCGGCGCCGACCGGCTGATCACCGTCGACCTGCACGCCGACCAGATCCAGGGTTTCTTCGACGGCCCCGTCGACCACCTGTTCGCGCTGCCGATCCTCGCGTCGTACGTCAAGGAGAAGTACGGCGACCACGAGCTCATGGTGGTCAGCCCAGATGCCGGCCGGATCCGGGTCGCCGAGCGCTGGTCGTCGCGGCTGAACGGCGCGCCGCTGGCGTTCATCCACAAGACGCGCCGCAAGGACCGACCCAACGAGACCGTCGCCAACCGCGTGGTCGGCGACGTCAGTGGCCGCATCTGCATCCTGGTCGACGACATGATCGACACCGGCGGCACGATCGTGCACGCGGCCGAGGCTCTGGCGCGGGACGGTGCGGCCGGGGTGGTCATCGCCGCCACCCACCCGATCCTCTCGGGAGACGCGGTCGACCGGCTGAAGAACAGCGTGGTCACCGAGATCGTGGTCACCAACACACTGCCGATCCCCGACGAGAAGCGCTTCGACAAGCTGACCTGCCTGTCGATCGCCCCGCTGCTCTCCCAGGCCATCAAGGAGGTCTTCGAGGACGGGTCGGTCACCAAGATGTTCGACGGCCAGGCCTGACCGCGTCGAAACCCCGTGACGGTGCCGGGGGTGGCCGGTCCATCACGCTGGGTAGATGAACCAGCACTGGGCCCGGTGAACTCCGCTTGCCGAGTGCCGATTCGACCACTCAGCGTGATGAACCGTCCGCAGCCAGGTCACCCGGCCTGCCGCACCCGCAGCGCCACGTCGTAGTCGTCGACCGTGTCCTCCCACCCGCGCCGGAGCACGGTGTTGGTGACAGTCGCCGAGGCGTCGTCGAGCTCGTCGCGGAACCTCCGGAACCGGTCCAGACCCATCGGCGTCCGGGGCGCGGCGTACGCCGCGGCGTCGGCGAACGACTGGCTGCGCTCCGCGATGTGCGGCGCGTCCTCGAGGTAGCGGTCGAGGTACGGCGCGAACAGCGCCTCCTGGCCGGGCGTCCACAGGCCCGAGACCAGGGCGGTGAAGTCACGGTTGGACACGGCCGGGTCGCAGATCCGCCGCCAGGCGTCCTCCTTCGCGCCGGGTTCGGGTCGGCCGGCGAGGGCTGCCAGTGAGGACTGGTGTCCGTAGGAGGAGCGGTCGGCGGCGGCCTCGGCCTCGATCAGATCCGTGCCCGCCGCGCCGAGCTCCACCAGACGGCGTACGACGATCCAGCGGGTGTCGCGGTCGACGTCGAGCCCGCGCCGGGCCCTGCCCGACTCGAGCCAGCGCCGGAGCAGCTGGACGTCGGTGGTGGTCATCGCCAGCCGCCGCATCGCGGCGAGCCCCCGGGCGGCGTCGCCGGCCTCGAGCGCGGCCGCACACACGTCGGCGACCACGCGCTCAGCACCGGCCAGCGCTTCAGGAGCGGTCCACTGCGGCACCACGACCCGGGTCACGCGCTGGAGGACCCCGTCGAAGACGACGGGGTCGGTCTCCTCGGCGAGGTGGCCCTCCACCATCGTGAAGTACTCCGCGGTGGTCGACAGCCCGGACCGCACGCGCGTCATCGCGTTGGTCCATGTCACCGCCCGGAGCAACGGGTCGGGCACGGTCGCGAGGTCGTCCACGGCTGCCTGCCACGAGACGTCGTCGAGCAGGACCGCGGCGTACGCCTCGTCCCCGGCGTTGGGGATCACCGGAGCGCCCGCGAAGTCGGGGAGGGCGAGCGGCTCGTCGGCGAGGTCGACCAGCCGGACCTCGGTCACCGTCGAGTCGTCGAGGGCCGCGACGGAGAACCTGTGAGGACGCGAGCCCTCACGCGTCAGGACCGGGACGTCGCCGTCGCGGATCACCCGGATGGTGTCGTAGCCGGTGGTGCGCAGGTACGCCTCGGCCCACCCGCGCACGTCACGCTCGGTGACGGAGTCGAGCGCCTCGAGGAAGTCCGAGAGCTCGGCGTTCCCGAACCGGTGGCGCGTGAGGTAGACGTTGGTGCCCTTCACGAAGGTGTCCCAGCCCAGCCAGATGACGAGCTGGTGGAGGACCGACGCCCCCTTGGCGTAGGTGATCATGTCGAAGTTGTTGAACGCCGTGTCGACGTCGACCAGGTGCTCGGCCTCCTCCGCGATCGGGTGGGTCGAGCGGCGCCTGTCGGCGGAGTAGGCGCTCGGCTTGCGGCTCAGGGTGAAGTTCGGCCACGAGCCCGGTACGCCGACCTCGTGGGCCACGTGGTAGCCCATGAAGTCCGCGAACGACTCGTTGAGCCAGGTGTCCTGCCACCACTTCATCGTCACCAGGTCGCCGAACCACATGTGCGCCATCTCGTGCGCGATCACCTCGGCGCGGTTGACGATCTCGCCGGCGTCCGGCTCGTTGCGGGGCAGGTACTCGTCGCGGAACGTCACGCAGCCCGCGGTCTCCATCGCGCCCCAGTTGTGGCCGGGGCCCATCACCTGGTCGTAGGAGTCGAAGGGGTACGGCTCGTCGAACGCGCTCGTGTAGAAGTCGAAGCAGGCCTCGGTGACGCGCTTCATCTCCTCGAAGTCGCGGTCGAGCGCGTCCGCGAGCGACGCCCGGGCGTGCCAGCCGAAGGGCAGCCCGGCGTGCTCCCAGGTGCGGGAGTGCCACGGGCCGGCGCAGACCGTGAAGAGGTACGTCGAGATCGGCGGCGTCGTGGTGAACGTGCGGACGCCGTCGTGCTCGCCGGCCGCGCGGCCGTTGGCGAGGACCGTCCAGTCCGCCGGCGCCCGGACCGACAGCGTGATCGGAGCCTTGAGGTCGGGCTGGTCGAAGCAGGCGAAGACCTTGCGCGCGAGGTCCATCCCCGCGTACGCCGCGACGTAGGTGGTGTCGTCGGCGGGGTCGGTGAACGTGTGCATCCCGTCGCCGTCGTTCACGTAGGGAACGCGGGCCTCGACCACGACCTCGTTGCGGGGCCCGAGGTCGTGCAGGGTGATCCGGTGGCCGTCGTACGCCGGCGACGTGACGGGTGAGTCGTTGACGGTCAGGCGTAGCTGGTCGGCGTGGGAGAGCTCGAGGAACGTCGTGGCCCGGGGGTCGGCCAGCGAGAAGGCGACCGTGGTGCGGCATTCGAAGTCCTCGCGCGAGGTCAGGTCCAGCTCGATGCGGTAGCTGACGTCGGAGATCCGGGCGGAGCGTTCGACCGCCTCGGGATAGGCCAGGGAGGACACCCTGCCGACCCTAGACGAGGCGATGAGACGGCGGACGGCTGGATTTCGAGACGGGTCGGGATTCGTCAGGGCGCGCACGCCTGTCTAGACTGCCGTGGTTGCCTCGGCGAGGGAGCCGCGCCAGCACCCCAGGGACAGACAGGGGCCGGCACGGTGTCCGTGATCGACAGGGCGGCGTACACGCCGCGCCGGTCGCGCGGCGTTCCTCGTTGCAGGCCAGACGCCCAAGACGCCCCAGACGCAGAGCGACCAACGAGGAGAGCCGCCGGCATGCCCGAGAAGATCACCGCGGAGAAGCGCACCGAGTTCGGCAAGGGTGCCGCCCGTCGCATCCGCCGCGAGCACAAGATCCCGGCCGTGGTCTACGGCCACGGCAACGACCCGATCCACGTGACCCTGCCGGGTCACGACACGATGATGGCGCTCAAGCACGGCGGTGCGAACGCGCTCCTGGAGCTCGACATCGACGGCTCCAGCCAGCTCGCGCTGACCAAGCAGGTGCAGGTCGACCCGATCCGGCGGGTGCTGGAGCACATCGACTTCGTGGCCGTCCGCCGCGGCGAGAAGGTCACCGTCGACGTCCCGATCCACGTGTCGGGCGACGCCGCCCCGGAGACCCTGGTCGTCACCGAGCACGCGACCGTCCAGGTCGAGGCCGAGGCCACCAACATCCCCGAGCGCATCGAGGTCTCCGTCGAGGGCGCCGCGATCGGGACTCAGATCCACGCCTCCGACCTGGTCCTGCCGGAGGGTACGACGCTGCTCACCGACCCCGAGTCGCTGGTCGTGAACGTCACCCAGGCGCAGAGCGCCGAGCAGCTCGAGGCCGAGCTCGCCGAGGCCGAGGCCGAGGCCGGCATCGTGCACGAGGAGGCCGAGGAGGCCGTCGAGGCCGCGGAGGGCGAGGCTGCCGAGGGCGAGGGCGCGTCCGCCGAGGGCGAGGCCGCCGAGGGCGAGGCCGCTTCGGCCGAGGGCGACACCGCCGAGTGAGGCTCCTGCACCGCCCGGGCTGGCTGCGTCGCGGTCCGGCCCGGGCGCGTGCGTCATCCGAGGCCGGAGAGGTGGGCGCGATGGCGGGCGAGCCCGCGCAGGTGTGGCTCGTGGTCGGGCTGGGCAACCCGGGACCGTCGTACGCCGGCCATCGCCACAATGTCGGCTACCTGGTCACCGCCGAGCTGGCCGAGCGCATGGGTGCGTCGTTCCGGGCGCACAAGTCCGGTCGGGCGGACGTCGTCGAGGGGCGACTGGCGCCGCCTGGGAGCGATGGCCCGCGCGTCGTTCTGGTCCGCACCCGCTCGTACATGAACGAGGTCGGTGGGTCGGTCAAGCAGCTGGCGGCGTTCTACAAGGTGCCGCCCGAGCGGATCGTCGCCGTCCACGACGAGCTGGACCTGCCGTTCGACACGATGCGCGTGAAGCTCGGCGGCGGCGACAACGGACACAACGGGCTGCGCTCCTTGAGGAGTGCGCTCGGCACCGGCGACTTCCATCGCGTCCGGATCGGGGTCGGCCGGCCGCCGGGACGCCAGGACGTCGCCGACTTCGTGCTCTCCGACTACTCGGCGGCCGAGCGGAAGTCGGTGCCGCTGCAGGTCACGACCGCCGCCGACGCGGTCGAGTCCCTGCTGTCCGACGGCCTCGAGCGCACCCAGGCCCGCTTCAACTCCTGAGCCGGCGCGCTTCTCCGTCGTACGCCGGCATCACGATCCCGTGGGTCGAGCGTCTGGTTGTCGGCGGTATCCGAAAGGGCACCCCTCGTGGCCCGACGGAACCACGAGGAATTTAGGCAAAGATTCCCATTTCGGACTGGCGCTCGGACCCCTTCAGTGTCCAGAATGTCCCTGGTCGGACGTCGAGTCGGGGGACTCGATCACAGCGCCCGACCACGGGACGGGACCCGAGGGGGTCCCGATGGGGGAATGATCGTGGAGCTCGTCTCCTCGCGCGTGTCGAGGATTCATCCGGCGACGGCCACGTCCACTGGGCGTGACCGCGCGATCGTCGTACGGCCGACTGCCGTTCCTGTCCTGCGTCCCGCCCGGCGGCAGCGTGTCCGCCGGACGGCCGACGGAGGACGTCTCTCCCGCCCATACATGCCGCGGGCCACTCGGTCCGGGGCACACAGGGAACAGGAGACAACCAGATGAACAAGCCCAGCAGACGCGCAGTCGTCCGCACAGGCGTTTGGGCGGTGCCGGTCGTCGCGACCGCCGCCGCCGTCCCGGCGTTCGCGACCGGAAGCGGTCCCAGCTGCACCCAAGACGGCAACGTCTGCGTCGAGGGGATCGGGTCGGGGTGCAAGCTGCCCGGCGAGAGCACCCACAACGGTGAGACCTACTTCGGGTACCGCATGGTGGTCACGTTCGACAACAACACCACCAGCGACATCACCATCACGCTCGACGACTTCCAGATCAGCGGCAAGCCCACCATCGGCTTCCCGACGGGAAGCGTGCTCACGCTGTCCCCGGGTGCCAACCCGGAGCTGTTCATCGTGACCAGCTCGGCGAGCTCGCAGCGGTCGGCGACGATCTTCTACACCTACAACGCGGTCCAGTACCACGCGACGGTGCTCTTCGACACCTTCAACCCGTGCAAGTGCGACCCGAAGGACGCCGACCCGACAGACCCGAACGCCAACTGCTCCTGACGGCGGTACGACGACCGGAGACTAGGGTCGGTGCGTGACCGACACCGACCTGTCCCCGGACGCCGATGACCACGAACTGGCGGCCTGGTTGGCCACGACCGCGGGCGAGCGACTGCTCGACGTCCGCGAGTCGGGGCTGACCGGCCGGGAGCTCAAGGATGCCGGGGACAGGGCCGCCCACGAGCTGTTGGCGGACCTGTTGGCTCAGCACCGGCCGGCCGACGCCGTGCTCTCCGAGGAGGGCAAGGACGACAAGCGTCGCTTGAGCGCAGCCAGGGTCTGGATCGTGGATCCGCTCGACGGCACGCGGGAGTTCTCCGAACCTCCGCGTGACGACTGGGCGGTCCACGTCGCCCTGTGGGAGAACGGCGAGCTGGCGGCAGGCGCCGTCGCCCAGCCCGCCCTGCGCGAGGTCTTCCACACGGGGCGACCGCCCGTCGTACCACCGCGGACGAGTGCACGTCCCCGCATCGCTGTGTCGCGCACCCGGCCACCGGCCTTCGTGACGGCCCTGGCCGAGGAGATCGACGCCGACCTGGTCCCGATGGGATCGGCCGGCGTGAAGGTCATCTCCGTGGTGCGTGACGTCACCGATGCGTACGTGCATGCCGGCGGGCAGTACGAGTGGGACAACGCCGCCCCGGTCGCGGTGGCACGGGCGGCGGGCCTGTTCTGCTCACGTGTGGACGGCTCGGAGCTGCGCTACAACCAGGACGATGTCTCCCTTCCCGACCTGGTCGTCTGCCGGCCCGAGCTGTCCGCACCGATCCTGGAGTTCGTACGCCGCCACGGCACCGACTGAGCTCGCCGCCGGCCCCCGTATCAGGCACGCCCGCCGCCCCTCCTCATCGCAACGCACCCGAAGCACTCAGGGGGAGGGGCCATGTGGGACACCGTCGTCGAGATCTCGACACACCTCAGTCATGACCGGCCGTGCCCTCGGTGCGGTCACGGGGAGCACCAGTTCCTGCCCTGCGACCACTGCGCGTGTGCCGGGTCCGGCGCGACGGCGTACGTCGAGGAGCGGGAACCGGCGAGCGTCCGCTGACGTCCCAGCAGCATGCTGAGTCGTCGAGAGACCCTGCGAGCCCTGGGAGCAGCCGGAGTCGCGGCACCGGTCCTGGCCGCGTGCGGGGACGCCGACCCGGTCGGGGACCCTCCCGCGAGCGACAGCGGCCTGCGACTGGTGAAGGCGGACGTCTCGCGGAGCGCCGGCGACGCGTCGGCGGTCGCCGATGTCGTGGCGGCGATGGGGGCGTTCGCCACGGACCTGTGGCAGCAGGTCGGGGACACGGACGACAACCTGGCGCTGTCTCCCTGCTCCATCGCCACGGCCCTCGCGATGACCGCCAACGGTGCCGCCGGGGCGACCGCGAGCCAGATGCTCGACGTGCTGCACGTCGACTCGCTGTCGACGTACAACGCCGGGATGGCCGCACTGACCCAGGAGCTCGCGGCGCTGGCCGGCCCGGTGAGGCTGCGCGACGGCAAGAACGGCACCATCTCGCTGACGTCGGCGGACCAGCTGTTCGGCGACCGCTCGATGACCTGGCGCCGGGCGTTCCTCACCGTGCTCGCCAAGCAGTACGGCGCCGGGATGTACGACGTCGACTTCCTGCGCAACGCCGAGGGTGCGCGGGCGATCGTCAACCACTGGACCGCCGGCCGGACGCACGACCGCATCCCGGAGATCCTGCCCGAGGGAGCCGTCGACGCGAGCACCCGCCTGGTGCTGGTCAACGCCCTCTACTTCAAGGCGCCCTGGGACATCCCCTTCGAGAAGGCGGCGACCACCGAGGCGGCGTTCCACCGGGCCGGCGGCAGCACCGTGCAGGTCCCGATGATGCACGGCGACGCCGAGGGATCGGCCGTCTACCTCGAGGGGCGACACTTCACCGGCGCCCGGCTGCCGTACCGCTCCGGCACGCTCGCGATGACCGTGGCGCTGCCGACGGCCGACCACGACGCCGCGCTGGCGGAGCTGCTCGGCCGGGGCGGTCTCACCGCGACCAGCGAGTCGCCGGTCGCGGTCACCATGCCGCGGTGGCGCTATCGGATCCCCACTGACCTCCGCGGCCCTCTCATGAGCCTGGGGCTGACCGACGCGTTCGACGACGGCCGAGCCGACTTCTCCCGGATGACCTCCGACGAGCGCCTCCACGTCTCGTCCGTGCTGCACCAGACGTTCGTCGCGGTGGACGAGGACGGGACGGAGGCGGCCGCGGCGACCGCTGTCGCGGTCGCGGACAGCGCGGTGGCCATGAGCCACACCCTGGTGCTCGACCGGCCCTACCTTTTCGTCGTCCATGACACCGCCCACGGCACGCCGTTGTTCGTCGGGAGGGTCGCCGACCCCGGGTGATGGAGAGCACACTGGTGGCGTGGACCCCGAGCCCGAGCTGCTCGGCGACGAGCCGGTGCGGCTGCTGCGGGAGCGAGAGCAGGAACGAGAGCCGGCGGGCCCGGCGACGGGCGGTCGCGCCCGCCGGCGGCGCCGCGTGTGGTGGGTGGTGCTGACGCTCGTGCTCGTGGCCGGGACGATCGCGTGGTACGCCGACGACCGGCAGCGCGGGCACGAGGCGGATGCGCTGCGCACGTGCGACCTCCGGCTGGCGGAGGCATCGAACCGCGCGGACTACCGGATGGGCCTGACCACGAACTACGTGCGTCCGGTGGCGGGCGTCGACGGCCTCCGCGTCCATCTCGCGGACCTGATGGCGCCGCTGGCGCGGCGGGTGCTACCAGGGGTGCAGCGCGCCGACCGGATCTGCAAGGCGGTCTCGGTCCGGCCCTGGCACTGGTCGCTGGTGGCCCGACAGCACGCGGCCACGGCGTACTCAGGGGCGCTGGTCACGCTGCTGCAGGCGCTCGCGGCCCAGGGCCGCGGACCGTTCCCCGACGACGCGACGCTGCGGGGCCTGCGCAACGCCGCAGGTGTGAGCGGCGGCTGATCGGCGGCCCGTCGGCGGTCCCGACTATCCTCATGGGGTCACCCCCCACCCCGTTCCGGTTGGGGGTCGTCGTGCTGTCCCCTGCCCGCGAAAGGTCGCTGCGTGCTCACCTCCGCCCTCTCCGACGCCGTGCTGGCCGAGCCCTCGCTGGCGGCGGCGCTGGCCGACGCACCCCGGCTCGGCCGGCTCGACCTGACCGCGCCCGCCGGGGTGCGGCCGTTCCTGGTCGACGGGCTGGTCCGGTCCGGGCGCGTGGTGCTGCTGGTCACGGCCACGGGCCGCGAGGCAGAGGAGCTCACCGAAGAGCTGGGCACGCTGGTCGACCCGGCATCGATCGCCTACTTCCCGAGCTGGGAGACCCTTCCCCACGAGCGGCTGAGTCCGCGCAGCGACACCGTCGGCCGACGGCTCGCGGTGCTGCGCCGGCTGCGCCACCCCGGTGCCGACGCCGCGATCGGTCCGCTCCGCGTGGTCGTCGCACCGGTCCGGTCGATCCTCCAGCCTCAGGTGCGAGGGCTCGGTGATCTCGAGCCGGTGGAGCTGGAGCCCGGCGACACCGCCGAGCTCGACGAGGTCACCCGGCGGCTCGCGGACGCGGCGTACACCCGCGTCGACCTGGTGGAGAAGCGCGGCGAGTTCGCCGTCCGCGGTGGTCTGGTCGACGTCTTCCCGCCGACCGAGCAGCACCCGATCCGGGTGGAGTTCTGGGGCGACGAGGTCGAGGAGATCCGGTCGTTCGCCGTCGCCGACCAGCGCACGATCGAGAAGGTCGGCCGGCTGTGGGCGCCGCCGTGCCGCGAGCTGCTCCTGACAGAGGACGTACGCCGTCGCGCCGCGGCCCTGGGCGAGGCCCACCCGCAGCTCGCCGAGATGACCGACAAGATCGCGGCCGGCATCGCGGTCGAGGGCATGGAGTCGCTGGCACCGGTCCTCGTCGACGAGCTCGAGCTGCTGGTCGACGCGATGCCCGACGACACCCAGGTGGTCGTGGTCGACCCCGAGCGGGTGCGCACGCGCGCGCACGACCTGGTGGCGACCAGCGAGGAGTTCCTGGGTGCGTCGTGGGCCGCTGCCGCCGGCGGCGGCCAGGCGCCGATCGACCTCGGCGCCGCGTCGTACCGCGAGCTCGACGACGTCCTCGCCCATGCTCGCGAGCTCGGGCAGCCGTGGTGGTCCATCAGTCCGTTCGGGCTGGACGACGAGCTGGTCGGCGAGGGCGGCCGCACCGTGTCCGCCACCCCTGTCGACGGCTACCGCGGGGACGTCGAGCGCGTCGTCGCGGATCTCCGCGGCTGGCTCGCCGACGGCGACCGGGTCGTGGTCACCCACCCCGGGCACGGCCCCGCGCAGCGCATGGTCGAGGTGCTCGCCGAGCACGACGTCCCGGCCCGCCTGGTCGAGCCCGACGACGACGTCGAGCCCGAGCCCCACGTGGTGACCGTCACCTGCGCGACCCTGGCCCACGGCTTCGTCGCCGGCGGACTCGGGCTGGTGCTGCTCACCGGCGACGACCTCTCCGGGCAGCGCGGCGCGACCCGTGACCACAGCCGGATGCCGACCCGTCGCAAGCGGCAGATCGACCCGCTCGAGCTGTCCAAGGGCGACTACGTCGTCCACGAGCAGCACGGTGTCGGCCGGTTCGTCGAGATGCGGCAGCGCGAGGTGCACGGCGCGACCCGCGAGTACCTCGTGCTCGAGTACGGCGCCTCCAAGCGCGGGGGGCCGGCCGACATGCTCTACGTGCCGGCCGACAGCCTCGACCAGGTCACCCGCTACGTCGGCGGCGAGCAGCCGCACCTCGACCGCCTCGGCGGCTCCGACTGGAGCAAGCGGAAGAACCGCGCCCGCCGCGCGGTCCGCGAGATCGCCGCCGAGCTGATCAAGCTGTACGCCGCGCGCCAGGCCACGCAGGGCTTCGCGTTCGGACCGGACACGCCGTGGCAACGCGAGCTCGAGGACGCGTTCCCGTTCCACGAGACGCCCGACCAGCTGACCACGGTCGACGAGGTCAAGGCCGACATGCGGCAGACAGTGCCGATGGACCGGCTCGTCTGCGGCGACGTCGGCTACGGCAAGACCGAGATCGCGGTGCGGGCGGCGTTCAAGGCGGTGCAGGACGGCAAGCAGGTCGCCGTACTGGTCCCGACGACGCTGCTCGTGCAGCAGCACTACACGACGTTCGCCGAGCGGATGGGCGCGTTCCCGGTGACGATCCGGCCGCTGAGCCGGTTCCAGACCGAGAAGGAGGCGCGTGAGGTCGGCGACGGGTTGCGCGAGGGCTCGGTGGACATCGTGATCGGCACCCACCGGCTGCTCAACCCCGACATCAGGCTCAAGGACCTCGGCCTGATCATCGTCGACGAGGAGCAGCGCTTCGGCGTCGAGCACAAGGAACAGATGAAACGGCTGCGCACGAGCGTCGACGTGCTGTCGATGAGCGCCACCCCGATCCCGCGCACGCTCGAGATGGCGATCACCGGCATCCGCGAGATGTCGACCATCACGACACCTCCCGAGGAGCGACACCCGGTGCTGACCTACGTCGGCGCCTACGAGGACCGCACGGTCACCGCCGCGATCCGGCGCGAGCTCCTCCGCGAGGGCCAGGTGTTCTTCATCCACAACCGGGTGCAGTCGATCGAGAAGGCGGCCGCGCGCATCCGCGAGCTCGTCCCGGAGGCGCGGGTCGCGACCGCGCACGGCCAGATGGGCGAGCACCAGCTCGAGCAGGTGATGCTCGACTTCTGGGAGAAACGCTTCGACGTCCTGGTCTGCACCACGATCGTCGAGTCCGGGCTGGACGTCTCCAACGCGAACACGATGATCATCGAGCGGGCCGACGCCCTCGGGCTGTCGCAGCTCCATCAGCTCCGTGGCAGGGTCGGGCGATCCAGCGAGCGTGCCTACGCCTACTTCCTCTACCCGGCCGAGAAGCCGCTGACCGAGACCGCCCACGAGCGGCTCGCGACCCTGGCCCAGCACTCCGACCTCGGCGGCGGCATGGCGATCGCGATGAAGGACCTCGAGATCCGGGGCGCCGGCAACCTGCTGGGCGGCGAGCAGTCCGGACACATCGCCGACGTCGGCTTCGACCTCTACGTCCGGCTGGTCGGCGAGGCGGTGCAGGAGTTCCGCTCGGACGGCGCGCCGGCCGACGACCTCGGCGAGGTGCGCATCGAGCTGCCGGTGGACGCCCACCTGCCGCACACCTACATCCCGAGCGAGCGCCTGCGGCTGGAGATGTACCGGCGGCTGGCCGAGGTGCGCAGCGACGACGACGTCGACGCGATCCGCGACGAGATGGACGACCGGTACGGCGAGCCGCCGGTCGAGGTCGCCTCGCTGCTCCTGGTCGCGCGGTTCCGCGCGCGCGCCCGGCAGGCGGGCATCTCCGAGGTGACCATCGCCGGCCGCAACGTCCGGTTCTCGCCGGTGGTCGACCTGCCGGAGTCCCGCGTCCTCCGGCTCAACCGGCTCTACCCGCGCAGCATCGTCAAGAGCCAGGTCGGCACCCTGCTCGTGCCACGTCCGCAGACGGAGGTGATCGGGGGCCGTCCGATCGACGGGGTGGCCCTGCTTGAATGGGCGCGCACGGTCATCGACTCCGTGATCGACCCGGACCGTGCCCCCACCAGCCAGCCCAGCAGTGAGAACCTCACCAGGGAGTCATCGTGATCCTGTCGCGTCAGCGCCGCCGGCCCGTCGCGCTCGTCGGTCTCGCCGCGGCCGGCCTGCTCCTCACCGGGTGCGGGAGCTCGATCGGCATCCACCCCGGCTCCGCCGCGGTGATCGGCGACGACCGGGTGTCGATGAGCACGATCGACAACACGGCGACGCTCTACTGCAAGGCCTTCGTCACCGCCCAGCAGTCCCAGCAGCAGCAGTCCGGTCCGGCACCGATGGGCCTGTTCCGGAGCTTCGCGGCGGCGGGTCTCGCCAAGCGGGCGCTGGGGGAGCAGCTGGCGGACGAGTACGGCGTCGAGCCGGCGTCCGGCTACCAGGCGCAGGTCACCCAGCTCCAGCAGGTCCTGGCCTCGGCGCCGCAGGACCAGCGCGACGCGGTGATCGCCGTGTCCGGGAGCGACGCGTACCTCCAGAACGTCGAGGTCGCGATCGGCCAGCAGCTGACCGGGAAGACCGGCCAGTCCAACGCCGAGATCAAGGCGGCGCTCGAGCGCGGCCAGGTGGCGACGAAGGAATGGCTCAACAACCACGACGTCTTCCTCGACCCGGTCTTCGGCCTGTCCGTCGACGGCGGCAAGTTCACCCAGCAGCAGGACGAGACGTCGTACCCGCTGAGTGCGCTGGCCTCGGCCGGCGCCCAGGTCAACGGCCAGCAGGGTCCCCCGGAGACCTACACGTCGAAGCTGCCCACGGCGCAGGTCTGCGGCTGACCCGTGAGCGACGGGCAGGCTCTCCTCGACTTCCTCGAGGACATGCGCCGGCTGCGGCGCGAGTGCCCCTGGAAGCGTGAGCAGACCCACCGGTCGCTCGCGCGCTACCTCCAGGAGGAGACGGCCGAGACCCTGGAGGCGATCGACACCGGCGACCTCTCGCACCTGCGCGAGGAGCTCGGAGACCTGCTGCTGCAGGTCTACTTCCACGCGGTGATCGCCGAGGAGACCGATGCGTTCACCATGGACGACGTCGCCACCGGGATTCGCTCCAAGATGCATCGCCGCAACCCCCACGTCTTCGGCTCGACCGGGCCGACCACGCTGACGGCCGCCGAGGTGGACGCCCAGTGGCAGGCGATCAAGGCGACCGAGAAGGCGAGGACATCGCCGTACGACGGCATCGCGCCCGGACTCTCCGCCCTGCTGCTGGCCACCAAGGTGCTGGAGCGCACCCCGTCCGCGGCTGCTGATCTGACTGAACCCACGGATGGGTCGGCCGACCTCGGCGACCGCCTCCTCGCCCTCGTGGCCGAGGCGACCTCGGCCGGGATCGACCCGGAGCAGGCCCTCCGCGACGCCCTCCGCCGCGCCGTCCAACGCTGACCCGGCTCTTGCCCACTCCCAGGAACGCTGACCCGGCTCTTGCCGACGTCAGCTTCACGCCGGGTTTGCGTCCTAGGGCGTGGCGAAGGGCCGGGTCGGCGTCCTGCAGCGTGGCGAAGAGCCGGGTCAGCGCAGGGCCAGGGTGTAGCGGATGCCGATGTCGAGGACGATCCGTCCGTCGGCATCTCGCGCCCCGTCGAGGATGGCGCGGGCGCGCTCCAGGATCTCCGGGTGCTGCGCCGGATCGGTGTCGGTCCACACCCGGCGCAGGGCCGTCGCCTGCGACCAGGTGTGCCACTGGTCGAGGTCGCGGAACGAGATCGGGAAGGTGCGCAGCACGGTCCGGACGTCCGCGAACCCGGCCTGGCGGAACAGGTCCTCGACACCGGCGTCGGTGTCGAACGGCGAGCCGCCGCGCTCCGCCGGGCCGGCGTACTCCTCCACCATCCCCAGCAGCTCGGCGAACCGGCCCACCCACGGCTGGAAGGTGGCGATCCCCGCGCGTCCACCCGGTCGGACCAGCCGGTGCCATGCGACGAGTCCCGCCACCGGATCGGGCAGGAAGAAGAGGACCAGCGAGGCCGCGACACCGTCGTACGCCGATCCCGGAGGACGAGGGTCGCTCGCGTCGCCCACGCCGACGCTGACGTTGGTCACTCCCCGGCGGTCCAGGTCCTCCCGCAGCAGCCGCACCATCGACGGCGCCATGTCGAGCGCGTCGAGGCCGCCGTCGGGGCCGACGGCTTCGGCGAGCGGCACGGTCAGCGCGCCGCGACCCGGTCCGAGCTCGAGGAACCGCTCGCCCGGCCGCGGGTCTAGCAGCTCGACCAGTCCACCGGCGATGGGCTTGAACCACGCGACCCCGGACTGGTCGTACTGGTCCGCGATCGTGTCGAACATCCCGGGCCAGGGGTTCTCGCCGGTCTCCACCGCCATCGGCCGAGTATGTCCGACCTTCGGTCCGGCGTCATCCCACCGGCGTGACCCTCTGGGAGGTCCTGAGCAGAGCGTTGCGTAGCGAGGCCGCCATCGCGTCGGCCTCGGCCGATGTGCACACGGCGCCGTGCACGAGCCGGTCGGCGAGGAACCGCGGGCCGCGCAGGTCGTCGGTCCGCGACCACGGCACCAGCCAGACGTGGAAGTGCGGGAAGGCGTCCATGGTCGCCCACTGGTAGACCCGGTCGCAGCCGGTGGTACGTCGTACCGCCGCGACGAGCCGTCCGAGGACGTCGACGTACGACCCTGCCTCGGTGTCGTCGAAGCCCGCCTGGTCGAGGACGTGCCGACGCGACTCGAGGACCACGGTGCCGACCGTCGCGAACGACGCGGGGGCGTGGCCGGCCCGCCACGTGCCGTCGTCGACCAGGAAGCCGCCCGGAGGCGGGTCGGTCCGGACGTCGTCGTCGCAGAACCAGCAGGTGGGGTCGGGTGCACTCATGGGTTCGAGCATGGTGAGGGGCCTGGCGTTCGGCTTGATCGCGATGGGGCTGCTCACCCCGCGGGTGCTGCGCGGGCAGACGACGACCCGCGGATAGTCTGGCCGGCATGGCGATCATCGAAGCTGTCGGCGGCCGCGAGATCCTCGACTCCCGGGGCAATCCGACGGTGGAGGTCGAGGTGCTGCTCGACGACGGCACCTACGCCCGGGCCGCGGTCCCGAGCGGTGCGTCGACGGGCGCCTTCGAGGCCGTCGAGCTGCGTGACGGCGAGCAGGCCTTCGGCGGCAAGGGCGTGCAGAAGGCCGTGTCCGCCGTGGTCCAGCAGATCGGCCCGGCCCTCGAGGGCATGGACGCCGACGACCAGCGCCTCGTCGACCAGACGATGCTCGACCTCGACGGCACTCCCAACAAGGCCAACCTCGGCGCGAACGCGATCCTCGGTGCCTCCCTCGCGGTCGCGAAGGCGGCCGCCGACTCCGCGGGCCTTCCGCTCTACCGCTACGTCGGGGGTCCCAACGCCCACCTGCTCCCCGTGCCGATGATGAACATCCTCAACGGCGGCTCCCACGCGGACTCCAACGTCGACATCCAGGAGTTCATGATCGCGCCGCTCGGTGCCGGCACCTTCCGCGAGGCGCTGCAGCACGGCGCGGAGGTCTACCACGCGCTCAAGTCGGTGCTGAAGCAGCGAGGGCTCGCGACCGGGCTCGGCGACGAGGGCGGATTCGCGCCCGACCTGCCCTCCAACCGCGACGCCCTCGACCTGATCGTCGCGGCCATCGGCTCGGCCGGGTTCACCGCCGGAGCCGACATCGCGCTCGCGGTCGACGTGGCGGCGTCGGAGTTCTTCGACAGCGGGTCCTACCGGTTCGAGGGCGACAAGAAGTCCTCGGCCGAGATGAGCTCCTACTATGGCGACCTGGTGTCGTCGTACCCGATCGTCTCGCTCGAGGATCCGCTCGACGAGGACGACTGGGACGGGTGGCGGACGATCACCGACGAGCTCGGTGAGCGTGTCCAGATCGTCGGCGACGACATCTTCGTGACCAACGTCGAGCGTCTGCAGCGTGGCATCGACGGCGGGCAGGCCAACGCGCTCCTGGTCAAGGTCAACCAGATCGGCTCGCTCACCGAGACCCTCGACGCGGTGGACCTCGCGCACCGCAACCGGTTCCGCTGCATGATGAGCCACCGCTCCGGCGAGACCGAGGACACGACCATCGCCGACCTCGCCGTCGCCACCAACTGCGGCCAGATCAAGACCGGCGCCCCCGCGCGGTCGGAGCGGGTCGCCAAGTACAACCAGCTGCTCCGGATCGAGGAGGAGCTCGACGACGCCGCCCGGTACGCCGGTGCCCGGGCCTTCCCGCGCTACGGCGCCTGATCCAGCCGATGAAGCAGCCGCGACGCGCACCCACGGGCCGCCCGGGCTCCCGCCCCGGCGGCCCGCGTCAACGCGCGCGGTCCCGCCCGGCGGCCCCGACGCCGGGCGCCGCCGTGCCCGAGCAGCGACGCTCGCGGTTCACCGGCCGGGCCATGGTGCTCGTGCTGGTGCTGTCCGTGCTCACCATCTCCTACGCGTCGTCGCTGAAGGCCTACTTCCAGCAGCACAGCCAGATCACGCAGCTGCGCAGCCAGATCGCGTCCAGCCAGAGCAGCATCGATCGGCTCGAGAGCGAGAAGGCCAGGTGGCAGGACCCGGCGTACGTGCGCGAGCAGGCCCGCGCCCGGTTCGGCTACCTGATGCCCGGTCAGACGTCGTACGTCGTGATCGGCGAGGACGGCAAGCCGCTTGCCGCGCAGTCGACCCTGTCGGATCCGCGTACGTCGGCCACGTCGACGCCGACCGCCTGGTGGACCACCGAGTGGAGATCGGTGCAGCTCGCCGGCGACCCGCCCGCGGCGAAGCCGGCGCAGAAGCCGCTGAAGTACCTCGGCGGCACGAACAGGTGACCCGACGGGTCGCCCAGGCCGACCTGGCCGCGGTCGAGGCCCAGCTCGGGCGGCCGTCACGCGGGACACACGCCATCGGTCACCGCTGTCCGTGCTCGCTCCCGGACGTGGTCGTGACCGAGCCGCGGCTTCCCGACGGGACCCCGTTCCCCACGACGTACTACCTGACCTGCCCGCGGTCGACCTCGCTGATCGGCACGCTCGAGGGCTCCGGGCTGATGCGGGAGATGGAGTCGCGGCTCGGCGACGACGCCGAGCTGGCCGCGGCGTACCGAGCCGCCCACGAGGCCTACCTCGCCGATCGCGCGGCCCTGGGCGACGTCCCCGAGATCGCCGGGGTCTCCGCGGGTGGGATGCCCGACCGGGTCAAGTGCCTGCACGTGCTCGCCGCCCACGCGCTCGCCGCCGGGGCGGGGGTCAACCCGTTCGGCGACGAGGTGCTCGAGCGGCTGGGTGCGTGGTGGGCGGACGGGCCGTGCGTCGATGTCCCCGCAGATGTCTGCGCCGATCTCCCCGCCGATGTCTGAGCGGATCGCCGCGATCGACTGCGGCACGAACTCCATCAAGATCCTGATCGGCGAGCTGCCGCACGTGCTGGTGCGGGAGTCGCGGATGGTGCGGCTCGGCCAGTCGGTGGACACGACCGGCGTTCTCGGGGAGGAGGCGCTGGCTCGGACGTTCGCCGCGATCGACGAGTACGCCGCGCTGGTCGAGCAGTACGCCGTGACCCGGATACGTTTCTGCGCGACGTCGGCCACCCGCGACGCACGCAACGCCCAGGTGTTCACCGACGGGGTGCGCCAACGCCTCGGCATCACCCCGGAGGTGCTGACCGGCGAGCAGGAAGCCGCGCTCGTGTTCGAGGGCGCGGTCGGTCACCTGCGGAGCCCGATCGACGAGCCGATCCTGGTGGTCGACATCGGAGGCGGGTCGACCGAGCTCGTGCTCGGCAGCGGTTCTCCGGACTCCGCCGTGTCGATGGACATCGGGTCGGTGCGTCTCCACGAGCGACACCTGCACGACGACCCGCCCACGGCCGAGCAGGTCACGGCCTGCCTGGCCGACATCGACCGGCACCTCGACGAGTGCCCGGTGCCGCTGGCGAAGGCACGGTCGGTGATCGGCACGTCCGGGACCATCAAGACCCTGGCCGCCGGCATGCTCGAGCTGCCCTCCTACGACCGCGACGCCATCGACGGAGCCGAGCTGGACGTGGCCGGCACAGCGGCGTACGTCGACCGGCTCGTCGCGATGACGGTCGCCGAACGTCGCGCGATCCCCACCATGCACCCGGGGCGTGCCGACGTCATCGACGCCGGGGCCCTGATCTGGTCGCGGGTGCTCGCCCGCTCCGGAGCCGGCGGCTATCGGGTGTCCGAGGCCGACATCCTCTACGGCATCGCCACCTCGCTGGTCCGCGATGAGTGAGGCGCTGCCCCATCCCTTGACCGGCACGCCGTACCCCAGTCCGGTGCCGCCGGGCACGGGCTGGCCCGACGACCCCGCGACGCCGGACACGCCGGTCGCGCGCACCGCGGCCGCCGTACGCCGGCTCGCCGGCACCGATGACCTGGCCGAGCTGGACGCCCGGGTCAGCGTGTGCTCGGCGTGCCCGCGGCTGGTGCGGTGGCGCGAGGACGTGGCTCGCGACAAGCGCGCGTCGTTCGCGGGCCAGCCCTACTGGGGCCGCCCGATCGCCGGGTGGGGCGCCCCGACCACCGGCCTCGGCGGACCCGGCGAGGAGGCGCGGCTGGTGATCGTCGGTCTGGCTCCTGCGGCCAACGGCGGCAACCGGACCGGTCGGGTCTTCACCGGCGACTCGTCCGGGGACTGGCTCTTCGCCAGCCTGCACCGGGTCGGGCTGGCCACGCAGGCGACCAGCGTCCACGCCGGCGACGGCCAGCGGCTGGTCAACGCGCGGATGGTGGCGACCGTCCGGTGCGCACCACCCGCGAACAGGCCCACGGTCACCGAGCGTGACACCTGCATGCCCTGGATCAACCGTGAGCTACAGCTGCTCGCGCCGACGCTGCGGGTCGTGGTCGCTCTCGGCGCCTACGGGTGGGACGGGGCCCTGCGGGCCCTGGCCGGCGCGGGCTACGCCGTACCCCGACCGCGGCCTCGGTTCGGCCACGGTGTCCAGGTGATCGTGGCCCGCGAGGGCCACAGGGAGGAGCGGCCGGTCACGCTGCTGGGCTGCTACCACCCTTCCCAACACAACACCTTCACCGGCCGCCTCACCCCCGCGATGCTGGACCAGATCTTCGGCACCGCCCGCGCCCTCGCCGGCATCCCCACCCCCTGACCCCTGCGACAATGCGACGTCATGCGGACGTCATACGGACGGAGCCTTCTAGGGCTCGGTTCGTATCACGTCCCGGCACGGCCCCTGTATCCCAACCGGTAGAGGAAGCCGCCTTAAAAGCGGTTCAGTCTGGGTTCGACCCCCAGCGGGGGCACCGCGGCTGCGCGACCCGGCCGGCCCTGGTGACCGCTCGCGCTCGAAAACAGCCGACCCGGCGCCCGGGAGCGGTGGGGTGGGATCGGTTCCGTTCGGGGAAAGCGATCCCTGCTCACCGCCGGGTGTCGTCGGGCGGGGCTGAGACCAGTCCCTCGATCTCGTCGAGCCAGCCCTCCTCGTGCGGCCAGGTCGACCGCACCAGCCAGGTGGCGCCGGCTGCGGCGTACTCCTCCGCCGACGTGCCGTGGGGCCACTGGACGACGAGGTCCCAGTCGTCGTGCGGGTGGGGGCCGACGTACGCCGTGAGCGCGTCGGGGGTCAGGAACGGGTCGGCGATCGGCACGTAGCCGTCCCACCGGCGGGCGCGCTCGAGCGGCTTGGCGTTGGGAGCCCGGCCGGCGATCCAGATCGGGATGCGCGGCTGCACCGGCCCGGGCCGCATGGTCGCCTCGGCGCGGTGGTGCTCGCCGTGGTGGGAGACCGACCCGGTCAGCAGCCCCGCGACCACGTCGAGCGCCTCGTCGGTGATCGCCGCACGCACGGCGTACGACGGCTCGTCGCCGAAGTCGGCGAAGTCGTAGCCCGGCGGATCGCCGAGACCCACCCCGAGGGTGACCCGGCCCCCGCTGAGGTGGTCGAGGGTGACCAGGTGCTTGGCCACGACTGCCGGCCGCCGCCGCGACAGCGGCGTCACCATCGTCCCGATCCGCATCCGCTCGGTGGCGGTCGCGACCGCACCCAGCAGCACCCAGGGGTCGTGGACCTCGGCCCGGTCGTCCCAGCGGAGGTGGTCCCACAGGAAGAACCCGTCCCAGCCGTTGGCCTCGGCGGACCGCGCCCACCGGAGCACCACGGCCGGATCGGTGAACGGCGGGATGCTCAGCGCGAAACGCATCCGGCGACGCTAACAGCGCCCGCCGACAAGCCCCATCCGCACCTGAACGGAGGCTGTGCTTCTGCTCCACACCCTCCGGTACGCCGTCACCAGTGGCTACGATCGTCCCGAGCCCGTCGGATCCGGCGGCGTGCCTGCTGAGGCTCACGCGCGCATCGGCGAGCTCCACCGATGCCGGTGCTGCGCGCGTGAGACTCAGGCCACCGGGCCGACCAATCAAGGGGAGAGACACCATGCAGAGCAACAATCCGGTCTTCCGGAACTCCGACGAGTTCAACGGACGGATGACCAACGCCTACGGCAACCAGGTCTACGGCGGTGGTGGTGCGGCGTACCAGGGCTACGGCTCCTCGACCTCGCCCGACCCCTCGACGTGGAGCGTCGGCACCCCGGGGACGCAGGCGCCGACGGCGCCGATGACCATCGACAGCGTCGTTCAGAAGACCGGCATCTCGCTGCTCGTTCTGCTGGTTACGGCGTTCGCCACATGGGTGATGACGCCCGCCATCAGCGAGTCGATGACCTCGAACGACGCCAGCAAGCTCTACGCCGCCATGGCGATCGGCGGCGGCGGCGCATTCGTGCTCTCGCTGGTCAACTCGTTCAAGCGGGTGATCAGCCCCGCTCTCGTGCTGGTCTTCTGCGCACTCGAGGGGGTCGCCCTCGGCGCCTTCAGCAAGTACGTCGACGCGGTCTACGGGGGTGGCAACGGCATCGTCCTCCAGGCTGTGATCGGTACCTTCGCCGCGTTCGCGGGCACGCTCGCGGCGTACAAATTCTTTGACATCAAGGTCGGCCAGAAGTTCCGGATGTTTGTCATCGCGGCTGTCTTCGCCATGGTGGGACTCAGCATCCTCGAGGTCTTCCTCACCATGTTCGGGGGCGGGCTGGGGGTCAACGGCTTTGGGGGAGTTGGCCTGCTCTTCGCCTGCATCGGGCTCGTGCTCGGCATCTTCATGCTGATCCTCGACTTCGACTTCGTCGAGAACGGCATCCGCGCCGGACTCCCGGAGCGTGAATCGTGGCGTGCGGCGTTCGGCCTGACCGTCAGCCTGGTCTGGATCTACACCAACCTGCTGCGGATCCTGGCGATCATGCGTCGCTGACCGCTTCCCGGTCGGCATCCGGGTCGTCGACGACCTCGTCAACGTCCGCCGGGGCCTCCGGGTCGGAGCTCAGCCGGGCACGCCGGCGCAGCTCGACCCAGAGGCCCTTCTTGTCCCCGAGCTCGGTGCCGGGCGTGCGGGCGGCGCGGACCGCGGCGGTGGCCACCGGCATCGTGCCTTCGCCGCGGGTAGGCCGTCGCGGCTCGTCGACGCCGAGGCCGAGCAGGTTCAGGGCGCTGGGCACCAGGACCTCGGCCACCGCGCGGTAGCCCTCGGCCGACGGGTGGAACTGGTCGGGCCCGAACAGCACCGCCGGGGCGGCCGCGAAGTCCGGCCCCAGGATGGAGCCGACGGAGACGGCGATGCCGCCCTCTTCGACCACCACGATGGCCTGGGCCGCGGCGAGGCGCCGCGACATCGACCGCGCCACCTGCTTGAGCGGCGGAGGGATCGGCTTGACCGAGCCGAGGTCCGGGCAGGTGCCGACCAGCACCTTCGCGCCGGCACCGACCAGTCGGCGTACGGACTCGGCGAGGTAGCGCACCGACTGCGACGGCTTGACCCGGTGGGTGACGTCGTTGGCGCCGATCAGGATGACGGCGAGGTCGGGGTCGCCCGGCAGCGCCCGGTCGATCTGACCGGCGAGGTCGGAGGACTGGGCGCCGACCTTCGCGTAGGTGCGCAGGTGGACCCGGCGGTCGGCCTGCTTGGCCAGGCCGCTGGCGAGGAACGCTCCGGGTGTCTCGACGATCCGCTCGACGCCGTAGCCGGCCGCGCTGGAGTCGCCGAGGAGGGCGACCTTGATGGCGGGACCGGGACGGCCGCGGCCGTACCACCCGGTCGAGTCGGGCGGCGGCTCGTCGCCGGCGTTGCCGATCATCCGCCGGGCGAGCACCGCCTCGCCGCGCAGCACGCCGTACAGCCCCATGCCCAGGACCGAGAGGCCCCCGCCCCCGAACGCCGCGGCGGAGGCCAGCCTGCGTGCCGCGGCGGCCTTCCCCATGGCGCCAACCTATCCAGCCCGGCCAGCGGGTGTCCGACGCACCCGGCAACACGTGACTCGGGTCACCGGCTGTCTTGGAACGATCCAAGGGCGCAGTTCATTGAACCCAGGAGTGTCCGCCAACACGAGCAGAAGGGAGACCGCGATGACCGCGTTCACCAAGGCCCTGCTGGGCCGCGTCAACGCCTACACGCTGTGGGCCTTCAACCCCCAGCGCGAGCTGACCACCCGCTACGACCGCGCCGCCTGAGCGCGCGGGGGCCGGGGTCGGTTCATCACGCTGGGTAGCCGAAGCCGCACAGGGCCGGTGGAGCTCACCTGGCCAGGCGAGGGCTCACCCACTCAGCGTGATGAACCGTCCCGGCCTCGCAGATTCAGGACGCCCGCCCGTGCGCGGCTATCTTGACCGGCATGGAGTACGCCGAGTCGTTGCTCGACCTGGTCGGGAACACCCCGTTGGTCCGGCTGGAGAAGACCCTGGACCTCGACGGCGACGCCGGCCGCGCGGGACCGCTGGTGCTGGCGAAGGTCGAGTACCTCAACCCGGGGGGCTCGGTGAAGGACCGGATCGCCTCCCGGATGATCGAGGCGGCCGAGGCCTCCGGTGAGCTCCGGCCCGGCGGCACCATCGTCGAGCCCACCTCCGGCAACACCGGCGTGGGGTTGGCGATGGTGGCCCAGGCCAAGGGCTACCGGTGCGTCTTCGTGTGTCCGGACAAGGTCAGCGAGGACAAGCGCAACGTGCTCAAGGCCTACGGCGCGGAGGTCGTCGTCTGCCCGACCGCGGTCGCGCCCGAGCACCCGGACTCCTACTACAACGTCTCCGACCGGCTCGCCGCCGAGCCGGGAGCCTGGAAGCCCGACCAGTACTCCAACCCGAACAACCCGCGCTCGCACTACGAGACCACCGGACCCGAGATCTGGAAGCAGACCGAGGGCCGGGTCACCCACTTCGTCTGCGGGATGGGCACCGGGGGCACGATCAGCGGCGTCGGCCGTTATCTCAAGGAGCAGAACCCGCAGGTCCAGATCGTCGGCGCCGACCCGTCCGGCTCGGTGTACTCCGGCGGCTCCGGCCGGCCGTACCTGGTCGAGGGCGTGGGGGAGGACTTCTGGCCCGAGACCTACGACCGCGGGGTCGCCGACCGGGTCATCGAGGTCTCCGACGCCGACTCGTTCGCCTTCACCCGCCGCCTCGCTCGTGAGGAGGCGATGCTGGTCGGCGGCTCGGCCGGGATGGCGGCGTACGCCGCACGGCAGGTCGCCCGCGAGCTGGCCGGCACCCCGGAGGGCGAGAACGCCGTGATCGTCGTGCTGCTGCCGGACTCCGGGCGCGGCTACCTCACCAAGGTCTTCAACGACGAGTGGCTGGCGCAGTACGGCTTCGCGACCGACTCGGCGGCCACCGAGCAGACCGTCGGCGAGGTGCTGCGGGGCAAGTCCGGGCGGCTGCCCGACCTGGTCCACACCCATCCCGCCGAGACCATCGCCGAGGCCGTGGCGATCCTCCAGGAGTACGGCGTCTCCCAGATGCCCGTCGTACGCGCGGAGCCGCCGATCGTCGCCGCCGAGGTCGCGGGGTCGGTCTCGGAGCGCACCCTGCTCGAGGCGCTCTTCACCGGCGCCGCCCACCTGGCCGACCGGGTCGAGGACCACATGTCCCCGCCCCTGCCCACGATCGGCTCGGCCGAGTCCGCGCGCGCCGCGGTGGCGATGCTCGAGGACGCCGACGCCGTGCTGGTCCACGAGGACGGCAAGCCGGTCGGCGTCCTCACCCGCCAGGACCTCCTCGCCTTCCTCGCCGGCTCCTGATCCCGGGCGCCCCTTCTCACGCGCCGAGCACCAACTGGCCTACAGACGGCACCTCGGTCGGCTCGGCACTGCCGTCTGTGGGCCAGTTTGTTTGGTCCTGAGGGCGGACGGGGGTCACCGATGTCGAGCTGATCGAGCCGCGCGGCAGGATGGCGCTCATGAGCGAGACGGCGATCGAGGCACTGGACGTGGCCCGCGCGGCGTACGAGAAGGCGACCGAGGCGCTGCGGATGGCCGAGGCCGCCGCACGGAGCTCGGGCGTCGAGGTGGCGCCGACGGTCGTGGACGAGCTGACGGTGAAACGGATCAACGTCGTCGAGGACGACGGAACGCTTCGGGTCGTCCTCGGCAACTCGACCATGGGCCGAACCGCGCCGATGCGGGGGCGACTCGTGCAGCACCCGGGCCGCAACGAGACCGCCGGGCTCCTGTTCGTCAACGACGAGGGCACCGAGTGCGGCGCCCTGACCTTCGCGGGCTTCCGGAGTGACTCGGGCAAGGAGCAGATCGGCTTCCTGACCTTCGACGACTACGAGCAGAACGAGGGCTTCCGCTTCGGGATGCACCAGGAGGGCTCGGTGGTGCAGCGGTGGCTGGAGTTCGCCGACCTGCCCGACTGGTCCCTGGTGGACATGATCGAGGAGATGGAGGGCCTCGACGACGAGGCTGCGCAGGAGGTGCAGGAGCGCCACCTCGCGGGTCACAGCGGCTTGGGCGCCTCCCGGATGCGCCTCGCCCGTGAGTCCGACGGGTCGGTCCGGCTGGTCCTCCGCGACGCCCGCGGCCAGGACCGGCTGCGCTTCGTCGTACCCGCCGACGGGGAGCCTCGCGTCGAGATCCTGGACGTCGACGGCGTGCCGAGATCGCTGCTGCCGGACTGAACGAATTTGCTGGGGGTGAGGGGTTCTCCCCACACGCCGTCACCCGCCTTGCTAGAACTGGTGCCATGGGCGACAGCTCCTCGGGGATCCGCGTGTTCCTGCTCGACGACCACGAGGTCGTGCGGCACGGCCTGCGCGCGCTGCTGGAGTCGGCCGGCGACATCGTCGTGGTCGGCGAGTCGGGGCTGGCCGCGGAGGCCACCGCGCGCATCCCCGCGCTGCACGCCGACGTGGCGGTGCTCGACGCGCGGCTCCCGGACGGGTCGGGGATCGAGGTGTGCCGCGCGGTCCGCGCTGTCGACCCCGACGTACGCGCCTTGATCCTGACGTCGTACGACGACGACGAGGCGTTGTTCGCCGCGATCATGGCCGGCGCGTCCGGCTACGTGCTGAAGGAGATCGCCGGCCACGACCTCGTCGGGGCCGTCCGCCAGGTGGCCGCGGGGAACTCGCTGATCGACCCCGTGCTGACCGCCCGGGTCCTCGACCGGGTTCGCAACGGACCGGCGACCGTCCCCGAGCTCTCCGACCTCACCGAGCAGGAGCTCAAGCTGCTCGGCCTGATCGCCGAGGGTCTGACCAACCGCCAGATCGGTGAGCGCATGTTCCTCGCCGAGAAGACCGTCAAGAACTACGTCTCGAGCATCCTGTCCAAGCTGGGCCTCGAGCGGCGTACTCAGGCCGCCGTGCTCGCCTCCAAGCTGCTGGGTGGCGAGACCGCGCCGTGAGTACGACGACGTGATGCGTCGGTGCAGACCGCCGATGCTGGACGTCCCGCACGACCCCATGCCCGTCCGAAGCCCCAGGCGACCCGGGTCCCGGGCCGGACGGAGGGACCGGGGCCGGGTCTTCTCCGTTTCTAGGCCACGATTACGCGGTCGGCACCCGCTCGGCTCGCTGTCACCAGCGCGGCGTTCGCGTCGTCCACGCGCGCGACCCAGGCCTGCGCCTCGGCGGGCGACTTGCCGAACTCGACATGCCGCTCGATGAGCCGGCGACGGCGCACGTCGTCGGGGCACTCCAGGAACCACACCTCGTCGAGCTGGTCACGGACCGCACGCCACTCCGGGCGGTCGACCAGAAGGTAGTTGCCCTCGGTGACCACCAGCTCCACCTCGGGACCCACCCCGATCGCGCCGGCCATCGGCTGCTCGAGCAC
>NZ_DASXWU010000068.1:0-2022 GCF_036503465.1 Nocardioides sp.
GTAGCCCTCCATCACGCCCGGGCCCCGGATCAGGATCTCGTCGCCCTCGCCGAGCTTCACCTCGGACGCCGGGAAGACCGGGCCGACGGTCCCCATCCGGTAGTCGTCGGGGTGGTTGACGAAGGATCCGGCCGACGACTCCGTCAGCCCGTAGCCCTCGAGGATCAGGATGCCGGCGGCGTGGAACCACTCGGCGATGTCCTGGTTGAGCGCGGCCGCACCGGAGATGAAAAAGCGCACCCGCCCACCGAAGCGCTCCCGGATCTTGGCGAAGACCAGCTTGTCGAACAGTGCCCGCTGCGCGCTCAGGAGTACGCCGGGGCTGCGGCCCTCGCGCTTGGCCTTGTCGTAGGCGATCCCCACCGCGAACGCCCTCTTGAAGATCATCTCCTTGGCCCCGCCCTCGGCGGCCTGCATGGTGACGATCCGGGCGTGCGCCTTCTCGAAGATCCGCGGCGCCGCGCCCATGAACGTCGGCTTCACCACGCCCAGGTTGTCGACGATCCGGTCGATCCGGCCGTCGATCGCGCAGGCGAAGCCGCACGCCATCTGCGTCGACATCAGCACCTTGCCGAACGAGTGCGCCATCGGCAGCCAGCGGAACTCAAGGTCGTTCTCGCTCAGGATCCCCTGCGCCTCGATCGCCGAGCCTTCGTAGACCCACGAGCGGTGCTGCAGCCGCACCCCCTTGGGCCGGCCCGTCGTACCCGAGGTGTAGATCAGCGTCGCCAGCTGGTCGGGCCGGATCTTCTCGGCCGTCTCTCGGATCACGTCCGGGTGCTCGGCGAGGTAGCTGTCGCCGAGCACTCCGAGGTCCTCCAGCCCGATCACCCAGTCGCCGTCCGCCGCCCCTTGTCCCGAGCCCGTCGAAGGGTCGAAGGTGACGACCCTCGACAGGTGCGGCAGCTCGGACTTGTGCTTCCTCAGCTTGGCGACCTGCTCGTCGTCCTCGGCAAAGACGACCCGGCACTCCGAGTCGCCCAGGATGTACGCCGTGTCGTCGTCGTTGGTGGACGGGTACACCGTCGTCGTCGCCGCGGCCGCGCACATCACGGCCAGGTCGGCCAGGATCCACTCGTACCGCGTACCGGACGCGATCCCGACCCGCTGCTCCGGCTCCACGCCCAGTGACAGCAGCCCGGCCGCGAGCCGTGCGACCTGCTCCCCGGCCTCCGCCCAGGTCACCGAGTTCCACCGCTCCTCCTGACCGTCGGTCACCGGGTAGCGGAACGCCTCGCTGCGCGGGCTCCGATCGACGCGGTCGAGGAACTGCAGGGCGACGTTCGCGACCATGTGGTCGACGAAGCCGGAGTCGGTGGTGACGGGCACTGTCTCTCCTGGGGCGGGCACTCGGGCGCGGCGATCCGAAACCGTCAATCTAGTTGCTGCTACGCACGGGTAGCCAACGAGCCGACGGGCCGGGAGTCACTGCGGCGCCGCTCACTCCGCATCACTCACCTGGCGTCCGAGCACGAGCAGCCGGCCCTCGGCGTCGAGCGCCCCGGCGTCCCCGGTGCGCAGCCAGCCCTGCTCGAGGACGGCCTCGGTGTCGGCCGGGCGCCGGTGGTAGCCGTCCATCACCCCCGGCCCCGCGACCTCGATCTCGCCGCGGTCGGAGATGCGCACGTCGGTGCCAGGAACGGGCCGGCCGGCGGTACGGCTCCCCGCGTCGCCGGGCAGGGCGACGCTGACGGCACCGCCCGTCTCGGGCCGGCCGTAGGCCTCGACCACGGTGACCGCGTTTCCTTCGAAGAAGTCGGCGAGGTCCGCGTCCATCCCTCCGCCCGCCACCACCACGAACCGCAACCGGTCGCCGAACGTCTCCTGGACCTCGGCCCGCACCCGCTTGTCGATCGACTTCTGACGACGCAGCATCCCGCGCCGCTGGTTCTCCTCGATCCCGGTCCGCACCTGCTGGAGCATCGCGGGCGTCGCCGCGACGAACGTCGGCCGGACCAGGGCGAGGGAGGCGACCGAATGATCCGGCCTCCCCTCGAGAGCCGTCGGGAAGCCGCACGCCAG
>NZ_DASXWU010000069.1:0-22704 GCF_036503465.1 Nocardioides sp.
CGTGCTCGGCATCCGGATGCAGTCCTCGATGGCCCACGCCGTCGACCTGGTCCGGCGCACCGACGGCGTCGAGATCGACCTCGACGACGAGGAGCAGGTGCCGTTCGACGACCCGGCGACGTTCCACATGATCAGCCAGGCCCGCACCCTGGGGGTGTTCCAGATCGAGTCGCCGGGTCAGCGCGAGCTGGTCGGCAAGTCCGGCATCGAGACCTTCGAGCACATCATCACCGACATCTCGCTGTTCCGGCCGGGGCCGGTCAAGAGCGACATGATCACGCCCTACCTCGACGCCAAGCACGGCTGGTCGGAGGCGACGTACCTCCACGACGACCTGCGCCCGATCCTGCGTGAGACCAACGGGGTGGTGGTCTTCCACGAGCAGGTGATCGAGATGATCGCCTGCTTCGGCGGGGTCTCCAACGCCGAGGCCGACGAGAAGCGCCGCGCGCTCGGCGACGTCGAGGGGATGGCCGAGACCAAGCTCTGGTTCTTCCCCGCCGCTCTCGGCCAGGGCTACTCCCTGCCGGTGGTCGAGAAGGTCTGGAAGGTGATCGAGGCGTTCGCGTCGTTCGGCTTCTGCAAGGCCCACGCCGCGGCGTTCGCCCTGCCGACCTACCAGTCGGCGTGGCTCAAGGCGCACTACCCGGCGCACTTCCTGGCCGGCGTGCTGACCCACGACCCCGGCATGTACCCCAAGCGGCTGATCCTCGAGGACGCCCGCCAGTGTGGCATCGCGGTCCTCGGCCTCGACGTCAACGCCAGTGAGAAGGAGTACGTAGTGGAGCGCATGAGCTCACTGGACGAGCCACCCCCGATCGTCCTCGGGCAGCCCTCGCGACCCGACCCGACCGAGGGCGGCTGGCCCGACGGCCGCGCCTGGGGCATCCGGCTGGCGCTGGCCGAGGTCAAGGGCATCAACGTCGGGGAGGTCGAGCGCATCGTCGCCGCGCGGCCCTATCACTCGCTGACCGACTTCTGGCACCGCGCACAGGTCTCCCGCCCGATCGCCGAGCGGCTCGTGCTCGCCGGGGGGTTCGACTCCGTCTACGGGCTGGGAGCGGTGGGTGCGATCCGCCGCCGCACCAAGGTCACCCGCCGCGACCTCCTGCTCCAGGTCGCCGAGCTCGACCGGCATGCCCGCGCGGTCCAGCGCGCCGGCCGAGCCAGGGGGCTCGCCGCGGGCAGGTCGCGAGGCCGTACGCCGGTGCCCCGGGCCGCCGATGTCACTTCGACAAGCTCAGCCCAACGCCGGGTCGAGGAGGCCGCCGCCCGCACCAGCACCGACCCCGGTGCACGCGAGGGCTCGGTGCCGCTCGAGCGCCACCCGCTGGCCAGCCAGGGGGTCTGGGCGAAGGCCGCGGCCCAGTCCCGCGCAGCCGCCGACCCGCGACCGGTCACCTCGGTGCAGCTGACCCTCGACCTCGGGGACGAGCCGCAGGAGCACGTCAGCGGGCTGCCCGAGATGACGGCCGAGGAACGCATGAAGGCCGAGCTGGAGATCCTCGGCCTCGACGCCAGCCGGCACGTCGTCGACACCTACGCCGACTTCCTCGACGCGCTCGGTGCGGTGCGCAGCCAGGACCTCCTCCGCCAGCGCAGTCGGTCCGAGATCCTGGTCGCCGGGGTCAAGGTCGCCACCCAGACACCGCCGGTCCGGTCCGGCCGTCGCGTGGTGTTCCTGACCCTCGACGACGGCACCGGCCCGGTCGACGCGACGTTCTTCGAGGACGCCCAGGGCCCGTACGCCGCCACCGTGTTCGGCTCCTTCATGCTGCTGGTCCGCGGCGAGGTACGCCGTACCGGTCACCGCGGCATCTCCCTGCGCGCCACCGGTGCCTGGCCGCTGGCCGACTTCTTCGTCCTCTGGGAGAGGGAGGGTCTCGACGCGGTCAGGGCCCATCTCGCTGTCATGCCGACCTTCGAGGAGGTCACCCACCACCGCGTGCTGGTCCACTCCAGCGGCTTCCAGATGTCGCCCTACGCCGACGTCAAACCGCCCGGTGAGGACGTCAAGGACGTGGCCCGCAAGCTGTGGCACCGCAGCCCCGGGAGCCCCGGATGACCCTTCACACCACAGCCCGGCGGCGCACTCGTCGGCAGCCGACGACCGGCGATCCACCTCTAGGGGCTTGGTTTCGACGCGCCGTTGCGACCTCGCAAGCTCGGTCGCAGGCTGCGGTTCCTGAGGAGCCGAGGGACGAGGCGTCTCGAAGGGCAACCTGCCTCCCCACGCCAGGCACTCCTGCGTCGTGCCCGGCTAGGGTCGGCACATGCCGACCGCGAACGAGCCCGCCGGCCGGGGCAGCACCCGCACCGCGGTGGTGTGGTCCGGGCTCGAGCCCGTGCTCGCGCAGGGCGGTCCACGCGACGTCCTCGACATCGGCGGCGGCACCGGTGGGCTCGCGGTCAGGGTCGGCGGGCTCGGTCCCCGGGTCACCGTGGTCGACCCCAGCCCCGACGCCCTGGCCGCGCTCGACCGTCGCGCCAACGAGTACGACGTCGCGGTCGCCGGACGGCAGGGTGACCTGTCCAGCCTGCTCGAGGTGGTCGGTCCCGACAGCGCCGACGTCGTCTTGTGCCACGGCGTCCTCGAGGTCGTCGACGACCCGGCCGGGGCGCTGGCGACCCTGGCCCGGGTGGTGCGACCCGGGGGAGTCCTCAGCCTCCTGGTCGCCCAGCGCCACGCGGCCGTGGTCGCCCGGGCCATGGCCGGACACTTCCAGCAGGCGCTGGAGATGCTCGACCCGCAGACCGGCTCGGCACCGATCGGCCGCACCGGTCGCCGCTACACCTCCGACGAGCTCACCGTCCTGGCCGGCGACGCCGGGTTCGCCGTCGACACGGTGCACGCGATCCGGGTCTTCACCGACCTGGTCCCCGGCTCGCTGCTCGACGTCGAGTCGGGCGCCTCGGCCGCCCTGGTCGAGCTGGAGCAGGCCGTCGCCGACCGCCCGGAGTACCTCCCACTGGCCACCCAGCTGCACCTGCTCGCCCACCGCCCCTGAAGGGCGTCCCAGGTGTGGACGGTTCATCACGCTGAGCAGGCGAACCCGCCCTTGGCCAGGTGAACTCCGCCGGCCATGTTCCGGTTCGACCACCCAGCGTGATGAACCGTCCCGGCCCGCGCCCCGACCACGCGGAGCCCGGCGATGAAGCAGCACACGACCCAGGACACGGCCCCCAACCGGGCGCAGACCCCGATCCTCCACGTCGACATGGACGCGTTCTACGCCAGCGTCGCCGTCCGCGACCGCCCCGACCTCCAGGGCATCCCGGTCATCGTCGGCGGGGGATACCGCGGCGTCGTGCTCTCGGCCGACTACCTCGCCCGGCAGACCGGCGTACGTTCCGGGATGCCGATGACCCGCGCCCGCCGGATGTGCCCCGGCGCGGAGGTGGTGCCGCCCGACTTCGACACGTTCATGACGGTCTCGGCGTCGGTGATGGAGACCTTCCGCCGGATCACCCCGCTGGTCGAGGTGCTCTCGCTGGACGAGGCGTTCCTCGACGTCCGCGGATCGACCCGGCGGCTCGGCGAGCCGGTCGAGATCGCCGAGCACCTCCGCGCGACCATCCACGACGAGCAGGGCATCACCTGCTCGGTCGGCGTGGCCGCGTCGGTGACGATGGCGAAGATGGCGAGCCGGTGGGCGAAGCCCGACGGCGTCTTCGTCTGTACGCCCTCGTCGGTGACCACGCTGCTCCACCCCCTCGACGTCGGCGAGCTGTACGGCGTGGGGGAGAAGACCACCGAGCTGCTCCACCGGCTCGGGCTGGTCACCGTCGGCGACATCGCACACACCCCGGTCCGCACCCTCCAGCGCGCGGTCGGCGACCACCTCGGCCGTCACCTCCACGACCTCGCCTGGGGCATCGACGACCGGCAGGTCGTCGCCCGCAACGCCAGCTCCTTCACCTACCTGGGCGAGCCCGACAAGTCCATGGGCGCCAGCGAGACCTTCGGCCACGACACCGACGACCGTGAGGTGATCGTCCGCGAGCTGCTCCGCCTCACCGACCGGGTCACCACCCGGATGCGGGTCGCCGGGGTGGCCGGCCGCACCGTCACCATCACCGTGCGGTTCGCCGACTTCACCACGATCACCCGGTCGCGCACCCTCGCCGAGGCGACCGACGTCACCCAGGAGGTCTTCCGCGAGGCGGTCCGCTCGTACGACGGGTTGGGGCTGCAGCGGGCCCGCATCCGGCTGGTCGGGGTCCGGCTCGAGGGACTCGTCCCGCGCGAGCGGGTCCACCGGCAGATGGTCCTCGGCCAGCGCGACCACGGCTGGCCGGAGGCCGACCGCGCTGCCGACCGGGTCGTCCGCAGGTTCGGCTCCGACGCCGTCCGTCCCGCCAGTCTGTTGAGCTGAGGTCGACCTGCATGAGACCGACGTCTGTGGGAACAGGAGTGATAGTCACAATTTCATCGGCCCGCCTACCGGATGCCGAAGCGGCTGCTTACACTGGCCATGAGGCCGTCATCATGCGAGGGGAGGTTCCCGTGCCGCTCTCCGAGGAAGAGCTTCGAGCGTTGGAGCAGATGGAACGCGCCCTCGTGCAAGAGGACCCCAAGCTCGCCTCGACCCTCCGCGGCACCAACCTCCGACGCGCCGCCCAGCGCCGCGCCTTCCTGTCCGTGATCTGCTTCCTCGCCGGCGTCGGCGTCCTGATGGCCGGCGCGATCGGACGGATCACCGTCGTCGGCATCCTCGGCTTCGTGATCATGCTCGCCTCGGCCACGATCGGCCTCGCCGCGATCCGGGGCGGTTCGAGCACCCACAAGCCCGTCGTGCGCAACGGTCAGCAGCAGGGCTCGATGCTCGACCGGTTCGGCTCCCCGTGGCGCCGCCGGCACGGCGACGAAGCCTGACTCCGACCAGCACCACCCAGCCCCGGTACGCCGGGGCTTTCGCTTGTCCGGACCCGGTGGACGTCAGCCGACGTGGTCGACGACGCCGCCGGCGGTGACCGCTTCCGGCTCCCGCTCGAGCTCGGCCCGGGCCGCGGCCCGGCGTCCACCGAACAACGACGGGGGCAACCACCGTGCGCGCCGCAGCGTGCCGCGCGTCGAGCCGTGCTCCAGCGCGCCGATGCAGGTCCAGACGTGCTCGGCGAGCGCACCGGGGACGTCGTCGGCGTACCGGGCATATCGCACCCGCTCCAGGCTGAGGACGATCCGGTCGAGTGCCTCCTCGGCACCCGGCGCGAGACCACGACCGCGCGGGGGGCGCACGAGGGGCGGGCCATCGGGCTCGGGTCCGAACCAGCCGGCCAGCAGGTAGCCGGTCTCGGCCGGTGACCGGCTGCTCGGCCAGGCGACGCCGAGGTCGACGGCCGTGTCGCGCAGCTCGCGCCACGCGTCTTCCGCGCCGCCCTCGAGACGCCGGTGCCGGCGGCGCCGCCGGATCGCACCGGGGATCAGCCCGGCAGCCACGAGCACGGCCAGCACCAGCAGGCCGACCACGATCCCGGTCCACGGGACGTGGGAGCTCGAGGTTCCCGTCGAGCCCGACGACTTGTCGCGCACCTTCGACGCGGAGGCGCTGGCGGGGTCGGTGGTGAAGCGACCACCCGGGTTGGTCTGGCCGTCCGAGGGGAGCTTCGGCTTCTTCACCGGCGCGGTGGTGTACGCCGGTGGCGTGCCCGTGCGTTGCGCCGGGGTCGGCTCGAACTTCACCCACCCGGAGCCCCGGAAGTACACCTCGGGCCAGGCGTGCATGTCGTGGGCGCTGTAGACGTACTCGTCCTTGCCCGTCTTCTGGGGGTTGATGAAGCCGATCGCCACGCGGGCCGGGATGTCCAGGGTGCGCGCCATCACGGCGAACGCCGCGGCGAACTGCTCGCAGTAGCCCACCCGCCCGCCCGGAGCCAGGAACTGCAGCAGCGCCTCGTTGCCGTCGCCCTGCGCGGTCTTCAGGCTGTACTTGAAGTTGTCGCGGAACCAGTCCTGGAGCTGCACCGCCGCCTGGAAGCGCGAGGTGGCGCCCTTGGTGACCTGCTGCGCCAGCTCGCGCACCAGCTGCGGCAGGGTGCTGGGCAGCGCGGTGTAGGGCTCCTGGATCGACTCGGGCGCGGTCAGCGAGTTGATCATGGAGAAGTTGGAGAGCTCGGGCTTGGCCCCGGTCATCGTCCAGCTCAGGCCGGCGGTGTTGGTCGAGCTGTTGCCGGCGATGAAGTCCATCGTCGTGCCGTCCCAGTGCCAGTCGCCCCGGGCGGTCACGCTCGACGCCGGGAACATCGTCGGCAGCCAGCGCGAGTCGAACGCGGCGGTGGCGGTGACGCTGTAGTTGTGCGGGTCGGTCACCACGCTGTTGGCCAGCCCCTGCTCGGGGTAGGGCAGCAACCCCGAAGCGGTCTGGCTGGAGATGATGGCGCGGTCGCCGCTGGTCCACTCGACGCCGTTGAACTGGGTGAGCACGGCGATCCGCAGGTACGACGGGTCGGAGTCGTCGGTCTTGACGTCCAGCAGCGGCACGTCCTTGCCGCGGTGCAGGTTGCGTCGCATGTCGGCGATCGGGTTGACCACCTTGACGCTGTCGCCGTTCCCCCCGGGGCCGAACAGGCCGAGCCCGTCGAGGTGCAGGGTCGGGATGAAGACCGGCAGGATCACCGCGAGCACCACCGCGACGCTGCCGACCGTGCCGGCGCTGGTCTTGCTCGCCCCGGTGCGGACCCCGAAGCCGTTGGGGTCGGCCGAAGCCGCGGACGCACCGAGCGGCCGTCCCCAACGGACGATGTGCGCCGACTCGTGCAGGAACATCATCAGGAGGAAGCCTGAGGCCGCCAGCAGGAACACCAGCCACGAGACACCGTCGCCGATCACACTGATCGGGACGCAGTACACCGCCAGCAGCGGCAGACCGGCGAGGGGCACCCGTCGCAGCCAGCAGGCGAGGAAGTCGACGACGAGCAGGGAGAGCGCGCCACATGGGATCAGCAGCGGCGCGATGCTCGGGACGTTGTCGGGGATCGGCGGCTGGTACGTCTCGGCGCTGGTCCACGCGTCAGCAATGCGGTCGGCGAGGTGATGGGTGCTCGAGATCGGATGGAACGGCGAGCCGCCGAGCATCAGCCAGACCAGGACCACGATCGCCAGCACGTGCAGGAGGACGCCCATCCGGCGCGGGATCGGCGCGGCACGCAGCAGGACGCCGGCCAGCGGCACCACGATGGCGACCAGCATCAGCGGGCCGAGGAACTGTCCCCACAGGGAGCTGAACCCGCGCCACGACAACATGGTGAGCCAGGTGGTCGCCGCGGCCACCGCCGCCAGCGGCAGGTCGCGGCGTGCGTCGGCCGGCAGGCCGCTCATCGGGTCCGCCTCATCGTGCCCCCTGGGCGACGGGTCGGATCTCGTCCGCGGCGGCACCCGACCGCGCGGCGTGGGCGCTGGTCCGGCCGAGGTCCTGCCAGACGAGGTCGAGCCGGTCGCGCGGGCGCAGGGTCACGGCCCGCCAGCCCTGCCGGACCAGCAGCGGCCGCGCGGAGGCGGGCACCATGCCCAGGCCGGCTCCGCTGGCGGGCGCCCAGGCCGAGACGTCCAGGGCCAGGGCGAGCGCGGTGCCGGCGTGGTGGTGCATCCGGCGCAGCATCGGCCCGTCGGCCTCGGTGATCGCACCGATGACGGCGAGCAGGAGCCCGCCGTGGGTGGACTCGGCGAGCCATCCGGTGTCGATGCGGGTGTTGGTGACCGGCTGCACCACGGCCAGTGCCTCGAGCATCGCCCGGGTGTTGAGCTCCGGCTCGCGGGTGTGCCAGGTCGTGCTCAGGTCGTCGCCGGAGGAGGTGACGAGCCGGACGGTGAAGCCGCGCTGGCCCAGGTGCACCGCGATCGACGCGGCCGCGGATACCGCCGCCTCCAGCGAGGAGGCGATGCCCTGTCCCTGGTGAGCGGACAGCCGGTTGTCGACGAACAGTGTGGCGCGCGACTGCCAGGGCTGCTCCTCGCGCCGCACCATCAGCTCGCCGACCCGCGCCGAGCTCCGCCAGTGGACGCGCCGGAGGTCGTCGCCACGGCGGTACTCGCGGACCGTGACGTCCTCGGCACTGCCGGTGGCGAAGGCGCGCGGGCGGTTGTCACCCGAGCCGGTCCAGGCGCCGCCGAGCGGGATCGGCGGGAGCGGTACCGTCCGTGGCGTGACGGTCAGCGTCGCGGTGCTGCGGAACGAGCGGCCCAGCTCGACCAGACCGAACGGGTCGCTCACCCGCACGCTCATCGGGCCGATCTCGTACCGGCCGCGGACGTCGGACCGCACCTGGTACGTCGCGTGGCGGCGCCAGCCGTGGCCGATGCCGTCGAGCACGAACCGCGGCCGGGTGCCGAGCACGTAGGGGACGTGGTCCTCGAGCATGAGCACGCCCGACGGCGTACGACCTTCGTTGGTCATCGTCAGCTGGACCGTCGACGGCTGCCCCGCGGTCACCGTCTGTGGGCCGACGCTGCGCACCAGGGCCAGCCGGTAGCGGCTCCGCCCGAGCGTCATCGCCGTGAGCAACGGGAGCGCGGCGATCAGCACGCCGACCCTGGTCAGGGTCGGCTGGCCGAGCAGGATCGCGCAGACGACGGCCGTGATGCCGGCGGCGAGGAACGCCCGTCCGCGGACGGTCAGACCGGAGAGGGCCTCACGCACGGGTCCCCTCGGGGACGGGCACCGAGCTCAGGATGCTCTCGAGGATGCTGGCCGTGGTGCGACCGCCCATGGCCGCCTCGACGCTGGGCAGCAGCCGGTGGGTGAGGACCTGCGGCGCGAGGCCCAGCACGTCGTCGGGGAGCACGTAGTCGCGGCCCTGCATCGCCGCCGACGCCTTGGAGGCGCGGACCAGGTGCAGCGAGGCGCGGGGGGAGGCGCCCAGCGCGAGCTCCGACGTACGCCGGGTCGCCGCGGCCAGCGCGACCGTGTAGCGCTGCACGGCCTGCGAGACGTGGACCTGGGTGACGATCCCGATCAGCTTGCGGATCTCGACCGCGTCGGTCACCGGCTCGAGGTCGTCCAAAGGGTTGGACATGGTGTGCGAGTCGAGCATCGCGATCTCGGCGGCCTCCACCGGATAGCCCACCGAGAGCCGGACCATGAACCGGTCACGCTGTGCCTCGGGCAGGGCGTAGGTGCCCTCCATCTCGATCGGGTTCTGGGTCGCGATGACCATGAACGGCGCATCGAGTGAGTACGTCGTGTTGTCGACCGTGACCTGCTGCTCCTCCATGCACTCGAGCAGGGCGGACTGGGTCTTCGGCGACGCGCGGTTGATCTCGTCGCCGACCACGATGTTGGCGAACACGCCACCGGGACGGAACTCGAACTGCCGGGTCTCCTGGTTGTACACGGAGACACCCGTGACGTCCGAGGGCAGCAGGTCGGGAGTGAACTGGATGCGGCGGACCGAGCTGTCGATGCTGCGTGCGAGCGACTTGGCCAGCATCGTCTTGCCGACACCGGGCACGTCCTCGATGAGGAGGTGACCCTCGGCCAGGAGCACCGTGATCGCCGCGGAGATGACGTCGGGCTTGCCCTCGATGACGCGCTTGATGTTGCCGCGGACCTTCTCGACCACCCTGCTGAGCGTGTCGAGATCGGCCCCCTGAGTAACCGGACCTGGCACGAGCCGTCCCTTCCTTACTTTCCTACGTCGACCATCTCGTCGCGCCCGCAGAGGTGCGGGCCCACCCGTGCGACCCGCCTCTGGGGCGCACTCGGTCGGCCGGCCGCGACAGGTCGTGCAGGACAACCTACGTGGCGGAGGCCACACAGGTTCTGACTCCCGGGATAACGGTTCGGTTGCGGATTGCCCCGGAGCCCGTCGCTCCGCGCCCTCCCGTCGTCCGGCTCTGGTTCCAGGGTCCTCCTCCACCGCTCTCCCCGCCAGACCCGTGGGGCCCCGCCCGCTCCACTCCGCTCCACCGGCTGTCCCGTCCGCGAGCGGCTGTCCGCGCCACGGCGGGCGGCGCGACCCGCTGACCTGCGCGGATGCGCCGTACCCGGTGGTGCGCGACGGAGCGGCGCCTCGACGGTCGGCACCCGGTGGGAACTGCCTCGCGCAGCCCACGCCTCGCGTGAAACCGGAGCTGACTTGGGTGAATGTGGTTGACGGTGGGGCAAAGTGGAGTACAGTGGCGGAAAGTGGAGGATGGGTCGAGCCAGGTGGAGGTGCCCGGATGTTCGTGGGCTCCTACACCCCGAAGCTGGACGAGAAGAACCGGCTCTTCCTGCCCGCCAAGTTCAGGGATCAGCTCGCGGAGGGACTCGTGGTGACGAAGGGCCAGGACTTCTGCCTCAACGTCTTCCCGATCGCCGACTTCGCGGCCATGACCAACCGCATCCAGGAGGCGCCCCTCACCGTCCGCCAGGCGCGTGAGTACGGCCGGTTCCTGGCCATGCGGGCCACCGAGGACAAGCCCGACAAGCAGGGGCGGATCACGATCCCGCCGCTGCTGAAGGAGTACGCCGGCCTCGACCGCGAGGTGGTCGTGATCGGTGCGCTCAACCGGGTGGAGATCTGGGACCCGGACCGGATCGCCGCCTGGGAGGACGAGCACAGCCAGACGTTCGCCGACATGAGCGAGGACATCCTGCCGACGTAGCCGGCGGGACCCACCACAACACCACAAGGGATTCGCACAGCGAGGTCTCGCGCCCGCTCCCGTCATCTGGGGCAACTTCCCCGGCTCCAGACGACCTTCCCCCACGACGAACCCGACGCCACCCCATGAGGCCGGGATTCGCGGGAGCGGGCAGGGACCTGACTGGGCGAATCCCGTTCCACGGTCAGCGCACATCCGACATCCCAGGTCAGTCGTCAGAGCCATCGAGCGGGGTCGAACAGATGAGTCTCACACCCACAGCACCGTCCGTCGGGGGTCTCGCCCCCCGCCGGGTGCGCCACCAGGCGCGCGACGTGGTGGTGCTGATGGCGTTCTCCGCTACGTCCTCGACCGCCGTCGCTGCGGGGCTCCTGCTGCTGGCCCACCTGGCTCGCGCAGGGCGCTAGGACCATGGCCGCCCCCGCTCACGTCCCGGTGCTCCTCGACCGGGTCGTCGCCCTCCTGCAGCCTGCCCTCGACCATGACAACGCGGTCCTGGTCGACGCCACCCTCGGTCTCGGCGGTCACAGCGAGGCCGTCCTCACCCGGCTGCACCTGGCCCGGGTCGTCGGGATCGACCGCGACCCGGAGGCGCTGCGGCTCGCCGGTGAGCGGCTCGCGCCGTTCGGCAATCGCTTCACCGGTGTCCACGCGACGTACGACGAGATCCCCGACGTGCTCGCCGACCTCGGCCTGGCTGCCGCCGACGCGGTGCTCTTCGACCTCGGTGTCTCGTCCATGCAGCTCGACGTCGCGGACCGCGGCTTCGCCTATCGCGAGGACGCGCCGCTGGACATGCGGATGGACCCGACCTCGGGGCCGACCGCAGCCGACGTGCTCAACACCTACCCCCAGGCGGAGCTGACCCGGGTGCTCCGGGAGTACGGCGAGGAGCGGTTCGCCTCGCGGATCGCCGCGGCCGTGGTGCGCGAGCGAGCCCGCGAGCCCTTCACGACCTCGGCCCGGCTGGTCGAGCTGCTCTACGACCAGATCCCGGCGCCGGCGCGGCGTACCGGCGGACACCCGGCCAAGCGCACCTTCCAGGCGCTGCGGATGGAGGTCAACGACGAGCTCGGCGTGCTGCGCCGCGCGATCCCGGCCGCCATCGACGTCCTCGCCGTCGGCGGCCGCGTCGTCGTGGAGTCCTACCAGTCGCTGGAGGACCGCCTGGTGAAGCGGGCCTTCGCGGCCGTCACGAAGGTGGACGTGCCCCCCGACCTCCCGTTCGTGCCGGAGGACCGCCGGCCGGCGCTCCGCCTCGTCACCCGTGGCGCCGAGCGCGCCGACGACACCGAGATCGCCCAGAACCCGCGCGCCGCCTCCGTCCGGCTGCGCGCCGTCGAACGCGTCCGACCGAGCCACAGGGGAGCGGCATGAACCAGGGGGACACCGCATGAGCAGCACCGCACCGGCCATCCGGGCCACCGTCCCGCGCCTCGCGGGCGCCGCCCTCGAGCGGGCGCGGCTGACCGTCGTTCCCAGACGGAAGCGGCGCCGGACCAGCCCGGTGCCCTTCCTTCTGGTCGTCTCGATGCTCGCCGTCGGCGGGGTGGTCGGGCTGCTGCTGTTCAACACCTCGATGCAGCAGGCCTCCTTCGCCGCCAGCGACCTGCAGCGGCAGGCCGACGCGCTCGAGGCCCGGCAGCAGACCCTGCAGATGGAGCTCGACCACCTGCGGGACCCCCAGGCGATCGCGCTCCGGGCGCAGCGGATGGGCATGGTCCTCCCGAGCAACCCGGCCGTTCTCGACCTCCGCACCGGCAAGGTGCTCGGCGACCCCGCTCCGGCCACCCGGCTCGACCCGCTGAGGCTGCTCGCGCCCCCACCCGCGAAGCCGGCCGAGCTCGACCCACCGGCCCATGTCACCGTCGTGCAGCCGCCGGCGCAGAAGTCGACGCGCAACACGGCGCGCGGGTCGCACGACCACGGCGGTCGCGCGGGTAGAAATGACCACACAGACACCACGGACCACACCAGCAACACAGGCCACGCCCGGACCCACTGACCAGGAAGCCAGACGGTGCCCACTTCCAGCTCCCGCGGCCGCGGCCGTCCCCGTCGTACACCGGGCGCCCGCGGCCGCCGTCCGGCCACCGCCGCACGGGCCCGGGTGCGCCGGTCGTTGCGGGGGTCGGCGCCGCTCCGGCTGCGCACCGGATTCGTGTTCATCGCGCTCGTGATGTCGTTCTTCGGCGCCAGGCTGGTGCAGCTACAAGGCATCGAGCCGGAGAAGTACGCCACCCTCGCGGCCTCGACAGGCGGCACGGTCACCGTGGAGCTGCCCGCCGTCCGCGGCAAGATCCTCGATCGCAACGGCCGTCCCCTCGCCGACTCGGTGGACGGCCGGATGGTGGTCGCCGACCCGCAGCAGACCCGTCCGCGGGCGCCCGAGCTCGCGCGCTTCCTGGCCAAGCGGCTCCACATCGACTACTTCTCGACCTTGCGGGCGCTGAGCCAGAAGGACTCGCGGTTCGCCTACGTCGCGCGACGCGTGCCCGCGTCCCTGGCCGTCAGCGTGGTCACCCAGGCGACCGACGCGGGCTACAAGGGGCTCGCGACCAGAAACGACCCGTTGAGGTCCTACCCCGACCACGACGTCGCGGCCAACCTGGTCGGCTTCCTCGGCACCGACGCGCCGCTGGCCGGCCTCGAGCTCACGTTCAACAAGGAGCTGGCCGGCACTGACGGCTCGGAGACCTACGAGGTCGGCGCGGGCAACCGGATCCCGCTCGGGCACAGCACGGTGAGACCGGCACACAACGGCACCGACCTGCACACCACGATCGACGAGGACCTGCAGTGGTACACGCAGCGGGTCCTGCGGCAGACCGTGCTCGGCGCCCGGGGCGACTCCGGGTTCGCCGTGGTGATGGACCGGAGGACCGGCGAGATCCTCTCGCTGGCCGACTACCCGACGTACGACGCGAGCAACCCGCAGGCCTCGCCCGCCAAGGACCGCAACTCGCTGGCCATGACGAGCCCCTACGAGCCCGGCTCGGTCGAGAAGGTGCTGACGCTCAGCTCGCTGATCGACGCCGGCAAGGTCACCGACCGCACCCGGCTGCTGGTCCCCGGGCAGCTGCAGAGCGGTGACCGGATCATCCACGACTGGTTCCCCCACGGGACGATCAAGCTCACCCTGGCCGGCGTGATCGCCCAGTCGTCCAACATCGGGACGGCGAAGTCGTCGCGGCTGTTCAAGCCCGGTCAGCTCCGTCACTACCTGACGGAGTTCGGCCTCGGGCAGCGCACGAACATCGGTGTCAACGGCGAGACCCCCGGCCTCCTGCCGAGCGACGCCCAGTGGAACGGCATGCTCCAGGACCGGATCGCGTTCGGCCAGAGCGTCTCGGTCAACGGCGTGCAGATGGCCGCCGCCGTCAACACGATCGCCAACGGCGGGGTGCGGGTCGACCCGAGCCTGATCCAGGGCAGGGCGACGACGAACACCGGTGAGGTCGTCGGGACGGACGAGACCACGAGGCACCGGGTCGTCAGTCGGAACGCCGCCGACCAGATGACCCAGATGATGGAGCGCGTGGTCGATCCCGATGTCGGCGTCGCTCCACGGGCGCAGGTGCCGGGCTACGTGGTCGCCGGCAAGACCGGCACGGCTCAGCGCGTCGGTCCGGTGTGCGGCTGCTACAACGGGGAGTTCACGGTGTCGTTCGCCGGCTTCGCGCCGGCCGACGACCCGCGGTTCACGGTGTACGTCGTGGTGCAGAACCCCAGGAACGGCGGCGGCGGTGGCTCGGTCGCAGGCCCGGCGTTCAGCAAGATCATGTCGTTCGCGCTGCGGCGGTACGGCGTACCTCCCACCGGTGCGAAGCCCTCCCAGATCCCGACCACGTGGTGATCCGGCCCGACCGGTCACCCATATACCCTCGATCCCTGTGGCGAGCGACTCCGTGCCGACAAGTCATGCCCTCGCCGACCTCCTCGACCGGCTGACGGCCGAGGGCATCTCCGCGCAGGGGAACGGCGACCTCGCGACCCCGGTCACGGGTGCCACCCTCGACTCACGCCGCGTCACACCCGGCGACCTGTACGCCGCGCTGCCGGGGGCGCACGGCCACGGCGCGACCTACTGGCCCGAGGCCCGTGCCGCCGGCGCGGTGGCCGTGCTGACCGACGCGGACGGCGTGGCCCTGGTCGGCGACGGCGTGACCGGGCTGGTCGTCCCCGGGGTGCGGCCGGTGCTCGGCCGCGTCTCGGCCCTGCTGTACGGCGAGCCGGCCGCGCGGCTGCGGATGATCGGGGTCACCGGCACCCAGGGCAAGACCACGACCACCCGGCTCCTCGAGAGCGGCCTCTCCGGCGCCGGCGTCCCGGCCGCGGTGATCGGCACGGTCGGCACCCGCATCCTCGGCGAGGACGTGGCGAGCGTCCTCACCACCCCCGAGGCGCCCGACCTGCAGCGCCTCTTCCGGCGGATGGTGGACGCTGGCGTGGAGGCGTGCGCGATGGAGGTGTCCAGCCACGCCCTGGTGATGGGACGGGTCGGCGGCATCGTCTTCGACGTCGGCGTGTTCTTGAACCTCGGCCGCGACCACCTCGACTTCCACCGCGACATGGACGACTACTTCGAGGCGAAGGCGACGCTCTTCACACGCGAGCACGCCCGGCGCGGTCTCGTGAGCATCCACGACGAGTGGGGCCGCCGGCTGGTCGAGCGGTCGGAGATCCCGGTGCAGACGATGTCGGCCGACGGCCAGGACGCCGACTGGGTGGCCCGGGACGTCGAGCGCTCGGCGTCCGGGTCGAGATTCCGCATCCAGGGTCCCGACGGACGGGAGATCCTCGCCGGCTGCCCGATCCCGGGCGGGTTCAACGTGGCCAACACGCTCGCGGCGGTCGCAGCTGCCGCTTCCGCCGGCTACGACGCCGAGGCCGTGGCGCGCGCGATCGCCGAGGGTCCCGGCGTACCCGGCCGGTTGGAGCGCGTCGACGCAGGACAGGACTTCGAGGTCGTCGTCGACTACGCCCACAAGCCCGACGCCGTCGCCGCGGCCCTCGCCACGCTCCGCCCCCTGACCCGCGGCCGGCTGATCGTGGTGCTCGGTGCCGGTGGCGACCGCGACCCCGGCAAGCGACCGGTGATGGGCGAGATCGCCGCCCGGGACGCCGACGTCCTGGTGGTCACCGATGACAACCCGCGCAGCGAGGAGCCGGCCGAGATCCGACGGGCGATCCTGGACGGCACCACCGCAGGGAACGCCGAAGTGCTCGAGATCGGCGATCGTCGCGCCGCCATCGCCGAGGCGGTACGTCGCGCGGGCGACGGCGACGTCGTGCTGATCGCGGGCAAGGGGCACGAGACGGGGCAGGAGGTCGGCGGCGTGCTGCACCCGTTCGACGACCGTGAGGTGGCCCGCCAGGAGCTGAACGGGATGCTGCGCCGGTGATCCCGCTGAGCCTGGCCCGGATCGCGGCCGTCGTCGGCGGGCACCTCGCCGATGCCGACGGCGACGAGACCGTGAGCGCCCCGGCCTTCGTCGACACCCGCCATCCGGAGCCCGGCGGCCTCTTCGTCGCGATCCCGGGCGAGCACGTGGACGGGAACGACTTCGCCCGGGCGGCCGTGACGGCCGGCGCCGCAGGAGTGCTCGGTTCGCGCCCGTCCGGAGTGCCGACCGTCGTGGTCGACGATCCCGTCGCGGCGCTCGGCCGGCTCGGGCGGCACGTCGTCGACGCCCTCGACAGCACGGTGCTCGCTCTCACGGGGTCGCAGGGCAAGACCGGCACCAAGGACTACCTGGCACAGCTGCTCGCCCCGGCCGGCCCGACGATCGCGACGGCCGGCAACCGCAACAACGAGATCGGCGTCCCACTGACCGTGCTCCGAGCCACCCCCGATACCCGGTTCCTCGCCATCGAGATGGGGGCGCGCGGCGTCGGCCACATCGCCGAGCTCTGCGCGGTGGCGCCGCCCCGGGTCGCGGCCGTGCTCAACGTCGGCACCGCACACATCGGCGAGTTCGGCTCACGCGAGGCGATCGCACGCACGAAGGGGGAGATCGTCGAGGCGCTCCCCACCGACGGGACCGCCGTCCTGAACGCCGCCGACCCCTTGGTCGCGGCCATGGCGGACCGGACGTCGGCCTCCGTCATCACCTTCGGCCCCGACGGCGACGTCGGCTGGCGACGGCTCGACCTCGACGAACTCGGCCGACCGGCGTTCGAGGTCGGTCACGACGGCACCTGGACGCCGGTCCGGCTCCTCGAGGCGGGCGCGCACCAGGTGCCGAACGCCGTCGCCGCGGCCGCGATGGCGGCCGCGGCCGGGGTCGGCTGGGACGAGATCGTCGACACCCTCGGCCGGGCGCGCTCCCTGTCGCCGTGGCGGATGGCGCTCCACGAGCGGGCCGACGGCGTGGTCGTGGTCAACGACGCGTACAACGCCAATCCCGCCTCGATGGCGGCCGCTCTCGACGCGCTGGCTGCGATCGGAGCCCGCGGCGGCCGGCGGACGATCGCGGTCCTCGGCGAGATGCTCGAGCTGGGGCCCTCGTCCGCCGACGACCACGTCGCGGTGGGCGAGTACGCGGCCCGCCTCGGGATCGACGTGGTCCTCACCGTCGGCGACGCCGCCGAGTCGATCGCCGCCGGCGCACGACGTACGCCGGGCTGGTCGGGAGCGGCGGTGCCCACGGCGGGCCGCGACCAGGCCTCCGACTGGCTGCGACACAATGTCGTCTCCCGGGACGTCGTCCTGGTCAAGGCGTCGCGCGGCGCCGCGCTCGAGCACGTGGCCGACGGGTTGGCCGACGATCAGGAAGGCGGGAGCCGGAGCCGATGAAGGCGATTCTGCTGGGCGGAGGTCTCGCCCTGTTGTTCTCGCTGCTCGGCACCCGGGCGGCGATCCCGCTGTTCAGCCAGCTCGGTTACGGGCAGCCGATCCGCGACGACGGCCCGACCAGCCACCACACCAAGCGCGGTACGCCGACCATGGGTGGCGTCGTCATCATCGCCTCGTCGGTCCTGGCCTACTTCCTGGCCGAGCTGATCACGCAGAACCGGCCCTCCGCCTCCGCCCTGCTGCTGTTGTTCCTGTTCGTCGGCATGGGGGTCGTCGGCTTCCTCGACGACTTCATCAAGGTCTCCAAGCAGCGCTCTCTCGGTCTCCGCAGCAAGGCGAAGATCGTCGGCCAGACCGTGATCGCCCTGGCCTTCGGCTGGCTGGCGCTCTCCGGGACGCTCGAGGACGGCAACGGCATCAGCCCGGCGTCCCAGAACCTGTCCTTCATCCGGGACACCAAGCTCGTGCTGCCGGCGGTGGTGGCGATCGTGCTGTTCTGGGTGATGGTCACCGGCACCAGCAATGCGGTGAATCTCGCCGACGGGCTCGACGGCCTCGCGACGGGCGCCTGCGTGATGGTGTTCGGCGCCTTCATGTTCGTCAACATCTGGCAGAACAACCAGAACTGCGCCATCCACCACGTCCGCGCCTGCTACCAGGTGCGCGACCCGCTCGACCTGGCGCTGGTGGCGGCAGCGATCACCGGTGCCTGCTTCGGCTTCCTGTGGTGGAACGCTCCTCCGGCCCAGATCTTCATGGGCGACACCGGCTCGCTGTCACTCGGCGGCGCCATGGCCGGGTTCGCCATCATGACCCGGACCGAGCTCCTCCTCCTGATCATCGGCGGGCTGTTCGTGGTGATCACGCTGTCGGTGATCGTGCAGGTGGGCTTCTTCAAGGCCTCACGCCGGTTCGGCGTCGTCCGCAAGCTCTTCGGGGTCGGGCCCGGGCACCGGGTGTTCCGGATCGCCCCGATCCAGCACCACTTCGAGCTGCTCGGCTGGGAGCAGGTCACGGTCGTGATCCGGTTCTGGATCATCACCGGGCTGTGTGTTGCCGGCGGGCTCGGCGTCTTCTACGCCGCCTGGGTAGCGAAGGCGTGAGAGATGTCACCCGCCTCGGGCGGCACGGTGACTGGTCCGGCGTCCGGGCGGTGGTGGCCGGGTTCGGGGTGAGCGGGTTCGCCGCCGCCGACAACCTGACCCACCTCGGAGCCGCGGTCGTCGCGCTCGACGAGGACCCGGAGGGAAAGGAGTCGAAGGCCGAGCTGCTCGGTGTGCTCGGCGCCGACGTCCGGCTGGGGGAGGGGACCACGTCGTCCCTCCCGGACGAGACCGACCTCCTGGTGGTCTCGCCCGGCTGGAAGCCGTCCGCGCCGCTGATCGCCCAGGCGCGGGCGCGCGGCGTACCCGTGTGGGGCGAGGTGGAGCTGGCCTGGCGGCTGCGGGACAACGGACCCGGGCGTCCGGCGCCCTGGCTGGCGGTCACCGGCACCAACGGCAAGACCACGACCGTGCAGATGCTCGACGCCGTGCTCCGCGCGGCCGGGCTGCGAAGCGTCGCGGCCGGCAACGTCGGCCTCCCGCTGGTCGAGGCGGTGATGGATCCCACGCCGTACGACGTGTTCGCGGTCGAGCTCTCGAGCTTCCAGCTCCACTACACCGACTCGCTGAGCGCCGAGGCGGCGGCGGTGCTCAACATCGCCGAGGACCACCTGGACTGGTACGACGGACCGACCGGGATGTCCGACTACGCGACGGACAAGGGGCGCATCTACCAGCGGGTGAGGAAGGCGTGCGTCTACAACGTGGCCGACCCCGAGACCGAGCGGCTGGTCCGTGACGCCGACGTCGAGGAGGGTGCTCGGGCCATCGGGTTCACCCTCGGCATGCCCGGCGTCGGCATGGTCGGGGTCGTCGACGACATCCTGGTCGACCGCGCCTTCATCGCCGAGCGGCAGTCCAGCGCGGCCGAGCTGTGCACGATCGACGACCTGCCGAGCCCGGCCCCCCACGTGGTCGCCAACGCGCTGGCGGCCGCCGCGCTCGCGCGAGCCCACGGCGTACCCCAGGCCGCGGTGCGCGACGGCCTGCGCGGCTTCCGGTTCGACGGCCACCGGATCGAGGTCGTCGCCACCGTCGGCGGCGTCTCCTACGTCGACGACTCGAAGGCCACGAACCCGCACGCGGCCCGGTCGTCGCTGCTCGGCTACGACTCGGTGGTGTGGGTCGCGGGCGGTCTGGCGAAGGGTGCGCACTTCGACGACCTGGTCGAGACGACCCGACCACGGTTGCGTGCGGCGGTGCTGATCGGGCGCGACCGCGACGTCATCGCGGAGGCGCTGGCGCGACACGCGCCCGATGTGCCGGTCATCGCCGTCGACCCCGACGAGACTGGCACCGGACAAGCCGCCATGACACGTGCGGTCGTGGCCGCGCAGGAGCTCGCCCGCCCGGGCGACACGGTCCTGCTGGCCCCGGGGTGCGCGTCGATGGACATGTTCCGCAACTACGCCGACCGGGGCGATGCGTTCGCCGCGGCGGTACGAGGACTGACCGCCTAGCGACCGACGACCCGTGCGACGCAGCACCGACCAAGAGGGGACCTCCGAGGACCGATGGCGATCGTGAGCCCGCTGCGCCGCTCGTCACGGCGTACCCCGTCGCGTGGGGGCTCGCGCGGACCACGTGCCGGTGTCGGCTCCTGGTTCGCCGCGCTGCACGACGCGCTCGCCCGTCCGCTCACGTCGTACTACCTGCTGCTCGGCGGCTCGGCGCTGCTGCTGACCATCGGCCTGATCATGGTGTTCAGCGCGTCCAGCGTGTACGCCTTCGAGAACTACGACCAGAACTCCTACGCCGTCGTCATCAAGCAGCTGATCTGGGTCGCCATCGGTCTGCCGTGCGCGTGGGTTGCCGGTCACCTGCCGCAGCGCTGGATCCGCCGCCTCGCCTGGCCCGGCTACTTCGTCTCGCTGGCGCTGCTGCTGCTGACGTCGTTCTTCGGCGTCACCCGCAACGGCAACACGAACTGGCTGGCGTTCGGTCCGATCCAGATCCAGCCGTCGGAGATCGCCAAGCTGGCCCTGGTGCTGTGGGCCGCGCACGTCTACGCGAACAAGGACCGCCGGCTCGGCAACCTGCACCAGGTGATGATGCCGGTGGTGCCCGGCATGCTGGCCGCCACCGGGCTGGTGATCTTCGGGCATGACCTCGGCACGGCGCTGGTGCTGTTCGCGATCCTGCTCGGCATGCTCTGGGTGGTCGGCGCGCCGGCCCGGATGTTCGCGCTGTCGTTCCTGGTGATCTCGGTGTTCGCCGCGGCCCTGGCCGCGATGAGCCCCGAGCGGCTCACCCGGATCACGACGTTCACCGACCCGATGCGCACCTACGAGGGCGCCGGCTGGCAGCCGGCGCACGGCCTGTTCGCGCTGTCGCAGGGCGGGCTGTTCGGGCAGGGGATCGGGGCGAGCCAGCAGAAGTGGGGCAACCTTCCCGAGGCGCACACCGACTTCATCTTCGCGGTGCTCGGCGAGGAGCTCGGCCTGGTCGGCACCCTGCTGGTGATCGGCCTGTTCATGACCATCGCGTACGCCGCCATCCGGGTCGCGCGGCGTACCAAGGACCCGTTCGTCCGCTACATGACCTTCGGCATCGTGGTCTGGATCATCGGGCAGATGATGATCAACGTGGGCATGGTCCTGGCATTGCTCCCCGTCATCGGCATCCCGCTGCCGCTGGTGTCCTACGGCGGGTCGGCGCTCGTGCCGTCGCTGGTCGCGCTCGGCATGCTGGTCGGCTTCGCGCGCCGCGAGCCCGAGGCGGCCCGGGCGCTCGCCCAGCGGAAGAAGGCTCGCAACAGCGGGGTGACGGCCGGACGCATCAACGGACGCGGCCTGTAGAAACGTCCTCATGAGGGTCCTGCTCGCAGGTGGTGGGTCGGCCGGCCACACCTCGCCGCTGCTCGCCACGGCCGACGCGCTGCAGCGTCTGTCACCGGAGGTCGAGATCACCTGCCTGGGCACGCGGGAGCGGATCGAGGCGCAGATCATCCCGGCCGCCGGATACCCGCTGGAGTTCGTGCCGAGCGTCCCGCTGCCGCGACGCCCGAACGCCGACCTGGCCCGGCTGCCCGGACGGCTCCGCGCCGCCCGTCGCGCCGCTCTCGACGTGATCGACCGGATCCGGCCCGACGTGGTCTGCGGGTTCGGTGGCTTCGTCTCGGTGCCGGCATACCTGGCCGCGCGCAAGCGGCATGTGCCGCTGGTGGTCCACGAGGGCAACACGGTGCCCGGGATCGCCAACAAGCTGGGCGCCCGCCTCACCGAGCACGTCGCGACGTCGTTCCCCGACACCCGGCTGCCGCACGCGACGTACGTCGGGCTGCCGATCCGCCGGATGATCGCCACCCTCGACCGGGCCGCCCGTCGCGACGAGGCGCTGGCGGCGTACGGGCTCCGTCCGGACCAGCCGGTCCTGCTCGTCACCGGTGGGTCCCAGGGTGCGGCGTCGATCAACCGGGCGGTGCTCGGTGCCGCCTCCTCGTTCGCATCGGCCGGTGTCCAGGTGCTGCACGTGACCGGCCGTGCCCACGAGACGCAGGCGCCCGAAACTGGCGTCCCGTACGTCGTGCTCGGGTACGTCGAGCGGATGGACCTCGCCTACTCGGCGGCCGACGCCGTGCTCTGCCGCTCGGGTTCCAACACCGTCACCGAGGTCTCGGGTGTCGGGCTGCCCGCGGTCTTCGTGCCGCTGCCGATCGGCAACGGGGAGCAGGCGCTGAACGCGCGGGCGGTGATCGAGGCCGGCGGCGGTCTGCTCGTCGAGGACGCGTCGCTGACCTCCGACTGGATCGCGGCCAACGTCGTCCCGCTGCTCCTGGACTCCGAACGGCTGGCCGCGATGGGGACGGCGGCCGCGCACCTGATCCCGCTGGACGCGGACGAGAAGCTGGCCCGGATGATCCTGGAGGCCGGTTCGTGAAGCTGCCCGTCCCGGAGGTGATCCCGCCCGCGTCGGAGCTCGGCCGGGTCCACTTCGTCGGCATCGGTGGCGCCGGACTGTCGGCGATCGCGCGGATCATGGCCCAGCAGGGGGTGCCGGTCACCGGCAGCGACGACCAGGACACGCCGTTCCTGCCGCCGCTGCGTGAGCTCGGGGTCTCCGTGCACCTCGGATACGCAGCCGAGCACGTCGGCGACGCCGAGACCCTGGTGGTCACGACGGCCGCCCACGACGACAACCCCGAGGTGCGCGAGGGACGGTCGCGCGGGCTGCGGATCCTGCCGCGCTCGGCTGGCCTGAAGTCGGTGATGGCCGGT
>NZ_DASXWU010000070.1:0-12272 GCF_036503465.1 Nocardioides sp.
GGCGACGACGACCTGGCCTGGCGCCCCGACCCCGAGGCCAATTCCATCGCCTCGCTGCTCTGGCACCTCACCCGGATCGAGGACGACCATGTGTCCGCGGTCGCGGGCCGGGAGCAGACCTACACCGTCGAGGGCTGGGCCGAGCGGTTCGGCCTGCCCTTCGACGTGCGCGAGCACGGCTACGCGATGAGTGCTACCGACGTCGGCAAGGTGCGGGTGAGCGCCGACCTGCTGGCCGGCTACTACGAGGCCGTCGCGGCCCGGAGCGCGGCGTACGTCGCGAACCTCGCGCCCGACGACCTCGACCGCGTCGTCGACGAGGCCTGGGACCCGCCGGTGACGCTCGGGGTCCGCCTGGTCAGCGTGGTCAACGAGGTCAACGCCCACCTCGGCCAGGCGCAGTACGTCCGGGGGCTGCTGGAGCGCCGGTAGCCGTCCCGGCGTGTGATCCGTGTGACGGGAGTGACGGTGACCTAGATTCGTCACCATGGCGACCCGTACGTCTTCCCCGCCGGGTTCGCGAAGCAGGAGCACGTCCTCGCGAGGACGTGGGAGCAGCTCGCGTTCCCGGAGTACGTCGAAGAAGCGGCCACGCGCGCGCAGCCGGCGTCCGGCGCCCCGAGCCGTTCGCTCGGGGCGCGGTCCCGTTCGGCGCCTGTTCGCGGCGCTCGGCCGCGGGCTCGCCGCCATCTGGCTCGGGATCGCCCATGCGATCGGCGCGGTGGCCCGCAGGATCGGCAAGACCGCGCACGACCTCGAGCCGGAGCACCGGCGCGACGGGATCGGCCTCTTCCTGTTCGGCCTGGCTGTCGTCGTCGCAGCGGCTGTCTGGTGGCAGCTGCCCGGTGGCCTCACCGACGGCGTCCGGACCGTGGTGTCCGGCTCGGTCGGCAAGGTCGGCTGGCTGGTCCCCCTGATGCTGGTCTGGATCGGGTGGCGCAACATGCGCGACCCCGAGAGCAACGGCCCGGCCGGCCGGCAGGTCGTGGGGTGGGTCGCACTGGGGCTCGGTCTGCTCGGCACCGTCCACATCGCGGCGGGCAACCCGGCTCCCGTCAACGGCGACTCCTCAGACCTGCGCGGCGCCGGGGGCGCGATCGGGTACGTCGTGTCGAGCCTCCTGCTCGACCTGCTCCGCACGGCGTACGTCGTGGTGCCGCTGCTGCTGCTCCTGTCGGTCTTCGGGATCCTCGTGATCACGGCCACGCCGGTCTATCAGGTCCCGGTCAAGCTCGCGGCGTTCCGCGACCGGATGCTCGGCCGTACCCCGGTCGAGCAGTCCGACCTCCCCGAGAACGGCGTCCGGAGCCGGCGCCGGCGCGGCGCGCTCGGTGGCGACGAGTACGACGCGGAGATGGGCGACCCGGCGTACGACAGCCCGGTCCTGTCCGAGCGGGAGCTCAAGCGGCGCCGTGGTCGCGCCCGGGCCGAGGCGGGGGACGAGGACGCCGACACCACCCAGGCGATCCCGGTGAGCGCGCAGGACGACACCGCCACCGACCTGGTCGCCCCGCCGCACACGCCACTGCCCACACGGGCGGAGCAGCTCGAGCTGTCCGGCGACGTCGTCTACTCGCTGCCCGCCAACGACGTGCTCCGTCCCGGCTCGCCGCACAAGCCGCGCTCGCGCGCCAGCGACGACGTGGTCGGACGACTGACGCAGGTGCTCGAGGAGTTCGACATCGACGCCCAGGTGACCGGCTACATGCGTGGCCCGACCGTCACCCGGTACGAGGTCGAGCTCGGCCCTGCCGTCAAGGTCGAGAAGGTCACCGCGCTGTCGAAGAACATCGCGTACGCCGTCGCCTCCGCCGACGTGCGGATCCTCAGCCCGATCCCCGGCAAGTCCGCGATCGGCATCGAGATCCCCAACTCCGACAAGGAGATCGTCTCCCTCGGCGACGTGCTCCGCTCCAACACAGCGCGCTCCGACCACCACCCGCTCGTGGTCGGCCTGGGCAAGGACGTCGAGGGCGGGTTCGTGGTCGCCAACCTCGCGAAGATGCCGCACCTCCTGGTCGCCGGCGCCACCGGCTCCGGCAAGTCGAGCTTCATCAACTCGATGGTGACCTCGCTGCTGATGCGGTCGACGCCCGACGAGGTGCGGATGATCATGGTCGACCCGAAGCGGGTCGAGCTGAACGCCTACGAGGGCATCCCGCACCTGATCACCCCGATCATCACCAACCCCAAGAAGGCCGCCGAGGCGCTGGCCTGGGTCGTGCGCGAGATGGATCTCCGGTACGACGACCTGGCCAACTTCGGCTTCCGGCACATCGACGACTTCAACAAGGCGGTCCGTGCCGGGAAGGTCAAGGTGCCACCCGGTAGCGAGCGCGAGGTCGCGCCGTACCCCTACCTGGTCGTGGTCGTCGACGAGCTCGCCGACCTGATGATGGTCGCCCCGCGCGACGTCGAGGACGCCGTCGTCCGCATCACGCAGCTGGCCCGGGCCGCCGGCATCCACCTGGTGCTGGCGACGCAGCGGCCGAGCGTCGACGTGGTGACCGGGCTGATCAAGGCGAACGTCCCGTCGCGACTGTCCTTCGCGACGTCGAGCCTCGCCGACAGCCGGGTCATCCTCGACCAGCCCGGCGCCGAGAAGCTGGTCGGCCAGGGCGACGGGCTGTTCCTGCCGATGGGCGCCTCCAAGCCGGTGCGCGTGCAGGGTTCCTGGGTCACCGAGGCCGAGATCCACCAGGTCGTCGCGCACTGCAAGAAGCAGCTGACGCCGACCTACCGCGACGACGTGACCGCACCGCAGCAGAGCAAGCGCGAGCTGGACGACGACATCGGCGACGACCTCGACCTGGTGATCCAGGCCGTCGAGCTGGTCGTGTCCACCCAGTTCGGCTCGACCTCGATGCTGCAGCGCAAGCTCCGGGTCGGTTTCGCGAAGGCCGGCCGGCTGATGGACATCCTCGAGAGTCGCGGGGTCGTGGGGCCGTCGGAGGGCTCCAAGGCACGTGACGTGCTGGTGAAACCCGACGAGATCGACAGTGTGATCGCCACCCTTCAAGGGGAGATGGGGGCCTGACCGACATGACCACCGAGCTGACCACCGAATCCAGCACCGACGAACCCGTGACCATCGGCGACCCGGTGACGGCGACCGAGCACCTCGTGGAGGTACGCCGCCGGCCGGCCGTCGCCGCGGCGCTCGGTGCCGGCGCCTCCCTGGTCGCCGTCGCGTACCTCGCCCGAGCGGCGAGCGGGGGCGGAGCGCTCGACTGGGCCCTGACCGCCGTGCTCGGGTTGATCGGGGTGGTCAACCTGGCCGCCCTGCTCGACGCCCGCACCCCGCTGCTCGTGGCCGACGACCTGGGGGTCCGGCTGCGCCTGGGTCGCACCTGGGTCGGGCTGCCCTGGGCCGGGCTCCACGAGGTGGAGCACCGCACCCGCCGGGGCTGGTGGCGCGACGGCCTGCTGAGCGTCCACACCCGCTACGTCCAGCGGGTGCTCGAGGACCTCGATCCCGGTGCGCGCCGGGTCGCCAGGATCAACCGACGGCTGCACCGGTCGTCCCTGGCCGTCCCGCTCGGCCTCGCGACCCGCGTGGTGGGCGCCGATCCCGACCTGACCACGGTGCTGCGCGACCTCGCTGACGGCCGGACGCCCGTGGTGGAGACGGCACCGGCCGAGGAGGGCACCGTCCTGCCGGACGACGAGCCGGAGGCACCACACGACGATGCTCGGCCGCGCCGGATCCCCGACCCGCGTCCCGCCATCGCGCACCTGATCGGCGTGGTCGCCGCCAGGCTCGAGCGGCCGGACCGCGACCAGGACGAGGACGAGGACGAGGACGACGAGCTGGTGGAGGAGATCGCCAGCGAGACGCCACCTCCCGCACGCGAGACGGTCGTCGCCGCGCGGGCGGAGGTCCGCCACGAGACCCGGCACGAGATCGAGCCGCACGAGCCGGCGTACCTGCTCGAGGAGGACACCCAGGTCTGGGGTGACCTGCACGACGTACCCGAGGACGACGGCCCGTCCCTGATCGACGACTACGCCGCCCAGCCGGCGCCCGATCCGGTGATCGGTCCGCAGTTCGCCGAGGCTCGCCGGCGTCTCGGCCTGTCGGTCGACGAGCTCGCCGACCGGACCCGCATCCGTCCCCACGTGATCGAGGCGGTCGAGGTCGACGACTTCAGCGCGTGTGGCGGCGACTTCTACGCCCGTGGTCATCTGCGCACGCTGGCCCGGGTGCTCGGCGTCGACGGCACGCCGATCCTGGCGACCTACGACGACCGGTACGCCGACGCCCCGATCGACCCCCGCCGGGTGTTCGAGGCCGAGCTCGCGACCGCGGGCTCGATCCGCGCGACCCGCGGCGGGCCGAACTGGTCGGTGCTGGTCGCGGCCGTGATGGCCCTGGTCCTGTGCTGGTCGGTCGCACGGCTGGTGACCGGCGGCCCCGACCAGAGTCAGGACCAGGCGGTGCTGAGCGGCTCCGGCGGCCCCAACCACCACCAGGGCGTGTGGACGAAGCCCGTCCCGGTCACGCTGACCGCGGCCGGCGGCGGAGCGCGCGTGGTGGTCCGCGACGGCGTCGGGAGGCTCATCTTCTCCGGCGACCTGTCCTTCGGGCAGAAGCACACCGTGCAGGCATCACCACCGGTCCAGGTGCAGTCCACCGACGGGTCGGTGCGCGTGACGGTCGACGGGCAGGACCGCGGGCGCATGGGGCCCGCGGGGCACCCCGCCACCCAGTCGTACGTCGCCCGCCGCTGAGCTCGCCTTCCTCCAGCGGGCTTCGGGGGTCCCTGGGGGCGGGGTCCCCGGGCGTCGGCATACTCGGGCCTGATGACGACCAGATCCCGGGACGTCCCTCCTGCCAGCATCGCCACCGCCACCGTCGCCCTGGTGACGCTGGGCTGCGCGCGCAACGACGTCGACTCCGAGGAGCTGGCCGGGCGGCTGGCCGCCGACGGTTTCCGGCTGGTCGACGACCCGGAGGACGCCGAGACGGTGGTCGTGAACACCTGCGGGTTCGTCGAGGCGGCCAAGAAGGACTCCATCGACACGCTGCTGGCTGCCGCCGACCTCAAAGACTGCGGTCGCACCCGGGCGGTGGTCGCGGTCGGGTGCCTGGCCGAACGCTACGGCAGAGACCTCGCGGAGTCACTGCCCGAGGCCGATGCGGTGCTCGGCTTCGACGACTACCCCGAGATCGCCGCCCGGCTGAGGTCGGTCCTGGCCGGCGACCGGCTCCACCCCCACGCACCGGAGGACCGACGGAAGCTGCTACCGATCTCGCCGGTGGAGCGAGACGCGAGCGCCCTGTCCGTGCCGGGCCACGCCTCGGACATCGGCACCCACGGTCCCGACAGCGGTCCCAGGACCGTACGCCGCCGCCTCGCGGGCGGCCCGATGGCGCCGCTGAAGCTCGCCAGCGGCTGCGACCGTCGCTGCTCGTTCTGCGCGATCCCGAGCTTCCGGGGGTCGTTCGTCAGCCGCCGTCCGTCCGACGTCCTGGCCGAGGCCCGTTGGTTGGCCGGCGAGGGCGTGCGCGAGGTGTTCCTGGTCAGCGAGAACAGCACGTCGTACGGCAAGGACCTCGGCGACGTCCGGCTCCTCGAGACGCTCCTGCCCGAGCTGGCGGAGGTCGAGGGGATCGAGCGGGTCCGTGTCTCGTACCTGCAGCCAGCCGAGACGAGGCCCGGCCTGGTCGAGGCGATCGCGACGACAGCGGGTGTGAGCCGCTACTTCGACCTGTCCTTCCAGCATGCGAGCCCGGTGCTGCTGCGCCGGATGCGCCGGTTCGGCAGCCCGGAGAGCTTCCTCGACCTGCTCACGCGACTCCGGTCCCTCGCACCGACGGCCGGCGTCCGGTCGAACGTCATCGTCGGCTTCCCCGGCGAGACCCAGGACGACCTGCAGACCCTGTGCGACTTCCTGGTCGCTGCCCGGCTCGACGTCACCGGCGTCTTCGGCTACTCCGACGAGGACGGCACCGAGGCCGCCGGACTTGACGGCAAGCTCGACGAGGACGAGATCCGGGCCCGGGTCGAGCACGTCACCGACCTGGTCGAGCAGCTGACGGCCGATCGCGCCGAGGACCGGATCGGCGAGGACGTCGTGGTGCTCATCGAGACGGTCGAGGGCACCGTGGTCGAGGGACGGGCCGACCACCAGGGGCCCGAGGTCGACGGCACCACCCGGTTGACGACCGGATCCCACCGGGTCGGCGACCTGGTGCCGGCCCGGGTCGTCGCTGCCGAGGGTGCCGACCTGGTGGCGGAGCCACGCACATGACCGAGCAGGCCGCGACCGTCGGGAACTGGAACCTGCCCAACGTCCTCACCGGGCTGCGGATCGTGCTGGTGCCCGTCTTCGGCTACGCCTTGCTGCATGACGCCGGCGACTCGATCCTCTGGCGCTGCATCGCGACGGCCGTCTTCGCGGTCGCCATGGTCACCGACAAGATCGACGGCGACATCGCCCGCTCACGCGGCCTGGTCACCAACTTCGGCAAGATCGCCGACCCGATCGCCGACAAGGCGATGACCGGGATGGCCTTCGTCGGTCTGTCGATCGTGGACGACGTCTGGTGGTGGGTGACGATCGTGGTCCTGCTGCGGGAGTGGTCGGTGACCCTGCTTCGGCTCTCGATCCTCAAGCGCGTCGTCGTCGCTGCCACCCGGAGCGGCAAGATCAAGACGACGCTCCAGGCCGTCGCCCTGACCGGCCTGTGCCTGCCGCTGCGCCAGGTCCACCCACCGCTGCACGATGCCGGGGTCGTGCTGTTCTACGTCTACGAGGTCGGGCTGGGCGTGGCGGTGGCGATGACGATCTGGTCCGGCTACGAGTTCTTCCGTGATGTCTGGCGCCAGCGGGACTCGCTGCGGTCGGGGTGAGTTTCTCCCGCCATAGCACGACCTCAGGCTTCACCCGCCTCCCGCCTCCCGCCTGGTGCGATTTCTCGAATCGTCGTTTAGGGTGACGCGCACCACACAGCCCAGAGCACCGGCGCTCTGGGCTCTGGCTTCGGAAGGACCCGACCCTCGATGCATCGATCGTCCCGTTCCCGCAACCGCCTCGGCCTCATCGCAACCGCCGCCTTCGCCGTCGTCGGCGCCATGGCGAGCGTCGTCTCGGCTCCTGCCGCACACGCGGCGGACCCGGTGACCATCAACCTGCTCGGCATCAACGACTTCCACGGGCGGATCGACCCGAACATCACCGTCAGGTGGGCCTGGGAGATCGAGCACCTGCGCGACCAGACCGTCACGCCGTCCGACGGCGGCCTGCTGGTCGGAGCGGGTGACCTGGTCGGCGCCTCGCTGTTCAACTCCGCGGTGGCGGACGACCAGCCGACCATCGACGTGATGAACGAGATCGGGCTCGACGCGAGCTCCGTGGGCAACCACGAGTTCGACAAGGGCTGGGACGACCTGAAGAACCGCATCCTCGGCGGTGACGTGAACAACCCGACGAACGCGTCGTGGAACTACCTGGGTGCGAACGTCTACTCGAAGGGCACCACCGACCCCGTCCTCCCGGCGTACGAGACCTACGACGTCGGCGGCATCACCGTGGGCGTCATCGGTGCCGTCACCCAGGAGACGTCGTCGCTGGTGAGCCCCGGCGGCATCGCCGACCTCACCTTCGGCCCGGTGGTCCCCGCCATCAACCGCGTGGCGGGCGAGCTCAGCGACGGTGACACGACCAACGGCGAGGCCGACGTGATCGTGGCCGTCGTGCACGCCGGCGCGGTCGACGGCACCAAGGGGTATGACGAGGAGGTCGCCCAGGGCGGCGAGTTCGCCGACATGGCGAACAACCTCGACCCCGAGGTGAACGTCGTCTTCCAGGGCCACACCCACCAGAAGTACGTGTACGACGCGCCGGTCACCGGCGGCGACACCGCCACCCGCCCGATGCTGCAGACCGGCTCCTACGGCTCCAACATCGGCCAGGTCGTGCTCACCGTCGACCCCACCACCAAGCACGTGACCGGCTACACCGCCAGGAACAACGCCATCCCGACCGACGACAACAGCACGCTCATCGCGCAGTACCCGGACGTGCTGAACCCGATCAACACCACGGTGACCAACGCGGTCACGAACGGGAATTCGGTCGGCAACCAGGCAGTCGGCAGCATCACCTCCGACATCACGACCGCCTTCACCGGCGGCTCGTACGTCGACGGCACCTACACCGGCGGCACTCGGGACGACCGCGCCTCGGAGTCGACCATGGGCGACCTGGTCGCCAACGCCTTGCGGGACGGCCTGCCGGCGGACATGGGCCACGCCGATCTCGGCATCACCAACCCCGGTGGCCTCCGCGCGGAGTTCTACTACGCCGGAGACACCGTCAACGGCGGGCCCAACAACACCGATGGTGTCGTGACCTACGCCGAGGCGAACAACGTCCTGCCGTTCGTCAACAACATCTGGACGGTCGACCTCACGGGCTCGGACCTCGAGCAGGTCCTGGAGGAGCAGTGGCAGCCCGCGGGCGCCTCGCGGCCCTACCTCAACCTCGGGCTCTCCGACAACGTCCAGGTGACGCTCGACCCGAGCCAGCCGGAGGGTCAGCGGGTCACCTCGGTGCGGATCAACGGCAAGCGGCTCGACCCCGACAAGACCTACACCGTGTGCACGTTCTCGTTCCTCGGAACCGGCGGCGACAACTTCTCCGCCTTCACCAACGGGACGCCGCACGACACCGGTCTGGTCGACCGCGACCTGTGGATCGGCTACCTCAAGAGCCACCCGGGGCTCGGTCCCGACTTCGCCCGGCAGGAGGTCGACGAGTCCGGGATGCCGTCGTACGTCGCGGGCGGGGACCACCTCTCGTTCTCGCTGAGCAAGCTGGACCTGACGTCCCTGGGCAGCCCGGCCAACCAGACCGTGGAGGTCTACGCCCGGACCGCTCAGGGCCGTGACCACCTCGGCTCGTTCCCGGTCACCGACGGCAGCGCCACGGTCGAGATGGACGTCCCGGCCGACATCCCGGCGAACTCGGCCCTGACCGTGATCGCGATGCCGTCCGGCACGACGCTCGGCAAGACCGACGCGGTGAGCAGCCTGCAGGCCGAGGCCCCCACGATGACCTACGGGACGCCGGGCACGGTCCACGTGGCCGTCGACCCGGCGGAGGCGACGGGCCACGTGACCGTCCTGGACGGCACGCGCAAGCTCGGCACGGGCACCATCGACGGCGGACAGGCGGACGTGACGATTCCGGGCACGGCGCTGGGGCCGGGCCACCACGGCCTGACCGTGTCGTACGCCGGTGACAGCACCAACACCGGAGCCTCGACCGCGGTCGACCTCCGGGTCACCAAGGCGACGCCGACCATGAAGGTCCACCACTGGCCCGCCCGGGTCCACGCCGACCGCACCCACGTGAAGCTCGTGGTGAAGCTGCGAAGCCCCGGCCACATCGTCACCGGACCGGTGTCGGTCCGCACCGGCGGCCGCACCTACCTGGCCCGCCTCTCCGATGGCAAGGTCATGCTGCGACTGCACACCTACACCACAACCGGCAAGAAGCACGTGGCGGTGAGGTACCTGGGCAGCGCCGTGGACCGGTCGGTGAGAAAGACGTTCACGATCCGCGTCGTCAGGTAACCGTCCCCCCGGTCAAACCCCGAAAGGTTCACACATGTCCAGATCTCGGTCGGCTCTGGCTACCCTGGCGACGGTCGCGACCGCCGTCAGCGGTGCCGCACTGCTCGCCCCGCAGGCGTCCGCCAACACGCCCGGTCCGGGCCTCGTCATCAACGAGGTCTACGGCGGGGGTGGCAACTCGGGCGCCACGCTGACGAACGACTTCGTCGAGCTGAAGAACACCGGCTCCGCCACCGTGTCCCTCGGCGGGATGCGGCTCGAGTACCGGTCGGCGACCGGTACGGGTGACGCCGGCTCCGGCATCACCCCGCTGCCGGATGTCGACCTGCCTCCCGGCGAGAGCTTCCTCGTGCAGGAGGCGAAGGGGGCCGGCGGTACCCAGTCCCTGCCGGCTCCTGACGCCACCGGCACCATCGCGATGGGCTCCTCTGGCGGACAGGTCTATCTGGTCAAGGCCTCCGCCACCGACCCCTTCGACCCCGGGACCGGAAACATCGACAACCCCGATGTCGTGGACTTCGTGGGGTGGGGCTCGACGACGACGAGCTACGAGACCGCGCATGGCCCGGCCAGCAGCAACACCACATCGGTTGCGCGTAATGCTGCCGGCGACGACACCAACAACAACAGCGCGGACTTCACGGCGGGAGCGCCGACCCCGTCGGCGTGCGGCACCGACTGCCCGAGCACGCCTCCGCCGCCGCCGACGGAGCACACGATCGCGGAGATCCAGGGCACCGGTGCCTCCTCGCCGCTGACCGGCGACCGGGTGATCACCCAGGGCGTCGTGACCGCGGCGTACCCGGACGGCGGGTTCTCCGGCTTCGTGATCCAGACCGACGGCACCGGGTCTGGCACCGACCAGACCGACGGGGCCTCGGACGGCATCTTCGTCTTCCAGTCCGGTGGCCCGGTGACGGTGCAGGTCGGCGACTACGTGCAGGTCACCGGCGACGTGAGCGAGTACCGCGGGCTCACCGAGCTGGACGTCGACGCGGCTGACGTCCGGGAGCTCGACGCGACGCCGGTCGGCATCACGCCGTTGGCGATCGCCTATCCCGACACGGCGGCCGGTCGCGAGGCGCACGAGAGCGAGCTGCTCGCGCCCACCGGTCGGTTCACGGTCACGGACAACTACGACACCAACCAGTACGGCGAGATCGGGTTGGCGACCGGCGACCACCAGCTGTGGCAGCCGACCGGTCTCTACAACCCCAACATCGACCCGGCGGGCGTCGCGTCGGTCGAGGCTGAGAACTTCGGCCGCGGCGTGGTGCTGGACGACGGATCTAGCTGGAACTACCTGACGACGTACAAGAACACGGCGATGCCGTGGCTGACCAAGGAGAACCCGGTCCGGATCGGCTCGGCGGCCACTCTCCAGGCGCCGGTGATCCTGGACTACCGCAACAACCTGTGGAAGTTCCAGCCGACCCATCAGGTCACCGATGCCGGGACCGACGTCGCGACCTTCAGCGACACCCGGGCCGCGAACCAGGCCCCGCAGCACGTGGGTGGCGACATCAAGCTCGGCACGTTCAACGTGCTCAACTACTTCAACACCACCGGCGAGGACTGGGTGGCGAGGGGCCACACCTGCAGCTTCTACTACGACCGCACCGGGGATCCGGTCGGCGACAAGGAGTGCTCCGACAACGGCCCGCGCGGTGCGGCGCAGTCCAGCGGTGGGGCCGACCTGGCCGCCTCCACGGCCGACTTCGAGCGGCAGCAGGCCAAGGAGGTCAGGGCGATCAACACCATGGACGCCGACATCCTGTCGCTGGAGGAGATCGAGAACTCCGTGGTGCTCGGCGAGGACCGCGACGACGCGCTGGCGTCCCTCGTGGACGCGTTGAACGCCGACGCCGGCACGACCCGGTGGGCCTACGCGCCGTCACCGGAAGGGCAGGGTGCCCTGCCGCCGCTCGACCAGCAGGACGTGATCCGGACGGCGTTCATCTACAACCCGGACACGGTCGAGCTGGTGGGCGCGTCGAAGGTGCTCTCCGACGAGTCCGGCCCGGGTGAGCCGTTCGAGAACGCCCGCGAGCCGCTGGCCCAGGAGTTCAAGCGCAAGGGTGCGCTGGACCGCGACGGCTTCCTGGTGGTCGTCAACCACTTCAAGTCCAAGGGGTCCGGCGTCGACGACGGCACGGGACAGGGCCTGTCCAACCCGGACCGGGTCGCGCAGGCGCACGCCCTGGTCGACTTCGCGAACGCGACGGCCCAGGCCGACGGCACCAAGCGGATCTTCCTGGTGGGTGACTTCAACTCCTACACCCAGGAGGACCCGATGCAGGTGCTGTACCAGAAGGGGTTCGTCAACCAGCCGAGCGACGACGACGCGGATACGTCGTACGAGTTCGACGGCATGGCCGGCTCCCTCGACCACGTCCTGGCCAACACGGCGGCGGCCAACCTGATCACCGGTCGCGACGTGTGGCAGATCAACGCCGAGGAGTCGGTCGGCTTCGAGTACAGCCGGTACAACTACAACGCCGAGCTGCTCTACCAGCCCAACCAGTTCCGCGCCTCCGACCACAACCCGGAGCTGGTCGGGATCGACGCCCCGTTCAGCCACCAGGCGTCCACGGTGACTGCGACCGCGACCCCGAGCACGGTGCAGAAGAAGAAGGGCACCTCGCGGATCGACGTCACCGTCACCGGCGCCCAGGGCGTCACACCGAC
>NZ_DASXWU010000071.1:0-21654 GCF_036503465.1 Nocardioides sp.
TGTAGGGCGAGCTCAGACACGCTCCGATCGCCCGGGGAGGGCCGCCATCCGGGTCGCGTCGACGCGCAGCCGGACGGCGTCACCGGTTGCCAGCCGGACGTCGAGAGGGGCGACCGCGTCGAGCTCGCCGAGGTCGGTCCGACAGACCAGTCGGAGCTGGCCCGGGGTGGTCCTGACCTCGACGACCTCGCCCTTGAGTGCGCCGTCCTCGGCGACTGAGAGCGCCGACCGGCGTACGGCGAGTTCCGGCGCCTCCGGCAGACCCGCCGCGCGCAGGAGCGCCGCGGCAGTCGCACCCTCGAGCACGCGCGCGTAGCCGAGGAACAGGGCGGTGTCCCGATCTGCCGGTGCTCGCCAGGCGTCGGCGATCGGGCCGGCCTGCACGATCCGTCCGCCTCGCATGACCGCGAGGTCGTCGGCGACGGCGAACGCCTCCTCGTGGTCGTGGGTCACCATCACCGCGGTGGTCCCCGCCTCCACCAGGATCCGGTGGAGGTCCTCGGCCAGGCGCTGGCGGAGTCCCGCGTCGAGCGCGCTCAGCGGTTCGTCGAGCAGGAGCAGTCGCGGCGACGCCGCGAGCGCGCGGGCCAGGGCGACGCGCTGCCGCTCGCCGCCGGACAGGGTCGCGGGCAGCCGGTCGGCGAAGCCCGAGAGGCCGACCAGGTCGAGGAGCTCGGCGACCCGCGCGGCGGCCGTGGCGCGCGGCGTACGGCGGATGCGGAGGGGGTAGCCGACGTTGCGGGCGACGGTCAGCTGGGGGAACAGCTGGCCGTCCTGGAACATCAGCGCGAAGCCCCGCCGATGGGTGGGGACGTTCGAGACGTCGTGGTCGTGCCAGCGGACGCTGCCCGATGCGGGCTCGAGGCCGGCGATGGCGCGGAGCAGGGTCGACTTGCCGCACCCGGACGGGCCGAGGACGGCGAGGACGCGGCCGTCGTCGAGGTCGAGGTCGGCGTCGAGGACGGCCGGCATGCCGTCGTACGACACGGAGACGCCGCTGACGGAAAGGGCGGCCATCAGAGCGTCCCGACCGACGGCACCCGGAGCCGCTCGACCAGCAGCATCACCAACGCGGTGGTGCCACCCAGCACGACGGAGCCGGCGAGGGCCATCCCGAAGTTGAGGTCGCCGGGATGGCCGATCAGCCGGAAGATCACGACCGGCAGGGTCGGCCGGTCGTCGCGGACCAGGAACGAGGTGGCGCCGAACTCCCCCAGCGAGCAGGCGAACGCGAACCCGGCGGCGGCGAGGAGGGGCTTCCAGATCACGGGGAGGTCGACGACGGCGAGCGCGCGGACCGGCGACGCACCGAGGGTGGCGGCGGCCTGGCGGAGACGGTCGTCGACCCCTGCCAGCACCGGGACCAGCACCCGGACGACCAGCGGCAGCGCAACCAGCGCCTGGGCCACCGGGATCAGCAGCGGCGAGTCGCGCAGGTCGAGCGGTGGGCGGCCGAGGGTGATCAGGAACCCGAAGCCGAGCGTCACCGCGGAGACGCCGAGCGGCAGCATGAACAGGCCGTCCACGACGGTGCGAAGGCGACGCTCGGAGCGGGTGCGCGAGCGTCGGGTCACGACCGCGGCCACGGCGAGGCCGAGCAGCAGCGACATCCAGGTGGCGTCGACCGCGATCCGCAGGGAGTTGACGACGGCGTCGGTGACCGGGACGAGCAGCGCCTGGTGGGAGCCCGGGGTCTGGAGGGCGCGGTAGTTGTCCAGGCTCCAGGCACCGTCGACCCGCAGCGACGCGACGACGAGCGAGGCGATCGGGCCGACGACGAGGAGCAGCAGCACCAATGTCGCCGCCATCGCCGGGAGGTCGTGCCGGGAGAGGCGGCGCAGGCGTGCGCGGGAGCGGGCGACCGCGGCGTCCGGCGTACGACGTGCACGCGCGGCGGCGAGGAGCAGCAGGACCACGACCAGTAGCTGCAGGATCGACAGAGCGGCCGCGCCCTGCAGGTCGAGGAGGTTGGCGGTGAGGAGGTAGATCTGCGTCTCGACGCTCGAGTAGCGCAGCCCGCCGAGAGTGAGCACGATCCCGAACGCGGTGGCGCAGAACAGGAAGACGACGGTCGCCGCCGACACGACCGCCGGGCGCAGCGCGGGCAGCGTGACGTCGCGAAGGACCTGGCGAGGGGATGCGCCGAGCGCGGCGGCCGCCTCCGCAGGTCGTGGGTCCAGCGACTCCCAGGCGCCACCCACGACCCGGATCACGACCGATGCGTTGAAGAACACCAGCCCGGCGACGATCGCCCCGGGGGTGCCGTCCAGACCCAGGAAGGCGAGCGGGCCGCTCTGCCCGATCAGCAGCTCGAAGGCGACACCCACGACGACGGTCGGGAGGACGAACGGGACCACCAGCACCGCGCGGATCCAGGTGCGCCCGGGGATCGCGACCCGGTGCAGGACGTACGCCGCGGGGAGGCCGAGGGCGCAGGCGAGCACCGTCCCGAGGGTGGAGGTCCAGACCGTGAACCAGACCGCCCGCGCGATCTCCGGCCGGCGCAGGACGTCGAGGACCCCGCCGAGGTCGAGGTGTCCGTGCTGGACGAACCCCCGACCGACCATGCCGCTGACGGGCAGCAGGAAGAAGACGCCGAGCACGGCCAGGGGGACGACCGCGGTGGCGGCGAGCGTCGTCAGGCGTCTGGCCGTGGTCATCGGCGGGCCCGTCATCATTCGCAGACCCGCCTCATCGGCTCACGATGTCGCTCCACTCGCGCAGCCAGGTGTCGCGGTGTGCGGAGATGTCGTTCGGGCTCACGACGTACGGGTGCCTCGGCTGGACCGCGAACTTCGCCCAGGCGGCCGGGAGCGGTGTGCCCGAGCGCACCGGGAAGACGTACATCGCGTCGGGGAGGGCCTTCTGCACCGTCGGGCTGAGCATGAACTCGACGAACGCCTTCGCACCGGCGGGGTTGGCGGCACCGGTGAGGACGCCGGCGTACTCGATCTGACGGAAGCAGGTGTCGAGCAGGGCCTTCGTCGTCGAGGCGGTGCCGCCCTCGGGGACGGTGAACGCCGGCGACGAGTCGTAGGAGACCACGATCGGGTCCTTGCCATGGCCGCCGCCCTGGGTGAAGTCGGTCTCGTAGGCCTGGGTCCAGCCGTCGGTGATCGTCGCGTCGTTGGCGATGAGCTTCTGCCACCACGACGACCAGCCGTCGCCGTACTTGCCGATCGTGCCGAGCAGGAAGGCGAGGCCGGTCGAGGAGGTGGTGGCGCCGGGCGCGACGGTGAGGCCGCGGTACGCCGGCTTCACCAGGTCGTCGAGGCTGCGCGGCGGGGCGAGATGGTGCTCCTTGAACCAGCCGGGGTCGACGTTGACGCAGACGTTGCCGTTGTCGATCGGGGCGAGGCGGCCGTCGTCACCCGGCACGACGTACTGCTGGGCCCCGGCGGGGAGCGGGACGTCGGACTTGGCGAACACGTCGGCGTCGAGAGCGCGGCTCGCGAAGGTGTTGTCGACACCGAACGCGACGTCACCGGACGGGTCGCCCTGGGTGAGGACCAGCTTGTTGGTGAGCGTGCCGCCGTCGCCCGCCGCGTGGACCACGAGGTGGTAGCCGGACTGGCGGTCGAACTGCGCGATCACGGGCTTCGGCAGCGCGAACGCGTCGTGGGTGACCAGCACGACGTCCTTGCCGCCACCGGACTTGTCGTCCGAGCCGATCAGGGAGCAACCGGTCAGTGCGATCGCCACGGCCGCCGCGACGATCGCGGAGACCAACGAGCGCGCAGGCCGATGCAGGTGTGCCTGGAGAAAAGCCATGAGGCTGACTCCCTTCGCCGGTGCTAACCGGATCAGGTTCGGAGGGTCTGCGGCTCCGCCGCACTCTCAGCCCCGGGCTCGGGGCTCCCCTGTCTTGTAGGACTCAGTCTACGTGGCGCGCCGCCGGACGCTGACCCGGCTCTTGGCTACCCCGTACAACGCTGACCCGGCCCTTGGCCACGCCCTAGGACATCGGGAAGAGCCGGGTCGCTGCTTGTGGGCGTCGGGAAGAGCCGGGTCAGCGTTGGATCCGGGTCAGCCAGACCACTCCCTGGCGGCCGGTGTCGGTGAGGAGGAGGAGCTCGGAGCCGTGGGTGGCGACGGTGACGCTGCGGTCGCCGCCGACGGTGACGGGGGCGGGCAGCGCGGCCTCGACGAGACCGTCGGGTGGGCCGAGGGCGAACCGGTAGCGTTCGCCGTCGCTGTACGTCGCGACCAGCCGCGAGCCGGCCAGGGCTGCGCCGCTGACGTACGCCGCGGAGGTCGCCCCCGGATCGACCCGGCCGAACGTCGACTCGAGGGTCCACCCTCCGCCGCGCTCCGACCACACGCCGAAGCCACCGTCGTCGACACCGACCACCAGCGGCCCGGCGGCGGTCGGCACCAGCCGTTCGGCTGTCGTGATGGTGCTGCCGCCGGGCAGCCGGGCGGGCCTCCAGGGCCCGTCGCCGGAGCCGGTCCAGGCCGTCGCGATCAGGCGTCCGGTGCGGTCGATCGAGTCGCCGATCACGGTCCACTCGCCGCGCAGCCAGGCTGCGTCGAGCGCCTGGGTGCGCACCCGTGAGGTGCTCGCCAGCCCCCGGGTGCCTTCATGAAGCCGGAACGGCGACCCCGTCGGCGAGGTCCACACCGCAGCCCCACTCGCGCGCGTCCCGGCGATCAGGTAGCCACGCGGCCCGCCGACCAGGCGGCTGACGGCGACCGCGCTCGGCCCGCCGTACAGCTCGAACCGCGCCGGCCCGGCGGCCAGCGAGCCGTCGTTCAGCTGCCGCCAGGTCGCCGTGCGCGGGTTCCCGTGGGCGCCCCCTGACTTGGCGCCGAGCACGGCCAGCCGACCGTGGGCACACCCCACGGAGCCCAGGATGGCCCGTGCCGCGTAGTAGTCGTCACCGGGATCCAGCCGGAGCGTGGCCCAGCGCTTCCCGTCGGCGCTGGCCCACACCGCCGGTCGGGTACGGCCGCGTGGGTCGGCTGTGGCGCCGACGACGACCCAGCGGCCGCCGCACCACGTCGCTCCGCGCACCATCGCCCGATCCCCGGCCGGGGCGGGGAGCGGCGCCGCCCGCCAGCTGAGGGCGGCTTCGGCCGGTTCGTGGTGGCCGCCGCACCCGCTCAGACCGGCCGCCACGGCGACCCCGAGCATCGTTGCCGGTACCCCGCGCAGCTTCACCCGCCGAGGCTACGTCGAGGCGCAGACCTCCCTCTGCGGAAGACTGGCCCCGTGCACGGGTTGGCGTCGTACGTCGGGTTCGGGGCCGGACTGCTGGCGCTGACCGGACTCACGGTCGCACTCGCCCGGTGGGCGCGGGTGGGCCTGGGTTGGTTCCCGCTCGTCGTGGTGGTCCGTGCCGCGGTGCAGCTCAGCGTGATCGCGCTGCTCCTGCGCGGCATCCTCGCCGTCCCGTGGACGGTCGCCGGCTTCGTCGTCCTGATGCTGACGACCGCGTCGTGGACCTCCGGTCGGCGCATCCGCGGGCTCTGGCACGGGCGGCGGATCGCGGTCGCCGGCGTGCTCGCCGGCGCCGGCGCGGCACTGGTCGTGATCTTCGCGCTCCGCCTGGTCGCCCTCGACGTCCGCGACGTGGTGGCGGTCGCCGGCATCGTGATCGGCAACAGCATGAGCGCCGCGACCCTCTCCGGCCGCAACTTCCGGCGTACGTCGCACGCACGCCGCGACGAGATCGAAGGATGGCTGTCCCTCGGCGCCACGCCTGCTCGGGCGCACGAGGAGATCGGGCACGAGGCCGTCCGGGAGGCGCTGCTCCCGACCCTCGACCAGACCAAGTCGACCGGGCTGGTCACCCTCCCGGGCGCCTTCGTCGGTGCCCTCTTCGGGGGCGCGTCACCCGTCGAGGCCGCGAAGTTCCAGCTGGTCGTCCTGGCCGGCGTGGCGCTCGCCATGACCCTCACCGGCATCGTCGTCACCCGCCTGGCGGGCCACACGCCGTACGTCGTGACCGACGCCTGACGCGCGGAGAAGACCACGTGGGGCGCCCGGCCTCCGTGCGCCTGGACGGCCGGGCGCCCCACACCTCGCGCGCTCGATGAGGCTCAGCGCGACAAGGCGTCCCGCACCCGGTCGGCCATGGCGGCGAAGGGACCCGTCAGGGCCTGTGCGGTCGTCGATCCGGCTGCGGCCGGGTGCGGATGCGTGGGCCCCATCTTCTCGACCGCCTGCAGCCGGCTTCCGAGCTTGAGTCGTTCGTCGACGTCGAGGGCGTTCAGCACCCGGGGGAACTCCTGGCTCTCCTCGGCCTCGGCGTGCTCGTCGACGGACTCCTCGAACTCCTTCAGCTTCGCGAGGAACGCCTCGCTCGCGGTGTCCATGTCCTCGAGGGCGGCGAGGACCTTGTTGGCCTCTTCCTCCTCCTGGTTCCGCTCGGTCGCGACGTCCTTCCACTCGCTGTCCTTGGCCTGCGGCCGGAGCACCATCTCCTCGGCCGTCTCGTGGACGGCGAGCAGCGCCCGCAGCCGGTCGAACGGCTCCTGGCGCTCGTTGGCAGGCGCCTTCTGGATCTCCGCGAAGAGGTCGCGCACCTGGGCGTGCTGCTCCAGCAGGATCCCGATGACGTCCCCCTCGGGCAGGTCCCGGGCCTTCGCCCGGTCCTCGGCAGCGTCTCCCATGACGTCCTCCTTCTATGCGGTTTCTGCATCTGACTCGCCGGTCCCCGCAGGTACCCGCGGTTCACCCACCCAAACCGCGCCTTCGCATGGGCAGGCATCGGCCGGGGTACCGATCCGGCATGGGTGCCTACGTGCTCGTCCCGATCGTCATCATCATCGTGTTGATCGTGTGCGGAGTGATCGCCTTCAACCGTTTCGGCCGCCGCGAGATGGCGCAGAGCGACCGGCTGCAGTACGCCGACCGCCCGACGTTGCGCTACCAGGTGCCGCCCGGGCAGGACCCCGTGGTCGTGGTGACCGGTCTGCGCCGAGCCGGCTACGAGGCGTCCCCCGACTCCGAGCCGGGCCCGTCGTCGCCGATCGTGATCATCGGGGCGAGTGACGCCGAGCCGGACCGCGAGGCCGTACGGCGCACGCTGGAGGATCTCGACGGCACCAACGTGATGCCGAACGAGAGCGCCGAGGTCGAGCGGTCGCGGGTCAGGTTCGTCGACGAGTCCTGATCAGGTCGACGCCTCTACAGCCGTGAGGTCGGCCGGCCCGTCCGGCGGACGCTCGCCGATCGCGCGCAGCACCTGCACGCCCTGGGGCACGGCGATCATCACGTGGCCGCGCGTGCAGCGCACCAGATCGTCGGCGAACGTCGTCCCGAGGTGCCCCTTGGCCAGGAACCCGGTGGCACCCGCGCGGACCATCTCGGCCACGGTCGACACGTCGTTGCTGGCGGAGACCGCGACGACGGTCGGGTACGGCGCACTGGCCCGCAACGCGCGTGCGGCGGACGCACCACCCGAGGGCATCCGGACGTCGAGCACCACCAGCTCGGCGTCCGTCTCCGCGACCAGCTCCGGCAGCCCGGCGCCCGTGGCCACGTCGGCGACGACGCTGAAGCCGCCGTGGGCCTCCAGTACGTCGATCATGGCGCGACGCATGGTCTCGTCGTCGTCGGCGACGACCACGCGGATCGTGCTCATCGGTCGTTACGCCCCACGCGAGCCGACGTGCAAGCCGAGGCGCCGCAGCACAACGAGGACACAGAGCACGTCACAGTGCACACGGTGCCCGGACGAGGGAGTGATCCGCATGCCTCCGCAGTTCCAAGGCGCGTAGTGCGGAAATACTAGTTTCGTGCGACCGTGGGCCCGGACGCGATGTGAGGGAGTTCGAGTCACGTGGCTGAGTCGGAGCGCGGCGCCACGCAGGCGCCGTCGCGTCCGATCCGGGTCCTGGTCGTCGACGACCACGAGGTCCTCGCCTCGAGCCTGGCAATGGTGCTCGACGCCGAGGACGACCTCACCACCGCCGGGGTCGCCACCACGCTCGAGCAGGCACGAGCGCTGATCGGTACGACGGAGCCCGACGTCGTCCTGCTCGACCACCGGATGCCCGACGGTGACGGCGTGGCGGCCATCCCAGGGCTGCGCGCCGTACGCCCGTCGGTCGGGGTCGTCGTGCTCACCGCGAGCGCGGCCGACCACGTGCTGCTCGCGGCGATCGAGGCGGGTGCCTCGGGTTTCCTCTCCAAGACCCGCAGCCTGAGCGAGGTCACCGCGGCGGTGCGTGCCGCCGCGACCGGTGAGTCGGTGATCTCCCCCGAGCTCCTGGCGAGGCTCCTCCCACGCTTCGGCCGCGGCAAGGTGCAGGCGGCCGGCGAGCTGACCGACCGGGAGCGCGAGGTACTCGGACTGGTCGCGGAGGGCCTGTCGAACGCCGCCATCGCCGAGCGGCTGGTCGTCTCGGTCCACACCGTGCGCAACCACATCGCGAGCCTCTCGGCCAAGCTGGGTGCGCACTCGAAGCTCGAGGCGCTCTCGATCGCACTCCGCCGAGGGCTGCTCCCGGACCTCTGAGCGCCTCAGGGTGCGTCCGCGTAGTAGATCGGCGCTATCCGATTCGACGCTCCCGGCTCATGCGTCCGGCGACCCCGCCGGGGAGGCTGGCACCGCCCCCGTGACGGGAAGCGGTCCGAGCGCCGGTCCGGCCTCGCCGGCCGGCCGACATCCCTCGCGCCCCACGGTCCCGGCACGTCGGAGACCGTGGGCGGTCGGCCCGCCACCCGACGAGTGCTCCCGCCGGCCGCGCGCCCCGATGGTGCGGCCGGCGGGCCTCTCGGCGGACCCGGAGCGGGCTCCGTCTGACCAGAGTCCCCCCGGTACGGTCAGGCGGAGCCCTCCGGGTCGGGAGAGGCCGGGAGCCAGAGCCGCACCCGCATCCCGCCCTCCTCGCGGCGTTCGACGTCGAGACGACCGCCCGCGATCGTGGCCCGGTCCGCCATGGCCGGGATGCCGAGGTGTCCGGGTCGTGGCTCGACCGTCGCCGGGTCGAACCCGCGTCCGTCGTCCTCCACGGCGACCTCGATCCCGGTCCCGACCCGGGCCAGCCGGATCTCCACCTCGCGTGCCTGGGCATGGCGCACGACGTTCGCCATCGTCTCGCGTGCGATCCGGTACGCCGTGACCCGCAGGCTCTCGGGCAGGTCGAGGTCGGTGTCGCCGGTGACCCGCCAGCGCAGGTGGTCCCCGAAGGCGTCGTCCGCGGCCACGGACAGGGCTGTCGCCAGATCGGTCTCCACGGCCGGCGACTCGAGGTCGAACAACAGTGCGCGCAGCCGCCCGATCGCCTCGCTCACGGTGCCGGCGAGCGTCTCAGCCGTCGCCTGCACCCCCGGCTCGCTGTCCGCGAGCTGGCGGCGCAGCAGTCCGAGCCGCAGCTCGACCGCCGCCAGCGCCTGGACCGAGTCGTCGTGGACGTCGGCAGCGATCCGGGCTCGTTCGTCCTCCTGGGCCTGCACGAGACGGTCGAGCAACCGCTGCCGCTGGTCGGCCAGCCCCTCGAGGGCGGACTGCGCCGCCACCCGGTCGGAGATGTCGCGCTGCACCGTGGCCAGCGCGAACGGGTCGCCGGTGTCGGGGTCACGCATCAGGAAGCTCGAGATCGCGACCGGGATGGGCGGGCCGCCCCGGTGGTCGCGCAGCGTCGACTGCCCGGACCACCTGCCGGACGCGACGACCGCCGGCTGCTCGACCTCGATCGAGGCCGCCAGCCCTTCCTCGGTGAGGAAGTCGGCGATGCTCATCCGGGTCACGTCGCGGTCCTCGATCCCGACCAGGCGCCGACCGGCGGGGTTGACGTACAGCACGGTGCCGTCCGGCCTGGCCATCGCAATGAAGTCGTCGGAGGTCTCCACCAGCGCCTGGAAGCGCACCAGCTCGGCGGTCGTCGCGCTGATCGCCGACTCGGCGGTGCCGAGGTTCTGCCGGACGGTGAACACCGCCCGGCCGATGCCGACGACCAGGGCGGCGGCCGGCAGCAGGCTGCCGCCGAGGGGTACGTCGCGCAGGTCGCCGTAGACCAGGGCGGCCACGGCGACGAGGCCCAGCACGGCTGCCACCGCCACCCGGGAGAACTGGTACTCCTCCGGCTCGCGGTCCTCCCCGTCGGCGGCCCAGCCGGCGAACGACATGGCCGCAGCGCCCATCAGCGACAGCGCCGCGAGAAGAGTTCCCGGGTGGTAGGTGCCGGCGCTCACCTGGTAGACGAAGACCGCGTCGACGATCGCGTCGGCAGCCAGCCCTGCGGCCAGCAGCACGGTCGAGCGCGACCGCCAGCCGAGCCGGACCAGCACCCCGGTCACGATCACCAGGGTCGCGATGTCGAGCAGCGGGTAGAACAGGTTGGTCACCACCATCTCGTCCGGGTCGGGCCGGTGGGCGATCCGGAGGAACGTCCGGTACAGCAGCTCGACCGCCACCCCGGCGACGGTGAGCCCCACCACGCAGGCGTCGAGGGCGAGCTCGACCGACCGGGTCCGGATGCGAGTGCGCACGAGCACCCACATCGCCGCCAGCATCGTGAGGTCAGCGGCGATCCAGGCGAAGTCGGCGACCGACGGGTACGGCGGGTTGTCGAGGAGGCGGACGTAGCCCAGGAACGTCACGAAGCCCACGCCCCGGAACACCGCCCCGGTGGCGACCAGCCACCAGAGCGTGCGGTTCACCCCGCTGGTGAGCGGACGGACCATCGCGACCGCGACCAGCACGACGTACCCACTGCCCTGGAGCCAGCCGTCGTACAGGTCGTGGAACCCCGGGCCGGAGCGCACACCGGGAAGCGTCGTGATCGTGAACGCGGCCACCAGCAGGAGCGCGAGCGCCGCCAGCAGCCGCGGGCCGCGCCCCACGGACAGAGCCTGGGGCGACGCCACCGTCGTCATCCGTCCCCCGAACCTCGGGCGCCCGTGCACCCGTGCGCCTCGATGCTAGGCCAGGTCCGGGGCACCGGCTGTTCCGAGATTTGGTTGTCACGGGCAACGATCTGTTACCGTCTGACGAGCTCGCTCGATCCCAGGAGAACACGTTGTCCACGTCGCACCCGACACGCTCTGCACCCAGCCCGGTGGTCGCCGTCGTCGCCCTCTGCTTCGGCGGTCTGAGCGCCGCACTCACGCAGACGATGGTGATCCCGATCCAGAGCGAGCTGCCGCAGCTGCTCGCGACGTCCGGTGCCGACGCCGGCTGGGTGGTGACCGCGACCCTGCTCGCCGCGGCGGTGTCGATGCCCGTCGCCGGCCGGCTCGCCGACCTGTACGGCAAGCAGCGGGTCCTGGTCGCGAATGCCGCGCTCCTGGTCGTCGGATCCGTCGTCTGCGCGATGACCAGCTCGCTGCTGCCGATGCTGGCCGGCCGAGCGCTGCAGGGACTCGCGATGGGCTTCATCCCGGTCGGCATCTCATTGATGCGCGAGTTCACGCCGCCCCACATCACCTCCACCGCCATCGCGGCGATGAGCGCCACGCTCGGCGTCGGCGGTGCGATCGGCCTGCCCCTGTCCGCGTGGATCGCCGACGGGCACGACTGGCACGCCTTGTTCTGGGTGTCGGCCGCGCTGGCGCTGGTGGTCCTGGTCTCGACCGTCCTGCTGGTGCCCCACATCGACGACGCAGAGCCCGGGCGGCTCGACGTGGTCGGCGGGCTCGGACTGGCCGTCGGACTGGTCACCTTCCTGGTCGGCGTCTCGAAGGGGACCACCTGGGGCTGGGGATCGGGACGCACCTGCGGCGCGATCGTCGGGGGACTCGTCGTCCTGCTCGCGTGGGGTGCCTACGAGCTCCGCCAGCGCGACCCGCTGGTCGACCTGCGCACCACCGCCCGGCCGCAGATCCTGCTGACCAACGTCGCCGCCGTCGCCATCGGCTTCGGGATGATGGCGCAGTCGATCGCCGTACCCCAGCTCCTGGAGATGCCGTCCGCCGTCGGCTACGGCCTCGGTCAGTCGATCCTGGCGGCCGGCCTCTGGATGGCGCCGTCGGGGCTGATGATGATGCTGTTCGCACCCGTGTCGAGCCGGCTGATCGACCGCACCGGCGCCAAGCACACACTGATGGTGGGCGCCGCGGTCCTGGGCCTGGGGTACGTCGTCGCCGTCGCGCTCATGGGCGCGCCGTGGCAGCTGCTCGTCGCGTCGTGCATCGCCGCGGCCGGGGTCGGCATCGGGTATGCCGCGATGCCCACGCTGATCCTCGACTCCGCACCGGTGCGCGAAGCGGCCTCCGCGGTCGGCGTGAACGCGCTCATGCGCTCGGTCGGCACCACCCTCGCCTCGGCGGTGATGGCCACCATCCTCACCGGCTCCACCACGACCCTCGGCGGCCTCGAGCTGCCGACCAAGGGCGCGTTCCAGGTCTGCTTCGTCGCCGGCGCCGTGGCGTCCTTCGTCGGGGTCGCGATCGCGGCCACCATCCCGCGTCGTCCACGCCAGGAGGGCGTGGAGCCCGCACCGGCGGCCGCCGAGGCCGTCTGAACGACGGCCGCGTCGCGACGGGTCAGCCTCCGGCCTTCAGCTCCGGGAACTGGTCGTCACGCCACTCGTCGTTCGACGACGTCCCCGCCGCTGCCAGCTCCTCCTCCCGGGCGCGGAGCTCGACCCGACGGATCTTCCCGGAGATCGTCTTCGGCAGGTCGAAGAACTCCAGCCGGCGCACCCGGAGGTACGGCGCGAGGTTCTTCCGGGCGTGCTCCAGGATCGAGTACGCCGTGTCGCGGTCCGGCTCGTGTCCCGGCGCCAGCACGACGTACGCCTTGGGCACGGTCAGCCGCACCGGATCGGGGGCCGGGACGACGGCGGCCTCGGCGACCGCGGGGTGCTCGATGAGGACGCTCTCGAGCTCGAAGGGGCTGATCTTGTAGTCGGAGGACTTGAAGACGTCATCGGTGCGGCCGACGTAGGTGATGAAGCCGTCGGCGTCGACGGTGGCGACGTCGCCGGTGTGGTACAGCCCGCCGGCCATGGCCTCGTCGTTGCGAGCCTCGTCACCCTGGTAGCCGGTCATCAGCGGCAGCGGGCGGCCGCCGGGACCGTCGAGGTCGAGGCAGATCTCCCCCTCGGCGGTGTCGCCGCCGACCTTCCGGCCGCTGACGGGGTCGACGAGGACGACGTTGACACCGGGCAGGGGACGCCCCATCGAGCCGGGGATCACCCGCTGGCCCGGACTGTTGCCGACGGCTGCGGTCATCTCGGTCTGGCCGTAGCCGTCGCGAACCGTCAGTCCCCACCTCTCCTTCACCCGCGCGATGACCTCGGGGTTGAGCGGCTCCCCCGCGGCGATCGCCTCGCGCAGCTCACCGGGTCCTCCGGAGAGGTCTGCGTTGATCAGCATCCGCCACACGGTCGGAGGCGCGCAGAACGTGGTGACGTGGTTGTGCTGCAGCTGCTCGAGGAGCGCGGCCGCGTCGAAGCGCGCGTAGTTGTAGAGGAAGACGGTCGCCTCGGCCAGCCACGGCGCGAAGAAGCACGACCACGCGTGCTTGGCCCAGCCGGGGCTGGAGATGTTCAGATGGACGTCGCCGGGTCGGAGTCCGAGCCAGTACATCGTCGACAGGTGACCGACCGGGTAGGAGACCTGCGTGTGCTCCACCAGCTTGGGGCGACTCGTCGTACCCGAGGTGAAGTAGAGGAGCAGGCAGTCGCCGGGGCTGGTGCCCGGGTGGTCGAGATCGGTGTCGTCGTACGCCGACGCGCCGGCCAGGTCCGCCCAGCCGTCGGCGGTGCCGACCGAGATGCGGGTGTAATCGCCCGGGACGTCGTCGAACTTGCCGGTGTCCGCCGAGTTGGCGACGACGTGCCTGGCGTCGCCACGGTCGATGCGGTCGCGGAGATCGGCCGGGCCGACGGCGGTGGTGGTCGGCATGATCGCCGCGCCGAGCTTCATGATCGCGAGCATCGTCTCCCAGAGCTCGACCTGGTTGCCGAGCATCACGATCACGGCGTCGCCGCGGCGTACCCCCTGCTCCGCGAGCCAGCGCGCCAGCCGGTTGGACCGCCGGCGCATGTCGTCGAACGACACCTCGGCACTCCGTCCGTCGGTCTCGACGATCACCAGGGCGGACCGGTCGACTCCCCGTGCGATCTCGTCGAACCAGTCGACGCCCCAGTTGAACGTCGGCCCCACCTCGGGCCATCGGAACTCCCGGACGGCGGCGTCGTGGTCCTCACGCAGCGCGAGCAGCTGGTCGCGTGCGGCACGAAGGCGATCGGTGGCCTCTGACATGTGCACCCCCCTGAGATCGGTCCCAGGACATTCCTACTGCGCACGCAAAGGCACACGCCAGGAACGCCGACCTCCGCTCGCGGGGATGGCGTCAGGAGCGGACCGGCTGGACCGGCTCCCACAGGTGGTCGGGGCCGTAGGGCGACGTGCCGTTGAAGAACCAGGAGCCCAGGTCGCGGAGACGGGCCAGGCACTGCCGCAGGTAGTGGGCGTCCGGGGGCGTGAAGCGCGGGTGCTCGGTGAGCTCGGGGACGACGGCGGTCCAGCACCAGAAGCCCTCGCCCACCCAGCGCTCGATCGTGCTCCGTCCGTCGAGGGCCTCGCAGGCCGCGCGCATCGCCGCCTCGAGCCGGGTGAACGCCTCCTCGTCCCACCGGTACTCGCGGCGCATCGCGTCGGTGAACGAGCCCGTCCGGCCCTCCTGCTCGGCGTGCAGGGTGTCCCAGGGCCACTCGGTGTCGAGGAGCCCCATCGGCTCCACGTGGCGTTGCTGCTCGTCGGACGCCGTGGGTTCGATGGCAGCGGGGGGCTCCCAGGGCCCCGGAGGTCCCGTGAGCTCCGTGGTTTCCATGCCGCCATTGTGGACCGCAGGACCGGTGCGCCACCGGAGATCGGCGAGAACGCCGTCGGGCGTGCCGCGACCCCGCCCGGTGACGAGAATGGTGGATCGGTCAACCATCGTCGACGTTTCCGGCGAGCAGGGCTAGCCTGAGACTCGTTCAGGCGTGGTAGCCGTCATCGGTTCGCAGCCTTGGAAGAAGCGCCCCGCGCTCACGCAGACGCGGGGCGCGTCACGTGTCGGGCGCTCCGTCGCCACCGGGTGGATCTCACGCGGTGCTGTGGACGAGGAAGCGTTCGTCCCCGATGGGTCCGCCCCAGAGCTCCGCGTCCTCGAGGTGCTGCAGCCGCGCCTCGGACCTGTGACGCAGCAGCAGCTCGGTCACCTCGGCGGCACTGAGTCCGGCGCCGGTCCACCACCGGCCCTCGACGAGAACCACTCGTCCTCCCGGGCGCAGCAGCCGCACCCATCGGCCCAGCGCCTCGTCGGGGTCTGGCATCGCCCAGAGGACGTGCCGGCTGAGCACCACGTCGTACGCACCCGGAGCCAGCGGCGGCTCGGCCGCGTCCCCGACGATGAACGTCGCGTCCACACCGGCGGCCGATGCCTTCGCCACCGCGGCCTCCACCATCCTGGACGACACGTCGACGCCGGTGACGCAGTGGCCGTGCTCGGCCAGCAGGACGGACAGGGAACCCGTGCCACACCCGAGGTCGGCGACGTTGCACTCCGTGGGCAGCAGAGGGAGCAGCACCTTCGACCACGCGGTACGCACCACCGGGTCGTTGAGCCCGTGGTCCGGTGACTCGTCGAAGTGGGCGGCCTGTCGGTCCCAGTACTCGGCGGTGTCCATGGCTCGATCCTGCCTGAGCTGCTCTGTCGGCGCCGGATCGGCCGCACGAGGACGTCATGCGGACGGAGCCATCCATGCCATGGTGCGTGTGACGTCCCAGGGGCACGACTGGCGTCGGAGCCGCCTGTCGGAATCGAACCGACGACCTATTCATTACGAGTGAATCGCTCTACCGACTGAGCTAAGGCGGCCTGCAGCCGGCCCTCGGGCGGGCCCGGACAACGGCGGGAAGTATACGGAGAGCCGCGGCGGGGGCGGAATCGCCGCGAGCGCGGTCGGTTGCCGGTGGTCCGGCCGTCGAGTAGACCTGACGGGATGCCTGAGGAGCTGATGCGTGCGGCGTTCGTGACCGCACCGGGGCCGGCGACCGACATCCGGGTCGAGAGCATCCCGAGGCCCGAGCCCGGGCCCACGGACGTCCTGGTGCAGGTAGAGGCTGCGGCGGTCAACCAGGTGGACACCTACGTCCGCTCCGGCCGCTACCCGACTCCGATGCCGAGCCCGTTCGTGGTCGGGCGCGACCTGGTCGGCTCGGTGGCGGCGGCCGGAGCCGGCAGCGGCTTCTCGGTCGGGGAGCCCGTCTGGTGCAACAGCCTGGGCCACGCCGGCCGGCAGGGCTCCTGCGCGGAGTACGCCGTCGTACCGGCGGAGCGGCTGTACCGACTGCCTCCGGATGTCGACCCCATCGCCACGGTCGCCGTACTCCATCCGGCCGCAACCGCTGCGCTGGCCCTGCACCGGCATGCCGAGGTGCGAGCCGGCCAGACGATCTTCGTCGGCGGCGCCGCGGGGAACATCGGCGCGATCGCGGTCCAGCTGGCCGCCGAGGCCGGGCTGCGGGTGATCGCCGGCGCACGCAGCGACGACCACGACCGGGTGAGGGAGCTCGGGGCGGACGCGGTGGTCGACTACCGCGACCCCGACCTGGGCGAGCAGGTCCGGGCGACGTCACCGGACGGCGTGGACGTCCACTGGGACACGTCCGGGCAGACGCAGCTCACCGACGCCATCCGGCTCGTGGCGACGCGTGGCCGGATCCTCCTCACCGCCGGCCGGAGGCCTCACGAGAACGTCGACCTCTGGCCGCTCTACACCCGGGACGTCCAGCTCCGCGGCTTCGTCATCAGCCTGGCGTCCGTGTCGGAGCTGACGGACGCCGCAGCCACGATCAACCGTCGGCTCGCCGGTCCGGGGCTCGCCGTCCGCGTGGCACACGAGCTCCCCCTGGCCGACACCGCGCGGGGACACGACCTCGTCGAGGCCGGCGCGCGCGGGCGAGTCGTCATCCGGCCGGACCGGTGACGATCAGCAAGAGAGTCCGTTCTTCGGCACCACACCGGACACCAGGTATCCCTCGACCGCCCGGTCGACGCACGCGTTGCCCTGGTGGTAGCCGGTGTGGCCGTCGCCCTCGCGGCTGACCAGGACGCCGGAGTCGAGCCGGTGGGCGAGGGCGACCGCCTGCCGGTAGGGCGTCGCCGGGTCGCGGGTCGTGCCGATCACCACGATCGGCTGGGCGCCGTTCGCGTGGATCACCGGCGGCCGCTCGTCGGTCCGCGGCGTGAAGCCGTCACACGAGGTCAGCCCCCAGGCGTAGACCCGGCCGAAGACCGACGACGCCTTCTCGAACGCCGGGAACTGGGACGGCACCTTGCTGTAGGGGATGGAGTAGGGGTCGTCGAGGCAGGAGATGTCGTAGAACGCCTCGAGGAAGTTGCTCTGGAACGTGCCGTCGGTGTTGCGCTCGGCGTACGCGTCGGCGAGCTTCATCAGCAGAGTGCCGTCACCGCTCAGCGCCCCCCGCAGCGCCGAGCTGAGCAGGATCCAGTAGCTGCGGTTGTAGAGCGTGGCCGCGATCCCATAGAAGGCGTTGCCCGCGGTGAGCTCGCGTCCGTCGCTGGTCGGGACCGGCTTGCGGGTGATCTGGTCGAGCAATGAGCGGATCGTCGTCAGCACGTCGGGGACGCTCTTGCCGAGGAAGCACCCGACGGACGACTGCACGCAGTTGGCGGCGTACGACTCGAGTGCCTTCTGGAACGCAGCGGCCTGCTGCAGGGCTGCGGCGCGGGTGCCGAGCGACGGGTCGATGGCGCCGTCGAGGACGAACCGCCCGACCCGCTGCGGGAAGAGCTGGGCGTATGTCGCACCCAGCTTCGTGCCGTACGACGCCCCGAAGTAGTTCATCCGGGGATCGCCCAGCGCCGCTCGCAGGATGTCCATGTCGCGCGCCGCCTCGACGGTCGACACGTGCCCGGCCAGGGCGCCCGAGTGGGTGGCACATCCGCGGGCGAGCGCCTGTTGCTCGCGCCGGAACGTCTTGATCTGCGCCGGAGTCGTCGGGTCGGGGTCGGAGGAGAAGTAGGCGTTGAAGTCGTGGTCGTCCAGGCAGTCGACCGGGGCGCTCTGACCGGTGCCGCGCGGGTCGAAGCCGATCAGGTCGAAGTGCTCCAGCAACGGGTCGCCGAAGTAGGTGCTCCGCCCGGCGGCGTACGACGACCCGGCGGCACCCGGGCCGCCCGGGTTGACCACCAGGGAGCCGATGCGCGACCCGGATGCCGGCACCTTGAGGACGTAGAGCTGGATCGTGCGACCCGACGGGCGGCGGTAGTCGAGAGGCACGGTGAGCCGGGCGCACTCGTTGTCGCCGCACTCGGACCAGTCGAGGTGCTGGCCGTAGAACCGCGCCAGCGCGGCAGACGGTGGCTGCGTCGCCGGCGGCCCTCCGGACGGTGTGACCGGCGTCGGGCCGGTCGCGTCGCCGGACGAGCCGCGCGTGACGACGAGCGCCACACCCGCGACCAGCACGACGACCACCACGAGGGTGATCGCCGCGACGAGGCGCCTCACCGCCGGGTCACCGGGTCGGCGCCTTGAGGGCGACCATCAGCGACTCGAGCGCCAGCGGCACGGGCACGTTGAACTCGAGCATCTGCTCCCTCGCGTCGAAGACCCAACCGATCCGACGCAGGTTCAGCTCGGGACTGGAGCTGCGCACCACCTGCTCGACGTCGTGCCGGATCTCCTCGTTGACCAGTGCGCCGCCGGCACCGGTGGCGACCGCGATCGCGTCACGGTAGACGGACACCAGGTCCATCAGCCCGCGGTCGACGACGTCGAGGTGACGGCGCTTGGCCCGCGTCTTCTGTGCCCGCTCGAGGGCCGCGGCGGCCGGGGCGTACTCGCGCGGGCGACGGCCGCGTTCCACCACGCCGTACGACGCGTCGAGGTCGGCGCGCTCCCGCGCGTCGAGCTCGCCGGTGATCAGGTCGGCCTCCTCCTGTGTGGTCTCCACGAGGTTCTGCGCGGCGCTCATGCATGAGGCGAGAGTGGTCAGCCGGGCCGGGTAGGAGACGACCTCCTTGCGGCGGTTGCGTGCCCCCTCGTCGCGGGCGAGCGCCCGGGCCCGGCCGATGTGTCCCTGGCTGGCGCGGGCGCAGTACGACGCCAGCGCGGCGTCGATGCCGTCGGTGCGGACGAGGAAGTCGGCCACCTCCTCGGCCGAGGGCGTCGTCAGCGTCACCAGCCGGCAGCGCGAGCGGATCGTCGGGAGCAGGTCCTCGACAGTGGGGGCGCACAGCATCCACACGGTGCGGTCGGTGGGCTCCTCGATCGCCTTGAGCAGGGCGTTGGCCGCCTGGTCGGTCAGCCGGTCGGCGTCCTCGACGATCATCACCTGCCACCGACGCCCGACGGGGGCGAGCGCGGACCGGCGTACCAGGTCGCGCACCTCGTCGACGCCGATCGACAGCCGGTCGGTACGCACCACCGTGACGTCGGCGTGGCTGACGGCCAGGACGGTGTGGCAGGAGTGGCAGGTGCCGCAGCCCGGCGGCTGCTGCTCGCACTCCAGCGCGGCTGCGAACGCGATCGCGGCGTTGGACCGGCCGGAACCCGGGGGGCCGGTGAAGAGGAACGCGTGGCTCATGCCGTGCCCTGAGGCGGCCGCTCGAAGGGACTCGACGGCCTGGCGCTGTCCGACAAGCGTGTCCCAGACCGACCGGATCGGCTGTGCCGGGATCCCTGGGGCGGTCACCGGAGCGCCTGGCCGAGGAGAGGCTCCACCCGGGTGAGCACGACCTCCGCGATCTCGTGCGACGGCCGGGCTGCGTCGACCACCAGGTAGTGGTCGGGGTCGTCGGCGGCGAGCGCCAGGAACGCCTCGCGCGCCCGCACGAAGAAGTCGAGCGACTCGCCCTCGATCCGGTCACGCTCGTCGAACCGGCCGAGCCCGTGCTCCGGGTCGAGGTCGAGCACGACGGTCAGGTGGGGGCGCAGGTCGCGCGTGGCCCACCGGGCCACCCGGTCGACGTCGGGGAGGTCGAGGGCCCGGCCGGCGCCCTGGTAGGCCAGCATCGAGTCGACGTACCGGTCGGTGATCACGACCTCGCCACGCTCCAGCGCGGGGAGCACGACGGTGTCGACGTGCTCGGCCTTGTCGGCGGCGTACAACAGGACCTCGGTGCGGTGGGACAGCTCGCCGGTCGCGGGGTCGAGCACGATCCGCCGCAGCTCCTTGCCGACGGTGGTGTCGCCGGGCTCGAAGGTGAGCAGCGTGCGGTAGCCACGACTCTCGAGGGCATCGGCCAGCTCCCGGGCCTGCGTGGACTTGCCCGCACCTTCGCCGCCCTCGAAGCAGACGAAGACCCCGGTGGTGGTGTGCACGCAGCCCGCCTTTCGCCCGCCTTCTGCTCGGTGGTCGAGCGTAGTCGAGGGCACCCACTGTCCTACGGTGACGCCATGACAGCCGCCGCGACTGCCACCTCCACGCTCGTCACCTCGGACAAGGTCGTGCTCGGCGGCGCCGCCGTGCTGACCGTGCTGGCCGGCGTCGCCGACTACGGACACTGGGGCGCGGTCGCGGCCTTCATCGTCTCCGCCGCGGCCGTGTGCCTCCTCGCGTCCGTCGTCGGCCGGTCGGTGGAGCAGCTGGGCGACCGGTTCGGCGCCGGCGCCACCGGCGTGCTGCAGTCGGCGCTGGGCAACCTGCCCGAGCTCTTCATCTGCATCTTCTCGCTCAAGGCGGGGTTGGTGGACGTCGTGCGCGCGGCGCTGGTCGGCTCCATCCTGGCCAACCTGCTGCTGGTGCTGGGGCTGGCGTTCGTGGTGGGCGGACTCCGGCACGGCACCCAACAGCTGGGCTCCGACCGCGCCCGCACGATCGTCGTCCTGATGTTGCTGTCGGTCTCGGCCTGGGCGATCCCGTCCTTCACCCACTGGCTGCACACGCCCGCGGAGGCCCACGAGACGACGTTCTCGGTGATCGTCTCGGTGCTCCTGCTGCTGCTGTTCGCAGCCTCGCTGCCGTTCTCCCTGGGCCGAGAGACCGGCGACGAGTCCGCGGGCCAGCACGAGCAGCCGCGCTGGCCGGTCGGGCTCGCGGTCGGGCTGCTCGCGGTGGCCGGCGCGGCGGCGGCGTTCGTCTCCGACTGGTTCGTCAACGCACTCCAGCCGGCCATGGACTCGTTGTCGATCAACCAGACCTTCGCCGGCCTGGTCGTGGTCGCCATCGCCGGCAACGCGATCGAGAACGTCGTCGGCGTCCAGCTCGCGGCGAAGGACCAGGCGGCGTACGCCTTCTCGGTGATCCTGAACAGCCCGCTCCAGATCGCGCTGGTCCTCGCGCCGGTGCTGGTGCTGGTGTCCCAGATCTTCGGGCTGGCGTCGCTGACGCTGGTGCTCTCGCCGATGCTCGTGGTCGTCCTGATGCTGGCGATCGTCCTCGCGGCGTTCATCGCCTTCGACGGCGAGTCGACGTGGCTGGAAGGTGCCTCCCTCGTCGTGCTCTACGGCATCGTCGCCACCGCATTCTGGTGGGGGTGAGGCCGACCGCGAGCGAGGAACGAGCTCGCGGTCGTGGCTCTCCCGGTCGAGCGAGCGCCACGGCTGAGCTCGCGAAGCCGTGCCGGCGAGTCGAGACGACCACACTCGCAACACGCGGATCACTCAGACGACAGCGAGGAACGAGCCCGCGGTCGTGGCTCTCCCGGTCGAGCGAGCGCCACGGCTGAGCTCGCGAAGCCGTGCCGGCGAGTCGAGACGACCACACTCGCAACACGCGGATCACTCAGACGACAGCGAGGA
>NZ_DASXWU010000072.1:0-4079 GCF_036503465.1 Nocardioides sp.
TCATGTACCAGCCCAGCGCCTCGGGCAGCGCCAGCAGCCGCAGGGTCTCGGCCGTGGGCGCGCAGTCCACCAGGACGGCGTCCCACTCGTCGGAGAGCGCGTGCAGCCTCAGCTCGAGGAGCGCCAGCACCTCCTCCGCGCCGGGGATCACCGTGAGCTCCTCCGCGGCGACGGGGTCGACGCCGGCGACCTCGAGCACGGACAGCAGGTACCGCTGGATCTCGGCCCAGGACTCCTCGAAGCGCCGCTGGGCGTCGACCTGGTGCACGAACAGGTTCGCGGCCACCTGCTCGGGCTCGCGACCCACGGTCACGCCGTACGCGTCGGCGAGCGAGTGGGCCGCGTCGGTCGAGAGCACCAGGACCCGACGGCCGGACTCTGCGGCCAGGGCGGCCGTGGCCGCGGCGACCGTCGACTTCCCGACGCCGCCCTTTCCGGTGAAGAGCAGGATCCGCACGTGCCTGCGCCGATCCTCGTCAGGCGAGGGACTCGACGCGCCTCTTGAGACCCTTGAGCGCGGTGTCGATGAGGATCTTCTCGCCCTTCCGCTTCAGCATCCCGATCAAGGGGATCGAGACGTCCAGCGCGAGCCGGTAGGTGACGTCGGTGCTCCCGTCGCCGCGGTCCGTCAGCACGTAGGCACCGTCCAGGGCACGCAACATCTTCCCCTCGACCAGGGTCCAGGTGACCTCGTCGTCGCCGGACCACACGTAGGCGAGCGTGTACTCGTCCTTGATCGGCGGGACGTCGAGGGTGAAGAAGACCTGCTCGGCACGGCCGTCGGGCAGCGCGGACACGACGTCGGCGGTCTTCACGCCCTTGGCCCAGGTCGGGTACGCCGGGAAGTCGGCGATCACGGCCATCACCTGGCTCGGCGAGGCCTCAACGACGATCGACGACGTGGTCTGGTCGGCCATCGTGTCCCCCTCGGGCTCGCGGTCCGGCGCCCGTGCACGCCGACCTCTCCAGCCCGGCGAGACTATCGGATCGGCCTCACCAGACCCGGCGGTAACCTCGCCCGGGAACCCGAGACCGAGCTGGGAGGCTGCGTGCGCGAGTACTCCGCCCCGCTGAACGTCGTGATCCCGGCGACCGGGAACCTGACCGACGACGTGGTGACGAACGCCGCGGAGGCCGCTGACGCCGTCCTCTTCTCCCGGCGCACCGACGGCGGGTGGTCCGGGGTCACCGCAGCCGAGTTCCTGGCGGAGGTCCGCGCGGTCGCGAAGGGACTGGTCGCGGCCGGGCTCACCGTCGGCGACCGGGTCGCCCTGCTCTCGAAGACCCGGTACGAGTGGACCCTCGTGGACTACGCGATCTGGTTCGCCGGCGCGGTCACGGTCCCGATCTACGAGACCTCGTCCGCCGACCAGATCGAGTGGATCCTCAGCGACTCCGGTGCCGTGGCCGTGGTCGCCGAGGGGCCGGCCCACACGGCGCTCGTCGCCGAACGGCGCCGGTCCCTGACCGAGCTGAGCCACGTGTGGTCGCTGGAGGACAACGCCGTCGAGGTCCTGCGCCGTCTCGGTGAGGACATCGCGGACGACGAGCTCGAGCGCCGCCGCACGTCGGCGACACCGCTCGACCTGGCGACGATCATCTACACCTCGGGCACCACCGGGCGCCCCAAGGGCTGCGAGCTGACGCACGGCAACTTCATGGTCGAGCTGGGCGTCGCCGTGTCGGAGCTCGACGAGCTGTTCGGCGCTGACGACGCCTCGACCCTGCTGTTCCTGCCGCTCGCCCATGTGTTCGCCCGGATCATCCAGATCGGTGCGGTGAAGGCCCGGGTGCGCCTCGGGCACAGCGCCGACATCAAGCGGCTGCTGCCCGACCTCGCCGAGTTCAAGCCGACCTTCCTGCTCGCCGTGCCACGGGTCTTCGAGAAGGTCTTCAACACCGCCTCGCAGCGCGCCACGTCCGAGGGACGGGGTGCCCTTTTCGACCGTGCTGCCGAGACGGCGATCGCCTACTCCCGCGCGCTCGACCGCGGGAAGGTCCCGGTCACGCTCCGAGCCCGGCATGCGGTGTTCTCGCGGCTGGTCTACGGGCGCCTGCGCGGCGCGCTCGGCGGCCGCTGCCGGTACGCCGTCTCCGGGGGTGCACCGCTCGGCGACCGGCTCGGCCACTTCTACCGGGGCATCGGTCTGACGGTGCTGGAGGGCTACGGGCTCACCGAGACCACGGCCGCGGTCGCGGTGAACCGGCCGGAGGCCCTCAAGATCGGGACCGTGGGGCAGCCGTTGCCCGGGACCGAGGTGCGCGTCGGGGACGACGGGGAGCTGCTGTTCCGCGGCGGCCAGGTGTTCGCCGGCTACTGGCACAACGACGAGGCGACCGCCGCTGCGCTCGAGCGGGACGGCTGGTTCCACACCGGCGACGTCGGCGAGATCGACGAGGAGGGCTTCGTCCGGATCACCGGCCGGATGAAGGAGATCCTGGTGACCGCAGGTGGGAAGAACGTCGCCCCCTCGGTGCTCGAGGACCGGGTGCGTGCGCACGCCCTGGTCAGCCAGTGCCTGGTCGTCGGGGACGGCCGCCCGTTCATCGCGGCGCTGGTCACGATCGATCCCGAGACCTTCCCCGACTGGGCAGAAGCGCACGGCAAGAGCGGCGACATCGCCGCCCACGTCGACGACCCGGATCTCCGTGCCGAGATCCAGCGCGCCGTCGACGACGCGAACGCGGCCGTCTCCCGCGCGGAGTCCATCCGGAAGTTCGAGATCCTGCCGTACGACTGGACCGAGGAGACCGGGCAGCTCACGCCAAGCCTCAAGCTCAAGCGGAGCGTCGTGGTCCGGGAGCACAAGGACGAGATCGCGGCCCTGTTCCGTTGAGCCCGGCCCCGCTCCCCGCCGGGTCCGGGCGGGGCGCGGAGGCCCGGTACGGGCGGCGCCGGACCGCTCCACCCTCGGGCTGCTTTCTTTGCCAAAGTCCCACGGACCCGCCTGTCGCACACCTACCATCTGTCTCGCGAGTTCCGGTCTCACGGGAGGGCTCCAGTCCCTCGACCCGGTGCGCGCACCCCCGTACTGCCAGCCCGCCATCCGCCGGACGGCAGATGTCCGAGCGAAAGGGAAATCGGCCATGGATCGCCGAAGGCTGCTGCTCATCCTCGCCGTGTTCGTCGCCTTGATCGGCACGGCTCTCGTGTTCCTCTACGTCCAGAGCGCCGACAAGCGTGCCCAGGACAAGTTCGACAACGTCAGCGTGCTCAAGGCGACGTCGAACATCGCCGCCGGCACGAAGTACGACGACGCGCTGTCAGGTGGCCAGATCGCGATGCAGACGGTGCCGAAGAACGAGCTCGCCACCGACGCCGTCACGACGACCGAGGCCCTCAAGGGCAAGCTCGTCACGGTCCCGATCTTCGCCGGCCAGCAGATCCTCACCGCTCAGTTCGGGAGCACGGTCGCCCAGACCACGACCTCGCTGCCGATCCCCAAGGGGATGATCGCGATCTCGGTGAACCTGACCGACCCCGACCGGGTGGCAGGCAACATCCAGAACGGCTCCGACGTCGCCATCTTCGTGACCGGCACCCTGCAGGCCGCCGGGGCGACTTCTGGTGGCGCAAGCGGCTCCGGCACAGGAGTCCAGTCGACCCGGCTTCTGCTGCCGAAGGTGACCGTGCTGAACGTCGGCTCCCCGCAGCCGGCGACCACGTCGACGACCACTGACGAGAACGGGACGCAGACGACCGAGCAGCTTCCTCGTACGCTGTTGACGCTGGCGGTCAACCAGAAGGAGGCGCAGAAGGTGATCCTCGCGTCCAAGGCCCTCAACCTGACCTTCGGGCTGCTGACTCCGAACAGCGTCGTCAAGCCGGCCCCCGGCACGTCCACCGCGATCCAGTCGCTCTTCGCCAAGTGAGCTGAGATGCCCGTCATCGTCGATCCCGACAGCACCACGGCCCGCCGGCTGCTCGGTGCCCTGCCCCCCGGCTGCCAGTCGGTGGACACCACCGAGCGGCTCCTGCCGTGGCTCGCCCAGCACCCCGAGGAGTACGTCGTGGTGCTGGGGCCGAACATCTCGTTCGGCGACGGGGTGACCGTCTGCGAGAGCCTGCGCACCTCGCG
>NZ_DASXWU010000073.1:0-2776 GCF_036503465.1 Nocardioides sp.
TGGTGGTGGTCGACCACGCCGACGGCCCTGATGGTGTGGCGGTCAAGAAGCCGACGTACGAGATGCTCACCCTGGCCGCCCGCATCGGCGAGCCGTCCGCGGTGTTCCTGGGCCCGAAGGACCAGGGCTCCGAGGTGGCCGAGGCCGTGAAGACGTACGGCGCCGGCAAGGTGTACGTCGTCGACGACGCGGACCTGAAGGGCTTCCTAGTCGCGCCGAAGGCCGAGGCGCTGCAGCAGCTGGTCGAGAAGACCTCGCCCGGGGCGGTGCTGATCGCCTCGTCCGCGGAGGGCAAGGAGATCGCGGGCCGGCTCGCGATCAAGACCGACTCCGGACTGATCACCGACGCCGTCGACGTGGAGTCGGGTGACGGAGGTCCGGTGACCACCCAGTCGGTGTTCGCCGGCAGCTACACGGTCAAGGCGAAGGTGACGAAGGGCACCCCGATCATCACGGTCAAGCCGAACTCCGCCGCCCCGGTCGAGTCGGCCGCTGCCGGTGAGGTCGAGGAGGTCTCGGTGACCGTGTCCGACGCCGCCAAGGGCGCGCAGATCGTGGCGGCGCAGCCGCGCACGGCGACCGGACGCCCCGAGCTCACCGAGGCGGCGATCGTGGTCTCCGGCGGTCGCGGGACCGGAGGCAAGTTCGAGCCGGTCGAGGACCTCGCCGACGCGCTCGGCGCGGCCGTGGGCGCCTCCCGTGCGGCCGTCGACTCCGGCTGGAAGCCGCACTCCTACCAGGTCGGCCAGACCGGCAAGACCGTCTCGCCGCAGCTCTACATCGCCGCCGGCATCTCCGGCGCCATCCAGCACCGGGCCGGCATGCAGACCTCGAAGACCATCGTGGCGGTCAACAAGGACGAGGAGGCGCCGATCTTCGAGCTCGTCGACTTCGGCGTGGTCGGCGACCTCCACACCGTCCTCCCCGCGGTGACCGAGGAGGTCAAGCAGCGCAAGGGCTGAGGCCCAGGGATGCGCCGGTTCATCACGGTATGTAGGCGAACCGGAACCCCTCGAGCGGAGCTCCGCTACAGAAGCGGTGGTTGACCAACATACCGTGATGAACCTGCCGCCCCCCGGCTCTACGCTTTCCACATGACCGACGTCGCCGAGCTGGGTCGCCGAGCGCGGGAGGCGTCCCGGGAGCTGGGCCTGGCCACGCGGGCGGCCAAGGATGCGGCGCTGCTGAGCATGGCGGACGCCCTCGACTCGGCCACCGAGCGGATCCTCGCGGCCAACGACGACGACGTACGCCGCGCCGAGGACGCCGGCACGGAGGCGCACCTGGTCGACCGGCTGCGGCTGACGCCGGACCGTGTGGCCGCGATGGCCGACGGGCTACGCGACCTGGCACGGCTGCCCGACCCGGTCGGCGAGGTGGTGCGCGGCAGCACGCTCGCCAACGGGCTCGAGCTGCGGCAGGTGCGGGTGCCGTTCGGCGTCGTCGGGATGATCTACGAGGGCCGTCCCAACGTGACGGTCGACGCGGCAGGCATCTGCCTCAAGTCGGGCAACGCGGCGCTGCTCCGCGGCAGCAGCAGCGCGACCTCCAGCAACGAGACGCTCGTGGAGATCCTCCGCGACGCCGTCGAGAGCTCGGGGATCTCGGCCGACTGCATCCAGCTGGTCCCGGCCGACTCGCGCGAGACGGTGAAGGAGCTGATGCGCGCCCGCGGCCTCGTCGACGTGCTCGTGCCACGCGGGGGAGCGGGGCTGATCCGGTCGGTCGTCGAGGAGTCGACGGTGCCGGTGATCGAGACCGGGGTCGGCAACTGCCACGTCTACGTCGACCGGGCGGCCGACCTCGAGATGGCGCTTGCGATCGTCCTCAATGCGAAGACCCAGCGCACCAGCGTCTGCAACGCGGCCGAGTCGCTGCTCGTGCACGCCGACGTCGCGGAGGAGTTCCTGCCGCGGGTCGTCGCGGCGCTGCAGGACGCGGGCGTGACGATCCACGGCGACGCCGCGTTCACGGCGTACGACGGCGTGGTCGCGGCGAGCGAGGACGACCACGGCCGCGAGTACCTCAGCCTCGACATCTCCGCCGCCGTGGTGCCCGACCTCGACGCGGCGCTCGACCACATCCGGCGGTACTCCACCGGCCACACCGAGGCGATCGTGACCGGCGACCAGGCCGCGGCTCGCCGCTTCGTGGCCGAGGTCGACGCCGCCGCCGTGCTGGTGAACGCCTCGACGCGGTTCACCGACGGCGGGGAGTTCGGGTTCGGCGCCGAGATCGGGATCAGTACCCAGAAGCTGCACGCCCGCGGGCCGATGGGGCTGCGCGAGATGACCTCCACCAAGTACGTCGTGACCGGCGACGGCCACACGCGGTGACTCGGTTACCCTTCACCCGTGACTCCGCTCATCCTCAACCACTGGGTCGTCGGCTCCGGCGTCCTGGTGATCTTCATCCTGCTCATGCTCGCGCTCCTCGTGTTCGGCGCGGGACGCGAGCACAGCTGAGCATCCTCGTGGCAGGGTCATGAGCGCCCGCGCCCGCAGGATCGGGGTGATGGGCGGCACGTTCGACCCGATCCACCACGGTCACCTCGTCGCCGCCTCGGAGGTGCAGGCGTGGTTCGACCTCGACGAGGTCGTGTTCGTGCCGACCGGAGCGCCGTGGCAGAAGTCCGACCGGCAGGTCACGGCCGCCGAGGACCGCTACCTGATGACGGTCATCGCCACCGCGTCCAACCCTCGCTTCTGGGTCTCGCGGGTCGACATCGACCGCGGCGGCCCGACGTACACCATCGACACGCTGCGCGACCTGAGCG
>NZ_DASXWU010000074.1:0-87483 GCF_036503465.1 Nocardioides sp.
GGGCTGCACGAGCGGCCGATCATCTCGCGGCTGAACTCGATGAAGGAGCCGATCGAGCTCCAGGTCGGGATGGTGTTCGCGCTCGAGACCTACTGCCCGGCGTCCGACGGCTACTCCGCCGCGCGGATCGAGGAGGAGATCGTGCTCACCGAGGACGGTCCCCAGGTGCTGACCCTCTTCCCGGCGCAGGACCTGTTCGTCGCCAACCCGTACTGAGAGGAACACCGTGGCCGACTTCAGCCTCGACAAGATCGCCGACCTCCCGACCGACCTGCTGATCGGCGGCCACGCCGTTGCCGCGTCCGACGGCGGACGCTTCGACGTCGTCGACCCGGCGACGGGTGAGGTGATCACGACCGTCGCGGACGGCACGGTCGAGGACGGGATCCGCGCGGTCGACGCCGCGGCCGCCGCCGCCCCGTGGGCCGCCACCGCTCCGCGCGAGCGCGCGGAGGTGCTGCGCCGCGCGTTCGAGCTGATGACGGCGCGCGCCGACGAGCTCGCCCACCTGATCGCGCTGGAGAACGGGAAGGCGCTGCCCGACGCGCGCGGCGAGACGGCGTACGCCGCGGAGTTCTTCCGGTGGTACGCCGAGGAGGCCGTCCGCGCCTCCGGTGAGCTGGCCACCGCGCCCTCCGGCGCGAACCGGATCATGGTGGTCCGCCAGCCGGTCGGGATCGCCGTGCTCGTGACGCCGTGGAACTTCCCGGCCGCGATGGCCACCCGCAAGATCGGCCCGGCGCTTGCCGCCGGCTGCACCGTCGTACTGAAGCCCGCCTCTGACACGCCGCTGACGGCGCTGCTGATGGCCAAGATCCTCGACGACGCCGGCGTCCCTGCAGGCGTCGTGAACGTCGTACCCGCGCGCCGTTCGGGCGCCGTCGTCTCCGCCATGCTGCACGACCCGCGGGTGCGCAAGCTCTCCTTCACCGGCTCGACCGAGGTCGGCCGGATCCTGCTGAAGGAGGCGGCCGACCAGGTCGTGAACTGCTCGATGGAGCTCGGTGGCAACGCGCCGTTCGTGGTCTTCGAGGACGCCGACCTCGACGCCGCCCTCGAGGGCGCGATGACCGCCAAGATGCGCAACGGCGGCGAGGCGTGTACGGCCGCCAACCGCTTCTTCGTCCACGCCGACGTGGCCGACGAGTTCTCCCGCCGCCTGGCCGAGCGGATGTCCGCCATGCGCGTAGGCCCCGGCATCGCCGACGACACCCAGGTCGGCCCGCTGGTCAACGAGGACGCGGTCACCAAGGTGACCGAGCTGGTCCAGGGCACCATCGACGCCGGCGGTCGCATCGTCGTCGGCGGCACCCGCCCCGACCGACCCGGCTACTACTACGACCCGACCGTCCTCACCGACGTGCCGCCGTCGGCGCCGATCCTGCGCGAGGAGATCTTCGGCCCGGTCGCCCCGATCGTCACGTTCACCGACGAGGCCGAGGCGATCCGCCTCGCCAACGACACGGAGTACGGCCTGGTCTCCTACGTCTACACGCGCGACCTCGCCCGCGGGCTGCGGGTGAGCGAGGCGATGGAGTCCGGCATGGTCGGCCTGAACCGCGGACTGGTCTCCGACCCCGCCGCACCCTTCGGCGGCACCAAGCAGTCCGGCCTCGGCCGCGAGGGCGGTCACGAGGGGATGCTCGACTACCTGGAGTCGAAGTACATCGCCCTCACTTGGTGACGCTCGCGGGTCGAGCGGCTCGACCTTGGTCGGCGAACTAGTGTTCCGGCGGGGGTTGAGCAGGAGGAGCGACACATGCGGGCTCGCTGGCTCGGCTGGACCGGTCTGGAGGTCAGTCCGCTGGGTATGGGCTGCTGGGCCATCGGCGGCCCGACCGAGTTCCGCGGCAGCCAGTTCGGCTGGGGACAGGTGGACGAGAGCGAAGCGATCCGCGCCATCCAGGCCGGCCTCGACGGCGGGATCACCTTCATCGACACCGCCGACATCTACGGCACGGGACACAGCGAGCGGATCGTGGGCCGGGCCCTGGCCGGCCGGCGCGACGGTGTCGTGGTCGCGACCAAGTTCGGGCTGACCTTCGACGAGTACTCCGGCACCATGACCGGCCGCGACGCCAGCCCGGCGTACATCAGACAGGCCTGCGAGGCGAGCCTGCGCCGCCTGGGCACGGACTACATCGACCTCTACCAGTTCCACGTGGGCGGCTACGACCCGGCCGCCGTCGACCCCGTCCTCGACGTCCTGGACGAGCTCGTGGCGGCGGGCAAGATCCGCTACTACGCCTGGGGAACCGGGCTCGAGGGCGCTCTGCGCTTCGTCGAGCGCGGACACTGCCCGTCCGTGCAGTTCGGCCTGAACCTACTGACCATGGTCTTCCCCGAGGCCGACCGGATGCTGGCGTTCTGCGACGCCCACGACCTCGCGGCGATCATCAACGGCCCGTTGGGCAAGGGGCTGCTCACAGGCAAGTTCGACCAGGCGACCCGCTTCGCCGAAGGCGATCTGCGCCGGCAGCGGGGCTGGGACGTCCAGGACGGGCCGCTTGCCGTCGGGCGCCGGGTGGTCGAGCAGCTGCGCGACATCCTCACCAGCGACGGGCGGACCCTCGCGCAGGCAGCCTTGGGCGCCTTGTGGGCGCGCAGCCCGCGCTGCCTCCCCATCCCCGGCTTCAAGACCGTGGCCCAGGTGCACGAGAACGTCGGCGCGCTGGAGTACGGGCCATTGAGCCCCCAGCAGATGCGGGCCGTCGCCGACCTCGTCACCGCGTCGTTCACCGAGGAAGAAGCGCAGAGCCTGTGACGAGCGTGCGTGATCGCGCCGCCTTTCCCGGCAGCCCTTGTCGGCCTTTTCCGACGAAGGCCGACCGCACCGGAGTAGACGCGCGTTTCCGGGGTACCGCGGGCCCAGCCGCTGTCGGCGCGGCGCGCGAGCCCGGCAGGGTCAGGCTCGCCAGCTCGAGCCCTGAGGCTGGCGAGCCGCACGGGGTCGACATCTGGACCCCCGAGGACCAGACTCGCGAGGTGGCTGACTCCTGCCCGCAGACGCATCCCGCCTCGTCGACGCGCGAGGGCAGTCGGCGTTGACACCGGGTAATGCGGACGACTTCGCCGAGATCGCCGCCTCACTCCACGACACCGACACCTTCGAGGAAACACTCGACAAGGTCCTCGAGTTCGCGCTCAAGGCTGTCGGCGGAGACTACGCCGGCGTCCTGTTCGTCCGGAGAGGACGCGTCGAGACCATTGCCGCCACCAGCCCGGTCGTCTCCCGCCTGGACCAGCTCCAGATGCACCTGGACGACGGTCCCGACGTTGCCCTGACCCACGACCGGCGAAGCGTTCTGGTCCGGGACACCAGCTCGGAGTCGAGATGGCCACGGTGGGCGCAAGCCGCCGCGCAGGCCGGGGTTCGCAGCATGATCGGCGCGCGGCTGTACGTCAGCGGCGACGTGATGGGAAGCCTGAATGTCTACGCCGAAAGACCCGGCAACTTCAACGAGGACGACCAAGCAGTGGCGCAGGTCCTGGCTCGCCATGCGGCCATCGCCCTGAGCAACGTCGAGGAACAGTCGGGCCTCCTCCGCGCCCTCGACAGTCGCAAGCTGATCGGCATCGCCGAGGGAATCCTGATGGAACGGTTCGGCTTGAACGACGACCAGGCGTTCGGCGTGCTGCGGCGCTACTCCCAGACCCGCAACATCAAGCTGCGGGATGTCGCGCAGATCGTCGTCGACACCCGGAGGCTCCCCGACTGATGCGCTACGTCGAGCTCTTCCGGCACACCGACAACGAGGGCGACTCCCTCACCGACGAAGGGATCGCTGCCGCGGAGGAGATCGGACGCCAAGGCCTGACTCCGCCGTACGCCTTCTTCGGGACCACCGGCGCGCGGCGCGCCACGCAGACGGTCGAGATCCTGCGACGTGCGGCGGGTCAGGAGGAGGTTCCGGTCACCGAGGTGCCCGGCCTCCGCTCGTCCGTCGAGGACCGGTGGCGCGCCGCCGCCAAGGGTGCAGGCAAGGGCGCCACGGTCGAGGAGATGCGAGAGATCGATCCGGACCTCGTCGAGAAGGAGTCAGCGCTGTTGGGCGCCGCGCTCCGTGGAGTCTTCGACGTACTGCCCGAAGGCGGCCGTGCTCTCATCGTCGGCCACAGTCCGACCAACGAGGCCGCGGTGCTCGGACTCGCCACCACCGTGGTCGGCCCGCTCGGCAAGGGTGAAGCCGTGGTGGTCGTCGAGGACGAGGGTCGCTTCGAAGTCCTGCGCTGACGCGTGGAGAGCACGGTCCCTCCGCCGAGGCGGAGGGACCGTGTGATCTCTTGCTCAGTCCGTGCGCGTCACTCGGTGAGGCCACCGGAGGCGGGGGTGGTGGTGATCTTGTACCCCTCCGTCTTGTTGGCGTTCTCGGCGAAGGTGTTGGTGAAGGTCTTGTCGAGGGTCACCTTCGAGGTGTCCACGCCGATCACCTTCTCCATCGCGTACACCGTCTGCGGGCCGCCGGACGGCATGATGCCGTCGGGGAGGAACTGGTCCTTGTCGCTGGTCAGTCCGGCGATGTACTGCGCCTTGGAGATCGTGCTGTTCGACACGAACTGGGGCGGCATCTTCGCCGCGATCTGCGCCGCGCTGTGCGTCGCGATCCAGTGCATCGTGGCGACCAGGGCATCGACGACCTTCTGCGCGAGCTCCTTGTGGGAGTTGACCCAGTCGGCGGTCGCCAGGACGCCGGCGGCCGGCCAGGCACTGCCCAGGGCGGCGGTCGCACCCTGCGTGCTGGCCAGGTTGATGGCGGTGTAGGCCAGCTTGCGCGCCTCGAGCGCGCCGACGGTCGGCTGCGTGGTCATCACGCACTGCGCAGATCCCCGCTGGATGGCGGCGATGGCGGTGGCCCCGTCGCCGACGGCCAACGTGTGGTAGTCGCTGTGGCTGACGCCGGCCTGGTGGGCGAGGAACTGGGTCAGCTCGTCGGTGCCGGACCCGAGGTCCGTCACGCCCATCGTCTTGGACTTGAAGTCGGCGGGGCTGTGGACGCCGCTGTTGGTGCCGCACATCACCCTCTCGCCGGGGGCACCGGAGAGCTGGACGAGGTTGATCACGTCCTTGCCCTTCGACTGGAAGTCAATCGTGTGGATGTACCACGCACCGGCCAGGTCGACCTGACCGGAGGCCATCGCGTCCTCCGCGCCCACACCGCCGTTGCTCTCGGTCGAAAGCTGCATGTTGATGCCGAACTTCTTGTAGTAGCCCAGGTCCTGGGCCAGCTGGTACGGCAGGTAGATCTGCTTGTCGATGCCGCCGACCATCATGGTGACGGTCGGGAGCGACGAGTCGCCGGTGCCGGCCGCTTCCGTGCTGCTGTGCGAACCGCAGGCCGCGACGCCGAGGACCAGGGCCCCGACCGCTGCCGTGCCGATGACGCGCTTGAACATGACGTACTTCCTTTCAGTGGTGATGGGGTCGATCCAGAGGTGCGGCCGAGATGGCCGCGGGGTCAGAGGTTCGCGGCCAGGTCGGTCTGCGAAGGAGGTCGCCAGGACAGGACGCGTTTCTCGAACAGCGTCAGCAGGTATTCCGCGACGAGGGTGACGACCGACATGATCGCCATGCAGGCGAAGACGGTGTCCATGTCGAACGTGCCCTGGGCCTGGGTGATGATCAGGCCGACGCCGTGCTGGGAGCCGAGGACCTCCGCCACGAGTGCGCCGATGATCGCGAAGCCGAACGCCGTGTGCAGGCTGGCGATGATCCAGGTCAGGGCCGACGGGATCGTGACGTGCCGTGCCACCTGGAGCGGCGAGGCGCCGAGGACGCGCACGTTCGACACCAGGTTGCGGTCCACCTCGCGCACTCCTTGGAACGCGTTGAAGAACACGATGAAGAAGACCAGGACGGCGGCCAGCAGCACCTTCGGGAACGTGCCGAGCCCGAAGGCCACGACGAAGATCGAGCCGAGGATGATCCGCGGCACCGAGTTGAGCGCCTTGATGTAGGGGCCGCACACGTCGGCCAGCAGCGGCGAGGTCCCGAGCAGCAGGCCGAGGAGCACACCGGCGACGGTGCCGAGCGCGAAGCCGTACACCGCCTCCTTGATCGTGATGCCGACGTTCAGCCAGATCGAGCCGAACGCCGTCCCGTGCCGGTAGAGGTTCACCAGCGCGTGCCAGATGCCCGAGGGCTGGCCGAAGAAGAACTTGTCGACCACGCCGGTCTCGGTGGTCCACTGCCACGAGCCGATCACGACCACCGGCAGCAGGATCCGCCCTACCCAGACCAGCGTCCTGCGCCGCCGGCGGGCGCGCCGGGCGCTGCGCTGGATGGTCGCCTCGCTCTCCTCGGACGCGGGGCGCGTGAGGGCGGCCGCCGTCGTACTCATGCCGCACCTGCCGTCTGCGCGTACGCCCGCTCGACCTCGTCCTTGAGGGAGGACCAGATCCGCTCCTGCAGCTCGAGGAAGCGCTGCTCGTGACGGATCTTCTGCACCTCGCCCCGGGGGCGCGGCAGGTCGATGTCGAACACCTCCTTGACCGAGCCTGGGCTGCTGGTCATCACGACGACCCGGTCGGCGAGGGCCACGGCCTCGTCGAGGTCGTGGGTGATGAACAGCACCGAGGGCTGTTGCTGCTCCCACAGGCCGAGCAGCTCGGTCTGCATGATCGCCTTCGTCTGTACGTCGAGGGCGCCGAACGGCTCGTCCATCAGGAGGATCCGCGGTTCGTTGATGAGGGCCGCGGCCATCGCGACACGCTTGCGCATGCCACCCGACAGCTGGTGGGGGTAGCGGTCCTCGAACCCGGCAAGTCCGACCCGCCGCAGCCAGTCCCGGGCGAGAGCCAAGGCGTCCTTCTTGGCGGTGCCGTGGAGGACCGGGCCCATCATCACGTTGGCCAGGACGGTCTTCCACGGGAAGAGCGCATCGCTCTGGAACATCACGCTGACGCCCGCGGTGATGCCGTCGACCGCTTGTCCGCCCACCGTGACGGTGCCCGCGCTCGGACGGTCCAGGCCGGAGACCTGGCTGAGCGTGGTCGACTTGCCGCAGCCCGTGGGACCCACGACGGCGCAGAACTGGCCGGGCTCCACCGCGAACGTGACGTCGCGGATGGCGGTGAACGGCCGTCCGGCCGGTGTGATGAACCGCTTCGTGAGCCCGGTGATCTCGATGCGCGCAGCGTCGGCTGCTCCGGTCAGGGACTGAACCCCGACTCGTCCTTCTCGGTTGCGTCGGCGCATGATCGCTCCTCTCGTCAACGCTGATGCGGGACCGTAGGTTCGGACCCCGGGTCACGTCGCGGTTGTGGAGCAAACGCGGGTACTGCGCGAAAACCCGTGTTTTGCGCGTTCCGCGCACGGCGCCGCGATTTCGCTTTCAGAAGTCGGCGCTCACACTGGGCAGGTCATGTCCTCGCGCCGCCGGCTCTCCAGCCAGATCTTCATCGCCCAGCTCGGCATCCTCTCGGCGACGACGCTGATCGGCTTCGTCCTCTTCGCACACGCGGAGAGGTCTCACCTCGACTCGCAGTTCGAGACGCGAGCGGCGACCATCGCGTCGGCTGCCGCCAGCGACGACCAGATCCGCGAGTGCGTCGCGAACGACCGACCGGGCTGCGCGAACACGATCCAGCGCATCGCCACCCAGATCGCCCACTCCACCGGCGCGTCGTACGTCGTCGTCATCGACCTCAACCGGGTGCGCCTCTCGCACCCGGACCCGTCCCTCATCGGCGAGAAGGTGGCGGAGCCGATCGTCACCCGCGACGGGCAGATCCACACCGGGATCGACAACGGTGCCACCGGGCGCTCGGCGAACGGCAAGGCTCCGTTGTACGGCCCCGACGGAGACATGGTCGGAGAGGTCTCCGCCGGCATCCGGGAGAGCTCCGTCTCGCAGGAGCTGTGGCACGAGCTGCCGTCGTACGCCGTGTGGTTCCTGCTCGCGCTGGCGGTCGGCGCCGTGGCCTCCTGGGAGCTGGCACGGCGGCTCAAGCGCCGGACGTTCGGGCTCGAGCTCGACGAGATCGCCGGGCTCCTGCAGGAGCGCGAGGCGACCCTGCACGGCATCCGCGAGGGCGTGGTCGCCTTCGACCGCTCGGGGCGGGTCAGCATGATGAACGACGAGGCCCACCGCCTGCTGGACATCGGCACAGCGGCACCCGGCTCGAAGCTCGAGGACCTGCTGCCTCCCGGCCGGCTGCGGGACGCGCTGCTGGAGGACCGCAGCACCGGCGACGACCTGGTGCTCACCGACGACTACTGCCTGGTGGTCAACCGGATGCCGGTGAGCATCGGCGGGCAACCGCAGGGTGCCGTGGTCACGCTCCGCGACCGCACCGAGATCAACGCGATCCTGCGCGAGCTCGACGGCGAGCGCGACCTGAGCGGAGCGCTCCGAGCCCAGCAGCACGAGTTCGCCAACCGGCTCCACGCGGTGGCCGGCATGCTCGAGCTCGGCCACGTCGACGAGGCGCTCGACTACGTGTTGGAGGTGCGCGGCACGACCGCGCAGTTCGACGAGACGCTGCGCCACCACATCGCGGCTCCCCAGATCGTCGGACTTCTGCTCGGCAAGGCGGCGGAGGCGGGTGAGCGCGGCATCGAGCTCGTCATCGACCCGGCGACCCGGGTCGGTGTCGCGCCCGGGCGGGTGGTCGCGATGACCACGATCATCGGCAACCTCGTGGACAACGCGTTCGACTCGCTGGTCGACGTACCTCCGCCGCGTCGTGTCGAGCTGTCGGTGGTCGAGGACGACGACGGCGTGACCATCGTCGTCGCGGACAACGGGCCCGGTGTGCCGGTGACTGCGCGCCATCGGATCTTCGAGGACGGCTACACGACCAAGACCGGAGACGGGCCGCGGGGGATCGGGCTGTCGCTGGTGCACCGGCTCGTCACCCGAGCCGGCGGGACGATCGCACTCGCCGACGGGCCCGGGGCGACCTTCACCGTCACCCTCCCGCGGTCGCGTCACGTCGGTCCGGAGGCCGTCGCGTGAACGCGATCCCCGTGCTCGTCGTCGACGACGACTTCCGGGTCGCCGACGTCCACCGGGCGATGGTGGAGCGGGTGAGCGGATTCGAGGTCGTCGGCACCGCCCACACGGCCACCGAGGCACGGACGATGTCCGAGCGGCTGCGACCCGAGCTGGTCCTGATGGACATCTACCTCCCCGACGGGTCCGGGCTCGACGTCGTACGCGACATGCGGGCACAGCCCGACCCCCCGAGCGTCATCGTCATCTCGGCGGCCCGCGACGCCGACTCGATCCGGCAGGCGGTGCAGCTCGGTGCCGTCCACTTCCTGATCAAGCCGTTCGGCTTCCACGCGCTCGCCGAGCGGCTGACCTCGTACCAACAGATGCGCAGCCACCTCACCGGCATCGGAGCCGAGGCCCACCAGGTCGACGTCGATCGGCTGTTCGGGAGCCTCCGGGTCGTGCCCGGCCCCGGGCTGCCACCCAAGGGCCATTCGGCCCCCACCCTCGAGCGGGTCCTCGAGGCCGTCCGGACCAGTGAGGGCGACGTCTCCGGCAGCGAGGTCGCCGAGGCCATCGGGATCAGCCGAGCCACCGCCCAGCGCTACCTCAACTACCTCGAGCAGCAGGGGCTCGTACGGCTCCAGCTCAAGTACGGGACCACCGGGCGACCCGAGCACCGCTACCTGGCGGTGTGAGACACCGACGCGACGGGCACATGGGCTCAGGCGGACGGCAAGTCTGAAGCGAGCACGTGGTCGAGTCGGTCGATGGTGCCCGCGCTCCAGGACCTGATCGACTGTGGGTCGTCCGTGATCGCGTGGATGAAGCCGCCGAGCTTGGGATGGGCGGTCCGGATCCGTTCCTCACGCCGGACGCGACGGCGTTCGAACTCGCGCCGTGCCGACGCGCCCGGGACTCCGGGGTCGATGGCTTCGGGGTGAGGCAGGCGGTTGGCGTCGGACGTCGCGCCGTGCGACAGGCAGCTCACCGTCTTGGACGAACGTTCGTACAACGCATCGGTCCCGGCCGGCAGGTCCGCACCGCAGGACCGGCAGGTGCCGGCGTACCGCAGCCGCATGCGCTTCTCGTCCGCCGCGCCCTTCTCGTCCACGCCACGGACCGTATGCGGAGGTCCGCCCGAGCGCCGGACGTTTCAGGAGATCCGGCTCATCCCCGATGCCGGTCGAGGAAGTCGACGATGACCGACAGCGCCTCGCGCTGGACGTCGTCGACCTGCGGTACGCCGTCGGGGCCGGTCTCGGGGTAGATGTAGCCGTGGATGTCGTGTGTCCACGAGCGCCACTCCGCGTCCGAGCGCTTCTCGGCGAGGAGCTCGTAGGAGAGCCGGAAGATGCCTTGCAGCTCGTCCTGCTCGCGGCCGAGCACGAGCACCGGGATGTCGACGGCGTCGAGGCGGCGCGAGACCTCGGCGGGGTCGGTGATCCGGGCGCGGGCGCGCTCGGTGCTGCGGAGCTCGAGGCTCTCGATGTTGCGGAGGCCGTCGGTGATCTCGACGGTCGGTGCGTCGTCGAGGCCGAGGGTGAGGTACTCGTGGTTCGCCGGCTCGGCCGCGACCCCGGCGCGCAACAGCCCGGGGTAGTGGGAGAGCAGCTTGAAGAGCATCTCGCCGGCGTGGCTGACACCGACGTGGAACAGGTTGTCCGCGTCGATGCCCGGGTGCCCGGCGGCGTGACGGAGGATCGCGACCTCGTCCTCGTACTCCAGCGGGGCACGGTTGAGCAGGCCCATCCCCTGCCGCACGTCGGCGTGCAACGCGCCGCCGTTCTGGTAGCCGAGCTCGACCTCGGTGCGGTAGCGGCTCCACCCGCAGGCGTAGCCGGCATCGAGGAGGACGTCCGTGACGTGCCGGAACCGGTGAACCCGGTCGCGCAGCCACTCCATCCCACCGCCGCCGTTGCCGTAGGCGATCAGGACGAACGGGTGCGGGCCGGGTCCGTCCGGCAGCCTGAGGGCGTACGGCGTGTAGAGGCCGTCGAGGGTCTCGGCGAGGAAGTAGTGGGCCGGCCGGTCCGAGCCGGGCAGCTCCTCGACGAGCACCTCGTCGGCCACGGACCGCCAGCCGATGTCGTGCTCACTCACCGGCTGGGCCCTCTCAGCGCTTCGCCCAGTAGTCGTCCTTGGCCTTCGTCTCCGCCAGCTCCTCGGCGTTCCGGAAGCCCGGCGCCATCGACGCGTCGGTCCCCGCCATGTACTGGTGGTGGTCGATGCCGAGCAGCCGGATCCAGCTCTGTTGACCGAAGGTGAGGGCGATGAAGTTCCCGAGCTCGACCAGCTCCGGCTCGGAGAAGTGGGCACGCAGCCGCGACCAGAGCCCGTCGAGGTCCTCCTCGCCCCAGGCGATCGCCTGGGCGTAGGCCAGCGCGGCCTTCTGCCGGTCGTCGTACTGGTCGGAGCTCTCGAAGTTCAGCAGCTCGTCGTACTGCATCTCCTGCAGCCCGGCGTTGGTCGCCTTGATCGAGCGCTGGTTGCCGCAGAACTCGCACTTCACCGTGCGCGAGATGTAGACGCGGCACAGGTCCTTGATCGCGTGGTCGCAGACCCCGTTGTGGAAGATCGCCTTCCACGAGTCGGCGAACGCCCAGAACGCCGCCGGCACGTGCGCGCGCACCGCCGAGCTCTCCGGACGTGGCGTCCCCTCGCGGGCGCAGCGGTGCATCTCCTCCTGCATCCGCTCGTCCATCTCCTCCAGCGGTACGTAGCTGATGGCTTGCTTGGGCATGTCACTCCTTCCGGTGGTCGAGGAGGTCGCTCTGCGACCGTCTCGAAACCACCTATGTTGTTTCCTCGATGGCCCTGACGATGGCTTCCGAGTTCAGGGGCAGGTCGCGCACCCGTACGCCGAGCGCGGCGTGGACGGCGTTCGCGATCGCCGCGGCGGTGGGGCCTTGCGCGCACTCCCCGGCGCCGAGTGGCAGCTGGTCACTGTCGATGAGATGTACGTCGACCCGCGGAGCTGCCGGGAACCGCAGGATCGGGTAGCTCTCCCAGTCGTTGCTGCTGATCCGCCGGTGGTCGAAGCGGATCCGCTCGATCGTGGTCCAGCTGGTCGCCTGCACGGCGCCGCCCGAGAGCTGGTTGCGGGCGCCGTCGGGGTTGACCACCAGACCGAGGTCGGCCGCGACGACCAGCCGCCGTACCCGCAGCTCGGTGCCGGCCTCGACCTCCGCGACGATCGCGCAGTAGGCGCCCAGGTTCTTGTAGCGGGCGAACCCGATGCCCCGGCCGACCGATTCCGCGAGCGCGGTGCCCCACCCGGACTCGGCCGCCGCCCGTTCGACGACGGCACGCGCACGGGGGTCGGTCAGGTGGGCCAGCCGGAAGTCGACCGGGTCGGCACCTGCGTCGGCGGCCAGCTCGTCGACGAAGGACTCGGTCGCGAACACGTTGAAGAACGCCCCGAGCGACCGCATCGCGGACGTGCGGATCGGCGCCTCGGTGACGCAGTGGCCGGTGATGCGACGCGGGCCGACGTCGTAGAGCGGGTCGGCGTTGCGGAGACTGCCGAACGCGGGCCCCAATGGGTCGAAGGCGGGGGGCAGCGGAGTGCCACCGGCGACGTGGGCGGTCGCGAGCAGGCCCGGGTGGCCGCCGGCGTACCCGGGACGCGAGGCGTGGCCCTGGCTCCACACCTCGTAGGCCCAGCCGTCGATCCGACCGTCGACCAGACGTGCCGAGATGGTGGACGTCATGGCGGGCGAGAGCGGCCCCCAGGTGATCTCGTCGGCGCGGCTCCAGCGCAGCAGCACCGGTCGCGGCGCGACAGCGCGGGCCAGCAGCGTCGCGTCGAACGCCGCGTCGTCGGCGCCGTTGTGCCCGTAGCAGCCGGCGTTCTCGGCGTGCTCGACGCTCACCGCCTCCGGGCCGAGGTCGAGAGCAGCGGCGATGGCGGCCCGCAGGCGGTGGATACCCTGGCTGTGGCTCCAGACGTGGACGGACTCCGCGTTCTCGGTCCACTGCGCCATCGCGCAGCTGGGGGCGATCGAGGCGTGGGCGAGATAGGGCTTGGAGTACGACGCAGTGCGGGTCGACTCGGGCACGTCGTCGGCCCCGACCTCGATCAGGTCGCTCGCGGCCGATCGCAGCCAGTCGGTCAGCGCGTCGTCGTGGGGCAGGGTGTCGTGCTCGTCCCAGACCGCTGCCGACGAGAGAGTGGCCAGGGCCCGGTCGACGTCGTCCTCACGATCGCCGACGACACCGAGGAACGAGCCGTCCCGGACCAGCGTGACCCCCGGCGCCGCCCAGCCGTCCGGGACCCAGCGCAACGTCGCGGCGACAGACGGCGGCCGCAGCACCCGTCCGTACATCAGGCCTGGCCGTCGGAGGTCCGCGACGAACCGCGGCCGGCCGAGCACCTTGTCGGGCAGGTCCAGGCGGGGGAGGTCCGTGCCGACGACGAGGGTCGGCCCGGCGCTGCCGACGACGCCCAGTCCCGTCAGGTTGGTCTCGGGGTCGAGCTCGGCGATGCGGTCGACGTACGTCGTGACCTCGACGACGTCCGTGGCCTCGGCGAGCTGTCGGACGGCGGCTCCGACGTACCGCAGCGCAGGCGCCGACTCCTGCACCGACATGCTGCCGGCGGTGAGCCCCTGGTCGGGTCCGGAGTCGGTGCGGGCCGTCCGGATGCGCACCAGCTCGGGCGACAGCCCCAGCGCGTCGGCCGCGAGCTGCTGGAGGGCGGTGAGGATGCCCTGTCCGAGCTCGACCTTCCCGACGTGCACCTCCACGAGCCCTTCGGCGACGGTGACCCAGGTGCCGAGGCTCGGGTTGGCCTCGACATGCGCGGGGATCGTCTGCTGGCGCATGGTCGTCATGTCGTCACCGCTCTGGCGGCGAGCACGGCCTCGACGATGCGCTGGTGGGTGCCGCACCGGCAGAGGTTCCGCTCGAGGGCCTCGGCCACCTGTTCGGCGTCTGCGTTCGGATGCTCCTCGAGCAGTGCCGTCGCGCGCACGACGATCCCGGAGATGCAGAAGCCGCACTGGGCGGCCTGGTGCCGGATCAGGCTCTGCTGCACGGGATTCGGCCCATCGGCTGCCAGTCCCTCCACGGTCGTCACGATCGAGTCGGCGGCCTGCCAGAGCGGCGTGTCGCACGACGGGACGGCCTTCCCGTCGAGCAGGACGGTGCAGGCACCGCACAGCCCTTGGCCGCAGCCGAAGCGCGAGCCGACCAGTCCGAGCGCGTCGCGGAGCACGGTCAGGAGCGGGGTGTCGTCGGGTCGGTCGACGTCGACCTGCTCGCCGTTGACCGTCAGCGAGGTCACGGCTGCTCCCCGAAGACGGCGGGGTGGTGGCCGAGCTCGATCCGGGTACGCCGGATGTGGCCCTCCAGGAACCGCTCCGCGTCGGCCGCGTCACGACGTACGACGGCGTCGAGCAGGAGCCGGTGCTCGGCGTTGACGACCCACATCCGGGCCTGGCCGCCCATCGCGACGAAGGCGCGGCGGTAGTGCTGGGTGGAGTTCCAGAGCCGGGTGACCATGGCGTTGAGCGGGTCGATGTGGCAGCCGGAGTAGGTCCCGAGGTGGAACTCCCGGTCGAGGTCGAGGAACCGGTCGAGGCTGGCGTTGGCCTCGATCTCGCGCTGCACCTCCTCGAGCCGCGCGTGGTCGTCGTCGCTCAGCAGGGGCAGGCTCTCGGTGAGCGCCAGCGGCTCGAGCCGCTCCCGCATCCGGTAGATCACGTCGACCTCGTGCATCGACAAGCGCGGCACGCGTGCGCCCTTGTTGGTGCGGTGCTCGGTGAGCCCCTCGGCCTCGAGCATCCGCAGCGCCTCGCGCACCGGCAGCCGGCTCGATCCCAGCCGCTCGGCGATCTCTTCCTGCCGGATCCGGTCGCCCGGCTTGAGGACGTCGTGCAGGATCTGGTCACGCAGGTACGCCGCGACGCGGGCCGACGCGGCGCCGACGCCGTCGGTCGGGATGGTCGCCGTCATACGTCGGCCTCCTCGGGCTGCTCCCGCTGCCGGCGGTCCCACGCCTTGCCGTTCGGGTAGGAGACCAGCTCGAACTGCATGCCCCAGGGGCTGAGGAAGTAGATCCAGCGGTTGCCCTCGGCGGGTCCCCGGCTCGCCGTCGGTCCGTCGAGGACGCGTTCGCCGCGCTCGCACAGGTGGCGGATCGCGGCGTCGAGGTCGTCGACGTACAACGCGACGTGATGACCGCCGATGTCGCTGTTGCGCGGCATGGCGTCGGCCTGGTCGGGGGAGGAGTAGGAGAAGACCTCGAACACCGCCTGCTCGCCGAGCCTGAACCAGCGGTTCTCGACCATCTCCGCGCGCGGATGGACGTTGAGGTGGGTCGTCATCCAGTCGCCGTCGTCGTGGCGGAACGGGCCGAGGGAGTAGAGGTACTCGCAGCCGAGCACCTCGACCAGCCAGCGGTGCGCTTCGTCGAGGTCGGGCACCGTGAAGCCGACGTGGTCCAGCCGGCGCAGGCCCGGCATCGGCATACGACGTACCTCCCATTTGGATCCCAAGAGCCAGCGAACCACGCTCGTGTCGGCATTGTCCAGGGGTCGATCTCTGGATTTTGGATCCAATCCTGTGTCATCGTGCAGGGAAACGAAGGAGATCCCATGCCCGAGCACCGCCCGCTCCAGCCTGCCTCGCCGTGGGTGAAGATCGTCGCGACGGACGCCGACTGGGACGCTGCCGACCCCGACCTGCTGCGCACGATCTACGCCCAGCTGGTCTGGATCCGGTCCTTCGAGCAGTACGTCCTCGACCTCGCCGGCGCGGGCCTGATCCACGGGCCGGCCCACAGCAGCATCGGCCAGGAGGGCGGTGCCGTCGGCTCGGTGCTGGCGCTGACCAGCGACGACTCGGTGAACGGCTCGCACCGGGGGCACCACCAGTTCCTGGCCAAGGCCCTGCACCACGTCGAGCCCAAGGGCCTGGACCCGCTCGCGGCGCCGAGTGACGACGTACGCCAGGTGCTGCTGCGCACGCTGGCCGAGATCGCCGGGCTCGACCGCGGGTGGTCGCACGGTCGCGGCGGGTCGATGCACCTGCAGTGGAAGGAGGCCGGCGCGATGGGCACCAACGCCATTGTCGGGGGCGGCGTGCCGCAGGCGGCCGGCTTCGCGTGGGCCCACGAGCGGGCCGGCACCGACGCGGTCTCGGTGACCTACTTCGGCGACGGCGCGACCAACATCGGCTCGACCCTGGAGACGATGAACCTCGCCTCGGCCTGGCACCTCCCGATCTGCTTCTTCATCGAGAACAACCGGTACGCCGTGTCGACCACCGTCGAGGAGGCGACCGGGGAGCCGCGGCTCTCCTCGCGCGGCCCGGGCTTCGGGATCGCCTCCTGGAAGGTGGACGGCATGGACCCGCTCGCCGTCCACCTCGCGATGACGGAAGCGGTCGTCCGGATGCGGCGCGGCGAGGGGCCGACCCTGGTGGAGGCCGACACCTATCGCTTCTTCCACCAGAACGGAGGCTTCGCCGGCAGCGCGTTCGGTTATCGCACCAAGGAGGAGGAGCAGGAGTGGCGCGCGCGCGACCCACTCACCCAGACGGCTGCCCAGCTCGTACGCCGCGGGCTGCTCACCGAGGACGAGACGCGGGAGGCCGGGGCGTCGGCCAAGGCCTTCATGGAGGAGATCGGGTCGGAGCTGCTGGAGCCCGACCCCGACGGCAAGCCGGGCGCTCGGCGGATTCGGCCCTCGGAGTGGCCGGACCCCGCCTGGGTCGACGTCGGGGTGCGTGGTGACCTGTCGGAGCTCTCCGACGTTGCGGTGGTCGATGAGTCCTCGATCGCGGTGACCGAGACGAAGTTCATCGATGCGGTCGCGACCGTGATGGGCCGCCGGATGGAGACCGACCCGGGCATCGTGGTGATGGGCGAGGACGTGCACCGGCTCAACGGTGGGACGAACGGCGCCACGCGTGGGCTGACGGATCGCTTCCCGGGTCGGATCCTCGGCACGCCGATCAGCGAGAACGCCTTCGCCGGTCTGGCCGGAGGCATCGCGCTCGACGGCCGGTTCACGCCGGTCGTGGAGTTCATGTACGCCGACTTCATGTGGGTCGCCGCGGACCAGCTGTTCAACCAGATCGCGAAGGCGCGGCACATGTACGGCGGCACGGGCGGCATGCCGCTGGTGCTGCGCAGCAAGGTGGCGATGGGGACCGGGTACGGGTCGCAGCACTCGATGGACCCGGCCGGGATCTTCGCGACCTCCGCGGGCTGGCGGATCGCCGCGCCCAGCGCGCCGTACGACTATGTGGGGCTGATGAACACCGCGCTCCGGCTCCAGGATCCGGTCGTCGTGCTGGAGCACGTCGACCTCTACACGTCGACCGGCCCGGGGCCGGTCGACGACTGGGACTACTGCCTGCCGGTCGGGAAGGCGGCGGTCCGGCGACCGGGGACGGACGTCACGGTGCTCAGCTACCTCGGCATGACGCCGTACGTGCTCGGCGCGGTGGAGGAGTACGGCGAGGTCGACGCCGAGGTGATCGACCTGCGCTGGCTGGACCGGGCGAGCATCGACTGGGGCACGATCGAGCAGAGCCTGACGAAGACCAACCAGGTGATGATCGCCGAGCAGGGCGCGCTCGGCACGTCGTACGGCGGGTGGCTGGCCGACGAGATCCACCGGCGGTTCTTCGACCTGCTCGACGCGCCGGTCTGGCGGGTGACCGGGGGCGAGGCGTCGCCCTCGATCAGCCGGGTGCTCGAGCGTGCGGCGATCGCGCAGCAGGACGAGGTCGTGGCCGCGCTGGCCGAGATCGCGAGGTACTGATGGCGCGGGTGATGCGGATGCCGGGCGTCGCGGCCGACGCGACCGAGGCGGTGCTGTCGGAGTGGCTGGTGGAGGAGTCCGGCGAGTTCGGCGCGGCCGATGCGATCGCGACGGTCGAGACCGAGAAGGCGGCCGTCGACGTCGAGGCCGACACCGCCGGCCGGGTGCTGAAGACGCTGGTGCCGCCGGGCGCGCAGGTGGCGGTCGGCGACCCGATCGCGGTCCTCGGCGACCCCGGGGAACAGGTCGACGACCTCGACGCGCTGTTGGCGTCGCTCGGGGTCGCGCCGGCGACGGACGTCGTGGTGCCCGAGCGTCGCGACGTACCGAGCGATCCGGAGTCGGCCGCTCCGGTGGCGGAGCCGTTCGGTGGTCGAGCGAAGTCGAGACCACCTCACGACCGAACCTTCGCCAGTCCGCTCGCGCGGAAGCTGGCGAAGGCTGCCGGGCTCGGCATCGAGGAGATCTCCGGGACCGGGCCGCGCGGGCGGATCCTCCGGCGCGACGTCGAGGCCGCGCTCGCCTCGCGATCGGCCCCTCCGCCGGTCGAGGAAGGCGTCGCTTCGGTGGTTGAGGAGCGAGCTCTGCGAGCGTCTCGAAACCACCGCGACCTGCAGGCGTCGTACGACGAGATCCCGCACTCCCGCATCCGGCTGGCGACCGCCCGGCGGCTGACCGAGAGCCAGCAGACCGTGCCCCACTTCTACCTCCGGGCAACGGTGCGGGCCGAGGCGCTGCTTGCCCTGCGCACGGAGATCAACGAGGACGCCGCGACCCGGATCTCGGTCAACGACCTCGTCGTGAAGGCCGTCGCGGCCGCCCATCACCGGGTGCCGGAGATGAACGTGACCTGGACGCCGGACGCCGTGCGCCGGTACCGGACCGCCGACATCGCGATCGCCGTTGCCACCGACCGCGGGCTGCTGACGCCGGTGGTCCGCGACGTCGGATCCCTGACCGTCACCGCGCTCGCGGCCAACGTCCGCGACCTCGTCGAGCGATCCCGCGGCGGCAGGCTCAAGCAGGACGAGCTGGAGGGCGGGTCGATCTCGGTGAGCAACCTGGGGATGTACGGCGTGGAGGAGTTCGCCGCGATCATCAACCCGCCACACGCGGCGATCCTGGCGGTCGGTGCGCTCCGGGAGGAGCCGGTCGTCGCGGCCGGCGCGGTCGTGCCCGCGACCGTGATGTCCCTGACCCTCTCCGTCGACCACCGCCCCGTCGACGGCGTCATCGCCGCCCGCTGGCTCGCCGTACTCGTCGACCTCCTCGAACACCCTGCCCGCGCCCTCGCCTGAGCGCTGACCCGGCTCTTGCCGACGCCCCAGAACGTTGACCCGGCTCTTGCCGACGCCCCAGAACGCTGACCCGGCACAAGTGTGCAGCTGTAGGGCCCCATCCCGGCTGGCCCAGGTGTGGATCCGGGCCGGGTCGGCGTCGTACGGCGTGGCGAAGAGCCGGGTCAGCGTGGAACCTGTTGGCGGGATCACTCGTCGCGCAGGAGCCGGAAGGCGCTGTCCCGGTCCTTGACGCGGAGCTTGCGCAGCACGGTCGACACATGCACGCGGACGGTGGTGGGGGAAAGGAACAGCTGCTGGGCGACTTCCTGGGTCGACCTGCCGTCGGCCAGCAGGCCCATCACCTCCCACTCGCGGGGGCTCAGGCGGGCGGCCGCCGACGGCCGACGAAGCGAGAACCGACCCTTGGGCGTTTGGAACTCGGACAGGATGCGAGCCACGAGCCGCGGCGACATGGGCGCCTCACCCGAGAGGACACCTCGCAGCGCTGCCGGGAGCTCTGCGGGATCGGTGTCTTTCAGCAGGTAGCCCGATGCCCCGGCGCGGACCGAGTCGAAGAGGTCGTCGTCCTCCCCCGACTGGGTCAGCATCACGACCACGGTGTCCGGCAGAGACCCGACGATCTCCCGCGCTGCCTGGATTCCGCTCCCGGGCATGTGGATGTCGAGCAGCGCCACGTCCGGCGCGTGCTGTTGCACCAGGGCGACGGCCTGCTCCGCGGTCGCCGCCTCGCCACGGACGACACAACCGCCGGCCTCCAGCGCTTCGCGGACCTTTCCGCGCATGGGGGCGTGATCGTCGGCGATCACCACCGTGATCGGCTCGGCGTTCACCACATCACCACGACAGTGGTCCCCCTGCCGGGACAGGAGTCGATCTCGAGGGACCCGGGCAGGCCGAGCGCGCGCTCGCGCATGCTGGTCATGCCATATCCGGTCCCTCTCGTGGCCGTCCGTACGTCGAACCCCCGACCGTCATCCCGGACAACGAGCCGGCGTCCGGAGGGGTCACGTTCCAAGGTGACCTCGATCCGCTTGGCCGAGCCGTGCCGGATGGCGTTGGAGACCGCCTCGCGGGTGATCCGCGCCAAGGCATGACGTTGCAGCTGTTCGGCATCGACCGCGTCGTCGAGATCGATCACCACGTGACCGCCCTGCCTCTCCGCGACATCGCGGGCGGCGCGATGCAACAGGGAGCTGAGGGGCTCCTCCGGGCCGCGCCCCAACGCCTCGACCGCGGCCCGGGCTTCGTCGAGAGCGCGGTCGCAGGCGTCGACGATGTGTCGGCGCGGTACGTCGACACCGGGCATCGTGCTCGCCTCCGCCCGGATGTAGCCGAGCTCCTGCAGCACACCGTCATGCAGCTCCCGGGCCAACCGGCGCCTGTCCTCGAGTACGGCGACTCGGGCGCTGGCCGACCAGTACTGGCCGACCTCCCGAGCAGCGCCGACGAGGAGCACGAGGTACGCGGCGGTCCGCAGCAGGTCACCGGTGTAGACCCAGCCGCCGTACAAGGAAGGGAAGAGGCAGTAGTTCACCCGAGCGAAGCCGGACAGAGCACAGGCGGGTCCCAACCACCGGAGGAGCTCGTCCCGTCGCTGCACGGCGCGGATGGTGAAGCCGATCGAGGCGACGAAGAAGCAGAGTGCGGTGAATCCTTGCCCCACCAGCAGGAGCGGATGCCCGGTGATCACGGGCCGCAGCGCGGACGCGGGTGGCGTCTCGCTCACCGCGATCGCGAGGCTGTCGCGCACCACCCACAGCACCGTCAGTCCTACCACCAGCAACGCCGAGGGGAGGACCACGAGTCGAAGCCGCCACCCGGCCGCGACCGGTCGGCTACCCATCAGGCTGGCGACACCGATCAGCACCGCCCCGGTGACGCGCAGGCTCAACGCCGACCACACGCCGTACGAACCCGGGAGCGGGCTGTCGAGCCGGCCGACCAGCACGGTGAGGCCGAGCCCGGCCAGGGCGAGCAGGAGGAGACCCTCCGCCAGCAGCAGGTCGCGCAGCGCGTGGGTGCGGACGAACCGACCGTAGAGGAGGTAGGTCAGCAGGAGCGCCACGCACGCGTCGACGGAGTCGAGCACGAGGTGCAGCGAGGGGCTGTGGTAGGCGAACAGCAGGTACGGCGACCACGCGACCAGCGCGGTCGTGATCAGTCCCGCCGACCAGCCGGCCAGGCTCAGCGCACGGGGGCTCGCGACCATCCCCCACCTCCCGAACCGCCCGGACCCCCTCCAGGCACCGAAATTGTAGGTCTGGCCCGCGGGCCCCGGAGGCCGTTTGACAGACCCGGCGCGACGCCCGTGGACAGGGGCCCATCCCTGCGGCCGTTTAGGAAGTTGAACGCGTTCAGCAGGAGTTTGAACGTCGAACCACTCACCAAGTCCGAGTTCGGTGCTTACCGTCCCTGTGGGGGCTGACTCAATGGGGGTTCGCCATGTGCCTGGGGAGGCATGCGGAAAGTCATGAGCAATTTCAAGAAGTGGGCGGGACGGGCGTCGGTCCTGACCGCGGTCACGGCGATGGGGGCGCTTGCGCTGCCAGGTGCCTCGTTCGCCGACAACATCCAAGACTCGATCACTGGCACCGGGTCGGTGTCTTTGGTTGCCGGATCCGGAGTAAGCGGAAGTGCCTCGATTCTGCTGATCGCGAACAATGCCGGGTCCACGCAGGGTGGAGATCCCATCCAGGGCTGCAACGTTACCCTCGGCTCTCCGCTGGTCCTCACCATCAACACCCCGGCAGGCGTGACAGCAAATCCGAGCCAGGTGACGATCAGCGACTGCGGAGCAGATAAGGGGGCGTCGGTTTCCTTCACTGCCAGCGCGACCGCCGTGAGTGCGGACGTGACCGTGACGTACGTCTCCGGTCCGGGCGGCGCCGACGCATACAAGAACCAGGTCGACATCCCGATCACGGTCACGCAGCCAACGCCGCCGGCCAACACCAAGCCGAGCGTGGTGGTCACCGGATTCACGAGCGGTGACACATTCGAGATCGGCTCGGAACCCACCCCGGGATGTTCTGTCACCGATGCGGAGGACACGAACCCGGTGGGGCTCCTGACGGTCGACCGGAGCGCCCTCTCCCACGGGCTCGGCACGGTGACCGTCACCTGTGACTACACGGACACCGGAGGTCTCGTGGCTGACACCGCGACGGCGACGTACACGATCGTGGACACGGGGGATCCGACCATCAGCCACACGCTGAACCCCGCAGACGCGAACGCCAACGGCTGGTACAACGAGGACGTCACCGTGACGTTCAACTGCGATGACATCGGCTCGGGCATCCAGAGCTGCTACACGGGCACCGACCCCGAGTCGGACTCCTTTGTCACGCTCGGTGAGGGAGCGGACCAGTCGGTAACCGGCACGGCCACGGACTGGGCCGGGAACAGCGCCACCGACACGGTTTCCGGGATCAACATCGACGAGACGGACCCGACGGTCTCGTTCGTGGGTGGACCGTCCGACGGGGTCAGCTACTACTTCGGTGACGTTCCCGCTCCGCCGACCTGTGACGCCTCGGACGCCCTTTCCGGAGTTGATGGGACTTGCAGCGTTGACAGCTCCGCCGGCGGCACGTCAGTCGGTGACCACTCCTACAAAGCGACCGTGACCGATAAGGCTGGCAATACTGCGAGTGTCACGGTGAATTACACGGTGCTGGCCTGGACCATCAAGGGCTTCTACCAGCCGGTCGACATGACCATTGACCCGGCGAACCCTGTCTGGAACACCGTCAAGGGCGGCAGTACCGTTCCGTTGAAGTTCGAGATCTTCGCGGGCTCAACGGAAAAGACCGACATCTCGGCGGTGTCCGGATTCTCAGCGAAGCCAGTCACCTGCCCCAACGGGACGCCGACCACCGACGCGATCGAGTTCACGCTCACCGGCGGCACCAGCCTGCGGTACGACTCGACGGCGGGTCAGTTCGTGCAGAACTGGGCGACGCCGAAGAAGCCGGGTGCCTGCTACGTCACGACTATGACCGCGCGGGACGGGTCGACCATCAGCGCCAACTTCATGCTGAAGTAGCACTGCCTCCTCACGGCAGTGCTGGGCGACGGAAGGCCCCGGGCTCAACCCGGGGCCTTCCGCATGCCTCTGCCGGGTCAGTACGGCGTGCCTCTTCTGCCGGGTCGGCGTTCTCCCAGGTGGGCAAGAGCCGGGTCGGCGTCGTACGGCGTGGCTAAGAGCCGGGTCAGCGTTCTGCGGCGTGGCCAAGGGCCGGGTCAGCGTCAGCCCGGGCCCATCACGGTCAGCGGGTCGAGGCCGAGGGAGCTGAGGACGGTGCGGGCGGCGTTGCGCCCGGGGCGGCCGGAGACGGAGCCGCCGGGGTGGGTCGTGGCGCCGGTGACGAAGAGGCGGGGGATGTCGGTGTCGTAGCGCGCCCACCCCGCGATCACCCGGCCGTCGACCAAGAACTCGCCGCCATGGCAGGACCCGCCGAGGTTGTGGGGGTTGTGGCCGGCGACGTCGACCGGTGACTCGGTCCGCATCGAGAGGATGTCGGCAGCGTCGAGACCGGAGCACCGCGAGGCGACCAGCGACACCAGCCGCTCGCCGTACTCCTCCTTGGCGTCGGCCCAGGAGCGGCCGTCGGCCAGGTCGTACGGCGCGATCGTGAGGATCTTGAACGTCGCGCCGCCGGGCGCGCGCTCGGGGTCGACGACGGTCTGGTTCACCACCAGCAGCCACGGGTCGTCGCTCTCCAAGGCACCCGCGTTGTGCCGGTCGACGTGTCGCGCCATCCCCTCCGTCGTGCCGTAGCCGGCAGCAGTGGACGCGATCGCAGCGGTACCGAAGCCCAGGTCCGACCGCAGGGCGGCGTGCACGGCCAGCACGGAGAGTCCCGGGCGCCAGCAGTCCCGGGCCGTGACCAGATCCGCGGTCGGCTCGGCTCCGGTCACCATCCCGGCCAGCTGCGCCAGGTGACCACCGGCGACCAGGGCCCGCCCGACCTCGACGCGGCGCCCGCCGGCCGTGACCACGGCCTGCGCTCCCGACCCGTCGACCTCGACGGAGGCCACCGGAGCCGAGCAGACGACCCGTCCACCGTGCTCCTCGATCAGCCGGACCAACGCGTCGGGAAGGGTCTGGCTCCCGCCGATCGGCGTCGTCCAGCCGAAGGCCACCCGGCCCGCCGACAGCGACGACGGCAGGAAGCCGGTGCCCGGCCGGCGTGGGTCCTGGATCGTCGCCATCGCCATCCACAGCACGAACGACCGCACCACGGGATGCTCGAAGGTCTCGTGCACGACGTCCCAGGCGCTCCGCTCGCGCAGCCGGAGGTACTCGCCGGTCACCGCGTCGCGCGGCTGCGGCAGGTTGGAGCTCCAGCGGCCGTGCGCCGCCGCGAGTCCGCGCCGCCAGGTCTCGACCATCGACCGGAACGCCGAGGCGTCGCGGTCCGACCAGCGGGCGAGCTCGGCGCACGTCGCCTCGAGGTCGGGGTGCATGACCAGCACGTCGCCGTCGGCCTGGGGGAGGACGACCGCCGGGTCCGTGGTCACGTAGCGCAGCCCGTGGTCAGCGACCAGGCCGAGCTCGTCGTCGCGGATCAGCGGGTTGTTCTGGATCAGCACGTGGGCGCTGCTGCACGAGTCGTGCCGGAAGCCGGGCACCGTCAGCTCCTCGGTCCGGGTGTTCCCGCCGACGGTCGAGCCGGCCTCCAGCACCAGCACCTCGAGACCCGCCTTCGCGAGGTAGGCCGCGCAGACCAGCGAGTTGTGGCCGGCGCCGACCACGACGACCTCGGCGCGTTCCGGCAGCTCAGTCGGCAGCTGATCCGTCTCGTCCATGCCACCCCTCCTTTCGCCGCAGGCTGGCAGAAGACCACAACCGTTTGCAAGCACGGGACCCGAAGACCGAGCCCAGAGCCACCGCCCAGGTCGCGCTCAGACAACGATTTCCCGCACGACGCTTGACACGTGTGGTGGCAGTCACAAGACTGACGACGCCGCAATCGATTGCGGCCTCATCGAGGAGGAAGCATGTCCCACGTCTCGATCCGCCACGGCTGGAAGGCCGTGGCCCTCGTCGGAGTGATGTCCCTGGGGCTGGCCGCATGCGGCAACAGCGACAGCGGTTCCGGTGGCTCCGGCGGCGACGAGCTCTCGATCGGCGCGTCCCTCCCCCTGACAGGTGACTTCTCGGAGCCGGGCTCGGCGGCCAAGCAGGGGTACCAGGTCTGGCAGGCCCTGACCAACGACAACGGCGGGCTGCTCGGCAAGAAGATCAAGCTGGTGATCAAGGACGACGCGTCCAACCAGAACACCATCGTCTCCGACTACAACGCACTGATCAGCCAGGACAAGGTCGACATGCTGCTCGGCACGTTCTCCTCGCTGCTGAACCTCCCGGCCTCGTCTGTCGCCGAGAAGAACCGGATGCTGTACGTCGAGCCCGCCGGCGGGTCGCCCGACATGTTCAACCGTGGGTACAAGTACCTCTTCTTCGCCCAGCAGGCGACCGCCGACAAGCAGGGCCTGGTCTTCGCCGACTGGGTGAAGAACCTGCCGCCGGACCAGCGGCCCAAGACCGCGGCGTACCCGACCCTCGACGACCCGTTCGCGGCGCCGAACGTCGACGGCATCCGGCAGGTGCTCGAGGCAGCCGGCATCAAGACCGTCTACAAGACGACGTACGCGATCGACACCAAGAACTTCGACAGCATCGTCGCGGCGATGAAGGCGGCCAACCCCGACCTGGTCGTGCACGGCGCGACGTTCGAGGACGGCGTCAGCCTGACCCGGGCAATGCTGAAGGCCGGCTGGACTCCCAAGATGTTCTACGAGACCAGCACGCCGTCGTTCGCGGACCAGTACGTCAAGGCGATCGGTGAGCAGAACACCGAGGGCGTCATGTACGCCGTGAGCTACTCGCCCGACGCCGCCACCCCGGGCAACAAGGAGTTCGTCGCCGAGTACAAGAAGATGTTCGGCACCGCGATCCCGCCCGAGGACGCGGCCGACGCCTACGCTGCTGCTCAGGTCATGCAGGCGGCGGTGGAGGCGGTGGGCAGCATCGACGACCAGCTCAAGCTCGCGGACTGGCTGCGCGACCACCCGGTCGACACCATCCTCGGCAAGCTCTCCTGGGACGACACCGGCGCGCCGCAGAGCCAGTTCCTGATCGGCCAGTGGCAGAAGGGCGTCGCCCAGGTGGTGCTCCCGCCGGAGGTCGCCACCGCCAAGCCCGAGGTCGGCTGGCACCCGGGATCGTGACCGAGCTCGTCCAGACCCTCGTCCTCAGCCTGCTGGTCGGAGGCATCTACGCCCTGGTCGCCAGCGGCCTCACCCTGATCTTCGGGGTGATGCGGGTGATCAACATCGCGCACGGTGCCTTCCTGATCCTCGGCGCGTTCATCACCTACACCTTGTGGGACCAGCTCGGGCTGGATCCCCTGGTGGGGGTGCTGGTCACGACGCCGGTGGTCTTCGGGCTCGGCTGGCTGATCTACCGCCTGCTGGTCCGGCCGATCCGGCACGCACCGATGTCGTCGACGGTGCTGCTGACGTTCGGTCTGGCCCTGGTGACGGAGGGGGTCATGGGCGAGATCTGGGGCAACGACTCGACCTCGATCCGACCGTCGTACGTCGACCAGTCGTTCCATCTCGGGGGCGTGTTCCTCCCCAAGGCCCAGGTGTACGGCGGGCTGCTGGCGGTCGTCGTCCTGGTCGCCCTCTGGCTGATCCTCACCAAGACCTGGCTCGGTCGCGCGATCCGGGCCGCGGCCGCCAACCCCGCCTCCGCCGAGCTGGTCGGGATCAAGGTGACCTCGGTGGCCGCCCTGGTCTTCGGACTGGGGCTGGCTGCGGCCGGGGCCGGCGGTGCGATCACCGGGGTGCTCTACCCGTTCCTGCCCGGCTCGCACTACCTGTGGATCGCACGCCTGCTGGCGATCGTGGTGCTCGGCGGACTCGGCAGCCTCGAGGGCGCCGTGCTCTCGGCCCTGGTCTTCGGCATCGCCGAGACCGTCACCGCGGTCTACGTCTCGCCGGCGTGGGCGACCGCGGTGCCCTACGCGATCGTGTTCTTCGTCCTGCTGATCCGCCCGCAGGGCCTGCTCGGCACCCGTCTCCGTGATGACGCGGTCACGGCATGAGCGCAACCACGGCGGAGTCCGCACCCTCCGATCCCCCGAAGTTCGACCTGATCTGGGTCGGCCGCCTGATCGCGCTCGTCGCCGGTGTCCTGCTGGTGCTCTACCCGATCCTCAGCGACAACCTCTACTACCAGAACATGATCATCCTCTCGCTGGTCTTCGCGATCGCGGCCAGCGGGTTGAGCATCATCACCGGCCTGGCCGGCTACGTCTCGCTCGGACAGGGCGCGTTCATCGGACTCGGCGGCTACACCGTCGGCGTCCTGTCCACCCACCATCCCGACACCAACGTCTGGCTGTGGATGCCGTTGGCAGGCGTGGTGGCCGGAGGAGTCGCGCTGATCCTGGGCTTCGTCGCCCTGCGCGCCCGCGGCCCGTCGTTCGTGATCATCACCGTCGCGTTCCTGTTCCTGGTGCAGGTGATCGCGATCAACTGGCGGTCGCTCAGCGGAGGCACCGAAGGGCTGAGCCTCCCGATCCCGACCTGGGACCCGGACATCGCCAACTGGCCCTTCTACTACTCGCTGGTCGGCATCCTGGTCCTGCAGCTGCTGCTCGCCTGGTGGATCCGGCGTACCAAGCTCGGCACCGGCCTGGTCGCGATCCGCGAGGACGAGACCAAGGCCGCCACGATCGGTATCAACCTGCCTGTCGAGAAGATGATCGGCTTCGTCGCGAGCGCCGTCCTGGTCGGCGTCGGGGGCGGTGTCTACGGCTACTACCTGACGTTCATCGACCCCCGCGGCATGTTCAACATCCTGCTCAGCGTCGAGACCATGCTCGCGCTGCTCGTCGGCGGGAAGGCGACGCTCTGGGGACCGGTGCTCGGCGCCTTCATCGTCGAGCCGCTGAACGAGTACGCCAACAACAACCTCGGCGGCGGCAACACGCGCCTGCTGCTGTTCGGCGGGTTGCTGGTGCTGATCGTGCTGTTCCTCCCGCAGGGTGTGCTGCCGGCGATCGAGTCGCTGCTGAACTGGCTCCGCACGCGGGGCCGGGCGGGTCTCGTCGGTGCCCGCATCGGCACCGGCGGCAGTCTCGCGTCGCTCACCGAAAGGCTCTCGCTCGTCGACCGTGAAGCGGCGTCCGATCCGCCACCGCTGCTGGAGGTCACCGACCTCCGGAAGGCGTTCGGCGGGCTCAAGGCGGTCGACGGTGCGTCGCTGGTCGTGCCCGAGGGCTCGATCACCGGTCTGATCGGGCCGAACGGCTCCGGCAAGACGACGCTGTTCAACCTGATCGACAACACCATCCACGCCGACGGCGGCCAGATCCGGCTGGCCGGAGAGCGGATCGACGGGCTGTCGTCCTGGGCGCGTGCCCACCGAGGTCTCGGACGCACCTACCAGATCACCCGCCTCTTCCGTGAGATGACCGTGCTGGAGAACGTCGTCGCCGCGCAGCGCTCGTTCTCGTGGGGTCAGCTCGGCCGGATCGCGGTCAGCGGCTCGGAGGCCAAGGCCGCCGAGGAGCTCCTGGAGTACGTCGGCATGCGGGCTTTCCGCGACCAGCAGGCACGGGCTCTCTCCTTCGGGCAGCAGAAGCTGGTCGAGCTGGCCCAGGTGCTGATGCTGGACCCCCAGCTGATCCTGCTCGACGAGCCGGCCGGTGGCATCAACCCCGTCCTGATCGACCGCATGTCGGAGATGATCCGGGAGCTGAACTCCTACGGGAAGACGTTCCTGATCGTCGAGCACAACATGCCCTTCGTCCTGGGGCTCTGCGATCCGGTGCACGTGCTCGGCCGCGGACGCACCATGGCCAGCGGCACGCCCGCCGAGATCCAGAAGGACCCGGCGGTCGTCGACGCCTACCTCGGTGACGACTTCGTGCTCGAGGCGGCGGAGGCCGGCCAGCCGAACGACGTACCCCAGAAGGCGAGCCAGACATGAGCAGCGACCTGCTCCGACTGACCGGCGTCGTCGCGGGGTACGGCGGTGGCGACGTCCTGCAGGGCGTCGAGATCGGCGTACCGCACGGATCGGTCGCCTGCATCGTGGGGCCGAACGGCGCCGGCAAGTCCACCGTGCTGAAGACGATCAGCGGGCTGCTCAGGCCCCGGCTCGGCGAGATCCACCTGAACGGCGAGCGCATCGACCACCGGTCGGCGGCGGACATCCTGGGCCGCGGCATCGCCCAGGTGCCGCAGGCCGACGCCCTCTTCCCGCACATGACCGTGCGCGAGAACGTCCTGCTCGGCGCCTACATCATCCGGCGGCAGCGCGCGGTGGTGAAGGAGCGCTACGACCGGGTCGCCGAGCTGTTCCCGATCATCGCCGACCGCAGCCACCAGCACGCCGGCAACCTGTCCGGCGGTCAGCGGCGGATGGTCGAGTTCGCCCGGTCGCTGATGCTCGACCCGACCCTGCTGCTCCTGGACGAGCCGTCGCTCGGCCTCGACCCGAAGGCGCTGCGCACGCTCTACGACTCGGTGATGGTGCTCAAGGAGAGCGGCAAGACGATCCTCGTCGTCGAGCAGAACGTGCGCTTCGGGATGCGCCTCGCCACGCACGGGATCGTGATGGAGAGCGGGAAGGTGGTCACCCAGCGCGACGCCGCCTCGATCCTCGACGACCCCGAGCTCGCGGCGATGTACTTCGGCGGCCAGGCTCGGACGCGGGCGCCCTAACACCACCTGGGTCGTCCGCCTCACCGGCAGCCAGGACTTCCGCTCAGGCGGACGACCCGGAGCGGGACTCGAGAGCGGCCAGGTCACGCTCGGCGTACCGCCGGTGGTGCCACTCCTCGTTGACCACGATCCCCAGCGCCTCGCAAACGTCGTAGCTGTCCGGCGGCGGCCACCCGTCACCCTCGACCGCCGAGGTCTTCTCGCCCAGCCGCTCGTCCGTGAGCTCGGCGAGCACCCGGCGTACCGTCGCCTGGCGGTCGGCGCGGAGCGCCAGCACCTCGTCGAGCGACGGCCGGACGTCCATCTCGTAGGGCCAGGGCCAGTCGCGCATGCTGTCGAACGGGAGGTCGAGGGGCGACCAGGGATCGGGGTCGCCGAGGTAGACCCGGCTGACCCAGGCGTCGGTGGCGTAGCAGAGATGGCGCAGGGTCTCGACGAACGACCACTCACCGTCGACCCGCTCGTGCAGCAGGTCGGGGTCCAGGTCGCGAGCCCGGTCGACGGTGTCGGCCCAGCGGCGCTCCAAGATCTCCCACGCCTCGCGAAAGCCCGCGGCGTCCGCCGGCTTCATCTTCGCGTAGTCCGGGTCGCGACGCTCGAGCTCGGCCTCGACCAGGGGAGCCACGTCGACCCCGTTGATCACGACGTTCAGCAGCTCGCCGTCGATCTCGACGTCCTGCAGCTCGACCCCACGCATCCGGACGTCGCGCAGGCCCGCGTGCCGGACCTCCGCGCCGGCCAGGTCGATCCAGGCGAAGGTCGCGCCGCGCAGCCGGAGGTGGTCGTACGCCGCGTCCGACAGGACCTGCAGCTGATCAGCCATGCCGGCCACGCTAGGCCAGGTTCCGGACGTTGTGCGTCCTGATGGCCGAGGGTTGTCATCCATCCGGCCGACGCGATCGATCGGGTCGGCGGCCTAACCTCCCCGGAGAAGGAGGTGGCCGGATGACCGCGGACGAGGAGTTCCTGGCGTGGTTCGAGACCACCTGGCGCGACGCCGAGGTGGCGCTGCACAACGGGAAGCCCGGCGCGAGGGACGACACCTGGTCCGACCGGGAGCCGATCACCCTCTTCGGCGCCTGGATGAACGCGACCAACGCCGACGAGGCGCGAGCGGTCTTCCGGAAGCTGGAGGAGTCGTTCGCCGACGCCCACGACGAGCGCATCCAGCTGCTGGCCCACGGCGTCAGTGCCGATCTCGCCTACACGGTGCACCGCGAGCACACCACGACCTCCGTCCTCGGCGAGCCGCGCGACTACGTGCTCCGGGTGACCCAGGTGTACCGGCGCGAGGACGGCACCTGGAAGGTCGCCCACCGCCATGCCGACAGCGACGAGGCGCAGGCCGGGCCGTAGATTCGGCGCATGGGCCTCGTCCACTTCCGCGCCACACTCGACCCGACCAAGCAGGAGCTCGCCGAGGCGTGGCTTCCGTCCCGGCCCTGGGCACCGGACGGAGCGATCGAGAAGGTCGCGGAGTATCGCTTCGACGACCCCGACGGCGAGGTCGGCGTCGAGACCATACTGTGGCGGGCTTCCGACGGCACGGTCCTCCAGGTCCCCTTCACCTATCGCGCGGCTCCGCTCGACGGCGGGGACGCCCACCTCGTGGGCACCTGTGAGCACAGCGTGCTCGGGAAGCGCTGGGTGTACGACGGTTGCGGCGACCCGGTCTGGGCCTCCACCCTGACCGCGGCGGTGCTGACCGGCGGCACCCAGGCGCAGATGGTGATCGAGCGTGACGGTGAGCTGGTCGACGTACCGGCGCGGATGGAGGTGCACGGCTCCGGCTCTGTCGAGGCCGAGGTTCCCGCGATCACGTCCGTCGGCCCGGTGCAGGATGACGGGACGGTCACGACGGTCGTCGCCGGAGCCCTGACGATCTCGCTGGCGCGGGTGGTCGGTACGCCTGTCGCCGGCGACGCCACACTGTCCGGCTCGATCGGCGACCAGGCTCTCGGCGTGCTGGCGGCTCTGTCGATGTGAGCAGCAGGGGTGGTCGGTTCATCACGCTGAGTGGGTGGACCGGCGCCTGGCTCGATGAATTCCGCCGGCCCAGTGCGGGCTCGACCACCCAGCGTGATGAACCGCCCCGGCGGCCACCCGTCACGACAGCGCGGCGGCGACGACCTCGCGGGCGGCCTCCTGCACCTCGGCGAGGTGGTCGGGGCCGCGGAACGACTCGGCGTAGATCTTGTAGACGTCCTCGGTCCCGCTCGGCCGCGCGGCGAACCAGGCGTTCTCGGTGATCACCTTCAGCCCACCGATGGCGGCGCCGTTGCCCGGCGCCTCGGTCAGCTTCTGCTCGATCTCCTCGCCGGCCAGCTCGGTCGCGGTGACGTCGTCCGGCGAGAGCGCGGCGAGCTTCGCCTTCTGCTCGCGGTCGGCCGGCGCGTCCACGCGGGCGTACGCCGGGTCGCCGTGGCGCGCGACCAGCGCGCCGTACAGCTCGCTCGGTGTCTTCCCGGTGACCGCGAGGATCTCGGAGGCGAGCAGGTCGAGGATGAGGCCGTCCTTGTCGGTCGTCCACACCGATCCGTCGCGACGCAGGAACGACGCGCCCGCCGACTCCTCGCCGCCGAAGCCGAACGACCCGTCGATCAGCCCGGACACGAACCACTTGAACCCGACCGGCACCTCGACCATCTCCGATCCGACGTCGCCGGCGACCCGGTCGATCATCGACGACGACACCAGCGTCTTGCCGATCCGCGCAACGGCCGGCCAGTCCGGCCGATGGCCGCCGAAGAGATAGCCGATCGCGACCGCCAGGTAGTGGTTGGGGTTCATCAGCCCGGCATCGGGCGTGACGATGCCGTGCCGGTCGGCGTCGGCGTCGTTGCCGGTCGCGATCCGGTACTCGTCCTTCCGCCCGATCAGTGACGCCATCGCGCTCGGCGACGAGCAGTCCATCCGGATCTTGCCGTCCCAGTCCAGAGTCATGAACCGCCACGTGGGGTCGACCAGCGGGTTGACCACGGTCAGGTCGAGATCGTGGCGATCGGCGATCTCGCCCCAGTACGCGACACTCGCGCCCCCCAGCGGATCGGCGCCGATCCGCACGCCCGCTCGTCGGATCGCGTCGATGTCGACCACGTTCGGCAGGTCGTCGACGTACGTCCCGAGGAAGTCGTACGCCGTGCACGCGGCGCGGGCGCGGGCGAACGCGACGCGGTGCACGCCCTCGAGATTGGCCCGGATCAGCTCGTTGGCCCGGGCTGCGATCACCTTCGTCGCGTCGGTGTCGGCGGGGCCGCCGTGCGGAGGGTTGTACTTGAAGCCCCCGTCCGACGGCGGGTTGTGGCTCGGTGTCACGACGATGCCGTCGGCCAGGCCGCTGCCCGAGGTACGCCCACCGTTGGCGCGGATGATCGCGTGTGACACCGACGGCGTCGGCGTGTACCCGTCGCGGTCGTCGACCATCACCGCGACGTCGTTGGCGACCAGTACCTCGATCGCGGTCGCCCACGCCGGCTCGGAGAGGCCGTGCGTGTCGCGACCGAGGAACAGCGGGCCGTCGTACCCCTGCTCCTTCCGGTAGTCGCAGATCGCCTGCGTGGTCGCGGCGATGTGCACCTCGTTGAAGGCGGTGTCGAGGCTGCTGCCGCGGTGCCCGCTGGTGCCGAACGCGACCTGCTGGTCGACCCACGTGTCAGAGCCGGGATCGGGCTCGAGGGTGTAGTACGCCGTCACCAGGTGCGCGACGTCCACCAGGTCCGAGGGTTGGGCGGCGGTGCCAGCGCGTGGGTCGGCCATGCCGCCATCCTGCCGCGCCGCCTCAGCACGGGTCGAGTGCCCCCAGCGATCGCGGCGCCACGCCCGCCACGCCGCCTGCCACGCGTCCCCATGCTCCGGGTGGTGGTCGAGACCTGGTCGGGCCATCTGCCCGGCTCTCCTTGACCTGACGCCCGGTGTGCTGCAGTACTTCGGTCCACAACCTTTCTCGGAGGGAGACGGCAGTGGCAGCCGCGGGTCCGGTGTCGTCCCCCGAGCAGTTCGCAGCCCGTCTGGTGGACATCGGAGCCCAGGCAGGTTCTGCATCGGGATACGAAGCTGCGGTCATGGCCTTGGCCGACGACCTGCCCCCGGTGCGCTGGCGGACCGTGCTCAAGATCGCCCGGGCCGGCGTCCCGGACGATGCCGTCGTACCGTCGACGGCTCCGGGCCGTGAGTCGGCCCTGGCCGACGAGCTCTGGGGGTGGCTGGTCGACGCCGGATACGACCAGGACGATCCGGGCGATCTGGGGCTGGCCGTGCCTGCCTATGTGGCCCTGCCTGCGCGGGACGACTTCGACGACGTAGCGGGTCGCGGTTCGAGCCTCGACGCTCACACGCTCTGCATGCTCGTGGTGGAGCGTGCCTTCGAGACGCTGGGCGGAGTCGAGGTGGATGCCCGGACGGAGGCCGCGCTGTTCGGTTGGCTGCACTCTTCGACCCACACAGAACCGTCGGCCGAGCAGCTGAATCAGCTGGGATCCCGGCGTCGGGTTCGGCTCGAGGCCCGGGAACTCCCCGCCGGCGAGGTGGCCGCATCACTGTGCTCGCCCCCGCCGCCCGCCGGTTGGCTCGACGGGGTCCTCGAGGGCATCGTCTCCGGCCCCTATTCGCCCGAGCAGCTCGGGGAGCTGCTGGAGCAGTTCGCGGCCGGCGACGAGGAGGGCTCGACCCGGTGGGAGGACTGCCGCCGTGGCTTCGCTGTCGGCGGCGACCTCGACCTGAGCACGGCTTCACCCGCTGACTCGTGGTACGTGTCCGGGCTGTTGCTGCGCTGGCTGGTCGACCAAGCGGTGCCGGTCACGGTGGACCGGATGAGATGGGCGGAGAGCTATGTGAGGTTCGAGCTGGCCTTCCTCGCGCCGCATCCCTCGCGGGACGTGCGGTCGCCGCTGCAGGCGCACCACCTCGCCCTGGCGGCCATGCGCCGCGAGGGTCTTCCCACTATCCCCTTGGCGGAGGAGCTCGTCCTGGTCTCCTGGCTGTGCAACAAACAGCGGTTCGCGCTCGACGTCGCGGCGTTCCTGAAGAGCCGCGCCGACTTCACCCGCCTGATCGGCTGACCTCGCTCGCCGGTGGATGAGGAGGGTCCCGAAACGACCACAGCGAGGACGCGGGCATGGTCGAATGCGTCTCGACGTCTCGGAGGTGACGACGTGCCCGAATCCTTCGCGAGCCCCGAGGAGCTCGACGCCGAGCTGGAGCGCCTGGCCGGCATAGGTGGTACGCCGGCGGGCTTCGAGGCCGCGGTCACGCAGCTCGCGTCACGGCTGGAGCGGCCGCTGACACATCGCGCGATCCTCCGGATCGCACGCGTCGGCTGGACGTCGTACAACGGGCTCGAGGACGTGCCGGCCGATGAGCCGCCGGAGTTCCTGGGTCGGCCCTGGGCCGACCTCCCGCAGGTGCCTCGCAGGGGCGACTCGGAGGGCACCCGTCGGGAGCAGCTCCCCGACGAGCCCGTCCACCAGTACATCGGATACCTCGGCGAGGACCTGTTCGCCCACCTCGGGCTGGGGGAGGACGAGGCCGCCACGCCGTTCGGGCGCGCGGCCGTCGGATACGTCTCGGTGCTCGCCCTGCCGGAGTTCCGCGACATGGTGGGCTGGGAACGATCCGTCGACGCCCATGCACTCGGCATGCTGGCGGGCGAGCGGGCCCTCAAGCACCTCGGCGAGGTGGGGATGACGGCCGAGCAGGAGGAGGGCTGCTTCCGCTGGCTGCACTTCGCGACGTACGCCGAGGTGGCGCCGGAGCACCTCGAGGAGGTTGCCGCACGGCGAGCGATCCGGCTCGCCCACGAGCGCCGACCGGCGGGAGCGGTAGCCGTGATGACCTGCGAGGTGCCGGGTGCCGGGGCGCTGCGGTTCCAGGAAATGATGTCGGCGATGCCGACCACGGCGATGAGCGCCGACCAGCTCCGCACCATGCTCGACGACCTCGCAGTCCGGGCGGAGGACTCCCGGTCCTGGGCGATCCGTCGCGACGCCTTCGCCCGGATCGGCCGCCTGGACCTGACCCCGTCGGCGGCCGTGCCCGACTACGACGCCGTCGTGCACGGACACCTGATGCGCTGGCTGGTGGAGGAGGAGGTCCCCTTCCGTCCGCACCTGCTCAGCTGGACCAGTGGCTACGCGATCTCGATCGCCCGCAACCTCGTCGAGCGCCCCGCCCGGGACGGCAAGGAGGTCAGTCCGGTCACGGCGCACCTGCGGGCGATGCGGCTGCTCCGGACGGACGGGTCCGTCCCGCTCGCCGACGAGCTCGTGTTCCTGGCGTGGCTGATGGACCAGCGGAGCTTCGGCGTCCGGCTCGGCGCCTACCTCGCCGCCCGGGACAAACAGCTGGCCTCGGAGGGTGCGTGACCTCTCTCGCGCTGCACGCGCACGGCCTGCGCGAGGTGCGGGGTAGATCAGGGTCCGAGTGCGCTCGGCGGACCGCTCCGACAGCAGGGACCGGTCGGTGTGTCACCTCGATGACGTGTCGACCCGGCCGAGGGTCGGTCACGCGTGACCGCCAGCCCGGGATCTCCTTGGCGAGGTTGTGGCCGGGGCACAGTCCCTGGCCGTTGGCAACCCCCGTGGGCCGCCGTCGGTGTAGCGGACGACATGGTCGTGATGGCCGATCGGGGCTTCGCAGCCGGGCCGGCGACACGTGCGGTCGCGCACGTCGATCTCACGCTTCTCGGCTGCGCTGAACGCACGCCACTCGGGGTCGGCGGAGGTGGCGACCCCCCTGATCGGGTCGGTGAAGATGCGGCGTAGCCAGGTCGGGGCGTCGGGCCGGCCGGCCCATTCGCGCGCTCCGGGCCGGGACCGGCGTACGGCGTCTCAATACCGTCGCGTCGACTTCTTCACGCAAGGGCACGGTCGCGGCCATCAATGGACCCGAGAGGTGGTACGAAGAAGACGATCTCCCGTTCAAACGGTCGAAGTGCGCGAATCGACTAGGTTCATCCGGTGCTGGTGACGGAGGTGGACGGCGACGACGTCGTCGTCAGGTACGCCGACCCGGATCATGCCGCCACCCGCGTCTCGGTCTGGGCGCACCTGCGCCTCGGCGACACGACCATGCACGAGGTCGAGGGTGGGTGGGAGATCCGGCTGACCGACCTGCCGGTCGACCGGCTCGAGTACCTCATCGACGTCGAAGAAGTGATGCGTCCGGACCCGTCCAACCCGCGAGTCGTACCCGGACCGTTCGGCGACCACTCCTGGATCCCGCTGCCGGGCTACCGCGAGCCGACATGGCTGGACATCCAGCCGGTCGGCGGCGAGCGCACGTCGCTCACCCTCTCGCGCACCGGGGCCGGGCGGCTCGACGCCGAGATCTGGTCACCGACGGGGCACGCCGCTTCCGATCCCCTGCCGATGCTGATCAGCCACGACGGCCCGGAGATGGACGCCTACGGCGACCTCACGGCGTACGCCGGAGCCATGATCGCCGCGGACATGCTGCCGCCGATGCGGGTCGCGCTGGTGAGCCCGGGGCCGCGACGCAACAAGCGGTACGCCGCCAACCCGAGGTACTCCCGCGCGCTCACCAGTCGTCTCGTGCCGGCCCTGACCGAGGCGGTCGCGACGCGTGGGAAACCGGTGCTGATGGGGCAGAGCCTCGGGGCCCTGGCTGCACTGCACGCCGTGTGGACGGCGCCGGCCGCGTTTGCGGGGCTGCTCCTGCAGAGCGGGTCGTTCTTCACCCGCGACCTCGACCCGCAGGAGTCGGGCTTCGAGTACTGGCGCGAGGTGACCGGCTTCGTGACCAGCCTGGGTGCCGCGACCCAGGCGGCACCGGGCGCGCCGCCGATCACCATGACCTGCGGCACCGCCGAGGAGAACCACGCGAACAACCTCGCGATGCGCGACCACCTGGGGGCCGTCGGCATCGAGACCGCATGGGGCGAGGTGCGCCAAGGTCACACCTGGACCTGCTGGCGCGACACCCTCGACCCGCACCTGACCGACCTGCTGCTGCGGGTGTGGACCTGATGGAGCGGCACCAGGTCGAGCTCGACGCGCCCGGTCTCGGCGGGGCCGGGACAGTGATCCGACACGGCCACTACGGCCGGCCGGTGATCGTGTTCCCGAGCGAGTCCGGCAGGGCCTGGGACTACGAGAACAACGGCATGGTCGGGGCCGTCGCCGACCTGATCGACGGCGGGCGCGTGAAGCTCTACTGCGTCGACAGCTTCGACCACGCGTCGTGGTCGGACCGGTCGCTGCCGATCGAGGAGCGGGCGCGCCGGCACCAGGCGTACCAGGGCTGGATCACCGAGCAGGTCGCGGCGTACGTCGGCTCCGACAGCCCCGGCGCGGGCGATGCGATCGTCACCGGTTGCTCGATGGGCGCCTACCACGCGCTCCAGATCGCGTTGCAGCGCGCGGACCTGTTCCCGGTCGCGATCTGCCAGTCCGGCAACTACGACCCGTCCACCTGGCACGGTTGGGGCGAGCGGGGCGACGCGGCGTACTTCACCAACCCGACCGACTATGTCCCACATCTGCACGGCGAGCACCTGGACTGGCTGCGGTCGCGGCTGCACGTCGTCCTGACTGTGGGGGAGGGCGCCTGGGAGACGCATCCGACCGGGTCGCTCCCGAGTGCGCACCACATGGCGGGGCTGCTGGCCGCCAAGGGGATCCCGCACGAGCTCGACGTGTGGGGGCACGACGTCTCCCACGACTGGCCGTGGTGGCGTAAGCAGATCGCCCACCACCTGCCGCGCTTCTGCTGACTCGTGGTGGCCTGGTAGACACGCGGGCATGGGAGTCCCGGGAAACTTCGCCGACCGCGCCCCGGCCGGTCTGGCCGACACCGAGCTGTTCGCGGTCGACGCCTACCGCACCTCGTTCGATGCTCGCGTTGTCGAGGTCGACCGGGAGGGCGCGCGCCTGCGGCTGGACCGCACGGCGTTCTACCCGACCGGCGGCGGACAGCCGCACGACACCGGCACCCTCGCAACGTCCGACGGCACGCTGGAGGTGACTGGCGTACGACGTCAGGACGGCCTCATCTGGCACTCGGTGGCCGCGGAATCGGAGGCGTTGCCCGATGTCGGCAGCGAGGTGGGCGGGGAGATCGAGTGGTCACGCCGGTTCCAGCTGATGCGGACGCACACCGCGCTCCACATCCTGTGCGGCGTGATCTGGGCCGACCACGGCATCCCCGTCACCGGCGGCAACATGGAGCCGCTCAAGGGGCGCCTCGACTTCCCCTTCCCGGCCATGTCGGCCGACCTCGGCGCCCAGGTCGAGCGCCGTATCAACGAGGAGATCGAGCGCGCCCACGAGATCGTCGTCGACTTCCTGCCTCGCAACGTCGCCGACGCCGACCCGGCCCTGATCCGGACCGCCGCCCACCTGATCCCTGCCGTCATCGACCCGCTCCGCATCATCGACATCGTCGGACTCGACCGCCAGGCCGACGGCGGCACCCACGTGCTCTCGACCGCCGAGGTCGGCCGGGTGCGCGTCACCGGCACCGAGAGCAAGGGCAAGGACAACAAGCGGATCCGTCTCGAGGTCGCCGACGGGTGATGCCCGGCCCTGCTTGTAACGCCCTGTTATCCGATGTCGACCCCCTGCACGCGGGCGCAGATGTGCGGATAACGGAGCGTTACAAGCGGAAGGACCCCTGGCTAGGTTGACCCCATGGCCGACACGAAGGACCACCTGATCGGACTGCTGCTCGGCGCCGAGGAGGACTGGCCGGAGGCGTTCGAGCAGATCCTGCGCTTCGTCGGGCCCCTGAACGTCGACGGGACCGAGCACCGGCTCGCCAGCGAGCGGCTGACCATCGAGCCGTTCGACCTCGGCGACCCGGTCCGCACCGGCCTCGTCATCGACCGCCTCGCCCACTGGTACTTCCACCCGCGCGAATGGCTGAAGAAGGCAGCCCTGGTCAACGGCACCTACCTGCTGAACAGCCCCTTCACATTCCAGTCGATGGAGAAGCACTCGGCGTACTGCGCGATGATCCGTCTCGGTCTCAAGGTGCCGACCACGATCCTGGTGCCCTACAAGAACCCGGTCGACAACCACCGCTGGACCTACACCAGCGAGAAGCACAACAAGCCGTTCGACCTCGACCTGATCGCCACCGAGGTCGGCTACCCGCTGTACATGAAGCCGTTCGACGGCGGCGGGTGGCGCGGCGTCAGCCGGGTGAACGACCAGCGCGACCTGCACACGGCGTACGACGACTCCGGCGAGATGCTGATGCACCTCCAGGCCACCGTCGACTACGACCACTTCGCCCGGGCGCTGTCGATCGGGCCGGAGACGATGGTGATGGACTTCCGCCCCGAGCAGCCGATGCACCAGCGGTACGCCGTCAGCCACGGCTTCCTCAGCGAGTCCGCCGGCAAGCAGGCGGTCGCCATCAGCCGGATCGTCAACGCCTTCTTCCACTGGGAGTTCAACTCCGCGGAGATGCTGGTCAAGGGCGACGAGGTCTACCCGATCGACTACGCCAACGCCTGCCCCGACGTGGCCGTCACCAGCCTCCACTACTACTTCCCGTGGGCGATCACGGCGCTGGTGAAGTGGTCGACGTACTGCCTGGTCACCGGCCGCCGCGCCAACGTCGACCTCGAGATGAGCAAGTACTTCGAGATCGCCGACTCCGACCGTTCCTACGACGAGAAGCTCGACGCCTACCTCGCGCTCGCCGACGAGCACTTCGAGACCGAGCGCTACCACGCCTGGTGCGCCGAGCACCTCGGCCACCTCGACGCAGCAGTCACCCAGTGGGTCGGCGGCGCCGACTTCGACCGGCTTCTCGTCGAGACGGTGCGCACGACCTATCCGGCCCACGAGCAGGAGAAGTTCCTCGCCCACTTCCGCGGCCTGGTCGGGATGTCGGTCGAGGACCGGTCGAAGGCTGCGGGATAGTCGCCGACGAATTGGCTGTCTCCCGTGGGCCGATGGCAGCCAGAACCTCGAGGACAATCGGGCGCGGTGGCGTGGCTCACCCCGCCGAGGATTCGGGTCGGAGTCACCGACGCGGGTAGGATCTGACGTGTCAGCGGCTCGCCGAGGCGGGCCGCATTCTTGATGCCCGGTGTGGTGCGCGACCCGTAGCAACGGAGTCGTGCGAGGCCAGTGATCGGGCGCCGAGCCCGTCGTCACCGTGGTCGCACATGCGCGTCCACCCGCACCGAAGGAACCACATGTCCGTCTTCACCGAGCTCCCCGCCGAGCTCGTCACAACCCTGTCCGAGCAGGGGATCACCGAGCCGACCCCGGTCCAGGCCGCGGTCGTCCCCGACGCCCTTGCGGGGTACGACGTGCTGGGCCGCGCCCGCACCGGCTCCGGCAAGACCCTGGCCTTCGGGCTGCCGATCCTGTCCAGGCTGGCCGGCCGTCGCTCACGTCCGTGCCACCCGCGGGCGCTGGTGGTCGTGCCGACCCGCGAGCTGGCCAACCAGGTCGCCCGCTCGCTCCAGCCCCTGGCCCACGCCCTCGGTCTGAAGCTGACCACGGTCTACGGCGGCACGCCGTACGAGAAGCAGACACGCCAGATCCGGCAGCGCGCCGATCTCGTCGTGGCGACGCCCGGCCGGCTCGAGGACCTCTTCGAGAACGGCTACGTCTTCTTCGACGACGTCGAGGTCACGGTGCTCGACGAGGCGGACCATCTGTGCGATCTCGGCTTCTACCCGGCCGTCGACAAGCTGGTCGGCCTCACCCCGGCCGGCAGCCAGCGCCTGCTGCTCAGCGCCACCCTCGACGGCGACGTCGACCTGCTGGTCCGCACACACCTCCGCGAGCCGCGGGTCCACGAGCTGGACCCGAACGCCGGCGCGGTCACCACGATGACCCACCACACGCTGACCGTCGGCGGGTTCCGCGACAAGATCGGAGCGCTGACCGGGCTCGTCGAGGCCAACGGACGCACCATCGTCTTCACCCGCACCCGCGAGAGCGCGACCCAGGTCGCGGAGGCGCTCACCGACTCCGGCGTACCCGCCGTCGATCTGCAGGGCAGCCTGTCGCAACGCGTCCGGGAGCGGAACCTCGAGCGTTTCTCCACCGGACAGGCGCAGGTGGTCGTCGCGACCGACGTCGCGGCGCGCGGCATCCACGTCGACGACGTCGGCCTGGTCGTGCACTTCGACGCCGCCGGGGACGCCAAGTCCTACCTGCACCGCAGCGGGCGTACGGCGCGCGCCGGCCGCGAGGGCTGCGTGGTCACGCTGACGACTCCGCGGGCCGTCGCCCAGGTGGTGCGGCTCCAGCAGTCCGCCGGCGTCGAGGTGCTCCACCACGACCTGCGCACCGCTCCCCGCCCGATGACCGCCGAGGCCCTGGCCGAGACCGGCCACCCCGGCCCGATCCGCACCCACGACACCTCGCGACCGCACCGCTCGGGTCCCCGCAGCCCCCACCGCGGCCAGACCCGGCGCCCCGCGGGCAGGTCCTACGCCGGCCGGCCCCGGCGCCAGGGGAAGCGCCCCGTCGGATAGTCCCCGACGAAATGGTCGTCCCGGGACCGGTCGACCCGACCACATCGGCGGAACCATCAGCCCCGCGCCAGCTGGTAGGCGATCGTCAGCATCGTCAGCCCGATCAGGACGTCGAGCACGCGCCAGGCCCCCGGCCGCGACAGCAGCGGGGCGGCCAGGCGGGCGCCGTACCCGAGGCCGGTGAACCACACGATGCTGCCCAGGCCCGCGCCGGCTCCGAACCACCACTTGCCGCTCGGCCCGTGGTGCGCGGCGATCGAGCCGATCAGGAGCACGGTGTCGAGGTAGACGTGCGGGTTGAGCCAGGTGAGCGCGACCGTCTGCACCAGCGCCCCGCGCAGGCGCGGTTCAGCCTCCGAGGACGCGGTCAGCGCGTCCGGGTGGCCGGCCCGCCAGAGGGACCGGACGCCGTACGCCGTGAGGAAGGCGACGCCCAGCCAACGCACGACGTCCAGCGCGGTCGGCGCGTGCTGCACGATCTCGCCGATGCCGACCACGCCGGCACCGATCAGCACCAGGTCGGAGACCGCACACACCGCGACCACCGGCCCGACGTGCTGCCGGAGCAGGCCCTGCCGCAGCACGAACGCGTTCTGCGCCCCGATCGCGACGATCAGCGAGAGCCCGGTCAGCAGACCGGCGACCAGGGCGTCGAGCACCCCTGGAGGTTAGTGAGTCACGCGCGCGGCTCGCGGTTGCGTCCCGCCAGCAGAGCCACCGCGAAACCGATGATGGCGACGATGACGCAGATCCAGCCGACCGTGTCGGCGGCGACGTGGTCGGTGACACTCGTGGGCAGGTCCACCGCGTGGGTGAGCAGGACGAGGCCGATGATGAGCAGGACCACCGAGATGCCGATACCCATGGGTTCTCCTTCCGTCGGAGGGTTCGTACCCCGGCCGGCGGAGCCTCAAGCACCCGAGGGCTACACGGAGAACTCCACCTCGTCGGCGTTGACGACCTTCGTCGTGACGCCGGGGTACGCCGTGTCCTCCACGAAGAAGTTCGTGTACGCGATCATCTGCTCGGCACCGATCGGGACCTTCGTGCCGTCGGGGAGCGGCAGCGGCCACGGGCCCACATCCGTCGTGTGCCCGTCCGCGACCAGGGTGACGTCGTACCCCTCGATCTGCGAGCGCTGGGCGGTCGAGCGGATGCACGCGTCGGTCGCGGCGCCGCAGATGACCAGGTGGCCGACGCCGAGCCGGTCCAGCTCCGCGCGTAGCCCGGTCTCGACGAACGAGTCGAGGTACTCCTTCTCGACCACGGTCTCACCGTCGCCCGGTCGGACCTCCTCGACGATCTGCCAGCCCTCGGTGCCGCGTTCCAGCGGCGAGCCGCCCGCGTGGTGTTGCACCCAGATCACCGGCGCGCCGACGTGCTTGGCCCGGTCGATCAGCCCGCGGATGTTCCCGATCACCTCGTCGCGCCGATAGCCGTCGGCGGTGTTGGCGTTCTGGACGTCGATCACCAGCAGGGCCGAGGTGCGGTTCGTGTCGTCAGTCATGGCGTCTACGCTAGGGCCGAAACCGGACAGTTCATGACCGGATGAGGTGAGACGTGACCGGCAGTCCCGCGGGCCGTGTGCTGGCCCTGCTCGAGCGGGTGCAGGAGCACCCGGGCCTGACCGCGCCGCGCCTCGCCGACGAGTTGGGCGTCAGCGAGCGCACCGTCCGCCGGTACGTCACCACGCTCCAGGAGCTGGGCATCCCGGTCGAGGCCGGCCGTGGTCGGTACGGCGGCCACCGGCTGCGCCCCGGGTACCGGATGCCGCCGCTGATGCTGAGCACCGACGAGGCCGTCGCCATCACCCTGGCCCTCGCGCTGTCCGACGGCGCTCCCGGTGACGACGCGCCCGCGACGACGGCCCTGACCAAGCTGCGGCACGTGCTGCCCCGCGGCGTCTCCGACCGGGTCCACGCGGTGCTGGACGCCGTCGTGCCGCCGACCGCGGACACCCGGCGACCGGGCGCCGACCCCGGGTCGGTCGCGGCGTTGGCGGCCGGCGTGGTCGAGCGCCGTCGCTGCCGGGTGCGACACCGCAGCACCGACGGCACCTCGACGGTGCGCGAGCTCAACCCGTACGGCCTGGCGGTCGTCTTCGGCTCGCTGTACGTCCACGGGTGGTGCCACCTCCGGCAGGCACGTCGTACCTTCCGGGTCGACCGCATCGACCGGGTCGACCTGCTGGGCCGGACCTTCCGGATGCCGGCGGGGTTCGACGTCGCCGAGGCGGTCGAGCGGTCACTGGCCCTGGCGCGTCCGGAGTGGTCGGTCTCGCTGCTGATGGAGGCACCGCTCGCCGACGTCGAGCCGTGGATCCCGCGGTTCCTGGGCGTCTGCGAGGCGGTCGACGCCGCGACGACGCGGGTGCGGTCGTCGACCAGCAACCCCGACTACTTCGTGCTCCGGATCAGCGACCACCCGTTCGCGATGACGGTCGAGGAGCCGGACGCCGTACGGGAGGCGTTCGCCCGCGCGGCGGAGCGGTTCGCCCACGCCGCGCGACTCCCCGCGCCCGACGCCGAGCGCGTCGCGTCCGCCTGACGCTCCGCCCGCGAACGGCCGTCAGAAGCTGCTCTCGTCGAGGTCCATCAGGGAGAGGTCGGTGTGCTCGACGATGCTGCGCTCAGCGGAGAGCCGGGGCAGCGTGGTCTGGGCGAAGAACTGCGCCGCCGCGACCTTGCCGTCGTAGAACGCGCGGTCCCCGGCCGAGACCTCGCCGGCCAGCTTGTCCAGCGCCACCTGGGCGCCGCGCAGCAGCAGCCAGGCGCAGACGACGTCACCGAGCACCATCAGCAGGCGACTGGTGTTCAGGCCGACCTTGTAGATGTTGCGTACGTCGCCGCCCTCGGCCGAGGGGTCGGCGCTCATCAGGTCCTCGATCATGTGGCCGACGATCGCCTGGGCGTCCTCGAGCGCGGTGGCGAGCAGACCGCGCTCGACCTTGAGCCGGCCGTTGCCCCCCTCGCCGTCGACGAAGGCCCGGATCTCGTCCGCCAGGTGGCCGAGCGCGCGGCCCTGATCCTTGACGATCTTGCGGAAGAACAGGTCCTGGCCCTGGATCGCGGTCGTGCCCTCGTACAGGGTGTCGATCTTGGCGTCGCGGACGTACTGCTCGATCGGGTAGTCCTGCAGGAAGCCGGACCCGCCGAACGTCTGCAGCGACTCGGTGCCGAGCAGCACCCACGAGCGCTCCGACCCGTAGCCCTTGACGATCGGCAGCAGCAGGTCGTTGACGGCCACCGCGAGGTCATCCGTCTCGCCGTTGTGCTCGGCCACCATCACCCGGTCCTGCCAGGAGGCGGTGTAGAGGACCAGCGACCGCATCGCCTCGGCGAACGACTTCTGCGTCATCAGCGAGCGGCGTACGTCGGGGTGGTGGGTGATCGTCACCCGCGGTGCGGTCTTGTCGGCGGCCTGGGTCAGGTCGGCGCCCTGCACCCGCTCCTTGGCGAACTCCAAGGCGTTCAGGTAGCCGGTCGAAAGAGTGGCGATGGCCTTGGTGCCGACCATCATCCGGGCGTTCTCGATGACCTGGAACATCTGCGCGATGCCGTCGTGCACCTCGCCGAGCAGCCAGCCGCGGGCCGGCTCGCCGCCGCCCACGCCCGGGTCACCGAAGGTGAGCTCGCAGGTGTTGGAGACCTTGATCCCCATCTTGTGCTCGACGCCGGTGACGTAGACGCCGTTGCGCTCACCGGTCAGCTCGCCCGTCTCGACGTCGAAGTGGAACTTCGGGACGACGAACAGGCTCAGCCCCTTGGTGCCGGGACCGCCGGCGCCCTCGACGCCGTGCGGACGGGCGAGCACGAGGTGGATCACGTTGTCGCTGAGGTCGCTCTCGGCGGAGGTGATGAAGCGCTTGACGCCCTCGATGTTCCAGGTGCCGTCGTCGTTCGGCGTGGCCTTGGTGCGCCCGGCGCCGACGTCGGAGCCGGCGTCGGGCTCGGTGAGCACCATGCTCGTGATCCAGCCGCGGTCGACGATCAGGCGGGCGATCTTCTTGTCGCGCCCGTTGCCGTTGCGGTTGAGGACGCCGGCGAACATCGGCCCCGCGCCGTACATCCAGATGGCGGGGTTGGCGCCGAGCACCATCTCGCCGATGGCCCACTCCATGGTCGACGGCGCGGGCGTCCCGCCGAGGTCGGCCTGGGTGGCGATCCGCCAGTACTCGGCGTCCATCCAGGTGCGGTAGCTCTTCTTGAAGGACTCGGGCAGGGGCGCGGTGTGGGTGTCGGGGTCGAACACCGGGGGCGTCCGGTCGGACTCCTCGAAGGACGCCGCGAGGTCCTCGCGAGCGATCCGGTCGACCTCCGCCAGGATCTCGCGCGCCGTCTCGCCGTCCACCTCGGCGAACGGTCCGGTGCCGAGGACCTCGTCCCGGCCGAGCACCTCGAAGAGGTTGAACTCGATGTCGCGGAGGTTGCTCCTGTAGTGCCCCATGTGCCTACCTGTCCGGATCGGTGCGGGTCGTCCCGGGCTGGGAAGCCCGGTCCTGAGTACGGCTACTCATCAGTAACTTGATTCTGCCTCGCGACCGTGGGCAGGGCAACCGGTTCCGGCGTACGCCGGGTCTGACCACGCCGCACGTGTGAGCGAGGCCACGAGCCCTGCCGGGCCCGTCCGGCCGTTCTGGGAGACTGCACGCATGCGAGTCTCCGCGAAGGCTGACTACGCGCTGCGGGCCCTGATCGAGATGGCCGCGCGCGCTGACGGCCCGTCGGTGCGGCCGGTCAGCGCCGAGGAGCTCGGCAAGCTGCAGGAGATCCCGCACAACTTCCTGCAGGCCATCCTGGCCGACCTGCGGAGGGCCGGGATCGTGCACGCACAGCGGGGTCAGTCGGGTGGCTGGCGGCTGGCCAAGGCCGCCGACGGTGTCACGGTGGCCGACGTGATCCGGGCCGTCGACGGTCCGCTGGTCTCGGTCTACGGCCTCCGCCCGGAGGCGGTCTCCTACAACGAGCGTGCGGACGCGCTCCAGCGGGTCTGGATCGCCGCAAGGCACTCGCTGCGTGACGTCTTCGAGGAGGTCAGCGTGGCCGACCTCGCCGCCGGCGAGCTGCCGCCGGGCGTCGCGAAGCTGACCGAGGACGAGGACGCCTGGCAACCGCACTGAGGGTGGGCGTCAGCTCTCGACGTCGGTCACCCACTCCACGAACGGGCGCAGGGTGCGCCAGTCGTCGCGCACCGCCTCCAGCAGCTCGGGGGTGTGGATGATCGGCTCGAACCCGTAGTCGTGACCGATCGTCAGGGACTTGTGGCGGAGCAGGTTGATGCGGGGGTGGCTGAGGTCGTAGCCGCGCGGGGCGGTCTTCAACACGTGCCCGCCGATCACCCAGCCGTTGGCCTCGAGCTTCTTGATCATCTGCGCCAGCTCGTTGCCGCGGCGGTCGTCGTCGATCGCGGTGCGGATGTGCGCGATCCGCTCCCCGGTCGCGTCGTAGAAGCCGGCGCCGGTGCGAATCCCTCGGGCCGAGACCTCGACGTACCAGCCGGTGGCCGGCCCCACCTCGACGAAGGCGCCCTGCGCCGTCTTGTACGGCGTCTTGTCCTTGGCGAAGCGGACGTCGCGGTAGGGGCGGAACACCTTGGCTTCGCCGAACTCCTCGGCGAGCGCCGCGCAGAGGGCCACCATCGGCCTTTTGACGGAGTACTCGTAGGTGCCTTTGTGCTTCTCCCAGAAGCTGCGGGAGTTGTCGACCTCGAGGTCGTCGTAGAAGTCGAGGGCCTGGCTGGGGAATCCGGTGAACTCGGCAGGCATATCTCGAGGGTACGAGCACCGGGCGCCTAGAGGGCGTCCGCTGAGGCCGGTCGTGACCTGCTCGTCACCGGTTCGGAAGTACGTCGTGACCGTCCGGAGCGGGCGGGACTCTCCGAATGGCGGCCCGGGACACAGACGTCCGGGGGGCAGTGGAGCGGATGACGAGGCTCGAACTCGCGACATCGACGATGGGCACTGTGTCGCGCTCGGGCGGGACCTGGGGTCCCGGGGGGCAGTGGAGTGGATGACGAGGCTCGAACTCGCGACATCGGCGATGGGCACTGGGTCGCGCTCGGGCGGGACCCGGGGTCCCGGGGGGCAGTGGAGCGGATGACGAGGCTCGAACTCGCGACATCGACCTTGGGAAGGTCGCGCTCTACCAACTGAGCTACATCCGCGTGCCGGCGGACCGGCGTGGAGGATCGTACCCGAGCACCCGCCCCTGGTCAGATCGGCGTCAGATCGGTGTCAGGGTGGGCCGCTTGGCGGTGACGCTGTCGCCGGAGGACCGCCCGGTGAGTCGGCGCCTGATCCAGGGCGCCGCGTGCTTGACGACCCAGTCCAGGTCCGCCCGCTTGCCGGCCCGGAAGGGAGTGTCGCCCAGGGACCCGGTCGGGTCGGAGAGGTCCAGGTCGTGGGGTACGCCGAGGGTGTCGAGCACCTCGATCGCGACCGCGCGGTGGCCGAGCGGACCCAGATGGAGCCGGTCCTCCGACCACATCAGCGCAGGCTGCTCGGGCCGCATCCGCCACGAGTCGAGCACGACGGCGCCGTGCCGGTCGGCGATCTCACGGACACGTTCGTTGTAGACCGCGAAGCGTCCGCGGAGCCGGGCGAACGGGCCACCGCTTCCGGGGTCGAACGCCGTGAACACTCCCACGGTCGCGCCGGTGGCGGCGAGCTTGCCGACCGCCTCGTCGTACGCCTCGCCGAGGGCGTCGATGTCGACGCGCGGGCGGATCAGGTCGTTGCCGCCGGCGTAGATCGTGACCAGGTCGGGTGACAGGGCGAGCGCCGGCTCGACCTGCTCGTCGAGAACGCGTCGCATCATCCTGCCGCGGACGGCCAGGTTGGCGTAGCCGAAGTCGCCGCTGAGCGTGGCGAGCACCTCGGCCACCCTGTCGGCCCAGCCGCGTACGCCGTTGGGTCGCGACGGGTCCGCGTCGCCGACGCCTTCGGTGAACGAGTCCCCGAGCGCGACGTACCGGTGGAAGACGGGCGCGGTCACGCTGGCATGCTGCCAGAGGGCTGGTTTCGAGACGGTCGCAGGGCGACCTCCTCAACCGGCGAGGACGGCCGGTAGCGTGCGCGTGTGCTGCTCAGCGACCGCGACATCCTCGCCGAGATCGACGCCGGCCGGATCGTGATGGAGCCGTGGGAGCCCGAGATGCTGCAGCCGTCGTCGATCGACGTGCGGCTCGACCGCTTCTTCCGGGTGTTCGAGAACCACCGCTATCCGCACATCGACCCGGCGGCCGACCAGTCCGACCTGACCCGGATGGTCGAGCCGGAGGGGGAGGAGCCGTTCATCCTGCACCCGGGCGAGTTCGTGCTGGGGTCGACGTACGAGGTCTGCACCCTGCCCGACGACGTCGCGGCCCGCGTCGAAGGCAAGTCGTCGCTGGGGCGCCTCGGCCTGCTCACGCACGCCACGGCCGGATTCGTCGACCCGGGCTTCTCCGGTCACGTCACGCTCGAGCTGGCGAACGTCGCGACCCTGCCGATCAAGCTCTACCCGGGCATGAAGATCGGCCAGTTCTGCTTCTTCCGGCTCTCGTCGCCGTCGGAGCACCCGTACGGCTCGGAGAAGTACGGCTCGCGCTACCAGGGCCAGCGCGGCCCGACCCCCTCTCGCTCGTTCCAGAACTTCCACCGGACGCCCATCTGATGACCGAGCTGAACCCCGAGCTCGAGGGCTTGACGGTCGCTGTCCTCGGCGGCACGGGTCCGCAGGGTCGTGGGCTGGTACGCCGGTGGGCCGCGGCCGGCATCTCGACCGTCATCGGCAGTCGCGACGCCGACCGGGCCGCCGGGGTCGCCGCCGAGCTGGCCGGCGCGACCGGAGGCGACGTGCGCGGGCTCGACAACGCCGACGCCGCTGCCGCCGGGGACGTCGTGGTCGTCGCCGTGCCGTACGACGGCCACGCCGACCTGCTTCGGTCGCTGGTGGGCGTGCTCGCCGGCAAGGTCGTCGTCGACTGCGTGAACCCGCTCGGCTTCGACAAGCAGGGCGGCTATGCGCTGCCGGTGCCCGACGGCTCGGCAGCGCAGGAGGCGGCGGCGCTCCTTCCCGACTCGGTCGTCGTCGCTGCGTTCCACCACGTCAGCGCGGTGATCCTGAGCGACCCCGAGATCGACTCGGTCGACACCGACGTGATGGTGCTCGGTGAGGGCGAGCACCGCGACGCGACCGACCTGGTCCGGGCGCTCGCCGAGGCGATCCCCGGCGTCCGCGGGGTGTACGCCGGCCGGCTCCGCAACGCCCACCAGGTCGAGGCGCTGACGGCCAACCTGATCGCGATCAACCGCCGCTACAAGGCTCACGCCGGGCTGCGCGTCACCGACGTCTGAGCGCTGCGGCGCGGCTGCCCTGCGCCAACCGGAAACTGGCCCACAAACGGCGCTGGACAGGCTCGTCCAGCGCCGTTTGTGGGCCAGTTTGTCGCTCAGGTCCGGCTCGGAGGCCTCGCTCACAGCCAGCTGAGGCGGCGGATCCGCCGGTGGCGGCGGCGTACGCCGGTGGGCCGGGCTCGGTGGGTCGGGTGGATGCGGTCCTCGATCAGGTAGCGGGCCTGGGCCTCGATCACGGTCTCGTTCATGGCGGTTCTCCTCTTCGGTGGTATGTGGTGGTGGTCAGACTTCGGTCAGGGTGATGTCGCCGCTGACGGTGCGGGCCTGGAGCTCGACGTGCTCCTGACCCTCCTGCGGGGCGCCGACGCTCTCGATGTGGGAGCGGATGGTGCCGGTCACGGTGTTGATGTCGGCCCAGACCGGGGTGCCGGCCGGGATGCCGATCTCGACGTCGCTGCTGGCGCCCTTGAGGCTGACCCGGCCGCGGCGTGCGGTGCCGACGCTCAGGTCGCCGCTGCCGGTCGACATGGAGAGGTCGGCGTTTGCAGTCACGACCCGCAGGTCGCCGGATCCGGTCTTGACGACCGTCTTCGCGTTGGTGGTGCCGACCTCGACGTCGCCGGAGCCGGTCGAGACGTTGAGGTTGCCGAGGCAGGCGCCCACCGAGATGTCGCCGGAGCCGCTCTTGACCTGCAGCTCGGCGAGGGCCTCGGAGACCTCGACGTCGCCCGACCCGGTCTCGCACCGGCCGGGGCCGGTGAACGTGTCGCAGGTGACGTCGCCGGAGCCGGTCTTCAGGCGGGCCTCGTTCACCTGGCCCTCGATCTCGATGTCGGCGCTGCCGGTCTTGACCGCGACGTTGCTGGACGTGGGCAGCTCGACGGTGACGTCGAGCTCGCGGTCGCGGCCGCTGAACCAGCTGCCGCCGTCCTTGGGCCCGATCACCGAGAGCCGGTTGCCCTCGAAGGTCACCGTGACCTCGTCGGCGTCGCGGCCCTCGATGTCGAGGGTCGTGGTCGTAGTGCCGGTGGCGCGGATCTCGACCTTGCCCTTGCCGATCTCGACGTAGAGCTCGATCGGCTCGGGAGTCTCGAACTGGCGGTTCATCTGGTGCCTCCTGGTGGCGGGTTGATGAAGGGTGTGACGTGCCGGGGGAGCGGCCTCGTGCCGTCCCCTGGGGGAATGGGTGGGGTGGTGTGTCGGTGGTTTTCCTGCGGTCAGAGCCAGCCGGTCATCCGCTTGCCGCCGCGGCGGCCCCGGCCCTCGAACGGATCACCGCCGCCGAAGAACGGAAGGCTCGACAGGTCGATGTCGACGTTGATCGCGCCCTCGCGGGTGGCCGCGCGGACGACGTTGACCAGCCAGGTGTTGAGCGACTGGCCGGCCTCGGCGGCGCGCTCCTCGGCCTTGGCCTTGACGGACTCGGGGATGCGGAGGGTGATCCGGGCCAGGTTGCCGTCCTCGACGTCCTCCGGCGACGGGGGCGGCGGGGGCGCCGGCGGGGTCGGCGTGGCGACGTGCACGAGGAAGTCGAGGTCGCGACCATTGAGGCGTACGTCGACCCCACCGTTCGGCATCTCGGCGGTGATCTCGGCGGCGGCCTGCGAGACCGCCTCCATGATCGCCAGCCGGGCGCTGGACTCGAGGGCGAAGCCGAGTCGCTCGGCGGCGTGGCGGGTCTCCTCGCCGGCGGAGTCGGCGGCGGAGGCGAGCGAGGACCGGAGGCTCTCGACGTACGGGGTGATGTCCATGTGCATCACTATGACATCACGATGATGTCATGTCAAGCATCTGCTGACACCAAATGATGTCATCGCGGTGTCACGCGGTGCTTCCGCTGGTCAGAGGTCGAAGAGCGAGGTGCTTTCGTCGATCGCCACATCCGAACGCGGCTCCCGTCGATCCGACTTCTGGGGCTCGTCCGACTCGCCCGGCTCCTCCGACTCGCCCGGCTCCTCCGATGCCTCCGGCTCGTCCGGTGCCTCCGGCTCGTCGGGCTCGGCCGACGACTCGGGTTCCGCGGGCGCGGCGATGTCGAAGAGCGAGGCGCCTTCGGGGATCTCGTTGGTCGACTCCTGCGGCGCGGCCCGCGGTGCCTCGGGCGACGGTTCGGCCGGCTCCTGGGCCGGCTCCTGGGCCGGCTCCTCGGCCGGCTCCTCGGCCGTCGCCTCGCCGGTCGGTTCCTCAGGAGCCGAGGGGCGAGGCGCCTCGGAGGGCTCGATGTCGAAGAGCGAGCCGCTCGCCGAGGGGGTGCTCGCCTCGACCTCGGGGGCGGCCTCGGGCTCGGTGGTCGAGGCCTCGGACTCCGGCGAGGTGCCCGCGATGTCGAACAGCGAACCGCCGTCGGAGGTCGCGGTCGCGTCCGTCCGCCCCTCGGCGGCCGAGGGGAGATCCGTCGAGTCCTCGGCAGCTCCGAGGTCGAACAGGGAGCCGCCCGTCGCCTCCACGGATTCGGCCGACGGGGCGGGGGCGGTCTCGGGCTTCTCGTCCGCCGGAGCGTCGAAGAGCGAGGAGCCCGATGACGGCGCGGCCTCGGCGGCCGGGCCGACGTCCTCGGTGCCGGTGACGGTGTCCGGGGTCTGCGTGACGTCACCGGGAGCCGGTTCGGCCACGGTCTCGGTCGATCGCCCTGCCGGCGCGGAGACACCGGGGGCTGCGCGGGTGGCAGACTCGCCCCGCACCGACGCCAGCAGCATCTGCGCGACGTCGAGCACCTCGACCTCTTCGCGCGCGTTCCCGTCGGCCTGCTCGGAGGTGAGGCCGTCGGAGAGCATCACCCGACAGAACGGGCAGCCGACGGCGATCTGGTCGGCGCCCGTGCCGACCGCCTCGCGCGTGCGGTTGACGTTGATCCGCTCGCCGATCGTCTCCTCCATCCACATCCGGGCTCCACCGGCGCCGCAGCAGAAGGAGCGTTCCTGCGACCGCTCCATCTCGACGTACGACGCACCCGGGAGCACCTGCAGCAGCTCGCGGGGCGGTGCGTAGACCTGGTTGTGCCGGCCCAGGAAGCACGGGTCGTGGTAGGTGATCGACCGCTTCGCGGCACCGGGTCCGTCGGCGATCGGGGTCAGCCGGCCCTCGCGGACCAGCCGGTTGAGCAGCTGGGTGTGGTGGACGACGTCGAGCTCGAGGCCGAGGTCGCGGTACTCGTTCTTCAGCGTGTTCAGGCAGTGCGGGCAGGTGGTGACGACCTGCTTGACCTTGTACTCGGTGAGCGTCTCGACGTTCTGCGCGGCCAGGCCCTGGTAGACGAACTCGTTGCCGGAGCGGCGGGCCGGGTCGCCGGTGCAGGTCTCGCCGTTGCCGAGCACCCCGAACGAGACGTCGGCGAGGTGCAGCAGCTCGGCCACCGCGCGGACGGTCTTCTTGGCGCGGTCCTCGTAGGCACCTGCGCAGCCGATCCAGAACAGCCAGTCGACCGACTCCAGCGACTCGAGGTCCTCGCCCACGACCGGCACCTCGAAGTCGAGGCCCTTGGCCCAGTCCATCCGCGCCTGGGCGGACATGTTCCACGGGTTGCCCTTGCCCTCGAGACCGCGGAACAGCTGGTTGAGCTCGCTGGGGAAGTTGTTCTCGACGAGCACCTGGTAGCGGCGCATGTCGACGATGTGGTCCACGTGCTCGATGTCGACGGGGCACTGGTTCACGCACGCGCCGCACGAGGTGCACGACCACAGCACGTCCGGGTCGATCACGCCGTAGGCCGACTCGTCCGCGATCAGCGGGCGCTCCAGCTCCTTGAGCGCACCCTCCGGGGCAGCCTTGCCCGAACCGTCGGCCAGGAGGGCAGGTGCGGATGCGAGAGCGTGGTCGCGCAGGTTCATGATCAGCAGCTTCGGCGAGAGCGGCTTCTCGGTGTTCCAGGCCGGGCACTGCGACTGGCAGCGGCCGCACTCGGTGCAGGTGGCGAAGTCGAGGAGGCCCTTCCAGGTGAAGTCCGCGATCGAGCCGACGCCGAGCTTCGCGTCCTCGTCGAGGTCCTCGATGTCCTCCAGGGTGACCGGCTTGCCCTCGGAGATCAGGGGCTTGACGGCACCGAGCGCGACAGGACGACGGCCGAAGAGCACGTTCAGCGGCGCGACGAAGATGTGCAGGTGCTTGGAGTTCAGCACGAAGATCAGGAACACCAGCATCACGCCGATGTGCAGCAGCAGCCCGACGCCTTCGAGGACGTCGAGGGTGTCGTGGGACAGCCCGTCCAGGAGGTTGCCGACCCCGATCGAGACGAACGCGCCGTCGTCGTACGGCAGGTTCTCCAACGCCGACGACGCCCCGCGGAACAGGAACATCGACCAGATGACGTTGAAGATCATGAACAGCGTGATCCACGCCCCCGACAGGTGCGAACCGAAGAACCGCGAACGGCGGCCCAGGTCTTTCGGGGCGTTGCGGAGCCGGATCCAGACGAACGTGAGGATGCCGAGGAACGCCATCGCGGCGATGAAGTCCTGCAGGAAGCCGAGCAGCCACCAGTGCCCGACCAGCGGGATCGCCCAGTCGAGCCTGTCGAGGCCGAACAGGATCCCGATCAGGTTCCCGTACGCCTCGAGGTAGACCGTCGCCAGGATCACGAAGGCCCAGAACACGAAGAAGTGCGCGGCGCCCGGCACCGTCCACTTCAGCAGCTTCTTCTGGCCGAAGACCTCGACCAGCTGTCGCTTGACGGCGAGCCCGATCCTGCTGGTGACTCCCGCGACCCGGTCGGGCGCGGGCTGGCCGCTGGTGATCAGCCGGTAGAGGAACAGCACCCGGCGCCCCGCGATCGGCAGCGCGATCGCGTTGAGCAGCAGCCCCAGGATCAGTACGGCGGTCACAGTCACTCCCAGCGTCGGGACGGTCTCATCGTCGGGTCGTGGTCCGGTCGATCGTCGGGGCGATGGTCCGGATCGGCCCGACCCTACGACCAGCCGGACCCGGGCGTCATCGGGGGACGACCAGCGGATCTTACCGACTGGTAACTTCTGTCGGGCAGATCCGTGGCTGACGTCTCAGGCCGGTCCGCCCAGACGTTGCGTCAGGGCGCCGGCCGAACGGCGTACCTCCGCGGCGAGGGCGTCGGGGTGCACGCTCTCGCCGGTGTCGGGCCCGCTCGCGAACGTGACCGCCAGGCCGGCGACCGGGTGCCGGTTGTGGTCGAGGACGGGCGCGGCGACGCTCGCGAACCCCGGTGTCACCTCTCCCTCTTCCGTCGCGTGCCCGCGCCGGCGCGTCTCGGACAGCACGGACCGCAGCGCGCTCAGGGTCCGCGGACCGGTGCCGTGCCGGTCGACGAACGCTGCCGGGTCCGGGTAGAGGGCGCGCACCTGGGCGGCGGGCAGGGCGGAGAGGATCGCGCGTCCGCTGGCGGTCAGGTGGGCCGGGAGCCGGACCCCGACGTCGGTGACCAGCGGGGGCCGCCCCGGCGCGCGCTCCTCGACGACGTACAGCACGTCCCGGCCGTGCAGCACCGCGAGATGTGCGCTCTGACCGGTGAGGTCGACGAGGTCGGCGAGGGTTCGGCGGCTGATCAGCTGGAGTGGCTCCTGTCGGCTGAACCCGCTGCCCACCTCGAACGCCGCGACGCCCAGCCCGTAGCGGTGCTCCTCGGGGAGGTGCACGACGAAGCCCTCCTCGATCATCGCCGTCACCAGGTGGTACGCCGTGGAGCGAGGCAGGCCGCAGGCCCGGGCGATCCGGTCCAGCGGGACCGGCTCGGGCTGGCCGGCCAGGAACCGAAGCACGCGCAGCGCCCTGGTGGCCGCCGGTACCTGACCCATGGGCGCGATCGTCCCACGGTCGTCAGCCCTGGGGTCCTCGTTCCGGCGCCCAGCCCCATCGGTCGAGGCCGGCGCACCGGGTGCGCGTGAGGGTCTGCAGCCGGAGGTAGCCCGCGGTCCCTCTGCTCACCGTGCGGAGGCCCGCCGACACGGTGACGCCGCGCACGCGGTACCGCGTCCGCGTGAGCCGGTACGACGAGGCGCCGGTCTGCTCCAGGTCGAGCTCGGTCGGACCTCCCGGTTCGCAGACCCAACCCTCGAAGAGGTCACCTTCGCCGTCGTCCCACTGCGGTCGGTCCCCGGGGAAGTGGACCACTCGGAGCTGCCCGTCGGCGAGGGTGAGAACCGATGTACCGGTGGCGCAGAGGCGGTACCCCGCGCCACACCCCAATGCCGTACCACCCACCAGAACGTCGACACGACCGTCGCCGGTGAGGTCGGCGAGGCCCTGAAGCCGCATCGTGGGATCCCTGAGCAGGCGTAGTCGGAGCGTCCGGCTGCCGACGTGAGCCGTGACCAGTCCCGACGGACGTACGACGACGAGGTCCGGGTGCCCGTCCCCGTCGAGATCGGCTCGACCCCAGGTCGGCAGGCCGAAGGGTGAGAACCTCGAGTGCACACTGATGGCCACGTTGCGCGACGGTGGCCGTGCGGAGATCTGCCAGCTCCCGATGGCTCCGACACGGACGCGCTGATCCCCCTCGTCCTGAGGGCAGAAGGCGAGGCGGGCCGCGTCTCGTGGGATCGAACCCGCCAGGGTCCCCGCACCGAGGGGAAGGGTGACCACGATCGACGCGACCCGGGCCGGCTCGAGCGTCGTGTCGCAGCGGAACTTCGCCACCGGGAAGGCCGGGGAGTGTCGGGCGTCGACAAGCACCGGCTCGCGGCGATCGGGTCCGAGCCAGCGATCGGTGACCGAGAACGGAAGAGCCGATCCCCTGGAGTCCAGGAACCTGACGCGGGGCGGTGTGCCCCACAGCGTGCAGGGCGGTCCGGACACCAGGTGGATCGACCAGACCTCGTAGCCCTCTCCGCCGGCGCCGTCCGGCGTGGCAGGGCTGAGCCGGAGCTGGCCCGGGCTGCACCCCGGCGGCAACAGCGTCAGGCCGTGACGGGACCGGCCGCCTACGTCGTGGGTCGATGGCCGGGGCTGAGCGGTCGTCGGCGTCGGAGCCGGAGTCGTGCTCGCGGAAGGATGCCGTCCGGTGCCACATCCGGTCAGCAGAGCGGTGACGGCCAGGGTGGCGACGACGCGTCGTGTGCCCACGGGGATGAGACGCCCGGGGCTGCACGGATGTTGGGATCAGTCGGCGCGCCTCCGCGGCGGAGTCTCCTCGCCGGAGCTGTCGGTGGGCTCGGCCGGTACGCCGGCCTCGGCGGGATCCGTCCGCGGTCCGGTGGTGGCCCGGGGCGCCGGGTCAGCCGGCATTTCCGAGCGTTCGTCGTTCCAGACGTCCGGCTGGTAGTCGCCGGCCCGGGTGTCGACATCGGGGTCGAGCCGGTCGGCCTCGCGGAGTCGGTCCTCGTACCCGGCCTGCTCCATCTGATGGCTCTTCTCCGCGGTGGCGGCTCGTTCCTCGGCGCGCTCTGCCTCGGACCGGGCGAGGTCCGCGCGTGCCCGCAGCTCCTCGGTACGACGCTGCGACTCGGCCAGATCCGAGGCCTGGCCGGAAGCTTCCTGCCGCAACTGTTCGGCGCGGCCACGGCGCTGTCCGGTCCGTCGCTTGCTGCCGAGTGACACGACCACGGCGGCGATCACGACCAGGACGACGACGATCACGATCACCCAGATCAACCAGGCTGGCATGGCACGCTTCCTCTCCCGCTCCTAGCCCGACGCGCTCCACGCGCGATGATCTCGACGCTAGGACCGGCCCGCCCGCCGCACCTCCACCCAAGGGGTGGGCATGTGGACGGGCGGGCCGGTAGGCCTCCCAGCCGCCTCGAGCCGGGATACGGACAGCGGGGTCGGAGTGGGGGGACGGCGACCCCGCTGCCCTGTGGGGAAGGGCTGCGCAGGGGTCAGTGCGTGAGCGAGTGGATCTTCAGCCGCGCCTCGGCCAGGTTGATCACGGCCCCGGACCCGTCCAGGAGCGTGATGCGCAGACCGATCACGGAGATCCCGCTGTGGGTGCGGGTCACCACGGCGCGCTCCAGCTTGGCCACGCCCGGGATCTCCAGGACTCCGGTCTTCGGGAACGTCTGCGCCTGGCCGGACACCGTGACGGAGCCGAGCCGCGTGCCCTTGATGGTCTTCGTGACGCCGCTCGGAGTCCGGTCCACGGTCACCCGCCCGACGATGCCGTCGATCTCGACCTGGCCGCCCAGGCGGATCTGGTTGACCTCGGCGCGCGAGACGCCGTGCGCACGGTGGTCGCCCTGAACGCCGCGCTCGCTGGAGCTGGCACCCTTCACGACGATCTGCCCGCCGAGGTCGAGCGACGCGAGCGACTTCTCGATGGTCTTGCCGTAGGTGCCCTGGCACGGCATGGGGGTGAGTGGGTTGGAGCCGCTCTTGAGAGTGCTGTTGCCCGCGGTGACGACGTGGGTGGCGGCCGAGCGGCCGCTGAAGAGACCGCCGGTGAGCCCGGAGTTGAGGGCCGCGTGCGAGCGCGCGAGCCGGACCGACGTACCGGTGGCCAGGACGTCGACGCGCAAGGCGTAGGCGGTGGCGATGGCTCCGTTGCCCCAGTGGTGTGTTGCGTGCTGCCCGGCGTACACGGTCGCCAGGCCGGGAATCGTGAGCGGTTGGTCGGGCGTCGGCGCCGGGAACGTCTGGGCCGGCCCGACCGGGGGCGTGAAGGTGAGGGCGCCGATCTGCGTGGTCGTCACGGCGTGGAAGCCGGAGCCGTTGTGGTAGGCCTTGGCGCGCGAGTTGATCGTGCTGACCTCCAACGACCCGAGCTGGCTCTGCGCGAGGACGAGTTTGGCGATCGAGTGGCTCGAGTGCGACGCGACCACGCCGTTCCGGGAGGTCGTCCAGACCTGGGTCTTGACGCCCGTCGCCTGGCCGACGCCGGGCAGGGTCGCCTCGTCGATGTTGTTGGTCCGCCACTTGCCGGCCTTGTTCGTGCAGCTGATGCCCTGGTACGCCGTGGTCCCCGAGCCGGCGGGGACCTGGCCGCCGATGACGCGTGTGCCGAATCCCGTGGCCTTGAACGCGAACGTGGTGATCTTCGTGGCCGTCCCGGCATACGTCGGGCCGGCCGTGAGGGCCAGCCCGATGGAGAGTGGGACGATTGCCACCGCGAGAGCGGTGCGGTGCTTCATACAGTGCTCCTATCCCCGTGTTGACCTGCACTCAACGACACCTCGATCGAGCGGGTCACGGGAAACCCGGACTTTTTACCTCCCTCGTCGCCGCGGCAGGTGTCACGTGTGACTTGTCTCGGATCCCAGACAGCAGTACCCGCTCGGCCGGTGGCGTCGCCGTTGCGCCCGGGAGTTGGATGACGTCATGGAGACCGTACGGGTGGGCGTCGGCCCCGTGTCCGTCGATGACGTGCTGGCCGTGGCCCGGAGCGACGCCTCGGTCGAGCTGACCGACGACGCTCTGGCGGCGATCGACCGGGCGCGCGCGGTCGTGGAGGAGCTGGCGGCTGCCCCGATCCCGGCGTACGGGATCTCGACGGGGTTCGGCGCGCTGGCGACGCGGCACATCCCGGCCGAGCTGCGCGAGCAGCTCCAGCGCTCGCTGATCCGCTCGCATGCAGCCGGCTCCGGCCCGGAGGTCGAGCGCGAGGTGGTGCGCGGGCTGATGCTGCTGCGGCTCTCGACGCTGGCGACGGGGCACACCGGCGTACGACGTGAGACCGCGCAGATGATGGCCTCCCTGTTGTCGGCGGGGATCACGCCGGTGGTCCGGGAGTACGGCTCGCTCGGCTGTTCCGGCGACCTGGCCCCGCTGGCGCATTGCGCGCTGGTGCTGATGGGCGAGGGTGACGTCCGCGACGCGGGTGGGACGTTGATGCCCGCTGCCGACGCCCTTGCCGCCGCGGGCCTGTCGCCGGTGCAGCTGGGAGCCAAGGAAGGCCTGGCGCTGATCAACGGCACCGACGGCATGCTGGCGATGCTGGTGCTGGCGATCGCCGACCTGCGCCGGCTGCTGCGGACCGCAGACATCTCGGCCGCGATGAGTGTCGAGGCGCAGATGGGCACCGACCGGGTCTTCGCCGCCGACCTCCAGGAGCTCAGGCCGCAGGTGGGACAAGGGCTCTCGGCGTCCAACCTCACCCGGGTGCTGGCGGGGTCGGGAGTGATGGCGAGCCACCGGGAGGACCGCTTCCATCGGGTGCAGGACGCCTACTCGCTGCGCTGCTCGCCTCAGGTGCACGGCGCCGCGCGTGACACCGTCGACCACGCCGCGAACGTTGCGGGCCGGGAGCTCGCCAGCGCGATCGACAACCCGGTGATCGTCTTCGACGAGGTCGGAGGTCTGGGGGCGGAGCCCCCATCGGGGGTCCCCGGGGGCGGGGCCCCCGGGCGGGTCGAGTCGAACGGCAACTTCCACGGCGCCCCGATCGCCTACGTGCTGGACTTCCTGGCGATCGTGGCGGCCGACGTCGCGTCCATCTCGGAACGCCGCAGCGACCGGTTCCTCGACCGCGCGCGCAACCACGACCTCCCGCCGTTCCTGGCCGACGACCCCGGGGTCGACAGCGGCCTGATGATCGCGCAGTACACACAGGCCGCGATCGTCTCCGAGCTCAAGCGCCTCGCGGTCCCGGCGAGCGTCGACTCGATCCCCTCCAGCGCTATGCAGGAGGACCACGTCTCGATGGGGTGGAACGCCGCGCGCAAGCTACGTCGCTCGGTCGACGGGCTGACCCGCGTCGTGGCGATCGAGCTGATGACCGCGGCCCGCGGGCTCGAACTCCGGACCACCACCGGCGACACCGCGGGCACCACCCCGGCGCCGGCCACCGGTGCCGTCGTACGGCTCCTGCGTGAGCACGGCGTCGGCGCCGCCGGTCCCGACCGTTTCCTGTCTCCCGAGATCGAGACCGCCGTCGCGCTGGTCGCCTCGGGTGCCGTCCTGTCTGCCGTCGAAGATCAGATCGGAGAGCTCTCATGAGCGACAACCCGCGCCTTCCCATCCACGCACCCCACGGCACCGAGCTGTCCGCCAAGAGCTGGCAGACCGAGGCGCCGCTGCGGATGCTGATGAACAACCTCGACCCCGAGGTGGCCGAGCGACCGGAGGACCTGGTCGTGTACGGCGGCACCGGCAAGGCCGCGCGCACCTGGCCGGCGTACGACGCGCTGCTGGCGACGCTGCGCGACCTCGAGGACGACGAGACGATGCTCGTCCAGTCGGGCAAGCCGGTCGGCGTGATGAAGACCCATGAGTGGGCGCCGCGGGTCCTGATCGCGAACTCCAACCTGGTCGGCGACTGGGCCAACTGGGAGGAGTTCCGCAAGCTCGACGAGATGGGCCTGATCATGTACGGGCAGATGACCGCCGGCTCGTGGATCTACATCGGCACCCAGGGCATCCTGCAGGGCACCTTCGAGACCTTCGCGGCGGTCGCGGACAAGCGCTTCGGTGGCACTCTCGCCGGCACCATCACCGTCACGGCCGGCCTCGGCGGCATGGGCGGCGCGCAACCGCTCGCCGTGACCATGAACGACGGCGTCGCGATCTGCATCGAGTGCGACCAGTCCCGGATCACGCGACGGATCGAGCACCGCTACCTCGACGAGCAGGCCGACTCGCTGGAGGACGCGGTACGCCGTGCCGTCGCGGCGCGCGACGAGAGGCGGCCGCTCTCGATCGGCGTGCTCGGGAACGCCGCGGAGCTGCTGCCACAGCTGCTGGAGATGAACGCGCCGATCGACATCGTCACCGACCAGACCTCGGCGCACGACCCCCTCTCGTACCTGCCGACCGGGGTGCCGTTCGAGGACTGGCACGACGCGGCAGCCCGCGACCCGAAGGGCTTCACCAAGGACGCCCAGGCGTCGATGGCCGCGCACGTGCGGGCGATGGTGGAGTTCCAGGACGCCGGCGCCGAGGTCTTCGACTATGGGAACTCGATCCGCGACGAGGCGCGCAAGGGCGGCTACGAGCGGGCATTCGAGTTCCCCGGCTTCGTGCCGGCGTACATCCGCCCCTTGTTCTGCGAGGGCAAGGGCCCCTTCCGGTGGGCGGCGCTGTCCGGAGACCCGGCCGACATCGAGGCGACGGACCGGGCCATCCTGGAGCTGTTCCCCGACAACGATCGGCTGCGCAAGTGGATCACCATGGCCGAGGAGCGGGTGCACTACCAGGGTCTGCCGGCGCGGATCTGCTGGCTGGGGTACGGCGAGCGGCACCTGGCGGGCCTGAAGTTCAACGAGATGGTGCGCAGCGGTGAGCTCATGGCGCCGATCGTGATCGGCCGCGACCACCTCGACTGCGGGTCGGTCGCCTCGCCCTACCGCGAGACCGAGGGCATGCTGGACGGCTCGGACGCCATCGCGGACTGGGCGATCCTGAACGCGCTGGTGAACACGGCGTCCGGCGCCACCTGGGTCTCCTTCCACCACGGCGGCGGCGTCGGGATGGGTCGGTCGCTGCACGCCGGCCAGGTCTGCGTCGCCGACGGCACGGACCTGGCCGCGCAGAAGATCGAGCGGGTCCTCACCAACGACCCGGGGATGGGAGTGATCCGGCACGTCGACGCCGGCTACGACCGGGCGGTCGAGGTGGCCGGGCAGCGCGGCGTACGCATTCCTATGCGGTCCTGATCCAGGTCGTCCGCCTCACAGGAACCTCTGGCTCCCGCTCAGGCGGACGACCCGGAGAAGGGCGGTCAGGAGAGGGGCAGGTGGGCCTCGACCAGGGCGCCGCGGTGGCTGGTCGAGACCTCCAGCGTCCCGCCGACCTCGGCGGCACGCTCGCGCATCGAGCTGATCCCGACGCCGGGGGTCCAGGGGCGGCCGTTCCGGCCGGCGTCACGGACGACGAGCGACAGCCGCCCGTCGTCGACGCCGATCGCCAGGGTCGCGGTGTCGGAGCCGCTGTGCCGGGCGGAGTTGGTGAGCGCCTCCGTCGCGATCCGGTACGCCGCGGCCTCGACCGCCGCGGACAGCCGCGGCAAAGCGTCCGGCGCCTCGATCGTGACCCGCATCGGACGGCCGTCCGAGGTCTGCACCCCGGCGGCACGCTGGCGCAGCGCCGGCACGAGGCCCAGCTCGTCCAGGGCAGGCGGGCGCATGTCGTAGACCAGCCGCCGGATCTCGCCGACCGCGCTCACCGCGTCCGCGCGGAGCCCGCGCAGGAGCTCGTCGGCGGACTCGGGCTGGTCGCGCAGGGTGTTGCGGGCGGCGTCGGCGGTGAACGCGATGCCCGAGAGTGTCGGTCCGAGACCGTCGTGCAGGTCCCGCCGGAGCCGGCGGCGTTCCTCCTCGATGGCGGCGATCGCCTGCCCGCGCGACGTCCGCAGGTCGGTGGCGAGCTCCCGGGCCCGCAGGGTCTGCGCGAGCAGCGGGGCGACGATCCGGAGGACGCGCTCGTCGCCCGCGCTGAGCGAGAGGTCCCCGGGCCGGAGTCCGACCACGATCTCGCCCATCGTGTCGGGCCCGAGTGTCAGCGGGAGCCGTCGCAGCGACGTGACCGGCGTGCCTGACGAGGCGAGCTCGACCCCGCCGACGGTGAGGCTCGCGTAGGGGAGCACCAGCGCCTCGCGGATCGCGCGCAGTGCCAGAACGGGCTCGCCGCCCACCCGGTCGACGACCTGGGTCGCGGCGTCGAGCGGGTCCGGTCTGTCCCCGAACAGCATCTCGTCGACCACGCCCCGCAGCACCACGAGCAACGGATGGAACGTCGTGGCTGCCACCGCGCCGACGACTGCGAGCACGCCGGTCGACGGATGCGGCTGCCCGAGCATGTCGAGCCCCGAGACGATGCCGACGAAGATCGCGACGTACACGATGAGGACGACCCCGAGCACGACGACCTGCACGATCAGAGCCCGGACGTCGACGAGGCGCGGGCGTCGTACGCCGACCACCATCGCGGGCCCGACGGCGGCGAACAGGACGGAGCCGACCACGATGGTCGCCTCGGGCGTGGTCAGGAACGCGCAGTGGCCGAAGACGATCCCGGCCGTGCCCAGCGCCAGCACGATCCAGAGGATCGCCACGCGGTCGTCCTCGTCGGAGTTCTCGAACCGCCACCACACGTGCGCGATCAGGGTCATGGCGAGGGCCAGGGCCATCGAGCCGGCGAACGAGCCTCGGCTGTAGTACGTCGTCCCGAGCACCCCCGCTCCGAGCACCAGGACCAGGGCGCAGAAGTCGACGGCATGGTGCCGGCGTACGCGCGGGTAGAGCACCACGGTCAGGGCACCGGGGAGCTCGAGCGCTGCGACGAACGCCGTACGGCCCGTGGTGTCGTGGCCGGCCCACCAGGCGGCGAGTCCCGCCAGCATGCCGAGCGACGCGACGACGGCCGCGGTGCCGGCGGCCCGGGCGTGGGTGCGGAGCAGGGCCGCCCCACCCGCCCCTAAGGTCAGCACCGGCAGCGTCGTCGCCGAGAGGACGAGGGGCTCGTTCACCCCGGCCCTCCGACACCGCGCTCGTGGGCCCGGATGATCGCCTCGGCCCGGCCGGCGACCTGCAGCTTGGCGAAGATCGTGGTCAGGTTGTTGGCGACGGTCTTGGGAGACAGGTAGAGCTCGCTCGCGATCTCACCGGTCCGGCGACCCCGGGCCAGCAGCTCGAGGATCACCCGCTCGCGTCCGGTCAGCTCCGGGAAGGGGTACGCCGGTGCCGGCGCCGTCGGCGGGTCTGCGAAGTAGCCGAGGACCCGCTCGGCGACACCCGGCCCGAAGATCGCCTCACCTGCGACGACCGCCCGCACCGCACGCACGATGTCGTGCTGCTCGGCCTCCTTGAGGAGGTATCCCTGGGCGCCGGCCTGCATGGCGGTGAAGACCGTCGCGTCGTCGTCGTACATGGTCAGCATCAGCACCCGGGTGGCAGGGACCGCGGCACGGATGCGACGGGTCGCCTCGACGCCGTCGAGGCCCGGCATCCGCACGTCCATCAGGACGACGTCGGGCCGGGTCAGCTGGGCCTCGCGGACCGCGGACTCGCCGTCGGCCGCCTCACCGACGACCTCGAGTCCCGGGATCGTCCGGAGCAGCGCGACCAGGCCTCCGCGAACCACCGGGTGGTCGTCGGCGACGAGGATCCGGATCGGCGCACCGTCCTCCATGTGGTCATGATGACGGCGCGGCGGCCCTTCTGGCCCGGGAAGTTCCTCCCGACTGCGGGAACGCCACGGGACGGTCCCGGGACGGCGGGCCCTGTCGACGGGCACCCACTCGAGGAGACGGTGGCGACACCGACCACCGTCAGGAGACACCATGTCCACCATGTCCACCACCGCCGGGACCGCGCGCATCTCGCCGCGGCTCCACGCCGGCCTCGCGATCTCGGCGTTCCTCGGGCTGGGCAGCATCCCGTTCGTGTTCGCGCCCACGCCCTCGGGCGACGACGGTCCGCCGGCTGGGGTCCTCGCACTCAGCGTGCTGCTGGGACTGGTCTCGGTCGTCTGCGCGGCCGTGGCCTGGCGGTCCGGCAACCGGCTGGCGATCCGGATCAACGCGGCCGCGCTGCTGATCAACGCGCTCACCTCGCTGCCCGCGTTCTTCATCGACGTCGAGTCGTGGATCAAGCTGACCTCCGCGGTCTCGGTCGTGCTGACCGTGACGGCGCTGGTGCTCACCCTGCGCCGCGAGCACACGCCGTTCACCGTCACCGACTGACCGGCCCTGCTCGGTTCGTCCGCCTCAGCGGAACCCTTGGCTGCCTCTGGGGCGGACGACCCCGGGGGACCCGCGACACGCCGCGGTCTCACCGGATCTGATGCACACTGCAGGCATGTCGGAGTCGAACGAGTCGCGGCCCGTGCGTTCCCGGGTCGTCCTGCGAAACATCAGCTCCCGCAGCTGGGAGCATCCCGCCGACCGCGGCGCTCTCGTGGCGCTCCGCAAGCTCAAGGGCTTCGACACGGTCGTCAAGCTGCTGTCGAGCCTGATCAACGAGCGGTCGGTCCGGCTCCTCTTCCTCGGGTCGGCGGTGCGCGTCGACGAACGGCAGTTCCCCGCGCTCCACCGGGCGCTCAACGACGCGGCCTCCACGCTGGACGCGCCGCTGGTCCCCGAGCTGTACGTCCAGGCCGACCCCGGCTTCAACGCGGTGACGATCGGGCTGGACCGGCCGATCATCGTGATCAACTCGGGCATGGTCGACCTGCTCGACGAGGAGGAGCTGCGCTGGATCCTGGCCCACGAGCTCGGTCACGCCCTGAGCGGTCATGCGGTGTACCGGACGATCCTGCTCCGGCTGATGAGCATGAGCGGTGTCTTCTACTCCGTCCCGCTCGGCGGCATCGGCCTGCGGATGATCGTCGCCGGGCTGATGGAGTGGCACCGCAAGTCGGAGCTCTCCGCCGACCGGGCCGGACTGCTCGCCACCCAGGACCCCGCCGTCGCCTACCGCGCACTGATGAAGCTGGCCAGCGGGGGACATCTCGACGACCTCGACCAGACGTCGTTCTTCGCGCAGGGCGGGGAGTACGACGCGGCCGTCGACCTGCGCGACTCCGTGCTCAAGCTGCTGCTGCTCGAGCGGCGTACCCACCCGATGACGGTCTCGCGGGCCAGCGAGCTGCGCCGGTGGGTCGACAGCGGTGACTACACCTCGATCCTCGCCGGCGACTACCCGACCCGCGACACCGACGACGACGCCAAGGTCAGCGCGGCGGCGCAGGAGGCTGCCCGCAGCTACTCCGACGCCTTCCGCGACACCCAGGACACCCTCGGCCGTCTCGTCCACGACACCGCCGGCTGGCTCGGAAGCGCCCGGCTCTGGCTCGACGAGCAGTGGCGGCGTCGTGGCGACGAGGACGCGTCGTAACGCCTGCACGGGCTCGCGTCCTCGACCTCCTCGCCGCGCGCGTTGCGTGTACGGACCGCCCGGCGCTGGTCGTGGTCGACGGGCCCGACGGTGCCGGGAAGACCGTGCTCGCCGATGAGCTGGCGGCCGTGCTCGGCCCGCCGACGGTCCGAGCGAGCCTGGACGACTTCCACCGTCCGCGTGCCTACCGGCATGCGAGCGGCAGGACGGCAGACACGGTCTGGGAGCGCAGCTTCGACTACGTCGCGGTACGCCGCGAGCTGCTCGACCCGTGGCGACGCGGTGCGGGCACGCCGTACCGCCGCCGGTGGCACGACCTCCTCTCCGACTCCTACGTCGACGAACCGGCCGAGCAGGTCCCGGTCGAGGGCCTGCTCGTGGTGGACGGGGTCTTCGCCCAGCGACCCGAGCTCGCGGCGTACTGGGACCTGGTCGTGTACGTCGATGCCGACGCCGACGTGCGTGTCGCTCGGATGGCGGGCCGCGACGGCGTAGCCACCGACCCGGAGCACCCGGACCAGCGGCGGTACCTCGACGCGCAGCTCATCTACCGCAAGACCTGCCGGCCGCTGGCGTCGGCGGACGTCGTCCTCGACAACACCGACCCCGGCAGTCCAGTGGTCGTCGGCCCCGATGAGTCGTGACGCGATACGTCGAGATCTCCCGGCCCGGCCGTCCGCGTGGAACCATGGTCCGGTGACCGATGAGGGGGCGCTCGACGAGACCGTCCGGCGCATGTGCGCGGGCGACGGCGAGGCCTTCCGCGTCGTGTACCGCGCGGTCCAGGCGCCTCTGCTGCGCTACCTCGAGGTGCTCGTCGGCCGGGAGGATGCCGAGGACGTCGCCTCCGAGACGTGGGGCCAGGCAGTGCGCGACCTGGACCGCTTCTCGGGAGACGCCGACGGCTTCCGCGGCTGGATCACGACCATCGGCCGCCACCGTGCGCTCGACCTTTTGCGCCACCGGTCCCGCCGGATCCGTGCCGACCAGGACCTGACCGGCGTAGACGTCGCCGACCCGGTCGACCTCGAGGTCCGGGTCGCCGAGGTGCTCACGACCGAGGCTGCACTGGAGCTGATCCGCCGCCTTCCGCGCGACCAGGCAGAGGCCGTGATGCTGCGCGCGGTGATGGGGCTGGACGCCAGGAGCGCAGGCGCGGTCCTCGGCAAGCGGGCCGGTGCCGTCCGCTCCGCGACGCAGCGCGGACTGCGCTCGCTCGAGCGCACCCTCGACGTACGACCCGAGTCGCTGCTCGAGGTGCGTGACACTTTCCGGCGCTTCGGCGCTGAAGGAGTGAGATGAGCATGGTGCGAAGAGACGTCGGAGCAGGCGATCGTCGGCGGAAGTCCCGCGACGCCCTCACGTCGCGTCCCGAAGTCGAACGTCTGCTGGATGCCGCGAGCGCGCCCGCCAGCCCCCGTGAGCTGGCCGGCGAGCCCGCTGCACTCGACGCCTTCCACCGTGCTCGTCTCGTCCTCATGCCGACGACCCCCCGGAGAGAAGAGATGAGTCCGACCCGTCCCGCCCTCAAGGCAGCCATCGCCGCTGCCGGCGCAGTAGGCCTCCTGTCGACCGGTGTCGCCTTCGCGGCTTCCGACCACGCTCCGTGGTCGAACGCCACCGCGGGCGCGGCGTCGACCCACGCGGCCGACCCCACGCTTCCGACGCACCCGACTCACGCCACGGGCGCACCGAGTGACGACTCCTCGGAGAGCACCGGCCCGAACGTGCGCGCCCTCGGTGGCCTCTGCCGCGCCTACGCCTCCGGCAACAAGACCGAGAAGGGCAAGGCGCTCGAGAGCCCGGCGTTCGTGGCCCTGGTGACCGCGGCCGGCGGTGCGAACAACGTCGCGACGTTCTGCAGCACGGTGACGACCGGCCCGTCCGGCACGCACCCGACCCACCCGGGGCACCCCACGCAGGCCGCATCGCCCTCGCATCCCGCGCAGCCGACGCGCCCCGCGCACCCGACGCACCCGACCGAGGGCTCCACGCCGTCGCACCCGGCGCCCGTGCAGCCGTCGCAGCGCGTGAACCCGACGCCTCCGTCGCACTGACCGGTCGACTCCTGTCTCCGTCGGAGCGCGCCGGAGACAGGAGTCAGCCCAGCGCGCTGATCGCGTCCGCGATCGCGAGCGTGCGCTGCGCGCTCTCGACGTGGAGGCTCTCCACCATCCGTCCTCGGTAGGTGACCACGCCGGATCCGCGTCCGTCCTCCCAGGCCTGCAGCACGCCACGGGCGTCCTCGACCTCCTGCGCGCTGGGTGCGTACGCCGTGTTGGCGCCGTCGACCTGGCCGGGGTGGATCAGGGTCTTCCCGTCGAACCCCATCTCCCGGCCCTGCCGGCACTCCGCGAGGAACCCGTCGGCGTCCTGCACGTCGTTGTACACGCCGTCCAGGATCGACGTGCCTGTCGCGCGGGCGGCGAGCACGGCCATGCCCAGGCCGGTCAGCAGTGGGTGACGGCCCGGCACGTGTGCGGCGTACAGCTCCTTCGCGAGGTCGTTGGTGCCCATCACCAAGACGGTGAGCCGCTCGCTGGCAGCCGCGATCTCCTCCGCATGGAGCATCGCAGCCGGCGTCTCGACCATCGCCCAGAGCTCGGTGTGCTCGGGCGCGTCGAAGCCGGCCATCGCCTCGACCAGCGCGAGGACGGCGTCCGCGCTGTTCACCTTCGGGACCACGATCGCGTCGGGGCCGGCGGCGCACGCCGCGGCGAGGTCGTCACGATGCCACGCGGTGTCGGCGCCGTTGACGCGGATGGTGACCTCGCGAGCGCCGTACTCACCCCCGGCAGCGGCCGCGCAGGCTGCGTCGCGGGCGGCGTGCTTCGCGTCCGGGGCGACGGCGTCCTCGAGGTCGAGGATCAGCCCGTCGCACGGGATGGACCGCGCCTTCTCCAGGGCCCGCGCGTTGGACGCCGGCATGTAGAGCACCGAACGCCGGGGCCGCAGGCTCTCGGTCACGCCTCGCCCTGCTCGTCCGATGCGCCGGCACCCGGGATGGCGTCGTACAGCTTCTTCAGCTCGGGGTCGCGCTCGGCGAGCTGCTCGGCGAGCTCGACCAGGACCAGGCACTGCTTGAGGGAGGCGTCGTCCTCCATCTTCCCGTCGAGCATGACCGCCGCCGTCCCGTCCCCCATCGCCGCGACCACCCGTCGCGCATGGGCGATGTCCTCGACCGTGGGCGAGAACACCCGGTGGGCGATCTCGATCTGTTCGGGGTGCAGGCTCCAGGCGCCGACGCACCCGAGCAGGTAGGCGTTGCGGAACTGGTCCTCGCACGCCACGACGTCGGCGATGTCGCCGAAGGGTCCGTAGTAGGGGAAGATCCCGTGGGCGGCGCAGGCGTCGACCATCCGCGAGATCGTGTAGTGCCACAGGTCCTGCTGGTACGTCGCGCGGTCGCCCTCGACGTCCACTCCGTCGGAGGTACGCCGCGGATCGGCCCGCACCAGGTAGCCCGGATGTCCGCCGCCGACGCGGGTCGTCTTCATCCGCCGGTCCGCGGCGAGGTCGGCCGGTCCCAGGCTCAGCCCCTGCATCCGCGGGCTGGCGCCGCAGATCTCCTCGATGTTCACGACCCCTCGTGCGGTCTCCAGGATCGCGTGCACGAGCAGCGGCCGGGTCAGTCCGGCTCGGGCCTCGAGCTGGGCGAGCAGCCGGTCGACGTACGCGATGTCCTCGGCGCCCTGCACCTTGGGGATCATCACCACGTCGAGCCGGTCGCCGATCTCGGTGACCAGCGCGGTGAGGTCGTCGAGGACCCAGGGGCTGTCGAGGGCGTTCACGCGGGTCCAGAGCTGGGTCGAGGCGTCCTCCCCTCCCAGGCCGGCCGTCCCGCGGGCGATCTTCACCAGCCCGTCGCGAGCGGCCTCCTTGCGGTCGGCGCGCACGGCGTCCTCGAGGTTGCCGAGCAGGACGTCGACGGTGCCGACGAGCTGCGGGACCTTGGCCGCCATCTTCTCGTTCGAGGGGTCGAAGAAGTGGATCGCCCTGCTCGGCCTGGCCGGGATCTCACGCAGGGGCTCGGGCGCGCCGACCGCGAGCGGCCGGAAGAAGTCCTTGGGGCTGCGCACACTACTGGGCATGACCGGGACGCTATCGCCGCGAGCAGGTGGCCCGGTATGACCCACTCCACTCGCCCGGACGTCATACGGACGGAGCCCTAGAAGGCTCCGTCCGTGTGACGTTGCGGGGTGGAGCTAGGCGTGGGCCGGCCGGTGCGGGTCGATCTCTGGCTCGACGCCCACGTCGCCGACGTCGGCGGAGTAGTCGTCCGCAGTGGTCTCGTCGACACCGTCGGCCACCTTCAGCGCGCGCAGGACGAACGTGAGCACGATCGCGATCAGGACGTTGATGATGAACGCCGTGGCAGCGATGTAGACCTTCGTGTCCGTCCACGGGAACACCGCCAGCGGGCTGCCGAAGTGGGACTGCGTCGGCGACGCCTGGTCGTAGGCGACCCAGGTGCCGTAGATCATGCCTCCGGCCCAGCCGAGCAGCACCGCCCATCGGTGGAACCATCTCGTGTAGAGCCCGATCACGATCGCCGGGAACGTCTGCAGGATCCAGACACCGCCGAGCAGCTGCAGGTTGATCGCGAACGACTTCGACAGCGCCAGCACGAACAGCAGCGCGCCGAGCTTGACCACCAGCGACACCAGCTTGCTGACCCGGGCCTCCTCGGCCGGCGTCGCACCGGGCCGGAAGTAGGCCCGGTAGATGTTGCGGGTGAACAGGTTGGCGGCCGCGATCGACATGATCGCCGCCGGCACGAGCGCGCCGATCGCGATGGCGGCGTACCCGACGCCCGCGAACCAGCTGGGGAACTCGTTCTCGAACAGCTGCGGCACCGACTGCTGCGGGTTGTCGACCTTGACGCCCGCGGCGACCGCGACGAAGCCCAGGAGCGCGATCAGCCCGAGCAGGAAGGAGTACGCCGGCAGCAGCGCGGCGTTGCGACGGATCACGCCGCGGTTCTTCGTCGACAGCACGCCGGTCACCGAGTGCGGGTACATGAACAGCGCCAGCGCGGAGCCGATGGCCAGGGACATGTAGGCCCATTGCGCCGCCGGCGGCGTGATCTGTGCCTTGGGCAGCGCCTGGCCCGCGGCGATCGCCTTGCTGTTGTCGCTGTTGAACGAGTCGAACGACGTCTTCACGGCGCTGAACACGTGGTCCCAGCCGCCGATCTTGTGGGGCAGGTAGATCACCGCGACGATGATCACGATGTAGATCAGGGTGTCCTTGACGAACGCGATCACCGCCGGCGCGCGCAGGCCCGAGGAGTACGTGTACGCCGCGAGCACGATGAACGCGATGATCAGCGGCAGGTCCTTGACGAACCCGTTGCTCCCACCGAACCCGGCCACCTGCAGCACGACCTGGATGCCCACCAGCTGCAGCGCGATGTAGGGCATCGTCGCCAGGATGCCGGTCAGCGCGACGGCGAGGCCGAGGGTCCTGGAGCCGTAGCGGCCCTCGACGAAGTCTGCCGGGGTGACGTAGGCGTGCCGGTGCGAGACCGACCACAGGCGGGGCAGGAACAGGAAGATCAGCGGGTAGATCACGATCGTGTAGGGCACGGCGAAGAAGCCGACCGCGCTGCCGGCGTACATGGTCGCCGGTACGGCGATGAACGTGTAGGCCGTGTAGAGGTCGCCGCCGATCAGGAACCACGCGATGAACGAGCCGAAGCCGCGACCGCCGAGACCCCACTCGTCGAGGCTGGCGAGGTCTGCTCGCCGCCAGCGCGCGGCGGCGAAGCCGAGCACCGTGACGACGAGGAACAGGAAGATGAGTACGCCGACTGCCACGCCGTTCATCGCTCACCCTCCCGGTCCTTGCGGTCCGCGACGAGGGACAGCAGGTAGGCGATGACCGTGATGATCGCCGCGCAGATGATCAACAGGAACTGGAACCAGTAGAAGAACGGGAAGCCCCACAGGGTGGGGTCCGTCTTGTCGTAGAGCGGGACCCAGAGCGGGATGACAACGGGTGGGATGAGGATGATGACGATGACCACCCAGAGGCCGGTCGAGCGGCGGCGGGTGGGTCTGACTGACTCCTGTGACATGACAACCTCCGGCAGGTCCGTTCCCCCGTGGCTCGACCGTGACACTAGTCACTTTCGGCCACGGGAGGGAAGAGGGCCTGGGGTGGCTGGGGGTCAGAGCCCGTCGAGCGCGCGGTGCCGCGTGACCGGGCTCCACTCCTTCACCGACGTGACGGTGACGCCAGGCGCCGAGTAGTAGGGGTCGGCCGCCATGATCGCGTCGAGCTCCTCGCGGTCCGCCACGATGAAGACGAGGAGCGCGCCGCTGTCGTCGGGCCAGGGGCCGCCCGCGAGGAGCTTCCCCTCGGCGGCGAGCCCGGCCAGCCGCTCCCGGTGTCCCGGCCGGAGGCCGAGCCGAGTCGTGTCGTCCGGGTCGTCGGAGTAGGCCAGCTGGACGGCGTACATGGCCGTCATCGTAGGACTCGTCCGTCTGCGAGCTCGGGCCACCCGGACGGAATCCGGTCGACGTCGCGTGGCCGCACTGCCAGGGTCGGGGCATGGTCGAGAACTGGTTCGTTGAAGACGTCGCGGCGACGTACGACGAGGAGTCGGCCGACCGGTTCGACCCGGCGGTGCTCGACGCGACCGTGGACTTCCTGGCGGGTCTGGCCGGCGACGGCCGTGCCCTCGAGCTGGCCATCGGGACGGGTCGGGTCGCCGTGCCCCTGGCCCGACGCGGTGTGCCGGTGGCGGGGATCGAGCTGTCGCCGGCGATGGTCGCGCGCCTGCGTGCCAAGCCCGGCGGCTCGGACCTCGAGGTCGTCGAGGGTGACATGAGCCGCGCGCGGGTCGACGGGGACTTCTCGCTGGTGTACCTCGTGTACAACACGATCGCGAACCTGACCTCGCAGGACGCGCAGGTCGCCTGCTTCGAGAACGCCGCCCGGCACCTCGCGCCGGGTGGGTGCTTCGTCGTCGAGCTGTACGTGCCCGCCCTGCAGAGGATCCGACCAGGCGAGCGCTTCCTCGTGTTCGCCGAGGAGCCGGGCTACCACGGTTTCGACGAGTACGACGTGGCGACGCAGGCGCAGTGGTCGCACCATCTGCACCTGCGCGACGACGGCACGTACCGACGGAACTCGCTGCCCTTCCGCTACGCCTGGCCGGCCGAGCTGGACCTGATGGCACGGATCGCCGGGCTGCGGCTGAGGGAGCGGTGGGCCGACTGGGACCGCATGCCGTACACGGCCGAGAGCGAGCAGCACGTGTCGGTGTGGGAGAAGCCCGCCTGATCGTCTGTGCGGTCAGTCCCCGCGGCGCCTGAACCAGCGGCGACGACGCTCGTTCCCTGCTTCGGCCGCCGACGGTGCCGGCGCGTTGTGTGCCGCTGCTTCGCGTCGCCGTGCCAGGCGGCGTCGCCGCCAGGCGTCGATCTCGGCGTCGACGTCGCGGGGCATCGTGATCAGCGGCGGGCCGTCGACCGGCGTGTAGCGCGCCTTCATCACCCGCGCGTTGAAGTCCTCGAGCTCGCGGCGTACCTCCGACTCGGCGGTGTGCCGGTCGAGCTTCGCGTCGAGCTCGGAGTCGTCCTTGCGAAGCTGGAGGGCGGCCGGAAGGACGCCCGTGATCTTCTCGCGCTCGATGAGCTGCCTTACCCACCAGTTCGGGTCGTGCTGGAGGCCGAGGTTCTTGATCGGCTTGCCGGCGCCGGGGAGGTTGTCGAAGTCGCCGCGCTCCATCGCCTGCTTGATCTGCAGGTCGACGTACTCGTGCTGGCGTGCGATGCGCTGGTGCGCCGCTGCCCGGCCCGTGCGCTCGTCGCGCTCGGGGGAACGGTCCGGCGTGCCCGGGTCGCGACCGGGCGTCTCCGAGGTGCCCATGCGACATCCTCCCATGGGGCCCGGACGACCATTTCGTCGGGGACTATCGGGTTGGGGTGGTCCGGGGCAGGAGCAGGAGTGCGAGCGCGGCGAGGAGGGCTTGCTCACGAGTTCCCGCGGTGCGCCGGTAGACGATCGCCACCTCGATCGGCAACCACACGACGTACCCCCTGGATCGCGAAGCCGACCAGGAACGTGGTGAACCCCGGTGCCAGCGCGAGGGCCCACGAGCCCAGTGCCGTGATGGCCGTCGAGAGCAGCAGCACGGTGCGCGCGCCCAGGAGGTCACCGAGCCGTGCGAGGAGCGGGACGGCGAGAGCGGAGACGATGAGCTGCGCCGCCTCGAACCAGTTCACGCTGGCGTCGCGGATGTCGAGGTGGCCGGCGATGTCCTTGTAGATCGGGGTGTAGTACCCCTGCAGCACGCCACTGGCGAGCTCGACGCACACCAGGAAGCCGACGACCGAGGTGAGAGAGCGCACGGCCGCCCGCCCGTCAGTTGCGAGCCGCCCCTCAGTCGCCACCCGGCAGCCTCTCGATGAGTGCCCGGTACCAGTCGATGCCGGCCAGGAAGGCGTCGACGTCGAGGTGCTCGTCGTAGGAGTGGACAGCCCGGCGCTGGGCCTTGCTCATCCGGAACGGCGCGAACCGGTAGACGTGCTCGCAGATCCGGGTGAAGTACCGGGAGTCTGTCGCACCGCTCGGGACGTACGGCGCGACGACGGCGTCCGGGAAGTGCTCGGCGACCAGACTCGCGAGATGGTCGAAGACCTCGTCGACCGGTGAGACCCGACTCGCCTCGCCGCGCTCGACGACCGCGATCCGGACACCCGGGTCGTCGATCACCTTCCGGAGGTGTGCGAGCACCTCGTCGACGGTGTCCCCGGGCATCACGCGGACATTGACGCCTGCGGTCGCCGAGGAGGCGATCACGTTGAGGGCGGGGCTGCCCTCAAGCGTCGTCGTCGCGAACGTCGAGCGCGCCATCGCCGCGGACTCGGGGCCCGCCGAGGTGAGGGCCTTCGCCAGCAGTGGCCGGATGCGGTCCGCGCGGGCCATGAGAGGTCGCGCGGGAGCCGGCAGGTGCGGCGCGAGCCGGCGCATCAGGTCGACGGTGGTGTCGGGGACGCGGGCGGGCATCGGTGAGCGGTCGATGCGCAGGATCGCCCGCGCCAGGCGCGCGGCCGGGCCGTTGCGGGCCGGCGTCGAGGCGTGTCCGCCGCGGCCCTCGACCCGCAGCTCGACACTGGTGGTGCCCTTCTCGGCCACACCGATGGCGGCGACCGGTCGTCTCACGCCGGGGAACGCCTCGTGGGCCACGGCCCCGCCCTCATCGAGCACGAGCCACGGCCGTACGCCGCGGCGTACCAGCTCGTCGACGGTGGCCACGGCAGAGGTGCCGGACACCTCCTCGTCGCAGCCGAAGGAGAGCCAGACGTCCTGGGCCGGCTCGTGCCCGGCCCCGAGCAGCCGCTCGACGGCCTCGCAGACCGCCGCGACGCACCCCTTGTCGTCGAGGGTGCCGCGGCCCCAGACCGCGCCGTCGGCGATCTCGGCCGCGAAGGGAGGATGCTGCCAGGGGGCGGACTCGTCGACCGGTACGACGTCGAGGTGCGCCATCAGCACGACCGGCTGCTCGGTGGTCCGGCCGGGCCATCGGAACAGGAGGCCGTGGCTGCCGACGCGGGTGAGCTCGAGCCGCCCGTGGAGCAACGGGAACTGCGTGCGCAGCTCGTCGTGGAGCCGGTCGAAGGCCGTGGTGTCGACGCGGGAGGTGTCGCGGTCGGAGACCGTCGGGATGCGGACCAGCGCCTGGAGCTTCGCCACGGCCGGATCCGGCGTGCCGGTCATGCGGGCGTGCCGGGCGGGTCCTGGGGGTCGGCCAGTGCGGAACGCAGGAACTCGACCTGGAGCAGCAGGAGGTTCTCGGCCACGGCCTCCTGCGTGGCCATGTGGGTCACGCCCGAGAGCGGGAGGACGGTGTGCGGACGGCCCGCGGCCAGCAGGGCCGACGAGAGGCCGAGAGTGTGCGCCACGGCCACGTTGTCGTCGGCGAGTCCGTGGATCAGCATCAGCGGTCGGCGCAGGCCGGGCGCGTCGTCGAGCAGCGAGCTGCGGCGGTAGACGTCGGGATCTGCAGTGGGGTCGCCGAGGTAGCGCTCGGTGTAGTGGGTGTCGTAGAGCGTCCAGTCGGTGACCGGCGCCCCGGCCACGGCGGCGTGGAAGACGTCGGGACGACGGAGCACCGCCAGGGCTGCCAGGTAGCCCCCGAAGGACCAGCCCGAGATGCCGACGCGACCGAGGTCGAGCTCCCCCGGGAGCTGCTCGGCCGCCGCACGGAGGGCGTCGACCTGGTCCTCGAGGACGGGTCCGGCGAGGTCGAGATGGACGGCGCGGTCCCACGCGGGCCCGCGTCCACCGGTCCCTCGTCCGTCCGCGATCACGACGGCGAACCCCTGGTCGGCGAACCACTGCGGCTCGAGGTAGAGGTTGTGCGCCGTCGTCACCATCCGGAAGTGGGGCCCGCCGTACGGTGCCATCAGCACCGGCAGCGGACCGTCGGGTCGCACGTCGTCTCGGGGCAGGACGACGGCTGTGCGGAGCTCGCGCGACCCGGTCCTGATCAGTCGGGGAGTGGCTCGGATCGACGGGGTGTCGGCGTACGACGTGAGGCGCGCGACCTCGGTGCCGCCGCGGGAGATCGTCCAGGTCGTGCCGGGCGCGTCGAGGGTCGCGGTCTCGACGGCGACCACGTCGCCGCCGATGGTGCCGCGGTACATCCCGGGCGCGGTGGTGAGCCGTTCCAGGCCGGCGGAGGCGGACCAGCGGTAGAGGTGGCGCTCGGTCGGCTCCTCGGAGGCCTCGAGCAGCACCCAGTCGTCGCCGACCCCGGACACCGCGGTCACCTGGAGGCCGGTCGGCGTCGCGGCCTCGCCGTCGACGGTCAGGGTCGTCGTGTCCTCGTGTTCGGCGAGCCCGACCAGCCGGCCGTCCGCCAGCCACGCGGGAAGCCTGGGATGCAGGTCGACCCAGGTCGTGCTGGTCTCCTCGGCGATCGCGCGGGTCGCGCCGGACCCGGGGTCGACCTCGAGCAGGCACACGGTGCGCTGGTCGCGGCTCTGGGCGACGACGTACGGCGGCCGATCGGCCGGCCAGCCGGCGGTGGCGAGGTAGGGAAGGGCGTCGGCGTCCCACGCGACGTCGACGCGAGCTCCGTCGAGCCCGACGATCGCTACCGTGACGACGGCGTTGGGCGTGCCCGCGGTGGGGTAGCGCGTCTCCGTGGCCGGCTGCTCGGGATGGGCGGGGTCGGCGATGTGCCAGCGGCGCACGGGCGACTCGTCCACGCGCGCGACCAGGAGCTGCTGCCCGTCGGGCGCCCACCAGTAGCCGCGGGAGCGGTCCATCTCCTCGGCCGCGACGAACTCGGCCACGCCCCACGTGACGTCGTCGGAGTCCTCGCCGATGACGGGGCGACCCTGGGAGCCGTCGCTCTCCACGACATGCAGCGCGCTGCCGGTGACGTAGCCCACCCGGGACCCGGTCGGGTCGAGCCGTGGGTCGATCACGGGGCCGGCGACGGGCAGCTCGACAGCATCCCCGGTCACCAGATCGGCCCGGAAGAGACGGCCGCCGAGTGCGAACACGGCCTGGGTCGCGCCGGTGTCCACGTCGTACCCGACGATGCCGCCGGCGATCTCGCGCATCCGCTCGCGGCGGGCGCGCTCCTCGGGAGGTACGTCGTCATCCCCGGTCGTGAGGAGGGTGGCGGGTTCGGCGACCTGCCGTTCCTTCCCGTGCTCGACGTCGAGCACCCACAGGGCGTTGACGGGGTCGGTGCCGGAGACCGAGCGAAGGAAGACCACGCGCGAGCCGTCGTCGGCGACGGTGACGTTGCGCGGCCGGCCCAGCGTGAAGTTGCGGGTGCGGGCGCGGTGGCGCGGGAAGGAGAGGGGCTGGCCGGGGCTGTCGCTCATCGGGCGAGCATCCCATCCGCCGGCCTCGGCGCGGACGGTGTGGCGCGGTCTCTCGGATCCGAGACGGTGCCCGCCGGATGGCGCGTTGACCCGGTGTCGTCGTACCGATGGACTGGGGTCGTGTCAGGACGACCAGCGGCCGTGGTGCACGACGTCGGCCAGGTCCTTGCGCCGCCGCTTGGTCGGCGACCCGCTGGGCGCTTCGTCCGGGAGCCGGTGACCGAGCGAGATGACGCCGACGGGGTCGAAGTCATCGGGGATGCCGAACGCGTCCCGCGTAGCGCGCTCGTAGTCCGGCTCGATGCCGAAGAAGCATGCTCCGAGCCCCTCGTCGACGGCGGTGAGCAGGATCAGCAGGCTCGCCATCGCGGCGTCCATGTGCCAGAAGGGCACCGGCCAGCGCGCCTCGTCGAGGTCGGTCCAGCCCTTGTCGGGCTCGGCGTACCGGTTGAGGTACGTCGCCTTGCTCGAGCACGGGATGATCAGCACCGGCGCGGTCTGCATGCCGCGGAGCCAGCTGTCCGGCAGCTCGCCGGGCGACGTGGACACCTGCCAGAACGTCTCGACGTCCGCCGGCTGGTCGAGCACCAGGAACGCCCAGCCCTGGCTGAAGCCGGCGCTGGGCGCCCGCACGGCGTTGGCCAGGGCACGGTCGATGAAGGCCGGGTCCACCGGGGTGTCGGCGTACTCCCTGATCATGCGGCGACGGCGGACGACGTCCTGGAACTCCATGGGAGTGAGTGTGCCTGATCACTTCGAGGACATGTGGCGCACCATAGCGCCGATCGGGCGTGCGGAGCGGAGTGGCGGCTACTTCCGGCAGCCCTTCGGGAGCGCCGAGCGCGAGCTGGACGCCTGGTTCGTCGAGCAGGCGGTGGCGCGCGGGCTGCGGCTCGAGACCGACGGCTTCGGAAACCGGATCGCCTGGTGGGACGGAGGCTCCGGGCCGGGGGTGGTGACGGGCTCGCACCTCGACTCGGTGCTGGACGGCGGGGCGTACGACGGGCCGCTGGGCGTGGTGTCGGCGCTCGCCGCCCTCGAGGTGCTGCGCGAGCGCGGCTTCCGGCCGGCCCGGCCGATCGGGGTGTCGGTGTTCGTCGAGGAGGAGGGGTCACGCTTCGGGCTGGCCTGCCTCGGGTCGCGGCTGGCGACCGGTGCCACGACCTGGGAGAGGGCCAGCGGTTTGCGCGACCGGGACGGCGTACGGCTCGATGAGGCGCTGGCCTCTGCTGGTCACGAGTCCGAGAATCCCCAGCCCTGGCTGGGATCCGAGCGCATCGCCTGCTTCGTCGAGCTGCACGTGGAGCAGGGTCGCGACCTGGTCGACCGCGGCGACGCGATCGGTGTGGTGAGCCGGATCTGGCCGCACGGGCGCTACCGGTTCGAGATCTCCGGCGAGCCCAACCACGCCGGGACGACGCGGATGGAGGACCGCCGTGACCCGATGTTGACCTACGCGATGACCGCGCTCGCCGCCAACAAGCAGGCGCGGGTCGCGGGTCAACGGGCGACGTTCGGGCGGGTCGACACACAGCCCAACTCCACCAACTCCGTGCCGTCGTCGGTGACCGCCTGGATGGACGCGCGGGCCGAGACCGACGAGGCGCTGGCCGAGCTGGTCGCCACCATCGCGCGGCAGGCGGAGGAGCGGGCCGAGCGGGACGGGACGACCCTCGCCGTGACCGCCGAGTCGGTCTCAGGCGCGGTCGACTTCGACGCCGAGCTGGCGCGGCGGATCGCCTCCGACCACGAGACCGGCGACTGGCCGGTCCTGCCGACCCAGGCCGGCCATGACGCCGGAATCCTCTCTGCGGCGGCCATCCCGAGCGCCATGCTCTTCGTCCGCAACCCGACCGGCGTCTCCCACTCGCCGGACGAGCACGCCGAGATGCCCGACTGCCTGGCGGGCGTCGACGCGCTGGCCGAGACCTTGGCGAGGCTCGCGTCGTGAGCGACCCCACGGCGTACCTCCTGGAACGGGCCTGGGTCGAGGGCGCGGTCCACGACGACGTGTTGGTCGAGATCGAGGGCGGGCGGTTCTCCCGGGTGGAGGTTCGCGGCCCATCCATGACGTTCGCGGGTGATATTTCGGCCCAGAACGTCAGGGATCCCCGGTCCACCGGGGAAGCCGCCGCTCTCCCCGGCCTCACCATCCCCGGGCTCGCGAACTGCCACAGCCACGCGTTCCACCGGGCGCTCCGGGGGAGGACCCAGCGGGGGCGGGGGACGTTCTGGACCTGGCGCGACCAGATGTACGACGTGGCGGCCCGGCTCGACCCCGAGACCTACCTGGAGCTGGCGACGGTGAGCTACCGCGAGATGGTGGCGGCCGGGATCACCAGCGTGGGGGAGTTCCACTACCTCCACCACCAGCCCGACGGCACGCCGTACGACGACCCGAACGAGATGGGCCACGCTCTGGTCGAGGCCGCGCGGCGGGCCGGCCTGCGGATCACCCTGCTCGACACCTGCTATCTGAGTGCAGGTTTCGGGAGGCCGCCGGAGGGACCGCAGGTGCGGTTCAGCGACGGCGACGTCGACGCGTGGGTCGACCGCGTCAGCGAGCTGGACCCGACGGACCACTGCCGGATCGGGGGCGCCTACCACTCGGTGCGGGCGGTGCCGCTGGACCAGATGCGGCGGTACACGTCCGCACCGCTCCACATCCACCTCTCCGAGCAGAGGGCCGAGAACGAGCAGTGCCTGGCGGCCTATGGCATGACGCCGACCCGGGTGTTCGCCGAGGCCGGACACCTCACGGAGCACAACACCCTGGTCCACGCCACGCACCTCACCGACGAGGACGTCCGGCTGATCGGCCAGGCGCGGGCCCACGCATGCTTCTGCCCGACCACCGAGCGCGACCTCGGCGACGGCATCGGGCCGAGCCGGGCGCTGGACGCTGCGGGGGGTCGGCTCACCCTGGGCAGCGACAGTCACGCCGTGATCGACCTGTTCGAGGAGATGCGCGCCGTCGAGCTCGACGAACGGCTCGCGACCCAGCAGCGCGGGCACTGGGCGGCCGCCGAGCTGCTGGCCGCCGCGACCCGGCACGACTCGCTGCACTGGGAGGACGCGGGCGAGATCGCCGTCGGGCGTCGCGCCGACCTGGTCACGATCGGCACCGACCGGGTGCGTACGGCGGGCACCGGCGCCGACGAGCAGACCGCGGTGTTCGCCGCGACCGCCGAGGACGTCACCCAGGTCGTCGTCGACGGTCGGGTCGTCTTCCGCGAGGGTGACCGCGACCAGCTCGGCCGCGACCTGGACGACGTGATCGGGAAGGCCTGGACGTGACGAGCACGGTCATCACCAACATCGGCGAGCTGGTCACCAACGACCCCGACGCCGACGACCTTCTCGGTCTCGTCCCGGACGCAGCGCTGGTCGTCGAGGGTTCGACGGTGGCCTGGGTCGGGTCTGCCGCGGAAGCGCCGGCGGCCGACCAGCAGGTCGATGCCGGCGGCCGCGCGGTCATCCCGGGGTTCGTCGACTCCCACTCCCACCTGGTCTTCGCCGGCGACCGCGCCGCGGAGTTCGCAGCGCGGATGGCGGGGGAGCCGTACGCCGCCGGCGGCATCCGCACGACGGTCGCCGCCACCCGCTCCGCCACCGACGAGCAGCTGACCAGCCAGGTGGCCCGGCTGGTCGGCGAGATGCGGCGCCAGGGCACCACGACCGTCGAGATCAAGAGCGGGTACGGCCTCAGCGTCCACGACGAGGCGCGCAGCCTCGCGGTGGCGCGGCAGTTCACCGAGGAGACGACGTACCTCGGCGCCCACGTCGTCCCCGAGGGCACCACACCCGAGGAGTACGTCGCCCTCGTCACCGGTCCGATGCTCGAGGCCTGCGCGCCCCACGCTCGCTGGATCGACGCGTTCTGCGAGACCGGCGCCTTCGACGCCGACCAGTCCCGGACCGTCCTCGAGGCCGGGATCGCGGCCGGGCTCCGGGGACGGCTCCACGCCAACCAGCTCGGGCCCGGTCCCGGCGTACGGCTGGCCTGCGAGCTCGGCCTCACCGCCGTCGACCACTGCACGTACCTGACCGACGACGACGTCGCCGCGCTCACCGGCTCGGGCACCATCGCCACCCTGCTGCCCGGGGTGGAGTTTTCGACCCGGCAGCCCTACCCGGACGCGCGGCTGCTCCTCGACGCCGGCGTCCGGGTCGCACTCGCCTCCGACTGCAACCCGGGCTCGTGCTTCACCAGCTCGATGGCGCTGTGCGTCGCGCTCGCCGTACGGGAGATGCGGATGACGCCGCCCGAGGCGGTGTACGCCGCCACGGCGGGCGGCGCGGCGGCCCTGGACCGCGACGATGTCGGGGTCCTGACGCCCGGCAGGCAGGCCGATCTGGTGCTCCTCGACGCGCCCACACACGTCCATCTCGCCTACCGGCCGGGGGTACCGCTCGTCTCCGCGGTCTGGATCGCCGGCCGCCCGGTCTGATTCGCCCGTCGGTCTACCCGCCCAGGCGGGTAGACCGCGGCCCGTCTGAGGTAGGCAGAACGCGCCCGGCGGGCCCTTCTGAGGTAGGGCCGCCGCAGAGATAGGGAACGGTGCCGATGTCCCGATCTACCTCAGGGAGCGAGTCTCTTCATGTCAGCCAGACACAAGACACGAAGGGATCGCAGAGATGAACGACTTGTTCCTCCTCGAGCCGGAGTACCAGTACCGCGCCAAGCGTGCGCGGGCTGAGCTCAAGCCGGTCCGGTACCGCAAGTGGCGTCGTCGCCTCGAGACGGACGGGCCGAGCGCGGCCACCAACGAGAACAACTGGATCAACTGAGATGTCGATGTCGGTGGTCCTCGACAGAATGGACCACATGCCATCGGAGTTGGTCGGACGAGATGCCGAGCTGGAGCAGCTGTGCTCCACGCTCGGCATCTCTGTTCCCGAGGCCGGGGCTGCCACCGACCGCTCCGCCGTCCTCCTCGCCGGCGACGCCGGCGTCGGCAAGACCCGCCTGTTGACCGAGCTCCGCGACCGGAGTGTCGCCGAGGGCTGGCTGGTCCAGGCCGGGCACTGTCTCGACTTCGCCGACAGCGCCCTCCCCTATCTCCCGTTCTCAGAGATCACCGGCCGCGTCGCGCGTGAGCTGCCCGACCTCTTCGACGCGGTCGCCGAGCGCCACCCCGCGCTGCTCCGTCTGCTGCCCGGTCAGCGGATGTTGAGCCAGGCAACCGACCCCGAGTCCCTCCCGGCCGACCAAGCCGCCCTGTTCGACGCCGTCCACGCCCTCGCCGAGACCGCGGGGGCTCGCCGACCCGTCCTGCTCGTGGTCGAGGACCTCCACTGGGCCGACCAGTCGACCCGAGACCTGATGAACTTCCTGTTCGGCCGCGGCTTCGAGGCTCCGGTCGCCCTGATCGCCTCCTACCGCTCCGACGACCTCCACCGGCGTCACCCGCTCCGCCGCCAGGTCACGGTGTGGGCACGGATGAGCGGCGTCGAGCGCATCCAGCTGGGGCCTCTCGGCAAGGCCGACGTACGCCGCCTCGTCCAGCAGCTGCACCCCGACCCGCTCCCCGCGGAGCGGGTGCGCGACATCATCAGCAGGTCCGAGGGCAACGCGTTCTTCGTCGAGGAGCTCGTCGGCGCCGCCCGCACCCGCACCGGCCGCATCCCGGAGGATCTCGCCGAGCTCCTCCTGGTCCGCCTGGAGAACCTCGACGACTCGGCGGTCACCGTGGTCCGCGCCGCCGCGGTGGCCGGCCGCCGGGTCTCGCACGCCGCGCTCAGCGCGGTGGTCGGGCTCGAGCCGGCCGAGCTCGACGCAGCCGTTCGCGAGGCCGTCGAGGGGCACGTGCTCGTGCCGAGCAGCGACGACTTCTACCAGTTCCGCCACGCCCTGCTCGCCGAGGCGGTGTACGACGACCTCCTGCCCGGTGAGCGCACCGGGCTCCACGCGGCGTACGCCAAGGCCCTGGAGGACGGCCGGGCCAACGGCACCGCGGCCGAGCTGGCGCGTCATGCCCGCCTGGCCAAGGACTACGCGACCGCGCTCACCGCCAGCCTGCGCGCCGGCGACGACGCCCGCGCGGTGGGTGGCGCGGAAGAGGCCGCCCAGCACTACCTCCAGGCGCTCGACCTGTGGCACGACACCCGGCTGCCCGACGACGCCGACCTCGACTACCCGCGGCTCGTCGGCCTGGTGTCCGACGCCCTGATCGCGGCTGGCCACCCGGCGCGCGCGCTCGGCGTCGTCCGCGAGCAGCTCGACCACCTGCCGTCCGACGCCGACGACGAGGTGCGCGGCCAGCTGCTCGGTGTCCTCGCGGGCTCGCTGGCGATGACCGAGACCCGGGAGGACCCGCTCGATCTGACCACCAACGCGGTGGCGCTTGTCGCCGACCACCCGACGCCGGCCCGGGCCAAGGTGCTCGCCGTCCACGCGCGCATGCTGTCGCGCGCCGGTCGCTACAAGGAGGGGAAGGAGGCCGCCATGACCGGCCTCGCCCTCGCCGAGCGCCTCGACATGCCCCGCCTGGCCAGCGACATCCGGACCACCCTGGTGGGCCTGGAGAAGAAGGGCGGCCCGTCCGAGTCTCTCGTCCAGGCTCTCCGCTCCGCGATCGCCGGTGCCGTCGACGCCGGCGCCGCGACCACCGAGCTGCGCGCCCTGCTCCTGCTCGGGATGCACCATCTCGACAACGCCGAGTTCGACGAGGCCGACGCCGCGTTCGAGCGCGCGACCACGCGTGGCCGGGCCGAGGGCACCCCGTGGGTCCCCTACGCCGCCGAGGCTCGCTGGATGAACGGCGTCTCGCTGCGGTTGCAGGCACGCTGGGACGACGCACTCGCCGTGCTCGACCTCTCCAAGGAGGTCGCCCCGCCGATCTACGACGCACTCCTGACCGGCACCCGCGCCCAGATCCTGGTCGCCCGCGGCGACCCCGAGGGCGAGCGGCTGGCCCGAGAGCTGAGGCCCTTCTGGCGCGAGGAGGGGCTGGTCGCCACCACCGCCGGGGCGGCCGAGCTCGAGGCCGCCGAGCTGACGGGTGACCAGGCCGCCGCGGCCGAGATCTACCGTCTGATCACCGACACCCTGACCAGCATCTGGCACCCGCTGTTCCAGGCCCGGGTCCGGCTCGCCGCGACCACCCTGTCCGCGTTCGCCCAGGGAGCGGCACGGCGGAGCGCGACCGAGCGCGCCGCCGACGCCGCGGTGGTCGCGGGCCTGGTCGACGACGCCCACGCAGTGCTCCAGCGCCGCAACGAGAAGACCGGCACCTCCTGGGGGCCCGAGAGCCGGGCCTGGGAGTCCCGCGTCGAGGCGGAGCTTCTCCGCTGGCGCTGGGTGGCCGACGTCGACCCGCCCACCCAGCAGGAGCTGGTCGATGCGTGGCGCGACACCGAGTCCCGGTTCGAGGCGTTCGCGGCGCCGTACGAGCTGGCCACCGTCCGGGCCACGCTGGCCGAGATCCTGACCGCCACCGGCGACCCGGCTGCCGCCGAGGCGGCCACCAAGGCGGCCCTCGACATGGCCGAGCAGCTGGGCACCCGGCCGCTCCTCCGACGGTTGGGCCGCACCTCGGCGCCGGCCGGAGCGCCGGCCCGGGCTCGGGTGACCCTGACCCGGCGCGAGTCCGAGATCCTCGCCCTGGTTGCGGAGGGCCGGAGCAACGGCGAGATCGGCCGCCAGCTGTTCATCACCACCAAGACGGTCTCGGTACACGTGTCCAACATCCTGGGAAAGCTCGGCGCGGCCGGTCGGACCGAGGCGGCCGCCATCGCCCGTCGCGACGGACTCCTGGGCTGACTTCTGGGCTGACTTTCTGGGCTGACCGACAGCGCCGGTCGTGAGGGCTCTCACACCCGCCGCCCCGTTCACGTACTCGTAGTATGGCGAGCGGAACGGAGGCGCCCATGACCTCGCTCGACCACCACCAATCCCCCAGCCGCGTCGACCTCACCGCCCGGCGCTTCGAGCGGATGAGACCGTTCGGAGGCGGGCCGGCTCCGCGGTTCGACACCCGCGGCCTGCCGCCGGGGCCGCGCTGGCCGGTCTGGTTCCAGTCGGCGGCCCTGCTGCGGTTCCGGCACTGGTTCGTGCCTCGGATGTGGCGCCGGTACGGCGACGTGTTCACCGTCCGCATCCTCCCGGGCGGCCGTCCTCTGGTGCTGTTCACCCGACCCGAGCAGGCCAAGGAGATCTTCGCCGGCGACCCCGAGGTCTTCCATGCCGGCAAGGGCAACGCCATCCTCGGTCCGATCATGGGCGAGCACTCCCTGCTCCTCCAGGACTCCGCGGAGCACCAGCGGGCTCGGGCGCTGCTGATGCCGGCGTTCAACGGCCAGGCCCTGCGCGGCTACCGCTCGCTGGTCGAGGGCGTCGCAGCCGAGGAGGTCGGCCGCTGGCGCAGGGGTGAGGAGTTCCGCAGCCTCGACCGGATGAACGCG
>NZ_DASXWU010000075.1:0-23957 GCF_036503465.1 Nocardioides sp.
CCCGCCCAGCAGCACCCGGGCCGCGCAGGCCATGAGAGAGCCACACCGCCAGCGGTGGGCAGCCGATGAGAGAGCGACGGCCCAGGTACCTCGACCGAGCCTCGTCAGCACCCGATCGTGGCGTCAATGAAACAAGCAGCCCATGAGGGTACGCCGACAGACGGTCGCCGCTCGGCCATCCAGGGTCAGCGGGCGGGCCAACCGGCGCCGGGGGTCTCGACCGGGATGCGGACGACCTGGCCGTCCCAGTCGGTGTGGGTCATCAGCGCGGCGATGCCGGGCCAGACCGCTGCGACGGCATAGAGGTACGGCGCACCGGTGCCGCCGAGCATGCACGCGAAGCCGCCGCGGTCGAGGTCGATGGTCTGGAGCACCTCGCCGCCCTCGGCGACGCGGACGCAGTGCTGGTGGGGGACGTCGGCGTACCAGGCCGCGCCGGAGGCGTCGAGGCAGATGCCGTCGGGGTTGTCGTCGCCGAGGTCGGCCCAGATGCGACGGTCGGACAGCGATCCGTCGTCGGAGATCGTGAATCCGACCAGCTGGTGGCGGTAGGAGTCCGCGACCACGAGGGTGTGCCCGTCCGCGGTGATCGCCATGCCGTTCGGGAACGCGATGTCCTCGGCCACGACGCGGACGATCCCGTCCGGAGTCACGAGCCCGACGAGCCCGGGCTGCACGTCACCCGGCGGAGGCCCGGCCCCGAAGTCGAAGTTGCCGCTGTTGACGTAGGCGTCACCGCGCCCGTCGACGACGATGTCGTTGCACCCGAACACCGAGAGGCCCGTGAGGTCGGCGTACGTCGTCAGCCTGCCGTCGCCCTCGAGCGTGAGCAGCGCCTGCTCCTGGTTGGAGACCAGTACCAGCCGGCCGTCCGGCAGGAAGTCGAAGCACAGGGGCAGCGAGGTGTGCTCGACGATCACCTCGGTCGTTCCGGTGTCGTCGACGGCGATGACCTGCCCGCCGCTCCAGTCGCTGAACCACAGCCGGCCCTCGTGCCATCGCGGCGACTCGACGAGGCCGTAGCCGGAGCAGAGGACGTCCATGGCCCGATGCTCGCACGGGTGGGTGAGGTATCCCACGACGCACGGCATCGAGGGGTCGGTCCGGCTGCGGCAGGATGAGGCGCATGCAGTTCGGCCGCAGCTATGAGGAGTTCGAGGTCGGTGCGACGTACAAGCACTGGCCCGGCAAGACGGTGACCGAGTACGACGACCACCTGTTCTGCCTGCTCACCATGAACCACCACCCGCTGCACCTCGACGCGCACTACGCGGGCGAGACCACGCAGTTCGGGAAGAACGTCGTGGTCGGCAACTACGTCTACTCGCTGGTGCTCGGCATGAGCGTGCCGGACATCTCGGGCAAGGCGATCGCCAACCTCGAGGTCGAGTCGCTGCGGCACGTCGCGCCGACGTTCCCCGGTGACACGCTGTACGCCGAGACCACCGTGCTCGACAAGCGCGAGTCGGCCAGCAAGGACGACCGCGGCGTCGTCCACGTCGAGACCATCGGCTACAACCAGGACGGCACGGTGGTGTGCATCTTCCGCCGCAAGGTGATGGTGCCGAAGCAGAGCTACCTCGACGCCCGCGGCGGCGAGCAGCCGGGCCGGCCCGTGCCGCAGCCGGACAAGAACTGGCCCGGCCTGACACAGACCTAGCGCGGAGCAAACGCGCGGGCGAGGGGCAGGATGCCGAGCACCAGCACCATCGGTAAGGCGAACCCGAGTCGCAGGTTGCCCGCTCCGACCAGGCCGGTCATGACGGCGCCCAGCAGCGAACCGACGTAGTTGAACTGGTTGAAGCGGCCGATCACCGCATCGAGGCGTGCGTGCCGGAGTGCGGGGTCCATCTCGTCGTCCGGGCCGGAGGAGCCGGCGATCCGGGCCGCGGCCGAGAAGCTGAGCGGGGCGACCACGGCCACGCCGCCGCCCATCACCAGGAAGCCGACCACCGCCACCGGCCACACGGGGGCGAACACGGTGACCACGAGTCCGAGACAGGCGACGACGGCGCCGACGCGCAGCACCGGCACCGCGCCGTACCGCGCCACGAGTGCGTCGCCCGAGAGCCGGACGGTGCCGCTGGCGAGCAGGTAGGGGAAGACCGCGAGCGCGACCAGGGCGGACGGGGTGGGGAAGACCTTGTCGAGGTACTGCGGGCCCCAGGTGAACGCCGCGGTGTCGACCATGTAGAAGAGGACCATCGCCAGCCCGACCAGCACGATCGGCCGCCACGGCACGTGCACCTGCGGGGCCTCGGCCACCGACAGCTCGACCGACTCCCGGGCCCGCCGCAGGAACGGCGCGAACGCGACGACCAGCGGGAGGATCGCGACCACCCCGGTGGCCGAGATCGGCAGGTGCCCCATCGCGAGCGCGACGGCTGAGCCCAGGAAGCCGCCGAGGGTCCAGGAGCCGTGGAACGACGGGAGGATCGGCCGGTCGTAGAGGTGCTCGAGGGCGACGGCCTGCATGTTGGTGGTCGCGTCCACGGCGCCGAGGGATACGCCGTACACGGCCATCGAGAGCAGGAAGGCGACTCGGTCCGGTGCGACGGCGAAGAGCGGGACTGCGACTGCGATCCCGAGCAGGGCGGTGCGCAGGATCGCGGCGCTGTCCACGCGTTTGCACGCGGTCTCGGCGACCACACTGCCCAGCCCGGCGAGCAGCACCATCATCAGCAGCAGGAGCGAGAGGGTCGTGTCGCTGTAGTGCCAGTGGTCCTGCACCTTCGGCAACCGGGTCGTCAGGCTGATGAAGACGAAACCCTGGGTGAAGAAGCCGGCCGCGGCCGCGAGCCGGGACGTCGCATGCGCCCGTTCCGCGAGCCCCGGGGTCGTCGCCATGGGCGGCATCGTGGCACGGCGCACCGCCTGGCACGATGACGCCCATGGCTGACCCGTCGGGCGAGGTGTGGCTGGTCCGGCACGGCGAGACCGAGTGGAGCCGCGACGGCCGGCACACCTCGACCACGGACCTGCCCCTGACCGACGAGGGACGCCGCGTCGCGGAAGGGCTGCGCGACCGGCTCGACGACCCCGGCCACAACGCGTCGTACTCCCTGGTCCTCACGTCTCCGCGCCGGCGGGCGCGCGACACCGCCCGGCTGTGCGGCCATCCCGAGGCCGAGGTGGACGACGACCTGGCGGAGTGGGACTACGGCGACCTCGAGGGCCGCACGACCGAGGAGATCCGGGACACCTACCCCGACTGGACGATCTGGCAGGGGCCGGTGCCCGGCGGCGAGGACGCCGCGCAGGTCTCCACGCGGCTCGACCGGGTGGTCGCACGGTGCCGGGCCGTGGAGGGTCGGGTCCTGCTGTTCGGGCACGGCCACAGCCTGCGGGCGCTGGCGGCGCGGTGGCTCGAGCTGCCGGTCGCCGAGGGCCGTCACCTGCGGCTGGACACCGCGACGATCTCGATCCTGGGCTGGGAGCGCGAGACGCCGGTCGTGCTGCGCTGGAACTCCTGACCCCGAGGCCCCGGGGCGGACGCCCCTTGACCCCGCGCCGCAGCGCCGGGACCGTTGACCTCATGCCCCTCCGGACCGAGTGTCCGCGCTGTCCTGCCCCGCTCGAGGGGGCGTCCGAGGACGGCTTGGCGTGCCCGGACCACGGTGGGACGGCGGTGCTGCAGCGGCCGGACGAGGCGTCGTACGACGGCTTCGTGGAGGCGCTGTCGGCGGCCGGCGACTTCCCGACGTACCTGCCCTGGCCGATGAGCCCCGGCTGGAGTGTCAGCGACTTCGCGGTCGTGCGTGAGCCGCAGGAGTGGCAGAGCGCGCGGGCGACGATGACCTGCAGCTCGGGGACCAGCGCGCTGGACGGGCCGGTGGATGTGTTCGTGGTCAGCGAGGAGTCCGGCACCGGACTCGGGTCACGCTGCGCCGGCACCACCCATCTCGACCCCGGTCCGGAGATCGGCGCCGGGCAGCCGATGGTGCGGGTGCGGATCGGCAGCCAGTCGGTGCCGCTCTGGGTCGTCTCCACATCGTCGGAGGATCGCGAGCTCGACCGCTCGGTGGTCGCCGGCGAGGCCGATGGGCGGTGGCTGTGGGTCGTCCTGCGACCTGCTTCGGCGATGCTCCTGCTCCGCGACGAGTGGATCCTGCGCGACGTCTCGGGGATCGGCCCGCCGCTCGTCGAGATGGCCTTCGGAGGGCCGTCACCGGCCTGGTGACGGGATGGCTATCGGCGGCCGAGCGACTGGAAGCGTTGGAGCACGCTCACCGGCAGGTGCTTGCTGGCGTGGGCGATCACCTTGTAGCGCTTGGTCGGGATCGACAGCCGCTTGCCCGCGTCGAAGTCGGCGAGTGCCTCGTCGACGACCCGCTCGACGTCGAGCCACAGCGGGCCGGGCACCGCGTCGCGCCCGACGTCCATCCGCTGGTGGAACTCGGTGCGGGTGAACCCCGGCAACAGGGTCATGATGTGCACCCCGTCCTTCGCGTACTCGTGTGCCGCCCACTCGCCGAGCCGGTTCAGGTAGGCCTTCGCCGCGCTGTAGGAGCCGCGTGGCTGGGTGCCGGCGACGCTGGAGACGTTGAGGATCCCGCCGCTGTGCCGCTCGGTCATCTGCCGGAGCGCCGCGTGCATCAGGCGCATCGGTGCAGTCACCAGCACGTCGAGGTGCGCCTGCTCCTCCTCGACGGTGTTGCTCAGGAACTTCCGCTTCAGCCCGAACCCGGCGTTGTTGACCAGCAGGTCGACCGGAGGCCGGGCCGGGGAGCCCAGCGAGGAGACCCGGTCCTCGACGGCCTTCAGCTGCTCGCGGTCGACCAGGTCGGCGACGAGCACCTCGCAGGACACGGCGTACGTCGTGGTGAGCTCGTCGGCGACGCTCTTCAGCCGCGCCTCGTCACGCGCGACGAGCACGAGGTCGTAGCCGCGTCGAGCGAGGCGGTCGACGAAGACACGGCCGAGCCCCGCGGTGGGGCCGGTCACGAGCGCGAGCGGGCGGGGAGCGATCGGCGATCCGGATGAAGACATGACATCAGCCAACTCGCCGGTGCAGCGTCTGAGCAAGCTGGTTCGGCATGATGGGACGCGATGTCCACCACACCTGCACCGGTCGTGCTGGCGGTCGCCAACCAGAAGGGCGGAGTCGCCAAGACCACGTCCGTCGCATCCGTCGGAGCGGCGCTCGCCGAGCTCGGCCGATCCGTACTGCTGGTCGACCTCGACCCGCAGGCCTGCCTGACGTTCTCGCTGGGCATCGACCCGGAGGACCTCGAGCTCTCGGTGCATCACGTGCTCACCAAGGGGCTCGACCCGGCCGAGGTGATCATCGAGACCGACGACGGCGTCGACCTGCTGCCCGCCACCATCGAGCTCGCGCGCGCCGAGGCCGACCTACTCACCCGCACCGGACGCGAGCACGTGCTGAAGGGCGCGCTCGACGACGTCGCCACCGAGGGCCGCCGGTACGACTGGATCCTGCTCGACTGCCCGCCGTCGCTCGGCGTGATGACGGTCGCCGCGCTGACCGCGGCGCAGGCCGTGCTGATCCCGCTCCAGTGCGAGACGCTCTCGCACCGCGGCGTCGGGCAGCTGCTCGACACCGTGCACGACGTACGCCGGTACACCAACCGCGACCTCGAGGTGTGGGGCGTGCTGCCGACGCTGTACGACGGGCGCACCCAGCATGCGCGCACGGTGCTGGAGACGATCTCGGAGACCTACGACCTGGAGGTGGTCGGGCCGCCGATCCCGAAGACCATCAAGTTCGCGGAGGCGCCGGCCGCAGGCCGCTCGATCCTGGCCACCAGCCGCAGCAGCAAGGGCGCTCGCGCCTACCGCGAGGTCGCCGAGAACCTGCTCCGCCGCAGCACGGTGCCGCGATGAGCACCCACCGGCGCGAGGTGCGGCCGCGGTACGGCCGGATCCTCGCGCTCGCGGTCTCGGTCACCGTGTCGGCGGTGGCGGCCCTGGCCGGACTGGGTGTGCTCGCGACCAGCACGGCCTCGGCCGGCCCCGCGGCCAGGCCGGCGTCGTACACACAGAGCACGGCCGGCGCGAGGGACGCCACCGGCGCCCAGACCGGTAAGGGCGCCCAGACCGGCACCGAGACCGGCTCCGGGACCGCCTCTCGGACCGACCCCACGACTCCGCCCGCGGGGGGACCGGGCGACCACGTCGCGAACTTCTCACATCCCGACTCGGCGGCCGACACCACGCTCCCCGCGGACAGCGGGTCCGGCCGGCGGATCGTGTTCAGCCAGAGCCGGCAGCGGGTGTGGCTGATGGGTCAGCAGCCCGACGCCGTGCAGCGCACCTACCTGGTCTCGGGCAGCGTCACCCACAACCTCCAGCCGGGCACCTACTCGGTCTACTCCAAGTCGCGGTGGGCCGTAGGGGTCGAGGACTCCGGGGTGATGCAGTACTTCGTGCGCTTCACCCAAGGCCCGACCGGGGCCGCGATCGGGTTCCACTCGATCCCGACCAAGGACGGCGTGGCGCTGCAGACCAAGGCCCAGCTCGGCACCCCGCAGTCACACGGCTGCATCCGGCAGGACATGCCGGACGCGATCGCGTTGTGGAACTTCGCGCCGGTCGGGGCGAAGGTCGTCGTCGTCGCCTGAGGCGGTGTTGAGGTCGGGCTGACTACTGCACCGGCGCTGCGGTGCCGGAGCCAGACGAACGACGGCGCCGGCGACGGTTGCGGTTGCGGGAGCCCGCGGGCCGCTCGCCGCCGCCTGCCGCGGCGACCTGCTCCGAGGGCTCGGCGGACGGCTTGGCGGCGTTCGCCGCGACGACCTTCTCGCCGCCGCGGGTGCGGGTGCGCTGCCGGTTGCGGTTGCCAGGGGCGCGTTCGCGGCGCGGACGCTCCGCGTCTCGCTCGTCGCGCTTGCCGGGGCGCTGCTCGGGCTCCGCGCGGGGCGGCACGATCCGGCCCGGTGTGTCCTTCGGGATGGCGAGGTCGTGGAAGAGGTGCTCGGAGGTCGAGTAGGTCTCCTGGGGCTCGTCGAACGGCAGGTCGAGCGCCTTGTTGATCATCTTCCAGCGGTGCAGGTCGGCCCAGTCCACGAAGGTGACCGCGGTCCCGGTGGCGCCGGCGCGGCCGGTACGCCCGATCCGGTGCACGTAGACCTTCTCGTCCTCCGGGCAGGTGTAGTTGATGACGTGCGAGACGCCCTGGACGTCGATGCCGCGGGCCGCGACGTCGGTGGCGACCAGGACCCGGAGCTTGCCGTCACGGAACTTGGTGAGCGCCCGCTCGCGGGCGATCTGCGCCATGTCGCCGTGCAACGGAGAGGCGTTGAACCCGCGCTCGGAGAGGTCCTCGGCGACGCGCTGAGCCTGGCGCTTGGTGCGGGTGAAGACCAGGATCTTGTCCGCGTCGTCGGCCTGGAGGATGCGGGCGATGATCTCGGGCTTGTCGAGGTCGTGGGCCTGGTAGATGAACTGCGCGGTGGCGGGGACGGTTGCGGAGTCGGTCACGTGCTCGGCCCGGATGTTCATCGGGTGACGCATGTGGGTGCGTGCCAGCGCGACGATCGCGCCAGGCATGGTGGCCGAGAACAGCATCGTCTGCCGGGTCTCCGGGGTCATCGAGATCAGCTTCTCGACGTCCGGCAGGAAGCCGAGGTCGAGCATCTCGTCGGCCTCGTCGAGCACGAGGGCGTGCACATGGGAGAGGTCGAGGTTCCGGCGGTTGCACAGGTCGATCAGGCGCCCGGGCGTCCCGACGACGACGTCGACCCCGGAGGAGAGGGCGTCGAGCTGGGACTCGTAGCCGACGCCGCCGTACACGGTCAGCACACGCAGTCCGCGGTCGGCGCCGGCGAGGGCGAGGTCGCCGGAGACCTGGAGCGCGAGCTCGCGGGTCGGGGCGACGACCAGCGCCTGCGGCTTGCCCTGTGGGACCTCGGAGTAGTCCGGGTCGTGCGGCGCGACGCTGCGCTGCAGGATCGGGATGCCGAAGGCCAGGGTCTTGCCGGTGCCCGTGCGGGCCTGGCCGATCAGGTCGGTGCCCATGAGGGCGACCGACAGGGTCATCTCCTGGATCGGGAAGGGGGTGGTGATGCCGGCGCGCTCGAGCGCGTCGCAGATCTCGGGGAGCACCCCGAGCTCACGGAATGTGGTCACAGTGTTCAGTTCGCTTTCGTTCGAGCCTGTCGTCCGGCGGCGGACACCTGGCTCGAACCCTCGCGCACGAGGAGCAGTCGAAACCGTTTCGCGTCTGCCGCGCACATCCAGCACCGCACGGATCTGCGGCGCGCGTCCTCACCGCTCACGCGGGGACACGGCCCAGTCTATCGGTAGCGTGTGGCCATGGCGGAATCCCAGACAGATCCGGGCGAGCCGGTCGCGGGCGCGGCGGCGTCCACGGGGCTCGGGCTGGTCTTCGAGGACGCCGACTACCGCCTGGCCGTGGTCGACCTGCTGGGTGCCATCGCCTACGGCGAGCTCTCGGCGTTCGAGCGCCTCGTCGACGACGCGAAGCTGGCGCCGAGCGTGCGCGACAAGGTCGAGATGGGCGCGATGGCGACCCTGGAGTTCGGGCATGTCGCACGGCTGCACGAGCGCATCCGCGAGCTCGGTGCCGACCCGTTCGAGGCGATGGCCCCGTTCGAGGCGGCGCTCGACCTCTTCCACACCCACACGGCGCCGGCGGACTGGTACGAGGGTCTCGTCAAGGCATACGTCGGCGACGGGCTCGCCGCCGACTTCTACCGCGAGGTCGCGGCCTACCTCGACGCCGACACCCGGGACCTGATCATCGCCTCGCTCGACGACGCGGGTCAGGCCGACTTCGCGGTACGCCACATCCGGCAGGCGATCGACGACGACCCCAAGCTCGGCGGCCGGCTCGCGCTGTGGGGACGCCGGCTGATGGGGGAGGCGCTGACCCAGGCGCAGCGGGTCGCCGCCGAGCGCGACGCGCTCAGCGCGCTGCTCGCGGGCGGCATCGACCGGCCCGGCCTCGACCTGGCTGCGATCGGCCGGATGTTCACCCGGATCACCGAGCGGCACAACGAGCGGATGGCCGAGCTGGGGCTCTCCGCCTGACACCTGCCGACGTACGGCGTGGCCTCAGCGCATCAGCCCGCGCTTGCGCCCGGTCCGCCCGGTCAGCGAGGCCGCCACCATCACGATCACGGCCGCGGCGATCACCTGGACGATGTGGCGGATCCAGTCGATGCCGCTGGTCGCGCAGCGGCCGCCGAAGACGTCGACGTACAGCCAGTTACCGACGAAGATGCCGACGATCCCGCACAGCACGGTGAGCCAGAACGGGATCCGGTCGCGGTCACCGGGGGCGACCAGCTTGCCGAGGATGCCGATAACGGCGCCGCCGATGAGCAGGAACAGGATGCCGCCCAGGCTCCAGGTGTGCCCGCACTTGACCAGCAGCGGGGCGATGGTCGCCACAGTCACGTCGTCAGCTGCTCCGGTCAGGCCTTGCGGGCTCGGCCGGTCACCGTGGCGGCGACCGCGACGAGGACCGCCGCGATGATGATCGAGACGAAGAAGGCCAGCCAGTCGATGCCACTGGTCCCGCCGAGCCAGCCGTAGCCGATGATCACGCCGACGATGCCGCAGACCACCGTCAGCCAGAGCGGGATGTTGTCACGGTCGCCGGGGGCGACGAACTTGCCGAGCAGCCCGATGATGATGCCCATCACCAGGACGAAGAGCCAGCCCATCAGAACCTCCTAGGTCGCGCTCGCTCGGGGCGGCGAGCAGTACCATTCGTGCCCTCGATCACGAGGGTTCAAACCCGGCGCGGCCGAGTTCCGGCCGGGTCCAGCGGCGTGATCAGCCGGTGACCAGCCGGTGATCAGCCCCGGAAGCCGACCTGTCCGGTGACGCCGCTGCCGATCTCCACGTAGGCGATGCTGCGCGCCGGCACCAGCAGCTGGCGCCCGCGGCTGTCGGTCAGGGCCAGGGTGCCGTCGTCGGCCAGCGCCTTGTCGAGAGCGGCCTGGATCTGCTCGGCCGACTCGGCGGCCTCGAGGACCAGCTCGCGGGGCGCGTGCTGGACTCCGATCTTGACTTCCATCGTTCTCCTTCGTGGACCGGGGGTTCGGGCGTGTCGGGGCGGGTGGGTCAGTGCTCGTCGGTCAACGGGTATCCGCGGATGCCGCGCCACGCCAGTCCACTGACCAGCTCCACGGCCTGCGACCGGCTGAGCCCGCTGGACTCAGCGACCCAGAACCGCGCACTGACCTGGGCCATTCCCACCAGCGACACCGCCAGCAGCCGCGACTGGTCGGCCGGCAGGCCGGTGTCGTCGTGGATGACGTCGGCGATCATCGCCGCGCACTCGGCGGTGACCCGTTCGACGTGCTCGCGCACCGCGGGCTCGCTGGTGAGGTCGGACTCGAAGACGAGCCGGAAGGCGCCGCGCTGGTCGGCGACGTAGGTGTAGAACGCCGCCATCGCGGCCGCGACCCGGGTCTTGTTGTCGTCGGTGGCCGCGAGCGCCTGGCGGCAGTGGTCGATGACGGCGTCGCACGCGGAGTCGAGCAGCGCCAGGTAGAGCTCGAGCTTGCCCGGGAAGTGCTGGTACAGCACCGGCTTGGAGACGCCGGCCCGCTCGGCGATGTCGTCCATCGCGGCGGCGTGGTAGCCCTGCGCCACGAACACCTCGAGCGCGGAGTCGAGCAGCTGGGCGCGGCGCTCGCGCCTGGGCAGTCGGCCACCCCGCGGCTTCTGGGCGGCGGCGTGTCCGGCGGTGCGCCCCGTGTGCTCGGTCGTGCCCACGATGGCACCCTACGGCGTCCGGATGACGGACGCGCCCGGGCACGACGTAGACGCTCGGGAACATGGAGCTCGTGACGTCTGTTGCCCTGGTGACAGACAATCGGACCTCAGCGCCGAACCCATTCCCCACAGGAGTACGCCGTGTCCCTGCCGCCGCTGGTCGAGCCCGCCGACGGGCTCACCATCGACGAAGTCCGCCGCTACAGCCGGCACCTGATCATCCCCGACGTCGGGATGGACGGTCAGAAGCGCCTGAAGAACGCCAGGGTGCTCGTGATCGGGGCCGGGGGGCTCGGCAGTCCGGCGCTGCTGTACCTCGCGGCCGCCGGGGTGGGCACCCTCGGGCTCGTCGAGTTCGACGAGGTCGACGAGTCCAACCTGCAGCGCCAGGTGATCCACGGCCAGTCCGACATCGGCAAGCCGAAGGCGCAGTCGGCGGCCGAGTCCATCGCCGAGGTCAACCCGCTGGTGGACGTCGTGATCCACGGCGAACGGCTCGACAACGACAACGTGATGCGGATCTTCGAGGGCTACGACCTCATCGTCGACGGCACCGACAACTTCGCGACCCGCTACTTGGTCAACGACGCGGCGTACTTCCTGAAGATCCCCTACGTCTGGGGCTCGATCTATCGCTTCGACGGACAGGCGAGCGTCTTCGCGCCGACCCTGAGCGAGGTCGCGGGCGAGGACCTGCCGTGCTACCGGTGCCTCTACCCCGAGCCCCCGCCGCCCGGCATGGTGCCGAGCTGCGCCGAGGGCGGCGTGCTGGGCGTGCTCTGCGCGAGCGTCGGCTCGATCCAGGTGAACGAGGCGATCAAGCTGATCACCGGCATCGGCGACCCGATCGCCGGCAAGCTGGTGATCTACGACGCGCTGGAGATGGAGTACCGCAAGCTCAAGGTGCGCAAGGACCCGAACTGCGCGCTGTGCGGCGAGAACCCCACGGTCACCGAGCTGATCGACTACGAGACGTTCTGCGGGGCGGTCTCGGCGGAGGCTTCCGAGGCGGCCGCTGGCGCCACCATCTCGGTCACCCAGCTGTCTCACCTGCTGAAGGAGCGCGACAACGGCGAGAAGGACTTCGTGCTGATCGACGTCCGCGAGCCCAACGAGTACGAGATCAACAAGATCCCCGGGTCCGTGCTGATCCCCAAGGGCGAGTTCCTCAACGGCCAGGCGATCGGGCAGCTCCCCGGGGTCGACTCGGGCAAGCAGGTCGTCCTCTACTGCAAGACCGGCATCCGGTCGGCCGAGGCGCTGGCCGTCGTCAAGGGCGCGGGGTACGCCGATGCCATCCACGTGGGTGGCGGGGTCGCGGCGTGGGTCGACCAGATCGACCCCAGCCAGCCGGCGTACTGACCCGGACCTCCGGGATCAGACCACCGGCTCGGGCTCCGGCCCGCCGGGCTCGACCGGCGCGATCGGCTCGATGCGCACCACCGCCGGCTCGTCGAAGCGCGTGTGCAGCTGCTGCACCGCGGCCCGGTAGTCCGCGGACGCGGGGAAGCCGGAGTGCTTGCTCAGGTGCGTCAGCGGTGTGAGCTGGCGCTCCGGGTCGACCGGCGGCGGGTCGAGGACCCGCCAGTCGTCGCCGCTCTCGCGGCGACCGGTCACGGCGTTGAGCGCGTCGTCCTGCACGCCGTCCGGTTCGCCGACGCGGTGCGACGTGACGGGCAGCCGTCCCGGTTCCATGGCCGACCGGTCCCACGAGAGCACCGGACCGGCGATCGGGTCGGTCTCGCGGTACAGGTTGATCCACCGATGTCCGAGCGCGGCCTGCACCCGCTCGACGAGCGCGCGGTCGACGTACGACGGGAAGCCGCGCGGGTAGGCGACCTGGAGCTGCGAGCCGTAGGTGACCAGAGCGGTGCGCTCGCGGTCAGCGCTGCCGAGCCACAGCATCGTGGCGAAGGCGATCAGGCTGCCCTGGCTGTGGGCGGACACCACCACGCGGGTCGGCCGTTCCTCCGGCGGCCGTGCCGGTGAGTTCAGGTGGAAGTCGATGCGGCGGCGCAGGTCGTGCACGGCGAACTGCGCGTACGAGGGCGGGACGAACGGGTGCGCCGAGTGCGGCCAGAACGAGATCACGTCCCAGACCACGTTGGCGCCACGCCGGGTCCCCTCTGCGCGCAGCGAGCGTCGACCGAGGACGTACAGCAGGCCGGCCAGGCTGATCAGCACATAGGTGCCGAGGTTGGTCAGGAAGGTCACCCATCCCGGCGTCTCGGCCGGCACCGGGTCGAGCCGCTGGCTCAGATAGCCGAACCACCCGAGGTGGTCGTACCAGTGCTCGACCCACGGCGTGCCCGACTCACCCAGCATCTCCACCGACGTCACAGCCGTCATCAGCAACCCGGCCACGCCATAGGTGAGCACCAGCGGTCCGATGTGCAGCTTCAGCCGCGCGACGCTCATCGCCCGGGCGATCGTTCCGACCCAGCCGTCGGGAGGCGCGCCGAGCGCACCGGTGACCACGTCGTACTCGTGCCGAGAGCGCAGGCGCATCCGCCGGCCGGTCCGCCACACCCCGGCCGCGGTGATCGCCGCTACGGCCACGACGAGGACGAGGGTGAGACCCCAGGAGAAGGCGACCCGGTAGATCAGCTCGGTCTGGGCCCGGACGCCGAGAGCCTTGGCCAGGCCGAGCACGAACGCGCCGCAGAAGCCGACACCCAGGAAGACCCCGGTGCTGGTCGCGCCCCAGGCAGCCATGCCTCCGGCGAAGCGCCGGAACATCCGTGGCTGGTCGTCCGCCGGCCTGGTGCGCACCGCCAGTGCGGCGAGCAGGACGGCCAGGAGCAGCAGGGCCGCGCCGGCGCCTGTGGCCAGCCACTGCGTGTACCGGTCGAAGTCCAGGGTCCGCGGCTGCCGGTCCGTCCCGGCCAGCACGAGCGCGGACCCGACCAGGGTCAGCCCCGACAGGATCTCCGCCCCGACCGAGATCGCGGGCAGGAGCGGCCGGAGCAGGCTCGGCGGACCGACCTGGGCGGCCCCGTCCGGGTCGCCCATGGTGGTCACGACGAGCGTGACCGCCACGAGGACCACCAGCGAGGTGCTCCAGGCGACGTGCTGCCAGGCGGACGCGAGGTGCGAGGCGTTGTCCCCGTCGATCGTCTGCCAGGTGAGGGCGCCGATCAGGGCCACGACCGACCAGGCGGCGCTCAGGTGGAACCGCCCGAGGACCGGCGAGCTGTCCGGGTCGACCCGGAAGAACTCCGGACGCATCATCCCGGTGACGCCGTCCTCCGCCGCCAGGGAGCCGGGCTCGGCCTCGCCGAACGGCGAGATCCGGTTCCGGTCTCCCAGCCAGTAGAGCCCGTAGACCGCGAGGCCTGCCAGGACCACGCCGACGGTCATCACGGGTCCGCTGGGTCTCGACTCGATCCAGGGAAGGCCGGCCGCCCACTGCCAGGCCACCAGGTCGACCAGGATCAGTCCCGCGGCGAGCGCGAAGGTGCAGGTCACGCCGATCCCGATGCCGCGGATCAGTGCCTGGACCACGGCGTACACGCGGCGAGTCGTGGCGTCGCTCCCCGGACCGGGATGCGGCACCATGAACGCCGCCGCGTTGACCAGCCCGAAGGGGATCAGGATCAGCCACAGCCCTTCGAGCCAGCTGCCCGAGGTGTACCTGCCCCAGTGGTAGCCCTCGAGGATGCGCCGCGGATCGGTCTGCACCTCGCGACCGACGCCGTCGTCCGGCCGGAAGAAGCGGCCCCACGAGTCGCCGGCCACCTGCCGTACGTGTGCGCTCTCGAGCATCACCTCCGGCGGGGTCCCGCTGACCCCGTGGATGCGCAGCTCGATCCAGCGCTGCTCGGCCCGGTGCGCGGTCGGGGGCTCCGGCGCCTGACCCGGTGTGGTTTCGGACATGGCGACTCCGAGTTCGGCGATGGTCCGACGGTAGCGCCGCAGCCGGGTCGGTGTCGTCGACCCGCGGGATGATCCCGCCCAGATCGCCCGCGATACAGCGCGCTCCGTAACCCCACGCCGGCCGGCCCGTTGGACCACCACGAGGCGCCGACCCCGCCGGCGCCGGACCTCAGGAGGCCCCATCCTCATGTCCCGACCCGTCCCTTCGCCCGCTCCGCGATCTTCGCTCCGGAAGCGAGCGTGGGCCGCTTTCGCGGTGATGGTCGCGGCCGCGCTCGCGACGGCCGTGGTGAGCCCCGCACACGCCCGGACCGCGACCACGTCGGCCCTCAGCCCGAGCGCGGCCTGGGCGCCCGCGACCACCGCGCAGATCCACCCCGGCACGATGATGTACACCGCCGGTGCCCAGTGCACCGGCAACTTCGTGTTCACCGACGGCGCGGGCAACACCTACCTCGGGTACGCCGCCCACTGCGCCGGCACGGGCACGTCCACCGACACCAACGGGTGCCAGACCGGCTCGGTGCCCCTGGGCACGCGCGTGGACCTCACGAACGACGGCAGTCTCCTCAGCGAGGGCACGGTCGTCGGCCACGGCACGCTCGCCTACAGCTCCTGGATCACCGAGCACCGGCTCGGCACGAGCGACGCGAACACCTGTGCCTACAACGACCTCGCCCTGGTGAAGATCGACGCCGGTGACGTCTCGAAGGTCAACCCGAGCGTTCCGTTCTGGGGCGGCCCGACCGGGATCGACACCGACGGCACCGCCACCGGCGACCAGGTGTGGACCTACGGCAACTCGAGCCTTCGCGCCGGGGTCTCGCAGCTCTCGCCGCACACCGGGGTCAGCCTCGGTGACCAGGCGGCTGACGGCGGCTGGAGCCACCCCCTGTACACGCTCACACCGGGCATCCCCGGCGACTCCGGGTCGGGCTTCATGACCCAGGGTGGCAAGGCCGTCGGCGTGCTCTCGACGCTGGGTCTGGCCCCGCTGCCGGCCTCCAACAACATCGGCGACCTGGCCAAGGAGCTGGCGTTCGCCCAGGCGCACTCCGGCATCGCCGGGCTGCAGCTGGTCAACGGCACGGAGCCGTTCAACCCCATCCTCTGACCCGGTTTCCGCCCGGCGTCCGACGACGCCGTCCCCCCGGTCGGCGAGCCCCTGTCCCTCGGGCGGGGGCTCGCCGGCGTCCGCGTCCCGCCGTGACCCGGGCACGACGTTCTGCGGGAACCGTGACCGCGTCGTTACCAACGTCCCCGCAGCGGCGGTTACCGTGCTTGCCGTGACTGCCAGGCGGGCGAGCGTGAGTGCGGTCGCACTGACCGTGCTGGCCGTCGGCGTGATGCTGCTGATGGTGATGTTCGCTGCCCGCAGCGGGCCGGAGAGGATCTTCGCGGGACCGCTGCACGACCCGAGCATCCGCCCGATCCAGCCGTCGTACACGCCGCCGACCTTCCCGTCGTCCAGCGGCCGATCCCGGACCGGGCTCCTCCACAGCAACCCGGTCTTCACGGCGATCGGCTGGATGGTGAAGGTGGCCTTCCTGATCCTCGTGCTCTGGCTGCTCTACCGCGGCGCGAAGCGCCTGGTCGAGGCGCTGAAGGTGGTACGCCGCCGCCCGCATCGCACGCGTCCGGAGCATGTCGACTTCGACGTCCTCGACGATCCCGAGCCGCTCGTCGAGGAGATCCGACGGGGCGCCGACGAGCAGCTCGAGCTGTTGCTCGGCGGCCATCCGCGCAACGCCATCGTCGCCTGCTGGGACCGGTTCGAGGAGCATGCCGAACGCGTCAACGCCGCCCGTAAAGCGTGGGAGACCTCCTCGGAGTTCGTCCTCCGGCTGCTCGACGCCGTCTCGGCGGACGAGGCGGCCGTCGCCCGGCTGGAGGGTCTCTACCACGAGGCGCGTTTCTCCGACCACGAGATCGACGAGGCGCGGCGGCAGTCGGCGGTCGAGGCCCTGCGCGCGATCCACGCCTCGCTCCGGGTCGGGGTGAGCTCCCGGTGAGTCCACGCCGGCGGTTCGGCCGGTGGCTCGTCCGGGGAGTCCTGGTCGTGGCCGGGGTGGCCGGCCTGACGATCTTCGCCGCCGTCGAGGACACCCACCCGCGGCCGTTGCCGACCGTCCTCCTCGTCTGCGCCGTGGTGGCGGTCTTCGGGATGCTCACGGACAGCTCGGGCGCGAACCCCGCCGACTGGTCGCCGATGAGCGAGTACGCCGGGGGAACCTCGGGGCAGGACGTCGGCCTCGCCGGCAACGTGCGTCTGCTCGAGAACCACCTGACCGCCCGTGAGATCGATCCCCTGCTGCAGGGGCGGCTGGCCAGGATGACCGGCGACAGGTTGTCCCAGCTCGGTCTGTCCCGTGCCGATCCCGCGGTGGCGCGGCGGCTCGGGCCTACGCTCACCGCAGTCCTCGACGGCTCTCCCCGTCCGCTGCGCCGGGACGAGATCGAGGAATGCATCCGACGGATCGAGGAGCTGACCCCATGACCCAGAACGCGACGGCCCCGATCTCGGTCGCCGAGGCCTCCGAGCGTGCGCGTGCGGTCCTCGACGAGGTCGAGCGGGCGCTGGTCGGCAAGCGCCTGCCGTTGACCCTGATCCTGTCCGCGGTCCTGGCCAAGGGCCACGTGCTGATCGAGGACTTCCCCGGCCTGGGCAAGACCCTCGCGGCCCGGAGCCTGGCGCGCGTCCTCGGCCTGGACTTCGCCCGCGTCCAGTTCACCCCGGACCTCCTCCCGGCCGACATCACCGGGTCGTTCCTCTACAACCAGCGGGACGGCTCGTTCGAGTTCCGCCGTGGTCCGCTCTTCACCGGCCTGCTGCTCGCCGACGAGATCAACCGGACCCCGCCGAAGACGCAGTCGGCACTGCTCGAGGCCATGCAGGAGCACCAGGTGACGGTCGAGGGTGAGACGTTCCGGCTGGCCGAGCCCTTCCACGTCCTCGCCACGGCGAACCCGATCGAGTACGAGGGCACCTATCCGCTCCCGGAGGCACAGCTCGACCGGTTCCTGATGCGGGTCAGCTTCGGCTATCCGACCGGCGAGGAGGAGCACGACGTGGTGACGCGTCGCCTGGCGCGTCAGCAGGAGGAGATCGATCTCGACCGGGTCACCGACGCCGCGGGGCTGGCGGCCATGCAGGCCGCGGTGGAGACGGTCACCCTGGACGACACCGTCGCGCGGTACTGCGTGGACCTCGCGACGGCCACGCGCAACCACAAGGACGTGCTGACCGGCTCCTCCCCGCGCGGGTCCCTCGGTCTGGCGCTGGGCGCCCGCGGGTTCGCGGTGGTCCGCGGCCGCGACTACGTGATCCCGGAGGACGTCAAGGCGGTCGCGCGTGCCGTGCTCTCGCACCGGATCACCGTCAAGCCCGAGCTCTGGATGACCCAGGCGAGCGGACCGCGCGTCGTGGATGCGGTGCTCGCCGAGGTCCCGACCCCGCGTGCCCTCGAGTCGACGTGATCGACGCGGGAAGCCGCTGGCAGCTCACCGGCAGTCTGGGCCGCGCGCTCGCGGTCGGGGGAGTGGGGCTGGCGCTGGCGCTGGCCATCGGTCGACCTGCGCTGGTGGTCGTGGTCGCGCCGTTGGTGGTGGCGGGTGCGCTGGGCCTGGTCCACAAGCCGACGCACGAGCCGATGGTCTACGCCTCGCTCGCGCACCTGCAGCTGCACGAGGGCCAGGGCACGCGGTCGCGACTGCAGGCGACCGGCACGGAGGACGTCGAGCACGTCGCCCGGGTCGCGTCCCCGCAGCCGTACATCGCGGTTCACCCCCACGAGGGGGCGCTGGGGCACCTCCTCCGCCCGGGGGAGGGTGTGGCCCCGCTGGAGATCTCGCCACGCCGGTGGGGACGCCGACTCGTCGGTGCGGAGAAGGTCGCCCTGACCAGCGCCTGGGCGGGGTACCGATGGGGTCCCACCCCGCTCGTCGGCCGGGAGATGTCGGTGCTGCCCACGCTGACCCACTTCCGGGCCGGTGGTGAGGCCCCGCAGCCGATCGGCCTGATCGGCGCCCACCGCTCCCGGCGGGACGGCGACGGCACGGAGTTCTCCTCGATCCGGGCGTTCCACCCCGGCGACCGGCTCCGCCGGATCAACTGGCGGGTCTCCCTGAAGGAGGGCAGCCTGCACGTCGAGTCCACCCGCGCGGAGGAGGACGCCGCGGTGCTGCTGATCGTGGACGCACTCGCCGACTACGGCATGTCGGGCGGCGTGGAGTCCACCGACAGCAGCCTCGACGTGACGGTGCGAGCGGCGGCAGCGCTCGCGGACCAGTACGTCGGAGGCGGCGACCGTGTCTCGCTGCGCGTGCTCAGCCCCGGTGGCGAGTACGTCGGCTACGGCACGGGCACACGGCACCTGCGGCGCATCCTGATCCTGCTGTCGAACGTCCGGCCCGGTGTCCCGCGCGACGTGGCGATCGACCAGATCGACTTCCGGACGACCGCCGGCACGGTCGTCGTGGTGATCAGCCCCATGCTCTCCGAGCCACTCGCGACGGCGACCGTCAGGCTCGCGCGCCGCGGCCTCCCGGTGATCGTGATCGACCCGCTCCCGGCCGGCACGATCCCGTCGGTCCATCCGGACGTCGACGACGAGGTGGCCGACCTGGCGTGGCGGATGCGGCTCCTGGACCGCAGTCACCTTCTGGCCCGGCTGGCGTCGTCCGGCTGCCCCGTCGTCCCCTGGAACGGCCCACGGACGCTGGAGGAGATCCTGCGCCGTCTGGCCCGCCGCGGCCAGGTTCCGCGGGTGGGCGGTGGCGCCGGATGATCCGGGGCGCGCAGCGCAGCGTGTGGGTCCTGCGTCTCGTCATGGTGCTCGGCCCGGCGGTGGCGCTCCTGGCCGGCGAAGGGGCGGGCTACACGCCGCCCACGGTGCTGATCGTGGTCGTGCTCCTGGGTGCCCTGCTGGCCGCCCTCCGCCCCGAGCACCTCTCGGTGACGGTCATCATGGGGCTCGTGGTGTTCTGGTGGGCGCTGCAGCTGCGCAGCGAGATGCCGGGCGTCGTCCTGGTCGTCGCCGCGGGTCTGATGGCCACGCACGTGGCCGCCACACTCCTCTCCTACGGACCCCCTTCGCTGCCGCTGGACCCTCAGCTCGGTCTGCTGTGGGTGGCTCGCGGCGCCCTGGCCTGGCTCGCGGCCCTGGTGGTGTGGGTGGTGGCCCGCGTCTACACCGGGCACGGCACCCCGAGCCTGTTCTGGCTGGCCGGCCTCGCGGCAGTCGTGGTCGCGGCCGTGGTGGCCGGGTCGACCGCCCCCCTCCACGGCGAAGGCAGGAGCCGATGAGCGTCGCCCGGCTCGACCACGAGCAGTACGTCGAGCTCGTCCTGAGCTGCGTCGAGCAGGTGCCACGTGGCCGGGTCACGACGTACGGCGCGATCGCCGAGGTGGTCGGCCGGATCGCCGGCGGTGGCGGACCGCGACTGGTCGGCTCGGTGATGGCCCAGCACGGCGGCCCGGTGCCGTGGTGGCGGGTGGTGCGTGCCGACGGGTCGCTGCCGCCCAGCCACGAGGTCGACGCCCGGCCGTGCTATCTCGAGGAGGGAACGCCCCTGCGTCCGACGGGGAACGTCGACATCAAGAAGGCGTTCTGGCGCCCGCCCGCGCCCGAGTGAGCTCGGCCAGCCGGGTCAGCGCCTTCGGGAAGATCTCCTCCGGCGGGTTCACGAGTCCGGCGCCGACCTGGCCGACGCCGGCCACTCGGCCGGCCATCCCGGTGTTGATCTGGGGCAGGATGCCGGTCCGGCAGACCAGCGACACGTCGATGCCGGTCGGCACGCCGGCGAACTCCAGCACCGGCACGCTCCACCGGGGGTTCTCGCCCAGTGTGATCTCCCGCATCCGCCGGGTCGTCGCGAGGGCGTCCGGGACCGAGCCGCCGACGAACCGCACGATCGCGGGGGCGGTGGCCATCGCGAAGCCGCCGAGGCCGGCGGTCTCGGTGATCGCGGAGTCGCCGATGTCGGGATTGGCGTCGTCGGGCCCGTAGTCGCCGAGATACAGACCGTCCGCCACCTGGGCCGGGCCGGTGAACCACTCGTCGCCGGTGCCCGAGACCTGGATGCCGAAGTCGGTCCCGTTGCGCGACATCGCGACGACCATCGTGGAGCCGTCGATGTCCCGCGCCGCGTCCAGCGCGAGCTTGCAGGCAGGCATCGCCAGGTTCAGGAAGAAGTGGTCGTTGCCACCGACGAACCGCAGAGCCTCGGCGACGTCGGAGGCGTCGGCGCCGCTCGCGACCAGGGCGGGCCCGAGATCACGCAGGAGCATGAGGGTGCCGGCCCGGTTGCGGTTGTGCGCCTCGTCGCCCATCTGGAGCATCTGGCCGAGGATCGCGGTCACGTCGACGGGATCGCTGCCGCGCACGGCCCGCTGCAGCAGGGGTCCGAGGACGTCACCCATCCACCGCAGACGGGTCAGCACCTCGGGTGAGTACGCGCCGTACCGGAGCACCTTGCCCAGGCCCTCGTTCAGCGTGCAGTGCGTGCGGGCGCCGGTCGCGGGGTCCTCGAGCACGAACATCCACATGCTCGGGGCCACCACCCCCGCCATCGGCCCGACGGAACGACGGTGGTGGCACGGCTCCAGCCGCACGTGCAGACCGCCCTCGAACAGCGCAGCGGCCTCCTCGGGCGTGTCCACGAGACCCTCGAGCACGGCTCCCCCCATCAGCGCGCCCCGGAGCGGTCCGGAGGCGCGCTCCCAGGTGATCGGCGGACCCGCATGCAGGAACTCGCCCCGCTCCAGGCCGATCGCCTCGTGGGCCGGGAGCACGTCGACAAGGACGGCCTGCACGCCGAGCGTCCGCTCGAGCGCGAGAGCGTTGGCCTCGGGCCGCAGCGGGTCCAGGGCGACGGTGGCCAGGTCGTCCTCGGTGCCGACCCCCGCCTCCGTGCGCAGGGGCGGCCGCCAGTCGACACGGTCGACATGTGCTGCCTGGTCGGCCACGGCGTCGGCGAGCAGGTCGATGCCGACGCTCACCACACGTTCGCTCATCGGGAGCCCTCCAGGATCTCGAGAGCGCGCCGGGTGGCGCCGGCGTTGGACAGGTGCACCTCGGCTCCCGCCGCCACCAGGGCCTCGACCTGCCGGTCGAGCCCCTGGGGGTCGTGGGCGGTGCCGACCACCGTCACCACGACGGGCGGCCGGATGCCGTCGATGGCCGGAGCCAGCGAGGCGGCGGGGTCGTCCTTCGCGCCGTGGCCGAGCACGACGTCCATCAGCACCACGCCCGTGGCGTCGTCGTCAGCGATCTCGGCGAGCCGTTCGAGGCGTAGGGTCGGGTCGATCATGGGGTGGGCGCGGCCCGTCGTGTACGCGTCGTCACCGAAGTCGACCAGCTCGTACCCCTGCACCCCCGCCGCGGTGACCAGCACGTCCGCCTCCTGCTTCATGGTGCCGCCGACGAAGAGCCCGTGCAGCCGGGTGCCGGTCGCGGCGCGTGTCTTCCCGTGCACGGGCCAGACCGGTACGTCGCGACCGAGGGTGCGCAGGACCTGCTCGGTGGCGCTGGTGAGGTCGGGACGCCCGGGGCCGAGGAGCGCCGGCAGCACCCGGGTCGAGAGCGAGCCGAGGTACGCCGTGAGCTCGTCCGCGACCGCGTCGGCCGGCGGCTTCGACACCAGCACCGCGAGCTCGACCCCGGGGTCGCGGTCGAGCCTGGCCAGGGCGGTGCGGGTGGCGAGCCCGCCGACCTCGGCCGAGAGGTCGCGCCCGCCCACGCCGTACGCCGTGCTGACGCCGACGCCCGCGTGGTCGAGCAGCGCCAGCACCTGCTGACACCCGGTCCCGGAGGCGGCGACGATGCCGACGGGTCCAGGCAGGACGACGTTGGCGAAGCCCAGGCCGAGCCCCGCGACGACGGCGGTGCCGCAGTCGGGCCCCATCACGAGCAGGTCGCGGGCCGCGGCGTACCGCTTGAGCGCGATCTCCTGCTCGAGCGGCACGTTGTCGCTGAAGACCATGACGTCGGATCCCGCCGCGAGTGCGTCCATCGCCTCCACGGCGGCGCTCGGACCGGGGACCGAGACCAGCACCAGCCCACCGGGCTCACCCCGCAGCCGAGCAGAGCGCAGGGCGCTCGCGGTCGTGCGCGGCGGCGCCTCCTCGCTCGGGCCGGCGGGAGCGCGGCGGCTGCCGGCCAGCGCCCGGTCGACCTCCACCAGGGCGGCGTCGAGCCCCCCTTCGGGGGCCAGCCGGATCGCGACGACGAGGTGGTTGACGGTCGCGTCGGCGGGGACGGTGAAGCCCATCCGCTCCAGGACCTCGACGTTGAGCGGCGTCGCCATCGCGACCTGCGCCGTCGCCACTCCGGGCAGCTGCTGCACCTGGCGGCTGACCTGCAGCAGGGTGACCGAGTCGGCGTACGTGCCGCTGCGGACCTCGACGTGGTCCTCCGTGCCGGTCGCGCTCATGCCGCGACCCCGCGTGCCAGGGCGGCGACCGCCAGGTCGATGCCGTGGGCGAGGCCGGCACCCGAGGAGTGGCCGAGGCGGACGAGCGCGGCGCGGGCTGCGTGGACGGTGGTCTCGGAGGGCGTCGCGAGCGCCCGCAGGTAGTCGCCGGCGAGGTCGGCCACCTCGCCGGCCAGCGCGCACTCGAGCAGCGTCGCGGACAGGGTCGTGGTGCGCGGCAGGGCTCGGCGTACGGCGTCGTCGACGGCGGGTGTCTCGACGCCCGCCGCGCGATGGGCGGCCAGCCAGCCGCACAGCACGTCGTCCCCGAGCGGCGTCAGCCCGTCACCGCGACCCACCAGGTCGTCGACGACCGGCGGCGCGACGTGGTCCGGCAGGGCGACGAGCCCGGCGCCGCGGGGCCGGGGGGTCCCCTGAGCAGCGGCCGGGCTCGCCGTGGGTGTCCATGCCGTGTCGAAGCGTGGCGCGCGAACATCCACGAGCCGACCGGTCACGAGGGCGCGTCCGTCCAGGTGAAGACTCCCGGAGTCAACATAAGGTCTGGAACCCGCCCCTGACGACACCCACTCGGACAGTGTCGCCAGATTGGTGCGAAGCACGTGGGGAAGGCCCGGCGCGGCCACCGCCCCGACGCCCACGGCGCGCCCGGCGACGTCGAGATGGAGGGTGTCGCGACCCGCGTGCAGCACCTCCACCGGCCCGTCGGGAGCTCGGGACAGCCAGGCCGCGACCCGCGGGGGAGCGGCCACGGGGAGGGCCACCCGGGCGTCGGAATCGGGGCTCACGCGCTCACGGTAGCGCTCCGACCTCGAGCGCAGGATCCGCGGCGAGCCCCCGCTCACGCCGAACGTTCCGACGACCCTGATCGGCGTTCCTGCGCGGAAATCCACCCGGATGGGTGTGTGATGTGCCTCACCAACCGGGGTGCTCGGTCCCCC
>NZ_DASXWU010000076.1:0-4377 GCF_036503465.1 Nocardioides sp.
GCGCGTGCTCGACCCAGCCGGGCCGGGGGAAGTGCTGGGGGAACTCCTGGTAGCCGCGGGCCGCGATGCGGCCTTCGGGAGTGACGACCACCGCGGTGACGCCGGTGGTGCCGGCGTCGATGGCCAGCACGCTCACGAAGCGGACTCCCGGGCGGACTCGGCGCCGATGTCCTGGCCGGTGTCCTGGCCGATCTCCCGGGACGCGTCGCGCAGGCGTTCCAGGATCTGCTGGTCGATCCAGGTGTCGCCGACCCGCATCTCGTAGTTCTCGGTGCCGGCCCAGTCGTCGAGGGTGTCGAAGCCGAGGGCGTGCAGATGGCTCTCGATCTCGGACTGGAGCTCGTCGGTGATGGTGACCTGCTCGGCAGGGGTCGAGGCGGTCAGGTAGAGATCGTTCAGGTCGAGCAGGCGGGCCAGCTCGGTGACCGGGTCGGGGTGCTCGTCGACGCGCAGGTCGACGGCGATGTCGTCGCCGCCTCCGTAGCCGGCGCCCTCCCTGACGACCAGCAGAGCCGCCGACTGCCTCCCGCGCCGGTCGCCACCTGCGTCGTCGCCGGCCGCGAGGGCCGCCAGGAGCCGCCGGGCCAGCGGCTCGTCGGGGTCACTGGCCTCGAAGGCGTCCTGCATCGCCGCGACGACGAAGTCGCCGGCCAGGATGTTGCCCTGGATGGCGTAGCCGTCACCCGTCACGCTGCCGGCCCAGTCCAGGCAGGCGTGCCCGGTGTGGCTGGCGGCGCCGCCGTCGACGTCGACGATGCCGACCTGGCGCTCGTCGCGTCCCTCGTCCTCCTCGAGCAGCCGCTGGAGCGCGATCGAGGCGGTCGCCCCCTCGTCGAGGTGGGAGAGGGCCAGCCCCTTGTAGGCGACGTTCGCGTCGGCCTGGGTGGCGACCGCTCCGACCCCGGCGACGGCGGCCGGGACGACGGCGCCGACGGCCAGGAACTTGGAGGCGACGGCCACGCCCCAGGACTCACCGTCGGTGGACCGCGCCACGATGGAGAACGTCATGTGCCGAACCTAGCCGGGCACGACGGGAGTGCACGACAAAGGGTTTGCCCTCAACCCCGCTTGAAGTTGGAGGATGGCGAGGTGCTGCAGCGGCTCGGGTTCCCGGACATCGGACCTCATCGGAGGTTCGTGTCGGCGCTCGCCATCGACGCGCTCGGCAGCGGCATCTGGATGCCGCTGTCGATGCTCTACTTCCTGCACCAGACGTCGCTCTCGCTGGTCCAGCTCGGGCTGGCGATGACGATCGCCAACACGGCGGTGATCCCGGTCGTGCCGTGGCTCGGCTCGCTGGTCGACCGGGTCGGGCCGAAGCGGATGATGCAGCTGGGCAACGCCGGCGCTGCGGGGGCGTTCCTCCTCTACCCCTTTGCCCACTCGATGGCCGTGGTCACCGTGCTGGTGTTCGCGGCGTCGCTGACGCGGTCGGCCTTCTGGGGTGCGCTGGGACCGATGGTCACCCAGATCACCGAGCGCGGCGAGCGGGAGATCTGGTTCGGCTTCCTCCAGGCCATGCGCAACGCCGGGTACGGCGTGGGCGGCGTGCTCGCCGCGGTGGCGCTCACGGTCGGTTCCGGCGCGGCGTACCAGTCGGTGGTGCTCGCCAACGCCGCGTCGTACGTCGTGGCGTTCGGGCTCATGCTCGGCGTCACCGGCGGCGGCCGTCCGGCGGGGGAGGCCCGCGACGAAGCCGCCCGCGGAGGGCCATGGGTGGCGTTCGCGGACCCTGCGTACCGCGTGCTGATCGCGGTGATCTTCTGCTACGCCCTGACCGAGACGACCCTCAACGTCGCGATGCCCGTCTACTTCATCGACACCCTCGCGCTGCCCGGCTGGGTGCCGGGGGCGGTGTTCGTGATCAACACGGTGATGATCGGGGTCGGGCAGGGGCTCGTCGTGCGGCGGATGACCGGCGTCGCCCGGCGGCGGGTGCTGCACACCGCGATCACGTTCAGCGCCGTCTCGTTCGTGATGCTCTACGCCGCGGACGCGTTGTCCGTCGTCGCGGGAGTGGTCGTGGTGCTGGCCGGCGCGTTCGTCTACACGCTCGGCGAGCTGACCGCCGGGCCGGTCGCGGCGGCCCTGTCGGCGGAGGCCGCACCGCCGGCCGGCCGCGGGCGCTACATGGCCGCGACGCAGCTGGCCTGGAGTGCGTCAGGCGCCGTCGGGCCGTTGCTGTACTCAGCGCTGCTCGACCAGGGCGCGCTGCCGGTCTGGGGCGGCGCCGTCGTGCTCTGCGCCGTCTGGGCCGCGCTGGTGGTGCTGCTCGCCGCCCGGATGCCGCTGGCCCGGGAGCGGGTGACCAACGTCGCCGAGGTCGAGGTGGTCAGCGAGCCGGGCCCGCCGCTCGACACCGGAGCCGAGGCGCCGACGACCTGGTGACCGACCCCGCTCGCCCACTACGAATGACTTCTGCAGAACCGTCGCTTGCTCGGCTGGCCTATCCCGCACCCCAGGCCCGTCCGGGTGGCTTCAGCTGACCGATCGGACCCAATTTCCGGCGGGGCGCCAGAAATAGCGGTGACAACCTGCATCCTTGCGGCGTGGACGCGCGGGGGGCGCGGGCGCGGGGGTGGCGCCTGGGGTATCGACGTGAGCTCGATGGCGTGCGCGGGGTGGCGATCCTGCTGGTGATCGCGAGTCACGCGCTCGGACTGGGACGCGGCGACACGCGCTTCTCTCCGCTCGGCAGTGCCGGCGTGACTCTCTTCTTCGTCCTGTCCGGCTTCCTGATCACTTCGTTGCTGGTCGAGGAGCAGATGAGGACGGGCCGGCTCGACCTTCGCCGCTTCTACTGGCGTCGCGCCGTACGTCTCGGACCGGCATTGATCGTGATCGTGCTCTTCACGTCATCGATCGGCGGGCTTCTCGGGTCTGGTCGGCCGCCGCTGTTGCCGGTCATCTGTTACGTCGCCAACTGGGTCCAGGCGTCCAGCGGCGGTATGGGCATCCTGGGTCACACCTGGTCACTCTCGATCGAGGAGCAGTTCTACGTGCTGTGGCCGGCGGCACTCGCCGTCACCATGAGGTGGCGGCGTGTGCAGGTCGCGCTCGTGATCGGCGGCATCGTGGCATCCACGATCCTGCGCTTCGTCGTCGCCGGCGGACTTCACGCGAGCATGCGGGCCTACTACGGCTCGGACACCGAGGCAGCCTCTCTGCTTCTGGGCTGTCTGCTCGCGCTGCTGGCACATCGTGGGCTGAGAGCGTGGAAAGTGCCGACCTGGATGGTCAGCGGCGCGGTCGTCGCGAGTGCCCTGACCTTCTTCGTCAGCGGCCCCACTGCGTCGACGGTCATCGTCCCGACAGTCGCTGCACCACTCGGAGCAACTCTGATCTGGGCCTGCTGCTGCAACCCGGGAGGCGTCCTGGCCGGTCGACCACTCACGTACCTCGGGTCCAGGTCCTACGGTCTCTACCTCTGGAACTACATCGTCCTCGCGGTGGCCGTCGGGCGCGGCCGCACGGTGGTAGGCATCGCCGCCGGGCTCGCGGTCACGTTCGTGCTCGCTGAAGTCTCGTGGCGCCTCGTGGAACGTCCGATCCAGTCGAGGTTCCGGCAGGTCCCCGACGTCGTGCGGGCTTTGCCGAGGCTTACGGGTGGCTTCCCTGTTTGGCGGCCAACGTTCTCGGTCGGAGCCGACCTCCAGACCAAGGCCGTGGCCGTGCCGCCGAGCCGGTAAGCAACACCCAGCTGCCACCGGCGCGCAGGCTTCTCCGCGTCCGGTTGACTCCGGGGGAGCGACCGGCCCTAGGCTGACGGCTGCCCTTGTAACGATCCAACCCCCACACATCAGGAGGCAGCATGCGGGTCGGAGTCCTCACCGGCGGCGGCGACTGCCCCGGTCTGAACGCGGTGATCCGCGCCGTGGTGCGCAAGGGTGTGGGGATCCACGGCTTCGAGTTCGTCGGCTTCCGGGACGGCTGGAAAGGCCCGCTCGACGGGGTGACCATGGAGCTCGGGGTCGCGCAGGTGCGCGGCATCCTGCCCCGCGGCGGGACGATCCTCGGCTCGAGCCGCACCAACCCGTTCAAGATCGAGGGCGGCGTCGAGCGGATCAAGGACAACCTCGCCAGCGGAGGCATCGACGCACTGGTCGCGATCGGTGGCGAGGACACGCTCGGCGTCGCGACCAGGCTGGCCGACCTCGGCGTGAACGTCGTCGGCGTACCGAAGACCATCGACAACGACCTGTCCGGCACCGACTTCACCTTCGGCTTCGACACGGCCGTGAACATCGCCAGCGAGGCCATCGACCGGCTCCACACCACCGCCGAGTCGCACCACCGTGCGCTGGTCGTCGAGGTGATGGGCCGGCACGCCGGCTGGATCGCCCTGCACGCCGGGATGTCCGGTGGTGCGAACGTCGT
>NZ_DASXWU010000077.1:0-19697 GCF_036503465.1 Nocardioides sp.
GCCGCCAGCGTTCGTCCTGAGCCAGGATCAAACTCTCCATCGAAAAACAACAGAAAACAAAACCCCGACAAAACAACGATCAACTAGCAAACAATCGCCAGAATCATCAGTTCATCAACTCAAAAAGAACCCAAACCACCCAACCCACAACCCCACAACAAACACAGAGCCACAGACAGAGCAGACAAGAGTCCCACACAAACCATCATCGACAAACACACTGTTGAGTTCTCAAAAATCAGACGCGCAACAACTCCGCCCGGCGAAGGGCTTGTGTTGAGAGCTGGGATGGCCACCGGGGCCGGAAGCCCGACCCCGGTCCTGCGAGGACCTCGGTCTTGCTTCCCGCCGCTCCCTGGCGACAGGAGAGAACAGTACGTGACGCCGGTGAGGCCCCGCAAATCGGGGTCGCCGTCAGCCACTCCCCACCACATCGTCGCAGGTCAGAGGGCGGTTCTGGTCGACGCCGCGAGGACCTCCGGGGCCTCTCCCGGAGATGCGCACCCGGCCAGCGCGAGCACCTCGGCCAGCTCGGCAGTGATCTCGGTGAGGAGCCGCTCCACGCCCGTCGCGCCGTCGACGGCGAGGGCGTGCAGCACCGGACGGCCCAGGAAGACCGCCTGCGCCCCGAGCGCCGACGCCGCCAGCACGTCGACCCCGGTCCGGATGCCGCCGTCGACGTACACCTCTGCCCGCTCCCCGACCGCCGCGGCGATGTCACGCAGAGCCGAGGCGGTGGACACGGCGCGGTCCAGCTGGCGACCACCGTGGTTGGAGACGTAGATCGCGGCGGCGCCCGCGTCGATGCAGCGCAGCGCATCGTCGGCGCGCAAGACACCCTTCACCACGACCGGGAGCCCGGTGCGGTCCCGGAGCCAGCCGATGTCGTCGACGCCGAGGTCGGGCGCCCAGCGGTCGAACTCGGGGTCGGCGAAGTTGACCCGCCACCAGCTGAGGTCGATGCCCGTCCAGTCCTCCGCGTCGGCGGCGTACTTGCTGCCCGGGAACGGCGTGTCGACGGTGAGCACGATCGCTGATGCGCCCGCGGCGACGGCCCCCTCGAGCACCGGGAGCATCAGCTCCCGACGCGACGGGAGGTAGGCCTGCAGCCACCACGGCGACGTCCCACCCAGCTCGTCCCACCGGGTGCCGCAGTTGGAGGAGAGCACGCAGAGCGCGCCGGCGGCCTCGGCGCCGGCCACCGTGGCTCGCTCCCCCAGCGGATGGATGGCCCGTTGCATCGCGGTCGGCGCCACTCCCACCGGGGACGCCACCGGGTTGCCCAGCAGGGTTGTGCGGAGGTCCGGCGTCGTGGCCCCGCGCAGGACCCGAGGTCGGAACCTCACCTCCGACCAGGCGCGCGTGGCCTCACCGACCGTGACCTCGCCGTAGGACCCGCTCTCCAGATAGCTCCAGACCGCCGGGTGCACGACCCGCTGAGCGCGTGCGGCGAGGCTGTCGAGCCAGCGACCTCCTACGTCGGGGGGCGGCTCGAGATCCACCTCAGCCCACCTCGACGCCCGCGAACTGCTTCTTGCCCTTGCGCAGCACCAGCCAGGAGCCCCCGATGAGGTCGGAGCTCAGGGGCGCCGCCTCGGGGTCCTCGACCCGGACGTTGTTCATGTAGGCACCGCCCTCCGCGATCGTGCGGCGGGCCTCGCCCTTGCTCTTCGCCAGTCCGGCTTCCACGAGGAGGTCCACGACCGGCAACAGGGTCGGCACGCGGGTGGATCCCGCCTCACGCAGGGCCGCGGACAGCGTGGTCGTGCTGAGCCCGTGGAGGTCGCCACCACCGAACAGAGCCTCGGCCGCCGCCTTCGCGTGCCGGGTCTCCTCGGTGCCGTGGACCAGGGCCGTGACCTCGTCGGCCAGCCGCTTCTGTCCCGACCTCAGCCAGGGCTTCTCCTTCGTCTCGCGCTCGAGCGCCTCGATGTCGTCGCGCCCGAGGAACGTGAAGATGCGCAGCAGCTCGCCCACCTGACTGTCGTCGACGTTCAGCCACCACTGGTGGAAGGAGTACGGCGACATCATCTCCGGGTCGAGCCACAGCGCGTCGCCCTCGGTCTTGCCGTACTTGGTCCCGTCGGGCTTGGTGATCAGTGGGGTGACGAAGGCGTGCGCATGGCCGCCCGACGCACGACGGATCAGCTCGACGCCGGCCGTGATGTTGCCCCATTGGTCGGTCGCGCCGTGCTGGAGCGTGACGCCGTGGTCGCGGAACAGGTTCAGGAAGTCCATCGACTGGAGGAGGACGTAGCTGAACTCGGTGAAGCTGATCCCGGACTCGAGGCGTCGGGAGACGACATCGCGCTGCAGCATCCGGTTCACCGGGAAGTGCTTGCCGATCTCACGCAGGAAGTCGATGGTCGAGAGACTCGCGGTCCAGTCGTAGTTGTTGACGATCGTCGCGGCGTTCGGGCCCTGCAGCTCGACGTACGGCGAGACCTGGCGGCGTACCCGCTCGGTCCAGTCCTTGACCGTGTCGAGGCTGTTCAGCGTCCGCTCGCCGGAGTCCCTCGGATCGCCGATCATGCCGGTGGCGCCGCCCACGAGGATGTACGGCGTGTGGCCGGCGTCCTGCAGCCGACGTGCGGTGACCAGCTGGACGAGGTTGCCCATGTGCAGGCTCGGCGCGGTCGGGTCGAAGCCGACATAGAACCGCACGCTCTCGGACGTCAGGGCCTCACGCAGGGCGCCGAGGTCCGTCGAGTGCGCGACCAGGCCGCGCCACACGAGGTCGTCGAGCAGGGTGGGATCGATGGTGCCGGTCACGACGACAAGCCTGCCGTATCCCGGGCCGGCCGCTCCACCAGGTTGGCGGTGCGGCCGTCAGGTGCCGTCGAAGTACGCCGTCTCGTCGACGCGGCCGGCGCGGCGGATGCCGCCGCGGATCCGGTAGGAGTCGAGCAACAGCTCGGCCAGCTCGCGGCGGCCCAACCGGTCGAGCCACGCCCACGCCGAGACGCGGAAGTCGAAGGTGTCCACGCGGACGAACGTGTCGCGGCGATCTGCCAGCTGGGCGGCGAGGTCCATGTCGCCGCTCCAGACCTGGACGATCTCGCGGCTCTCGTCCTCGCGGTACCGGGCGAACGGGTGCCGGCCGGCGTACCAGGTGGGCGATCCCTCATGTGCCGACCCGAGCACGGCGTCGGGCAGGCGGCGTGCGAGGTCGGTCACGTCGTTCCACGTGGGCATGCTCCCAACCTGTATCGGGAACATGGGGGTGACAAGGGGACAGCCGTAGGCTCACCTGGGAACCGGTGCAGGACGAGGAACGACGGTGACGGGCACGTGATCGAGGAGCGACGGGTCGTCGCCGGGAGGTACGACCTCGAACGCGAGGTCGGCCGCGGCGGCATGGGTTCGGTCTGGCTCGCGCGGGACACGGTGCTCGGCCGCGAGGTGGCGCTCAAGCGGGTGGGGCTGATGCCCGGCGCCCAGTTGCCCGACCTCCAGCGCGCCGAGCGCGAGGCGCGGCTCGCGGCGCGGCTGAACCACCCGCACGTGGTCGCGGTCTTCGACCTGGTCGAGGACGACGACGAGACCTGGCTGGTCATGGAGTACGTCGAGGGGATCACGCTGGCCGCGTTCGTCAAGCGCGACGGCGCCCTGATCCCGGACGAGGCGGCGCCGCTCGTCCGGCAGGCGGCGGATGCGCTCGCGGCGGCGCACGAGGCCGGCATCGTCCACCGAGACGTCAAGCCGTCGAACATGCTGGTCACCCCCGCCGGCGAGGTGAAGCTGACCGACTTCGGCATCGCACGGGCCGAGGCGGACGCGTCGCTCACGCGGACCGGGCTGGTGACCGGGTCGCCGGCGTACCTGGCCCCCGAGGTGGCCTCCGGATCGAGCGCGACCGAGGCCTCGGACGTGTGGTCGCTGGGCGCCACGCTGTTCCACCTGCTCGCCGGCCACCCGCCGTACGACGTCAACGAGAACCTGATGGGCGCCCTCTACCGGATCGTCCACGAGGACCCTCCCCGCCTCACCAACGCCGGGTGGCTGGCGCCGGCACTCGAGCACGCGATGACCCCGAAGCCGGAGGACCGGTGGTCGATGGCCCAGGTGCGGGACTTCCTGGTCCACGGGGACCAGATCACCATCCACCCGGTGCCCTTCGGGGCGCTCGACGAGGACGGGACACGGGTCCTGCACCCGACCCCGTCCGCTCCCGTGGCTGTCCCTCCGGTCCCCCTCGACCCGCCCGCGTCGGAGCCGGCAGCGACCGCACGGCGCACCCGACGCTCACCCTGGCCCTGGGCAGTGGCGGTTGCAGCGATCATCGCAGCCGCCGTGATCGCCGCTGCCGCGCTGTCCGGCTCGCGCGACGGTTCGTCGCCCTCGGCGTCGCCTCCTTCGCACCCGGCGGCCAGGACCACGTCGTCCTCGCCGGAAGCCACCCACCCGGCGACGGCGATGCGTTCCTTCATCACCACCTACCTCTCGACCGTCACCAGCGACCAGCACGCGTCTTGGGCCATGCTGACGCCGGCGTTCCAGCAGGCCAGCGGTGGTTTCGGGCGGTATCAGGGCTTCTGGCGGATGTACCGCTCCGCGACCCCCCGCGACATCACGCCGGACCCCGAGGGGATGACCGTCTCGTACGGCGTGGACTACGTGAAGACCGACGGTGAGACGTCCTCCGACGAGGTCACGTTGCGGCTGGTGAAGGACGGGTCGTCGTACCTCATCGACGGCGAGTCGTGACCAGCACGCTCCACTCACCCTTCTGGGTCACCCCGGCGGGCGTCGTCGGGACCGCCCGGGAATCCCTACCGTCCGAAGCATGCGCAACCTGATCGGCATCGTCGTCATCGTGTGGCTCGTGATCGGCGTCATCGCGGCGTTCCAGCGCGGGTACCTGACCGACAAGAAAGACGTGAGCTGCCGGAGCTTCGGCGACACCGCCCTGACCATCATCGCGGGGCCGCTGGACTACCTCGGCGTGAATCCCAAGGTCGACTGCCACGTGAAGACACCCCAGCCCTCGAAGTGACCCTCCGCCAGGGCGACGGCGGGCAGGAGGCCGGCGCCGGGCGCCGGCCTCCCGGGTGGACCGCTGAGTCAGACGTGCGTGCCCACCGGCTGGCCCTCGGCGACCACGGAGTGGCCGGTGCGGCGCGAGTGCCAGAACCCGAAGCCCACCAGCACGAACAGCAGGACGGCCGCGGCGAAGGCCACGATGGCGGCGTACCCGGCGATCGTGCCAACGGTGGCGAACGCGTACCCGTAGAGCAGCAGGCCCCGGAGCGTGTCACCCATGAACATCGTCTGACGCAGCCCCTCGAGCTTCTGGCACGTGGCGGTCGCGGCCTTGGCCGGATCGCTGCACTGCTGGAGGTACTGACCGCTGACCTCGGAGTAGGTCTGGCCACCCGACGCCTCGTTCATGTGGACGCGGATGTAGTGGTTCGCATAGGCCTTCGCCTGCGGACCCGTGGTCAGCTGCTGACCGGCGTACTTCGCGAGAGCCGCGCGGTCCGCGGCGGGGAGGTCGGTGAGGCCGGTCTGGCTGGTCGGCATCGTGATGTGCTGGGACGCGAACTGGTCGTGCACCTGGCTCCCGATGAAGGAACTCGCCCAGGTCAGTAGGCCTCCGGCGACGAGCAGGACGACCGCAAGCAGCACTCCCGCCCACGAGATCACCTTGTCGAACGTGGCGCGCATGATGATTCACCTTCTTCGGACGGGTCCGGACCATCCGGCCCCATGCATCCAGCGTCGTTCTGCGGGCTCGAGAGCGGCAGAGAAGATCGTCATCGGCTCAGGTCGACCAGCGTCATCAGGGGCGATGACCAACGGCCACCGCCCGGGCCGCCACGCCGAGGTCCTAGGTCATCGCGAGCGGTTGCCAAGGACCGTTCGAACGCCCCCAGCCGGCTCCGAGAATCGCAATATGACCAGTCCGGGACGAGCCACCAGAGGAAACATCATCGTCGGCGTCGACGGATCCCCCTCGAGCGAGCTGGCCGTGATCTGGGCGGCAACGGAGGCTCGGCTCCAGCACCGTGGCCTCACCCTGGTCCACGCGCGGAAGGTGGTCTCGGCCAACGAGCTCGCCTGGCTCTCCGCCGCGGGCATCCCGCCACGGCAGATCTACGACCACATCTGGGGGGACGCGGAGCAGATCGTCGACCGGGCCCACTCGCTGGCGGCCGAGCGATGCCCCGACGCCTCCATCGAGAGGGTCATCGACACCGGTGATCCGCGCAACGTGCTGCTCGAGCTGGGAAGCACGGCGTCGATGACCGTGGTGGGGACCAGGGGCCACGGCCGCGTCGCCGGGCTCCTGCTCGGATCGGTGAGCGGAGTCCTCGTGCGTCACGCCGAGGGGCCTCTCGTCGTGGTCCGTCATGCACCGGGCTCCGCGGAGGGCATCTTGGTCGCCTCGGACGGGTCCGATGAGTCGAAGCCCGTCGTCGAGCACGCCTACCGAGAGGCGTCGTGGCGTCAGGTTCCGCTCACCGTGGTCCACTGTCTGTGGGACGGACTGATCGCAACGAGCCGATGGATCACGCTCTCGACGACCGACCCCGCGGGCGAGTCCGCTCGGCTGCGCGTCGCGGAGACGCTCGCCGGGATGGCGGAGAAGTTCCCCGAAGTCGAGGCGAACATCCAGGTCACGCGCGGTGCCATCGACGCCTGCCTGGTCGACCTGTCGGCCCGGCACGAGCTCCTCGTCATCGGCCGTCCGTCGCGCCCGCGCCTGGTGCGCCTGACCCTCAGCGGGCTCACTACTCCCGTGGTCGAGCACGCTCACTCGCCGGTCCTCGTCGTACCGTGACCGAAAGAGACGCCATGGACGATCGCCCCGAATCCCTTGTCGTCATCGGATCGCCGTGCCCCTCCGGCAACGCTCTTTCCCTCGAGCTCGCCGCCCGGTGGGCGTACCCGGTGGGGATGGTCGCGATCGCGCTGACGAGAGGGACGGCGCTCAAGAGCCTCCGGGCCGGCCCGGCCTGCGCGTGGTCGGCATGATCAGCCGTCGTGACGTCATGCGGGAGATGGTCCGGGGCGACCTCGACGCACGCCCGTCCGACGAGCTGGCCCCGGCTTGACCGAGGAGCCGGTCGGCCAGACCGGAACGGATACCGTCAGAGGTGTCGACCACCAGGAAGGGATGCCAACCTCCATGAGCGACACACGGTCCACCATCCGGGTCTATCTCCTGGACGACCACGAGGTGGTCCGGCAGGGGCTGAAGACCTTCCTGGAGTCCTCAGACGACATCGAGGTGGTCGGCGAGTCGGCCCTCGCCTCCGAGGCCGCCGCCCGGATCCCGGCGCTACGCACCGACGTCGCGATCCTGGACGCCCGGCTGCCGGACGGCTCCGGCATCGAGGTCTGCCGGATCGTGCGGGGTGTCGACCCGCACATCCGAGCGCTGATCCTCACGTCGTACGACGACGACGAGGCGCTGTTCGCGGCCATCATGGCCGGGGCGTCGGGATACATCCTCAAGGAGGCCACCGGGCAGGACCTGATCGGGGCGGTCCACCACGTTGCCGCCGGCCACTCGCTGATCGACCCGATCCTGACCGAGCGGGTGCTCGACCGGGTGCGTAACGGCCCTGAGACCGCCCCGGAGCTGGCGAACCTCACCGAGCAGGAGCTCAAGCTCCTGGAGCTGGTCGCGGAGGGGCTCACCAACCGGCAGATCGGCGAGCGGATGTTCCTGGCCGAGAAGACCGTGAAGAACTACGTGTCGACGATGCTCGGCAAGCTCGGCCTGGAACGACGGACCCAGGCGGCGGTGCTCGCGTCCCGGCTGTTGTCGGATCAACCCCGTCACTGACTCATCAGAGCCTCACCGAGCCAGCGGGACCGTCCACACCACCCGGGCCCCGCCCAGCGGACTGTCCTCGAGCTGGAGGTCCCCTCCCAGCGCGGCGGCCCTGGCCCGGGCGTTCTCGAGCCCGCTCCGAGGGCCGGTCGAGGAGAAGCCGACTCCGTCGTCGTCGACGGCGAGGGTGAAGCGGCCGTCCCCGACGGTCGCGACGATCTCGACCCGGCCCGCGTGCGCGTGACGAGAGACGTTGGAGACCGCCTCGCGCAGCACCTTGAGAAGAGACTCGCGGATCGTCTCGTTGACGCCGGTGTCGATCGGCCCCTTGATCCTGAGCTCCGGGACGAACCCGAGCACCCGGCGGTACTCACGGACCAGCGCCCGCAGCTCGCTGCGAAGCGAGCCGCTCGACGGCATCTGCAGCTCGAAGATGGTCGCTCGGACGTCGCGGATGGTGGCATCGAGATCGGCGACCGACCGCTCCACCCGGCTCCTGACGTCCTCGTTCACCGCCCGCATGGCAGCGGCCTGCAGCTGCATGCCGGTCGCGAAGAGCCGCTGGATCACCACGTCGTGGAGGTCTCGGGCGATGCGCTCCCGGTCGGAGATGACGGCGAGCTCCTCACGCTCGGCCATGGCTTGGCCGCGGTCCAGAGTGAGCGCGGCGTAGTCCGTGAAGCTGCGCAGCAGGTCGCGGTCGTCGTAGTCGCGGAGGCGAGCCTGTCTCGCGTCGTAGAAGGAGACCAGGAGGCCGCCCTTCGCCAAGTGCGTGCTGAGGGGGACGACGGTGGCGACCAGGCCGCCGGCCGGGACGTCGACGGGCTCGATGATCTCCAGGTCGGTGATGTCCGCCAGCACCGCGTCCAGGCATCGTCCGATCTCCGCCTCGGCGACGGGCTCGCAGACCATCGTGAGCACAGTCGCCGTGTGGGGGTCGACGATCGCGGTCGCCACGGATCGCGCGGCCCGCCTGGCGGTGGAGGCGATCTGCGTGAGACACCCCTCCCAGTCGATGGGCGGCTGGAGCGAGTCAGGGAGCGTGGCGGCAGCCTCGAGCCACTCCCGACGGCGCTCACTGAGTCCGTACGCCCGCGCGTTCTCGATCACCAGTCCGGCCACACCGGCAAGGGCGACGACGAGCTGCTCGTCGGTGTCAGAGAAGGCACCGCCACCGGCCTTCTCGGTGAGGTACAGGTTCCCGAACACCGTGCCCCGGATCCGCACCGGAACGCCCAGAAAGGACTGCATGGGCGGGTGGTGCGGTGGGAAGCCGTACGAGGACGGGTGCTCGGTCAGGTCCTTCAACCGGATCGGCTGCGGGTCGGTGATCAGCAGCCCGAGGATGCCGCGACCGTGCGGCAGGTCCCCGATCTGCCGGCGGTCCTCCTCGCTGATCCCGGTCGTGACGAACTCGACGAGGTAGCTCTCGGCGCCGACCACCCCCAGCGCGCCGTAACGGGCGTCGGTGAGCGTCGTCGCCGCCTCGACGATGCGGCTCAGAACGTTGCGCAGGTCGAGGTCGGACGAGATCGCCATCACCGCGTCGAGCAGGGCCCGGGCCGACCCGGGCAGGTCGCCGGCGGCAGGATCGCTCGGGACAGGTCCGTGCGCGCTCACAGGTGGATTGTGCGGCACACCTGGGCCGAGCACCCACCCGGCGTCGGCGTTCACGCGCGCGCGGCAGCGCCCGTCGACAACCCGATCACGCCAGGGATCCGTGAGGCGATGACTCGGGCGATGCGCAACGAGTCCGGGCTCTCGGCGTCCCTGAGCTCGACCACGCCCTCGTCCACGTCGACCGTGCACTCGACGCCAGCCCGGCGAAGCTGGTCGTCGATCTCCGCCTCTATCAGCACGTCCTGACGCGCCAGGACGGCGATGACGTCACGGCGGCTGACCACCCCGACGACGCCGCTGTCGCTCACTACGGGCAGACTCTTCACCTGGCTGCTCACCAGGAGCTCCACCGCCTGCGCCACATCGTCGTCCTGTGAGACATGGATCGGCAGGTGCGTCATCACGTCGGTCACGACGAGGTGCACGGTTCGTCCGGTGATCTCGACCAGCCGTTCGTGCACCCGCCGATCGGCCAGGACGGAGTCACGCAGCACGTCCGCCTCGCTCACCACGCCGAGCAGGTGCCCGGCGGCGTCGACGACGGGCATCGCGGTGATCTGGTGCTCGTCGAGCAGTCGGATGGTCTGCTCCAGAGACGTGTCCGGAGCCACGGTGACTGCCGGGGCCGTCATGACGTCGCGGACCAACATCGTTCTCGCCTCCCCTCTGTCAGCTCTTCAGATCGCCCGTCGCACCGGCAGCGCGTCCGCCGGGTGCCATCCGGGCCCGAGACGGCGTCCGGTGAGCTCAGACCACCGAACCCGCAGGTACAGGTTCCGCTGCCCGGCGGCCCAGGCGCGCGGCTCCCACACCTTCCGGATGTGATCCAACTCCTCGGCGCCGGTCACGGCTTCCGCGCGACCGCGCGCGACGACGCTCCAGCCGCGCTGGCGGTCGTAGTCGAACTGGTCGATCTCAACCGCCAGGGCGGCGCCTCGGGCGTGACTGCCCAGAACGCTGTACGGCGAGGTCCGGAGCACGATGCTGTCGTCGACGACGGCGTAGTTGACCGGCACGATGTGGGGTCCCACCGGCGTGCACAGGGCGACGCGCCCGACCAGGCCGGCGCTCAGCAGATCCCGGCACTCCTGCGCTGCGATGTCGAACGGCTCTTCCATGTCTCCAGTCTGCGTCCCAGCGACAGGTGGGAGCAGTGGCCAACGGCCCGGGACTCGTGGACGATCGTCAACAACCGCAGGACGACCATGTGCCAGTAGAAATGGTCCTGGACCCGTTCACGCGAAGCGCCGCGGCCGGAGTCTTGCCTCGCAGGAGGAAGAGCGGTGGTGACGGCCGGTACGCGGGTCGGGGCCTCCGGGAGTGGCTCTCCGCCCTCCCGGGCCAGCCGGGGTTCGTCGTCGAGGAGGTCGAGGGGCCTCCGGAACCACGTCAGGTGGAGCGGGGAGTCGCCTGGGGCCGGTCGATCGCCCGCAAGGTGCAGACGCGTCTCGAGGCGGGGCGCCAGCTGCTCTCCGCGCGGTAGCAGCTGGGAGCGGGCCCGACCCGACGACCAGCCCTGGTCCATGGAGGAGATGACGTAGGTCCCTGACCGGCTCGACCGAGCAGCGGCCATGGTGGTCTCGACCCGATCAGACATCGGAAGGACGAGCTCGTGTCCATGAGAGTTCAGGGCCCCGGTGGGCGGACCGACAGGTGGACTCGGTTGGCCCGCATTGGTAGGCATGAGGACGTGGACGCCATGACGGCGCGAACGGATGCCCGCACTCGGACGGGTGCCGCCACCGTGATGCTGACCGTGGCCACCCTCGGTTTCGCGGTGAACTTCTGGGCGTGGGCGCTGATCAGTCCCCTGGGGCCGTTGTTCCGTCAGCAGGGCACCCTCGGCACCTTGAGCGAGTCCGACGTCGCCCTGATGGTGGCCGTCCCGGTCGTGGTCGGCTCGCTCGGGCGCATCGTCGTCGGCGCCCTCGCGGACCGGTACGGCGGCCGGCTGATGTTCCCACTCGTCTCGACGGTGACCATCGTCCCGATCCTGTTCCTGGCGTTCGCCGCCCTCGACTCGTACGCCCTCATCCTGGTCGGCGGGTTCTTCCTCGGCATCGCGGGTACCGCCTTCGCCGTGGGCGTCCCGTTCGTCAACGCGTGGTTCCCCCCTGAACGGCGCGGACTGGCGGTGGGCATCTTCGGCGCCGGGATGGGCGGCACCGCGATCAGCGCCCTCACGACGGTGAAGCTCTTCAGCAACGTCGGGGAGAAGGCGCCGTTCCTGATCACGGCGGTCGTGCTCGCGGCGTACGCCGTCGTCTCCTGGCAGATGCTGCGCGACGCTCCCGGCCGGGTCGTTCCGCAGACCTCGCTGGTCAACCGGCTGGCCGCGAACGCCCGGCTCCCGATCACCTGGCAGGCCGCCGTCCTGTACGCCGTCGCGTTCGGTGGCTACGTCGCGTTCTCGGTGTACCTCCCGGCGTACCTCAAGACCGAGTACGGGCTGTCCCCGGCAGGCGCCGCCAACCGGATGGCGGGCTTCGTCGTCGTCGCCGTGGTGATGCGGCCGGTCGGTGGCTGGCTCTCGGACCGGATCGGCTCGATCCCGGTCCTCGCCGTCTGCTTCGCCGTCGTCATCGTCGGCGCGGCGGTGGCGGCCGGGCACCCACCCGTGGACAGCCTCGGCGCCGCCGCCTTCCTGTCCATGGCGGCCGCCTTGGGGTGCGGCAGCGGCGCGACGTTCGCGCTGATCGCACAGGTCACCGAACCGTCCCGCGTGGGCGGCGTCACCGGGCTGGTCGGAGCGGCCGGCGGGTTCGGTGGGTTCGTGCCTCCCCTGCTGATGGGCTACATCTACGGCCGCACCGAGTCCTACGCCCTCGGTCTGGCGCTCCTCTCGATCACCGCCGCCCTGACGCTGGTGCTGACGGTGACCGTCGTCCGGCGTACTGCAACCGGCACCAACGGACCAGGAGGGACCATCGCGTGACCGACACCCGACCCGGACTCGACGGACCACTGGAGGACCTCCTGGTCGGCACCCGCAGGTTCTTCACGCAGGCGACCGGCAGGGCGACGGTCAGCGACGACCTGCGCACGATGACCCGGCAGGGCGGGCGAGGAGCCGACGGCTTCTACCGCGACCGTTGGAGCCACGACAAGGTGGTCCGGTCGACGCACGGCGTGAACTGCACGGGGTCGTGCTCCTGGAAGGTCTACGTCAAGGACGGGATCATCACTTGGGAGACGCAGCAGACCGACTACCCGTCACCCGGCCCCGACCGCCCCGACTACGAGCCGCGCGGCTGCCCCCGCGGAGCGGCTTTCTCCTGGTACACCTACTCGCCCACGCGCATCCGCTATCCCTACGTGCGCGCCGTCCTGCTCCAGATGTTCCGCGAGGGCAAGCGCCAGTACGACGGAGACCCGGTGAAGGCGTGGGCCCACGTCGTCGACAACCCCCAGCGCGCCCAGGCGTACAAGGCGGCACGGGGCAAGGGCGGCCTGGTCCGAGCGACCTGGGACGAGGCGCTCGAGCTGGTCGCGGCGGCGTACGTCCACACGATCGAGAAGTGGGGCCCCGACCGGGTCGCGGGGTTCTCGCCGATCCCGGCGATGTCGATGGTCTCCCACGCCTCGGGGGCACGGTTCACGCACCTGGTCGGCGGCTCGATGCTGTCGTTCTACGACTGGTACGCCGACCTGCCGGTGGCCTCGCCGCAGGTGTTCGGCGACCAGACGGACGTGCCGGAGAGCGGGGACTGGTGGGACGCCGGCTACCTGGTGATGTGGGGCTCCAACGTGCCGGTTACGCGCACCCCGGATGCGCACTGGATGACCGAGGCCCGCTACCGGGGGCAGAAGGTCATCGCTGTCTCGCCGGACTACGCCGACAACGTGAAGTTCGCCGACGAGTGGCTGGCCGTGCGGCCCGGCACCGACGCCGCGCTCGCGCTGGCGATGGGACACGTCATCCTCAAGGAGTTCTTCGTCGACTCCCGCACCCCGTACTTCGAGGAGTACGCCGCGACGTACACCGACCTGCCGCACCTCGTGCGGATCGATGGCGGCACGCCCGGCAAGTTCCTCACCGCGGCGGACCTGCCGGCGTACGCCGAGGCCGAGCACGCCGACTTCAAGACCGTGGTGCTGGACGCACGGACCGGTGAGCCCGTCGTCCCGAACGGGTCGCTGGGCCATCGCTTCGGGGCCGGTGACGAGGGCCGGTGGAACCTCGACCTCGAGGGCGTGCAGCCCGAGCTGCGGCTGGGGAGCGACACCGCTGCGACCGTCGACGTGAGGCTGCCGGTCTTCGACCCGGTCGACGGCACGGCGTCGGAGGTGGTCCGTCGCGTCCCGGTCCGCCGCGTCGGTGGCCACACCGTGACCACGGTCTTCGAGCTGATGCTCGCCCGCTACGGCGTCGGGGCCGACTACGGCGACGCGGACGCGCCGTACACGCCGGCCTGGCAGGAGGCCATCACCGGGATCCCCGCCGGCCAGGCTGCCCGGATCGCCCGGGAGTTCGCCGAGAACGCCCGGGACTCGCGCGGCAGGTCGATGATCCTGATGGGCGCCGGGACCAACCACTGGTTCCACTCCGACACCATCTACCGCTCGTTCCTGGCCCTGACCACGCTGACCGGCTGCCAGGGGGTCAACGGCGGCGGGTGGGCGCACTACGTCGGGCAGGAGAAGGTGCGGCCGCTCACCGGCTACACCCAGCTGGCCAACGCGTTGGACTGGAGCCGCCCGCCGCGGAACATGATCCAGACGGCGTACTGGTACCTCCACACCGACCAGTTCCGCTACGACCACTTCGCTGCGGACGCGCTGTCGTCGGCCAGCGGGCAGGGCCGCTTCGCCGGCTTGAGCACCGCCGACCTGATCGCCAAGAGCGCCCGGATGGGCTGGATGCCGTCGTACCCGACGTTCGACCGCAACCCGCTCAACCTCTGCGACGAGGCCGCCGCGGCCGGTGTCCCGGTCGCCGACCACGTGGTCTCCGGGCTGAGGGACGGCTCGCTGCGGTTCGCCGGCGAGGACCCGGACGCCCCCGAGAACTTCCCGCGGATCCTGGGCGTCTGGCGGGCCAACCTGCTCGGTTCGTCGGGCAAGGGCAACGAGTACTTCCTCAAGCACCTGCTCGGGGCCGACTCCGCCGTGCGGGCCACCGAGGCCCCCGAGGGACAGCGCCCCGCGGAGGTCGCCTGGACCGACCGCGCGCCCGAGGGGAAGCTGGACCTGCTCTACTCCCTCGACTTCCGGCAGACCAGCACCACCCTCTTCTCCGACGTCGTGTTCCCCGCCGCCACCTGGTACGAGAAGCACGACCTGTCCAGCACGGACATGCACCCGTTCGTGCACTCCTTCAACCCGGCCATCGCGCCGCCGTGGCAGTCGCGCACCGACTGGGACACGTTCCGGGACCTGGCCCATGCGTTCTCCGCGCTCGCCGGTCCCCGGTTGGGGGTACGGCGCGACGTGGTCGCGGCACCGCTGACCCACGACACCCCGGACGCGATGGCCAACCCCCACGGCAGGGTCGCCGACTGGAAGCTCGGCGAGTGCGAGCCGGTCCCCGGACGCACGATGCCCCGGCTGGTCGAGATCGAGCGCGACTACGGTGCGATCGGCGAGAAGTACGACGCGATCGGCCCGCTCACGGACACGCTGGGTGCCACGACCAAGGGGGTCACCTTCGACCTGACCGGCGCGATCGAGCGCTTGGGCGCGGTCAACGGTCGGGTCCGTGGAGGTGCCGGCGACGGCCGCCCGTCGCTGCGGGAGGCTCGGCACGTCTGCGAGGCCATCCTCACCATGAGCGGGACCACCAACGGCCATCTGGCCGTCCAGGGGTTCCAGACGCTGGAACGTCGTACCGGCCAACGGATGCAAGACCTCGCGGCCGAGCACGAGGGCAGGCACATCACGTTCGCCGACACCCAGGCCTCCCCGCAGCCTGTGATCACCTCCCCCGAGTGGTCGGGCTCGGAGACCGGCGGCCGCCGCTACTCGGCGTTCACGATCAACGTCGAGCGGCTCAAGCCGTGGCACACCCTGACCGGCCGGCAGAGCTTCTACCTCGACCACGACTGGATGGCGGAGGTGGGTGAGGGTCTGCCGGTCTACCGGCCGCCGCTGAACATGGGGGCGCTGTTCAGCGAGCCCGGCGTGGGGGACGTCGGTGAGCTCGGCGTCACGGTGCGCTACCTCACGCCCCACAACAAGTGGTCGATCCACTCGGAGTACCAGGACAACCTGTTCATGCTCTCGCTCTCGCGAGGCGGACCGTGCATCTGGATGAGCGAGCAGGACGCCGCCAAGGTCGGCGTCGCCGACAACGACTGGATCGAGGCGGTCAACCGCAACGGCGTCGTCGTAGCCCGGGCGATCGTGTCGCACCGGATGCCCGAAGGGACCGTGTACATGTACCACGCCCAGGACCGGCTGATCGACGTACCGCTGTCCGAGACCAGCGGCAAGCGCGGCGGCATCCACAACTCGCTGACCCGCCTGCTCGTGAAGCCCTCCCACCTGATCGGCGGCTACGCGCAGCTGTCCTTCGCCTTCAACTACCTCGGTCCCACCGGCAACCAACGGGACGAGGTCACCGTGATCGGTCGCCGTAGCCAAGAGGTGACCTACTGATGCGTGTGATGGCTCAGATGGCGATGGTGATGAACCTCGACAAGTGCATCGGCTGCCACACCTGCTCGGTGACCTGCAAGCAGGCGTGGACCAACCGGTCGGGCACGGAGTACGTCTGGTTCAACAACGTCGAGACCCGGCCGGGGCAGGGCTACCCGCGCACCTACGAGGACCAGGAGCGCTGGCAGGGCGGCTGGACGCTGAACCGGCGGGGGCGGCTCACCCTGAAGGCGGGCGGACGCTTCCGGAAGCTGGCGACGATCTTCTCCAACCCGAAGCTGCCGTCGATCCACGACTACTACGAGCCGTGGACCTACGACTACGCGACCCTGACCGACGCGCCGGCACAGGAGCACACCCCGGTGGCCAGGCCCAAGTCGCTGCTGACCGGCCGCGACACCAAGATCACGTGGTCGGCGAACTGGGACGACGACCTCGGTGGCTCCGACGCGTCGTTCCAGAACGACCCGGTGCTGGCGAAGGTGTCGACGGAGGTGAAGAAGTCGTTCGAGGACGCCTTCATGTTCTACCTGCCGAGGATCTGCGAGCACTGCCTCAACCCGTCGTGTGCCGCGTCGTGCCCCAGCGGTGCGATCTACAGGCGGACCGAGGACGGGATCGTGCTGGTCGACCAGGACCGGTGCCGGGGATGGCGGATGTGCGTGTCCGGCTGCCCGTACAAGAAGGTCTACTTCAACCACCGCACCGGCAAAGCCGAGAAGTGCACCTTCTGCTTCCCGCGGATCGAGGTCGGCATCCCCACCGTCTGCTCCGAGACATGTGTGGGGCGGCTGCGCTACATCGGGCTGGTCCTGTACGACGCCGACCGGGTGCTCGAAGCCGCATCGGTCTCCGACGCGCGGGCGCTCTACCGTGCCCAGCGCGACGTACTGCTCGATCCGCACGACCCCGAGGTCGTCGCCGCTGCCGAGCGTGACGGCGTACCGCACGACTGGGTGCTCGCCGCCCAGCGCTCCCCCGTCCACGCGCTGATCCAGACCTACGAGGTCGCTCTCCCGCTCCATCCGGAGTACCGAACGATGCCGATGGTCTGGTACATCCCACCGCTGTCACCGGTGGTCGACGCCGTGCGTGACACCGGTGAGGACGCCGAGGACCACCGCAACCTGTTCGCTGCCATCGACTCGCTGCGCATCCCGGTCGAGTACCTGGCGGGGCTGTTCACCGCCGGGGACACCGACGTGGTCGACGGCGTGCTCCATCGGCTCGCCGCGATGCGGGCCTACATGCGCGACCTCAACCTCGGCCGCGACCCGAACGGGGAGATCCCGGCAGGGGTCGGGATGACGGAGGAGCAGATGTACGACATGTACCGCCTGCTCGCGCTCGCCAAGTACGACGAGCGCTACGTCATTCCTGCCGCGCACGCGGAGCAGGCGCACTCGCTCGAGGCGCTCGGCACCGAGTGCCCGGTCGGCTCGGGACCCTTCGGGGAAGGATCGCGCGGACCGGCACCGATCGCGGTGGAGAACTTCGCGATGCTGCGCGACCGGCAGACCGCCGACACGATGGCGGCGCCCGACGACAAGGCGGGCCGGGTGAACCTGCTCAACTGGGACGGCAAGGGGATGCCCAGCGGGCTGTTCCCGCCGCGTCAGGACGCGCCCACGGGCGACGCGGGCGAGGCGACCACGCCGGACACCTCCGACGAGGGCGCGACCGGGCCCGGCGGCACCGGCGGTCTCACAGGCGGGGCGGACTTCCGGTGAAGGCAGCCCATGCCCGGGACGCCGCCGTCTGGCAGTCGGCCGCACTGCTGCTCGGCTACCCCGACGACCGGCTGCTCGGGGACATGCCCACGGTGCACCGCATCCTCGGTCACCTGTCGGCGGCGGCCGCGGAGCCGTTGCACCGGGTCGCCGAGCACCTGGCGACCACGCCGCTGACGGACCTGCAGACGGCGTACGTCGAGACCTTCGACACCCGGCGACGCCACAACCTGTACCTCACCTACTTCGCGCACGGCGACACGCGCAAGCGCGGCGCGGCGCTGCTGCGCTTCAAGCAGACCTATCTACGAGCGGGCTTCGCCCTCGACGCGGACGACGGTGGCGAGCTGCCCGACCACCTGTGCGTCGTCCTGGAGTTCGCCGCGACGGTCGACCACGACGCGGGCCGAGCGCTGCTGCTCGACCACCGCGCCGGCCTCGAGCTGCTGCGGCTCTCCCTGACCGAGAGCAGGTCGCCGTGGGCCGGGGCGCCGGAGGCCGTCTGCTCCACCCTGCCTGCCCTGCACGGCGACGAGTGGGACGCTGTACGCCGGCTCGCCGCCGAAGGCCCACCCGCCGAAGAGGTCGGACTGTCGCCGTACGGCGGTCCGGCGTTCGATGCGCGGCTGCACGAGGCGACTCACCCCGAGACCACCGACCTGCCGATGCCGGTCCTGCGCCAAGGAGCCCACCGATGAGCGTCTTTCTCTGGGTGATCTTCCCCTACCTGTGCCTGGCGACGTTCGTGGTCGGCCACTACTGGCGCTACCTCTACGACAAGTTCGGCTGGACGACCCGCTCCTCCCAGCTGTACGAAAACCGGCTCCTGCGGCTCGGCTCGCCCCTGTTCCACTTCGGCCTGCTGTTCGTGGTGCTCGGCCACATCGCCGGACTGCTTGTCCCGGAGAGCTTGACCAGCGGCGTGGGCGTCACCAACCGCGCCTACCACTGGGGTGCCCTGGTCGGGGGCACCGCCGCCGCGTTGGCGACGCTGATCGGCCTGGCGATCCTGGTCTACCGGCGACGCACGGTCGGCCCGGTGTTCTCGGCGACGACCAAGATGGACAAGCTGATGTACGTCTTCCTCGCCGGCGTGATCCTGCTCGGCGTCTGGAACACCGTCTCCGGGGCGGCCTTCATCTTCGGCGGCCACGAGTACGACTACCGCGAAGGCGTCTCGATCTGGTTCCGCCAGTTCTGGAGCTTCCACCCGGATCCCGCCCTGATGGACGCGGCGCCGCTGAGCTTCCAGCTGCACGCGCTGGTGGCCAGCGCCCTGTTCGCGCTCTGGCCGTTCACCAGGCTCGTCCACGTCTTCAGCGCCCCGGTCGGCTACCTCACCCGGCCCTACATCGTCTACCGCAGTCGCGACCCGCAGCTCGGCGCCCGGCGCCCCGGTCGCGGCTGGGAACAGGCCGGCTGAGGATCGTGGGGCGGGTGGGGCTCGAACCCACGACCCAGGGATTATGAGTCCCTTGCTCTGACCGACTGAGCTACCGCCCCGCCGGACATTGTGCCCCGCCGGCTCGTCGACATTTCGCCCGGATGACCGGTCACCCGGTTGAATGTGTCTCGATGGACATCACGGGGAGCCCGACGACGGAGCCGCGCGCTGACGCCGATGAGGCGACCTCGCCCTCGCGCGAGTGGGCGTGGAAGCTCCGCGTCCTGGCGATCGTCGTGGTCTTCGCGATCATCGCCATCGCCCGGTCGCGGCAGGTGGACATCCCGTTCCGCGACCCGCACGGCAAGCTGTTCTCGAGCAAGATCCTCAGCACGGCGGAGACGCTGCTGCTCGCGGTCGCGATCGACATCGTCGTGCGCTGGATCCGCGGACGCCGGCAGGGACGGTCGTTGTGGCAGACCGTACGGACCCGGTGGTCGCCGTACCGGATCGTGATGATCGTGGCGGCGCTGCTGGCCTACCAGGTGGTCTACCTCTGCTACCGCAACCTCAAGAGCTGGGA
>NZ_DASXWU010000078.1:0-62766 GCF_036503465.1 Nocardioides sp.
ACCAAGGAGTGGACGGTGCGCTCGATCAGGTCCTCGCGGGCCTGGGTGAGCACCGAGATGGTCACGTCCTCCGGCACCCGGTCCTGCTCGATCAGCTGACGGACGAACGCGAAGTCGGTCTCGCTGGCGCTCGGGAACCCGACCTCGATCTCCTTGTATCCCATCTGCACGAGCAGGTCGAACATCCGCAGCTTGCGGGCCGGGCTCATCGGGTCGATCAGTGCCTGGTTGCCGTCACGGAGGTCCGTCGACAGCCAACGCGGCGCCTCGGTGATCTGCCGGGTCGGCCAGGTGCGGTCGGGGAGGTCGATCGGCTCGAACGCGCGGTAGCGCCCGAACGGCATCGGGCTGGGCTGCTGGGTGTTGGGAAATCCAGAATGCTGCAGAGTCATCATCCGGTCTCGCTCGCGAGTAAGGCGGGTGGCCGGCGCGCACGCGATCACTCCGCAGCGAGGAGGTCCGGCCTGGCTAGACCTCGCTGCGGCAGCGAAGGAGGAGGCTGCGCGTCATGACGGGTTCACCGTAACAGCGCCGGGTGCGGCATGTCAGGGCGCGTCCAACAGACGGAGACCTGGGCCATGGCCGGGCGTGGGTGTTGGTTCGAGCGTCGCGAATGACCTCCGGGCTCATTCTCGTCTCGGTCGATATCGGATCCAGGTGCTTTCGACACCGGGTTTGGGTGGTGGTTTGAATTCGGGTTTGTGATCCTGCGGGTTGAGGCGGACCTGCCAGGGTGAGTCGTGGATGACCCGGTGATGGTGACCACACAACAAGACCAGGTTTTCCAGGTTGGTCTCGCCGCCGAGGATCCAGTGCCGGATGTGGTGGGCGTGACACATCAGCGGCGGCCGGTCACAGTCGGGGAATGCACAGTGCCGGTCCCGGATCACCGGGGCGGCCCAGATCGCGACGGTGACCAGCCGCCGGGCTCGGCCGACGTCCAGGGGTTCGCCGCGGCTGCCGAGGACGGCGGGGATGATCTCGGCGTCACAGGCCAACCGCCGGATGGTCGAGCCCGACAGCTCGGTGCCGTCCCCGCTCACCCCGGACACGCCGACCCCGATCCCGATTCCGACGAGGCCGGCCACCGCGGTGTCCGCGAGACCCGTAGCCAGTCCCGCCTGGAGGTCGTCGTGGCCGATGGTGACCATCAGCCGGGCCGGGGCGCCGTGCGAGGCCGGTGGGAGGTCGGTGTCCAGGGCGTGCTGAGCAGTCCGGACCAGGGCGTCCCAGAGTCGGGTGCCATGGTCGCGCGGGTCGTGCACCAGGGTCCCGTCGTGGTCGTCGACCGCGGGAGCCGGTGCCGTCAGTGGCAACAACGCGGCTTTGAGCAGGGCGCCGTCCTCGGCGCAGCCGCGGCCCGTGACCCGGACCCCGCCGGCACCATCGGCAGCGATCGACAGGTACCGGCCCAGGTGGGCGGCGCGTTCCTCCCGGGCCAGCTGTCGCCCGAGCCTGAGGTCCTCGCCGTCGGGGTCGACCACGTGCACCAGATGCCGACCCACCCGAGCCAGGTCGCAGGCATCCAGACCCCACCTGCCCCAACAACGCCTCTTCGCCACGCGCCCGGACCGCCTCCCCGACCGGCAGAGTCTCGATGGATCGCACGATCACGTCGGCCTGCTCCGGCGACACCCGCCCCGCGACCAGGGCTTCCCGGGTCGCGGCCAGGGGTCCGGTCAGGGCGTGGGCGCGGGCCACGACCCGACGGCCCTCGCCCTGGCGCAGCCCACCGAGGTGGGTCACCCAGGCCCGGGTCGAGACGTGATGCGGCCTCTGCCTCGCGAGGTCGCGGGTGTCGGCCTCCGCCACCGCCCCGGCTTCGACCGCCGCGGTCGCCGCCCGCAGCTGGGCGGCCAGCTCCACGGTGGCGACCAGGTCGTCGTGGGACTGGCTGGTCCACCAGATCGCATCGAGCCCGCGGACCGCGGTGAGGACCTCGGCCAGCACCGCAGCCGGACCGGTGGCACCGGGCTGGCGGGGGGAGAGTTCCGAGATCGACATACCGACAAGCACATCAGGCACCACCGACACTCACCCCGCTTGTCCACAGGGTTATCGACCGACATTTCTGAAAAGTTTGAGAATTTTTCTCGGCCGGGTTTCTTCCCGCTTTCGGTAGTAGCCCAAACGTGCCGGACCGGGAGCCCCGTGCAAACCGGAAGCCGGCAACGGCGGCCGGGAGAAACCGGCCCCTCTCTGAAGCCAAAAGACCGCAACCCACCACCCACCGCACGATCTCGACGTCAAGCCCCAGGACCTCAGCGGTGGTTTCGAGACAGGCGCCAGGACGACTTCCTCAACCACCGAAGCCGGCCGGGGCGCCTCCCTCAACCACGGGTGGCAACCACGTCGCACCACCACCGGAAGGTCGAGGCCAGCCGACCGAGGACCGCCGAAGGGCGACCGCAATCGACTCGCGTCGCCCGCGGCGGGCGGCCAGACTGACGGCGATGCCGACCTTCACCCCGTTCCACCGCGACCTGACCTTCCTCGCCCCGCTCTCGGAGACCCGAGCAGCCCGGCTGGTGAGGTTCCTCGCCGAGGACGAACCCTCGACCGTGCTCGACGTCGGCTGCGGCTGGGCTGAGCTGCTTCTCCGGGTGCTCGAGGCCGCACCGGGAGCGCGCGGCCTCGGGCTCGACCTGGACGAGCAGTCACTCGCCTACGCCCGGGAGCGTGCCGCGGCCCGTGGACTGTCGGAGCGCGCGACGTTCGAGGCGCGCGACGCGTGCGAGGTCACCGGCACGTTCGGAGCCGTCACCTGCATCGGCGCCTCCCAGATCTGGGCCACGACGCAGGACGACGACCGGCCGATGGACTACATCGCGGCCCTCACGGCGCTGCGCGGTCTCCTCCCTCGCGGCGGCCGCCTGGTGTACGGCGAGGGCATCTGGTCCGCGCCCCCGACGCCGGCCGCGACGGCCCCGCTCGCCGGCCGCGACGACGAGTTCGTGGCGATGGGGAACCTCGTGCAGATGGCCGAGGCGAACGGGCTCGCTGTCGTGGCGGCTCAGGAGGCGGACCTCGACGAGTGGGACGCCTTCGAGTCGGGGTTCACTGCCGGTCACGCGCGCTGGCTGGCCGAGCACGAGCCCGACCACCCGGACGCCGACGAGGTGCGCGCGCTCACGGCGCGGCAGCACACGTCGTACTTCGACGGCTACCGCGGAATTCTCGGGTTGGCGTACCTCCAGCTGGTGGCCGTGTGACCGCGACGATCGAGCGGATCGACGTCGCCGACCTCGACCTCGCGACGGCGCAGCAGCTGGCGGCCGTCGACAACGCCGCGCTCGACGGAGTACCCCTTCGACACCACACCGCCGAGACCTTCCTGCTCGACTGCCGTGACCGCGACGGCGAAGGCCCGGACGCGGGCCTGTGGCTGGCCCATGAGGGCGAGGAGCTGGTCGGATACGCCGCCCTCACGCTCAACCTGTTCGAGAACCTCGACGGCGCCAAGATCCTAGGCGCCGTCCATCCCGACCACCGCCGGCGCGGCACGGGGCGTCTCCTGATGGAGGCCGCCGAGGCCGCCACCGACCGGCCGAGGCTCCGGGCGCCCACCTGGGTCGGGACGGCCGGCGTCGACGCGCTGCCGCGGCTCGGCTACACCCGCGGCTCTTCCCACGAGGTACGCCGGCTCTCCCTGCGCGCGCCGCAGCCGGCCGAGCTCGTGGCCGCGGCCGAGGAGGCGAGCCGCGACTACGATCTGGAGCTCTTCGCCGGGCCGGCGCCGGACCAGCTGCGGGCCGACCTGGTGCCGCTGCGGGAGGCGATCAACGACGCGCCGGACGAGGGTGAGTACGAGGCCTACCCGCCCGAGCGGATCCGACGGTACGAGGAGTCGCTCGCCCGTCGCCGTCAGACGCCGTACACGATCGTCGCGAGACACCGCGCCACCGGGGAAGCGGCCGGCATCACGATGCTCTGCGTCCACGACCTCCGACCCGAGATCGCGGCCCAGGAGGACACGTCGGTGCTCGCGGCACATCGTGGCCGGCGGCTGGGCCTCCGAATGAAGCTGGCGATGCTCGACTGGCTGCGCACGGAGCGCCGGGACGTCGAGTCGGTCGACACCTGGAACATGCCCGGCAACGCACCGATGATCGCGATCAACGAGGCCCTCGGCTGTCGGCTGGTCGCCGAGACGGTGCGGTTCACCAAGTCCCGGCCGTGACGGGGACCGGCGCGGGTGCCGCCTTCCGCGATCGGCGGATGCTCAGCGACAGCACGGCTGCGATCACGCAGAGGCCCGCAGCGAGGTAGAACGCCGGGTCGTAGCTGCCGGTGCGGTCGCGGATGACGCCCGCGCCGGAGGCCATCGCCGAGGCACCGAGCTGGTGAGCGGCGAAGACCCAGCCGAACACGATCGCCCCGACCCCCGGGCCGAACCGCTCGCGGCACAGCATCACGGTCGGCGGCACGGTGGCCACCCAGTCCAGGCCGTAGAAGACCACGAACACCCACGTCCCGGGCGTGGTGTGGGGCGCGAGCAGGGACGGCAGCACCGCCAGGCCGACGCCACGCAGCGTGTAGTAGGTGAGCAACAGGTAGCGCGGGTCGACCCGGTCGGTGAACCATCCGGACGCGATCGTGCCGCCCACGTCGAACAAACCGACCAGCGCCAGCAGGCTCGCCGCCGTGGTGGGTGGCATCCCGTGGTCCATCGCGGCCGGGATGAAGTGGGTGGCGATCAGGCCGTTCGTAGTCGCTCCGCAGATGGCGAACCCGCCCGCCAGCACCCAGAACACCGGCGTACGCGCGGCGTCACCGAGCACGCGCAGCGCGCGTCCTGCCGACGATCCGGCCGACTCGTGCGGGGCGGGACCTGGGTCCTCGGGTGTGGCGCCGTACGCCCGGAGGCCGAGGTCCGCCGGGTGGTTGCGCATGAGTACGGCGACCAGCGGCACGACGACCAGGGCCGCGGCAGCCGTGGTGAGGGCCGCGGTGCGCCAGCCGTGATGGGTGGTGATCCAGGCGACGACCGGGAGGAACACCAGCTGCCCGGTGGCGCTGCCTGCGGTCAGGATCCCGCTGACCAGACCGCGCCGGGCGACGAACCAGCGGTTCACGACGGTCGCCACGAACGCCATCGACATCGACCCCGAGCCGGCGCCGACCAGGACGCCCCAGCACAGCACCAGCTGCCAGGAGGCGGTCATGAACACGGTCAGGCCGCTGCCGACGCTGATCGCCACCAGCGCGCAGGTGACGACCACCCGGATGCCGAAGCGGTCCATCAGCGCCGCCGCGAACGGCGAGATCAGGCCGAACAGCACCATGTTCACCGAGACGGCGAAGCCGATCGTCGCGTGCGACCAGCCGAACTCCATGTGCAACGGATCCATCAGGACGCCGGGCACGCTCCGGAACGCTGCCGAGGCGACGAGCGTCACGAAGGTGATCGGCGCGACCACCCAGGCCCAGTGGAGCTCGGAAGGCTGTCTCATGCGCCCATCGTCGCGATCCGGATGGCGGTCCACCAGTGGCAGAATTGCCACTTTGTGCAAGAATCCTGCCATGACCCGTTCTCCGAGGCAGCCGCGTCCCCACCGCGTCGTCGTCCTCCTGCTCGAGCCCGCGATCGGCTACGACGCGGTGATCCCGGTCCAGCTCCTCGGTGAGGCCGTCGACGACGCCGGCCACCACCTCTACGACGTCACGATGGCGAGCCTGGACGGCGCCCCGTTGCGCACGTCGTCGGGCTACTCGATCGTGCCCCACGGCGACGCCTCCGCGCTGGCCCGCGCCGACACGGTGATCGTCCCCGGCACCCAGGTCCACGGCCCTCGCGAGGACGGCACGCTCCCGGCCGAGGTCGCCGCCGCGCTCGCCTCGGTACGCCGTGGCACCCGCCTGGTCTCGATCTGCACCGGCGCCTTCGTGCTCGCCGCGGCCGGCCTGCTCGACGGCCGACCCGCCACGACGCACTGGAAGCACGCCGGCCACCTGGCCGCGCTCTACCCCGACGTGCTCCTCGACCCGGACGTGCTGTTCACCGATGACGGCGACGTCCTCACCAGCGCGGGTCTGAGCGCCGGGGTCGACCTCTCGCTGCACCTGATCCGGCACGACCACGGCGCCGAGGTCGCCAACCGGGTGGCCCGCTACTGCGTCGTACCGCCGTGGCGCGACGGAGGCCAGGCGCAGTACATCGAGCGGTTCGTCCCGGCCCGTCCCGACGAGTCGACCGCAGTTGCCCGCACCTGGGCACTGGAGCACCTGGAGGCGGACGTGCCGACGCTGGCGAGACGGGCCGGGATGAGCCTGCGGACGTTCGCCCGCCGGTTCCGTGAGGAGACCGGCCAGTCCCCGGGTGCCTGGCTGATCCAGCAGCGGGTCCGTCATGCGCAGCACCTGCTCGAGGCGACCGACCTCGGCGTCGACGAGGTCGCCGAACGGGCGGGGATGGGCACCGCCGCGTCCCTGCGCACGCACCTGCGCACACATGTCGGCGTCACGCCGGCGGCGTACCGCCGGACCTTCCGCGCCCCGGTCGGCGCGGCCTGACACAGGAGATCAGACCTCGCGCCACATCGGCCAGAGCTCCGGCCCGTCGGGCACTCGCAGCGAGGTGCGCAGCTCGAACCCGAACCGCTCGTAGAGCGGGATGTTGGCCCGCTTGCTGCTCTCGAGGTACGCCGGCCCGGTCACCAGGTCGAGCCGGTGCCGGAGCAGCGCCGTGCCGATCCCCTCGCCGCGCCGGACCGCGCCGATCCCGGCGAGGTACCAGAACTCCTCGTCCGGGCGTGCCTGGTGCATCAGGTTCTCCAGCGTGACCCCGCGGCCGAGGTTGCGTCGCAACGCCCGCGCATAGAAGAGGATCGAGGCGACCTGCCGGCGAGCCGGAGGTCGGTAGCCGGGCGGATCCCAGAACGCCGCGCCCACGGGCTCGCCGTCGAGCAGGGCGATGTCGGTCGAGCCGGGTGCCTCGTGCACCCACCGTGCATGGACCGCGAAGAGCGGGCCCAGCGAGCGCGTCTCGGGCACCAGCCAGCGCATGACCGGGTCGTCATCGAAGGCCGCCTGCATCACGCGGACGACGTCGCGGCGGTCGGCCGCCGTGGCGGTGCGGACCTCGAGCACGTCAGTCCTCGTACGCCGCGTAGGTCTGCGGCGAGACCTCGTCCAGCGTGCGACCCGCCCAGTCGCCGTCGGGCCAGCGCGACCAGATCCGCTTCCCCGCCTCCTGAACGCGTCGCGTCGCGGTCTCGACGTCCGCGCCGAGCACCTGACCGTCCTCGACCACGGTCCGCCCGTCGACCAGCACGTCGGAGAGGTCGGAGGCCTGCGCGTAGTAGACGAGGTTGCGGATCGGGTCGCGCATCGGGGTCATCGTGAACCCGTCGGCCCGCCAGAAGAGCAGGTCCGCCTTGGCGCCCGGTGCGATGCGCCCGAGGTCGGGCCGGCCCAGCATGTCGGCGGCGTTCACGGTCGCCGCGTCGAAGACCTGCCGCGCGGTCGAGACGTCGGTACGCCGGGCGGCGACCTTGCCGGCGATCGCGGTCCAGCGCAGCGACTCGATCATCGACTGCGGAGCGGTGTCGGTGCCCAGGCACATGTTCACCCCGGCCTCGACGTACTCCGGGAACGACTCCATCACCAGGCCGCGCCGGATGAAGCACCAGGCGTTGTAGGACACCGACGTCCCCGACGCCGCGAGAAGCCCGAGGTCGTCGCCGGCGAAGTTCACCCAGGAGTTGCCGCTGATGAAGATCGCGTGGCCGAGCACCGTGCGCGGCCCGAGGAAGCCGATGTCGGAGAGCCACTCGACCGGGGTGCGGCCGTGCCGCCGCGTCATCTCCTGGAACTCCCAGACCCCTTGGGACGCGTGCAGCGAGATCGGCACGCCGAGGTCGTCGGCGGCGGCCCGCGAGTCGCGCAACAGCGCCTCGCTGCAGGTGTCGACCTGAGCGGGCGCCAGGAAGCCCTGGACCCGCCCGTCCCCGCGCCCGCGCAACCGCTCGACGTACGCCGTCGCCGCCTCGAAGCCCGGCCGCCCGTCGTCGGCGTCCCACGCGTAGTCCACCCGCCTGCCATCCGGTGTGAACCAGCGGCCCGACCGGTACATGGGCGCGACGTACCCCCGCAGCCCGCTCGCCTCGATCGCGTACGCGGCGTACTCCTCGATCCCGCCCATCTGCAGCACGGTCGTCGTGCCGGTGCGCGCCAGCTCGATCATCGAGTAGTCGAGGCAGGCGCGGGCGCCCTCCTCGTCGAGCCCGGCCATCTCGGTGGGCAGGATCTCGATCAGGCCGGTCAGCCAGAACTGCCGGTTGCCCACGTCCTCCTGCACGGACTTGTCGATCGGCGACTCGTCGAGGTGGGCGTGGGTGTTGATGAAGCCCGGGGTGATGATCCGGTCGGGAGTGTCGACGTAGCGGTCGACCGGCCCGTCGTACGTCGGCCCCACGTGCGTGACGCGGTCGTCCTCCACGACCACGCACCCGTCCCGGAGGACCCGATGCTCGCCCTCCTGGAACGCCACGATCCAGCCCGCCCGGTACAGAGTCGTCGTCACGCGGCCGATGATCCCAGGCTCAGCGCGTGTTCTCGCTTCGGTAGGCTCGCGGAGTTCTGATCCCGAGCCGGTGGGGGTTCCTTGCGATGCCGCACGCCTGGCGTGTCGTCGTCCCCCTCGTCCTGCTCGCGATCTCGCTCAGCGGCTGCCTCGGCCGTGCCGGTGGCACCCCGTCGCCCGTCGACGAGGAGGTCCCCGACCTCGGCGCGTGCCGGCTGCTCAGCCCCGACGACGTGTCCCAGCCGAGCAACTCCACCGAGCCGGTGTCCTGCGACCAGCCCCACACCGCGCAGACGTACGCCGTCGGGCCGTTGCCCGGCGAGTTCGTGCACGCGTCGTACGACGACGGCAAGGTGGCGGCGTTCGCCTACAAGACCTGCTCGGCGAAGTTCATCCACTTCACCGGTGCCGACGCGAGCCTGGCGATGCGCTCCATCCTGAGCTGGGCGTGGTTCCGGCCGAGCCAGGCGGCGTGGGACCAGGGCGCCCGGTGGTACCGCTGCGACGTCGTCGGCGGTGGCCAGCAGAGCCGCACGCTCGTGGACCTGCCCAGCCGGACCAAGGGGCTGCTGCTCGGCCGACCCGACGACGACTGGATGGTGTGCGCCCAAGGGACCACCGTCAGCAGTGCGGTGAAGATCCCCTGCTCGCAGAAGCACAACTGGCGCGCCGTCACCACGATCGTGCTCGGAGCGGCGGGCGACCCGTACCCGGGCGACGAGGTCGTCAAGGCGCGCACGCGCGACTTCTGCTCCAAGTCCGTGGGTGCCTGGCTCGACTACCCGGTCGACTACGACTTCGGGTACTCGTGGTTCCACGAGGTGGAGTGGGACGCCGGCAACCGGCGTTCGGTGTGCTGGGCGAGGACCGACAAGTGAGGAGGGCGCTCGCACTCGGCTCGGTCCTGGTGCTCGGTTTGCTCCCGGCCTGCTCCGGCACCGACAGCTCCGCGCCCGACGCGGCGAAGACTCCGGTGGTGCACTCCCCCACCCCCACGCCGACCGAGACCATCCCACCCGAGCCCCCTCCGCCGCCGCACACCCACACCTGCTACCGCCTCGGGTACGCCGAGGTGCTGGCGCCGACCAGTGACAAGAAGCCGGCACCGTGCTCCGGCATCCACACGGCCGTCACGTTCTTCGTCGGCAGCTACCCGAAGAAGCTGGCCGTCGACGGGAAGGCGGTGCACCGGCTCGAGTCCACCGTGTGCCCGCGACGGTTCACGTCGTACGTCGGCGGCACCCCGGACGACCGCCGGCTGAGCATGCTCCGCGCCGTGTGGTTCACACCGACCGTCCGCCAGGCCGCGCGCGGGGCGCACTGGTTCGAGTGCGTCGCCATCGCCCTGCGGGGTGACCAGAACCTCGCACTCCTCCGCGGCTCGCTCCAGGGAGCCCTCGGGCGTCCCGCGACCCGTCAGCACTATGCCCTCTGCGGCACCGCCGAGCCGGGATCCCAGGGCTTCGAGCAGCGCATCTGCGCCGCCCCGCACAGCTGGAAGGCGCTGCGGACGGTCGTCTTCCGCCCCGGCAGGTACCCGGGCGAGAACGCCGTGCGCTCCGCGGGCCAGCAACCCTGCCAGGACGCCGGTCGCGCCGCCTCCGGCGACCCGCTCAACTACCGGTGGTCCTACGCCTGGCCGACGCTGAAGCAGTGGCGGGCCGGGCAGACGTACGGCGTCTGCTGGGCGCCGAGCTAGAAGCCGAGCTTGCGCAGCTGCTTCGGGTCGCGCTGCCAGTCCTTGGCGATCTTCACGTGCAGGTCGAGGAAGACCGGCGTGCCCAGCAGCGCCTCGATCTGGTGGCGGGCCTCCGTGCCGACCTTGCGCAGCCGCGCTCCCTGGTGGCCGATCACGATCCCCTTCTGCGACGACCGCTCGACGTAGAGGTTCGCGCTGATGTCCAGCAGCGGCTTGTCGGTCGGTCGGCCCTCGCGCAGCCCCATCTCCTCCACGACCACCGCGATCGAGTGCGGCAGCTCGTCGCGGACGCCGTCGAGCGCCGCCTCGCGGATCAGCTCGGCGGCCAGGACCTCCTCCGGGGCGTCGGTCAGATCGCCGTCGGGATAGAGCGGCGGACCCTCCGGCATCAGTCCGACCAGGAGGTCGGCGAGCAGGTCGACCTGGTCGCCGGAGACCGCCGAGACCGGCACGATCTCCTGCCACTCGGTCCCGGTCTCGGCGCCCAGTGCCGCGATGTCCTGCAGGTGCTCGCCGATCCGACCCGGCGAGGCCAGGTCGGTCTTGGTCGCGACCGCAACCTTCGGCGTACGTCGCACCTTCGCCAGCTCCGTGACGAGGAACCGGTCACCGGGTCCGACCTTCTCGTTCGCCGGGAAGCACACGGCGACCACGTCGACCTCGGCCCACGTCGTGCGCACCAGGTCGTTGAGCCGCTCGCCGAGCAGCGTCCTCGGTCGGTGGAGCCCCGGTGTGTCGACGAGGATCAGCTGGGCGTCGGCGCGGTGCACGATGCCGCGCACGACCGTGCGCGTGGTCTGCGGCTTGTCGGAGGTGATCACGATCTTCCGGCCGACCAGCGCATTGGTGAGCGTCGACTTCCCGGCGTTCGGCCGGCCGACGAACGACGCGAAGCCGCTCCGGTAGCCCTCAGCCACTGCGCGCCTCGTCGTAGTCCGCCCAGATCTGCTCGTCGGTCTTCCCGGCCGCCTTGCCGGCCCGCCAGATCGGGCCGGGATCCACTGCCCGCGGCTGGCGCGAGGTGACCGCGCGCCAGTAGCCCATCACGTCGTACGCCGCGTTCGGCAGCCGCCGCTCGCGCATCAGGTGCTTGCGGATCGCCCGCATCTGCGCGGACTCACCGGCCATCCAGAAGTAGCCGTCACCCTCGGGCCAGTCGATGCCCTCCACGATCTCGGCGAGCCGCGACTGCGCCTCGGCGGGTGGTTCCAGCCAGGTGACGTCGGTGCCCTCGGGGAGGTAGCCCGAGAGGTCGTCGGGCACCTCGGCCCACACCCGGGTCGGAAGGCCCGACGTCTCGCAGATGCGCGCCATCGCCGGCATCGCTGTCAGGTCGCCGACGAGCAGCAGCCACGCCGCGTCGGCCGGTGGCGCGAACGAGCCCTGGGCCGCGGTCACCACCGCGGTGTCGCCGACACAGTCGCTGCTGACCCACTCGGTGACCAGGCCGACCTCGTGGATGACGACGTCGATCACCAGCCGATCGCCGTCGACCGAGCGGACCGTGTAGTAGCGCACCTGGAACTGTCCCGGGACGACCAGCCCGACCCATTCGTCGAGGATCCCGGTCGACGCGAAGCCCGGCACGGACAGGGTCAGCCGGACGAGGCGCGGCGAGAGCTGCTCACGTCCGGTCACGACTGCGTCGTACCGCTGGCCCCTGGCTGTCATCGTGACCCAGGCTAGTGCCGCCGACCGGCCCGGCTAGCATCGCCGGGTGACCGCCACCGACCTCGCCGCCGAGACACAGGGGAAGGTGCTCGACCCCGAGCGGATGGCGTTCACCGGGTGGCGCTGGAGCTATGTCCGCTGGTCCGCGCTCGCGATCTACGTCGCCGGGTCTGTGTTGTTCGTGACGACGATGGGCATTCCGACGGACCGCCTCGGCATCTACGGCGCGATCCTCGGCCTGCTGACGATCGTCGTGCTCGGCCGGGGCTGGCGCGCGTGGTGGCGGATGATGGTCGACTGGCTGCCCTTCGAGGCGGTGCTGCTGGCCTACGACTACAGCCGCGGCTTCGCGTCGCCGTACTCCGCCCTCCAGGTGAAGGCGAAGATCTTCCCGATCGTCGATGTCCACAACGACCTCGGCCTGCCGTTGCACGTCTCGTTCCCGATCGAGGCCGACCACTGGCTCGGCCGGCATCTGGGCATGGGCGCGGAGATGCCGACGACGTGGGTCCAGGAGCACTTCCACGCCGGCGCCTCGATCCCGTGGTACGGCGTGCTGGTCAGCCTTGTCTACTGCAGCCACTTCCTGGTGATGCCGATCGTCGCGATCGTGCTGTGGATCCGGAACCGTGCGCGCTTCCGCGTCTGGATGAACATGGTGATCGTGCTCGCCGTGGCCGGCGTGACGACGTACTTCGTCTACCCGATGGCGCCGCCCTGGCTGGCCGACGACGGCGGCGTCTTCCCCGGCCCCTACGTCGGCCGCTTCACGTCCGAGGGCTTCGACCTGATCGGGCTGCACATGGTCGGCGGACTGGTCAGCCAGGGGCAGTACCTCGTCAACCCGGTCGCCGCGATGCCGTCGCTGCACACGGCGTACGCGACCCTGGCGGCGGGGTTCTTCTGGTTCGGCAAGCGGTGGTGGCAGAAGGTCCTGCTGGCCTGCTACCCGTTGGCGATGGGCTTCGCGCTGCTGTACGGCGGGGAGCACTACCTGGTCGACGAGCTGGCCGGCGCGGCGTACGCCCTCGTGATCCTGGCCGGATGGCGCTACCTGCGTGCCCGGCGGCTGGCTCAGGCCCCGGGGTAGCTCGCGTCGGTCGCGAACGACGGGCGCAGCGGGTACGCCGCCTCGCCGTCTCGGTCGGTCCTGGTCGCGAGCACGTGGTGGAGCTGGATCTCGTTGCGCTCGAAGCCGAGCCGCGACCCGGCCATGTAGAGCCCCCAGACCCGGGCCGTGCCCTCGCCGACCTCGGCGACACAGGCGTCCCAGTTCTGCTCGAGGTTGTGGCACCAGCCGGCCAGCGTGCGGGCGTAGTGGACGCGGAAGTTCTCCTCGTGCATCACCTCGAGGCCGGTGTTCTGCACCTCGGTGATGATCCGGCCCGAGCCGGTCAGCTCTCCGTCCGGGAAGACGTACCGGTCGATGAACGCCCCGGTCTCCTGGTGGCGGTTGTGCGGGCGCGTGATGCAGTGGTTGAGCAGCCGGCCCTGCGGGCGCAGCCGGTCGCGCAGGAACGAGAAGTAGGACCTGTAGTTCTTCACGCCGATGTGCTCGGTGAGCCCGATCGAGCTGACCGCGTCGAAGCCGGTCTCGGTGACCTCGCGGTAGTCGCTGTGCCGCACCTCGGCCAGGTCGTCGAGCCCCTGCTCCTTGATCTTCTCCTGGGCCCAGGTCGCCTGCGCACGCGAGAGCGTCACACCCAGCGCCTTCACGCCGTAGTGCTCGGCCGCGTGCCGGACCATGCCTCCCCAGCCGCAGCCGACGTCGAGCAGCCGCATGCCGGGCTTCAGGTCGAGCTTCTGCGCGATCAGGTCGTACTTGTAGTACTGCGCCTGCTCCAGGCTCGCGTCCTCGGTCGGGAAGACGGCGCACGTGTACGTCATCGACGGGCCGAGCACGTGCTCGTAGAACGTGTTCGAGACGTCGTAGTGGTGGTGGATCGCCTCGGAGTCGCGCGTGCGCGAGTGACGCAGGCCCTCGGCGTACCTGCGCCAGCGCGGGAGGTGCTCCTGCGGCGGGGGCGGCGGCGGCTTGAGGTGCGAGAGCCCCAGACCGGTGGCCAGCTTCACCGCCTCGGCCGGCTTCGGCATCCGGAACTTCAGGCCCTTCTGCAGCGCCTTGAGACCCTCGTAGGGGTCGCCCGGGTGCACGCCGGTCACGGCGAGGTCGCCGGCGACGTAGGCGCGGCCGAGCCCGAGGTCGCCCGGGGCGGTCATCAGGTAGGCCAGGCCGCGCTCGTTCTTCACCTCCAAGCCGAACGGCGCGTCCTCGGGACCAGCCGCGGATCCGTCGTACGCCGTCACGCGCAACGGCAGCGGCCCGGTGAGGAGCTGGGTGAAGGCGTCGGCGATCCTCATGGTCATCGTCTCCTCACGGCCTTGTCGTACAGGCTGGTCAGGCGGTGGTCGGGGTCGTAGCTGTCCTTGACCCGCGCCAGGTTGGCGCCGTCGTACAGCTGGTCGAACGTCTCGCGGTCGTAGAACGCCTCGGAGTACAGCGACTTGTGGCCGTCGAGCTCGTGCACCTTCGCCTCGATCGCCCGGTTGCGCGGGGCGTCGGGCGCGTCCGGGCCGACCCCGACGTTGCCCCAGAACCCGACGTTGACGTACACCTCGTGCGGCTTGAGCGGGTACGTCGGCCACTTCTTGCCGGCGTACAGCGGGCACAGCCAGACCGGACGCATGCCGACCTCCGCGTCGAACCAGTCGAGGAACTCGCCGAGCCGCTCGACCGGGATCTCGACGTCCTGCACGACGCGCTCGGCCAGCGGGTTGCCATGGCGGCGGTCGAGCCAGGCGCCGACGCGGAGACGCTGGTCGAGCTTCACGATCCGGTAGTAGACGTCGCTGCGCTTGTACCTCCGCGGCCAGATCCGGCGGACCACCGGGTGCTGGGTGCCGAACGCCCGCGAGCACCAGAACCAGTCGGTGTCCCAGCGCCACAGGTAGTCGTACATCGTGAGCGTGTCCGTGTCGCGCTGCTGGATCGACCGGTAGTAGATCTGCCGCCCGACGTAGTCGCTCGGGGCATCCGACACCTGGTCGGTCCACGTCGCCAGCGTCAGGTAGTACTCCCCCGGCCGGAACGCCGTGCCGTCGACGCCGTCGACCCGCACGCCGTCGTACTCCTTGCTCTCCATGATCTGCGAGATGGTCTTGGACAGCAGGCCCGCGTCGTCGAAGCGCACGTGCCGGAGCGAGACGTACGACGGCACCTTCTCCAGCTTGATCCGCAACCGGGTGGCATAGCCGAGCGAGCCGTAGGAGTTGGGGAAGGTGTCGAACAGCTCGTCTCCTGGCTTGGTGGTGATCACCTCGCCGGCGCCGGTGAAGATGTCCATCTCGGTCACGGACTCGTGCGGCAGACCGCTGCGGAAGCTGGTGGACTCGATGCCCAGACCGCTGACCGCACCGCCGAGGGTGATCGTGCGCAGCTGCGGCACGACGTACGGGATGAACCCACGGGGCAGGGTCGCGTCGACAAGGCGCTCGTAGGTGCACATGCCCTGCACGTCCGCGGTCTGTGCCTCGGTGTCGATCGAGATCACGCCGCCGAGCCCGGAGACGTCGAGGCCCGGTGTGTCGGTCGCGGGGCGCGGACGGAACAGGTTCGAGGTCTTCTTCGCCAGGCGCACGGTCTGGCCGGCCGGGATCGCGTCGTACGACGCCTTCAGCCGCGCGACCGCGGCCTCGTGGGCTGCCTGTCCGGTGAGCACGGACGGAAACTTACCCCGAGCCCAGCCTCCCCAGCGCGGCCAGGTCGGCCTCGCTGAGCCGGAGCGAGGCCGCGGCGACGTTCTGCTCCAGGTGCGCGACGTCGCCGGTGCCGGGAATGGCGAGCACGTGGTCGCCGAGAGCCACGTTCCACGCGATGCGCACCTGTGCCGGCGTCGCGTCGTGGGCGCGCGCGATCGCCTCGACGACGTCGTACCGCTCCTCGGACGTGCCCTCGCGGGCCTGTGCCGCGATCGTGAAGAACGGGACGAAGGCGATGCCGTGCTCCCGGCAGGCCGCGAGCACGTCGCCTGTGTCGGAGCGCTCGTAGCCCGCCGCGTGCCGGTTCTGCACACACACGATGTCGGCCATCGAGCGAGCGCCGGCGAGGGCCTCCGTGCCGACGTTCGACAGCCCGATGTGGTCGAGCAACCCCTCGTCCCGGAGGGCCGCCAGCGCGGAGACCGCGGCGGGGACGTCGTCGCGGCCGCTGCTCCGGTAGTTCACGACGTGCAGGCGCTCGAGACCGAGGGTCTCCAGGTTGTGCTCCACGTGTGCCTGCAGCTGGTCGGGTCGCGCCCAGTCGCCCCACTCACCGGTCACGAGGTCGCGGCCCGGGCCGACCTTGGTGACGATGGTCAAGTCGTCGGGGTACGGCGCGAGGGCGTCGCGGATGATCGCGTTCGCGCGGCCGCTGGCCGAGAAGTAGAAGCCGGCGGTGTCGATGTGGTTCACGCCGAGGTCGACCGCACGTCGTACGACGACGGCGGACCGATCGGGGTCACGGTCGACGCCCCTCCCCATTCCACCGGTGCCGGTGAGCCGCATGGCGCCGAAGCCGAGGCGGTTGACGATGCGGTCGCCCAGAGTCCACGTGCCGGCCGCGGCTGCCGTCGTCGTTCCCGAGATCACCGGGTCACCGTAGTCCGGCGCTCACAACACGTGGATGGTCACTCCGTCGCCGCCGAACTCGCGGACCGCCCCCAGGTCGGGGTCCCCCTCCCCACCGAGGCGCACGGCGGCCTCCAGGCCGGTCGAGCCGGAGGAGATCGCCATCGCGACGCAGACCTCGAGAGCCGCCAGCCTGAGGTGCTCCAAAGACACCGCGGCCGCGGCGTACGTCCGGCCGTCCAGGTCGCGCACCGCAGCTCCCTCCGGCGCCCGGGTGCGGGCCATGGCGGCCCGTGCGAGCGTCACCAGTTTCTGGTCCTCGGGCGACAGGTCGGGCACGCGCCGATGCTAGCGACGTCGGGCGGTCAGGCGGCCGGCTCGTATCGGAGTTCGGCGAAGTAGAGCTCGAGGCCGTCGGGGGCCTCGAACTGCATGGCACCGTGGGTGGGGTCGAGCCGGTGCGTGCCGGTGGGGTCGACCAGGTAGTAGCGGCCGTGGGGCGTGCGCCAGACCCAGCGGCTGGTGCCGCACTGGCGGGCGGCGTATCCGGCGTGGGTCTTGTACCGGTGATGCCTACGGCGACCGAACACGCGCTTCGTCTGAGGGGTCGAGGCCTTGGTGGAGGATTGCAGGCACGGAGTGACTGGGATCTTCCACACAAGTCGGGGAGCGCTCGCACCCGCCGATGGGCGTGCATGTGCGGACTGCCGATGACAGGGCCGGCGTCACCGGTCCGGGCCCCCGAAGCAGAGACTCCCGCGCGAGGACCCGGACCAGTGCCGATCAGCTACGGAGCGATCTGCGTCTGGATGCTCACCGCGGGTGCCGGGTGCAGCGAGTAGTGCCCCTGCATGGTGGGAACGACCGCGATGAAGTCGTCCGCGCCCGATCCGGGGAAGAAGTCCAGCACGTAGAGGGCGCCGTGGTACGTCGACGGGTCGAAGAACGGTGCCGCCCCGGCAGGCGCGTCAGCGAGCGAAGAGATGGTCCACCATTGCCCGGTCCGGACCGGACCGCCACCTGCTCCGGCGCTACCCGGTCCACCACCGCCCACCGTGTGGCCGCAGAAGGTCACCGTGGCATCCATGGAGCCATCGGCATCGAGCTCGGACCACACCCAGACCCCGCCCAACCCGACGCCATCGGGTGCCGGCGCACAGAGCGGGAAGCCCGGGTTGTCACAGTTGCCCGAGATCTCGACCTGAGCCACCGGATGATCGGCCGCACCGTACCCGAACGCGCCCGGTGCGGCCATCGTGCTGGCCGCTGATGCAGACAGGATCGCGATCGCCACCACCAGCGACCGCCGTACGAACCGCAAGCCCATGAGTTCCCCCCAATCTGGGTCTTGACACGCGAAATGGGCGGTTCGACCGTACGCGCGAAGAAGGGCGTCGCCCATCACCCGCTTCGGTCACGTGGTGGTCCTCCCCAGCCACCCGCGTCTGCCGCAGGCCTTGGGACCTCGGTGCTCTGTCCCCATGGAGCTCGGACCTATCGTGGCGTGATGGGCGATGACACCTGGGCCGCCTTGGCCGACCAGTTCGTCGACGAGGCGTACGCCACGGTGAAGGGGCAGGTCCGCACCTACGTCATGCACCAACAGCTGATGGAGCACCTGCCGGCGCCGCCGGCGACCGTGCTCGACGTCGGCGGCGGGGCGGGCAACCAGTCGTTCCCGCTGGCGCAGGCCGGGTACGCCGTGACGGTGCTCGACCCGTCGTCGGCGATGCTCGACAAGGCCCGTCAGCGACTCCAGCGATTGCCGCAGGAGGTGCAGGAGCGGGTGACGCTGGTGCAGGCCGACGGCGAGAACGCCGACGAGGCGGTGCAGGGCCGGCGCTTCGACGCGGTGCTGTGCCACGGCGTACTCGGATATCTCGACGATCCCGAGCCCATGGTCGAGCAGCTCTGCCGGTGCGTGGCCGACGGCGGCGTCGTCTCGATCATGACGGGCAACGCGCGGGCGGGAGCGGTACGCCCTGCTTTGGAACGGCGATGGGACGACGCGCTGGCGGCGTTCGACTCCCGGCACGAGGTCGGCGTGCTCGGCGTGCCGGGCCGGGCCGACACCGTGGAGGAGCTCAGCGGGCTCCTCCGCAAGGGCGGCGTGGAGCCGATTCGGTGGTACGGCGTGTGGCTGTTCGTCGACTGGCTCGAGTTCAGCGGTGCCGAGCTGGACCCGAGCGACTCGGAACAGGTAGCGGCGACGGCCGCGGTCGAGCTCGAAGCCAGTCGGCGGGACCCGTACCGCCGGCTGAGCCGCGTCTTCCACCTCGTGGGACGCACGACCTCGGGTTGACTCTCACGGGCGGATCGCCTGGACGAATCCGGCGCGCCCGTACCGATGGTCGACGTGCCCGACCTCACGAGCCTCGACGAACCCCGCTCCCGCGAGAAGCAGAGGTACGCCGTCGCCCAAGGCATGCGCCCGTTCCGGCCCGCGCTGGACGCGCGAGCGCAGCAGCCGGGGCAGGTGCAGCAGCGCGTGCCCGGGGCGGTGATGGTGACTCGCATGCCCGGCGGCATCGGTTGCCTGCGCCGGGCCACCGAAGTCGGCGATGGTGATCCGACCCCCGGACCGAAGGCTGCGGAACGCCTCGCGGGCGAACGCGAGGCGGGCTTCGTCGTCGAGGTGGTGCAGAGCGAGCGAGGACACCACGTGGTCGAGGGAGGCGTCCTCGGCCGGAAGCCGGTCGGCGTACCCCTGGACGAGCGTGAGGGAGGCCCCACGACGGCGCGCCTTGCGCGCTGCACACCGGAGGGCGGCGCCATCGGGGTCGAGGCCGGTGACCCGGGCGTCGGGCTGGGCAGCCACCAGCGAGAGGGTCAGGTTGCCGGTGCCGCAGCCGACGTCGAGGACGACCTGCCCCGGCCCGAGATCGGCGAGCTCCACCGTGCGGTCGTGCAGCTCTCCGACCCCCGAGAGCCGACTCAATCCGTCGTAGAACGGCATCAGCCAGGTCGTGCGCATGCCCGGCAGGAACGGCCGGTCCCGCTCCTCAGGCGTGCGCGCATCAACGATTCGTACGTCGCCGGCGGTCATCGATCCTCCGTGCTGGTCTCGGGGTTGTTCCAGTCTCGGATATCTTGTGGCTCCCATGCCGCCCGACAAACGCGATGCCCTCGCCGCGGTGGAGCGGCTCACCCGCTCCTGTGAGGCGGTGCTGGACGCATCCGTGGTCTCCGTGATCGTTCACGGATCTCTGACGCTGGACGACTTCCAGCCGGGCCGGAGCGACCTCGACCTGCTGCTCGTCGTGGACGACGCCCTGTCCACCCCGGAGACCGAATCCCTGGTGAGCGTGGTGCGCGACGCCGACCCCGGCCCGGCGGGCGGGATCGACCTGACCGTGGTCACCCGAGAGGCTGCTGCGGCAGTCGCAGATCGCCCCTGCTTGGAGCTGCATGTCGGGCCGCTACCCCGGACTGTCACCGGACCTGGAGATCGACGAACGCGAAGACCACGTGCCCGACCTGTGGCCCGAGCTGTCCATGGCCAGGGCGGACGGTAGGGCCCTCCGAGGCAAAGAACCACGCGAGGTCATCGGCGAGGTGCCGAAGGGCTTGGTGCGAGACCGCGGCCGCCACTGGCTCACCGTGTGGCTCCGTCTCACCGATGACGACGCGAACGCCGTCCTCATGGTCCTGACCGCCTGCCGGATCTGGCGGTTCGCGACCGAAGGTGTGCACTGCGGCAAGTCAGCCGCGGGACGCTGGGCCCTGGAGCGCGACCCATCGCTGGTCGCCGTCGAACAGGCCCTGTCGGAACGACTCGGGGCTCCGCACACGCCCTTCGACCGCGACGAGATCCGGAGAGTACTGGTGACCGTTCTCGAGAAGGTCTGAGTCAGCCGCGCACTCACCCGATGAGGGCGTCGAACTCGCGCCGGACGATCCAGTAGCACTGGCACGCCAGCGCCTCGAGGCCGAGGCGGTCCTCGACGTGCATGACCCCGCGCGCGTAGGTGACCAGACCCCGGTCCTGGAGTCGGCGGGCGATCTGGGAAACCGTCTGCCGTCGGGATCCGAGCATCTGGGCCAGGAACTGCTGGGTGATCGGGAAAGTGTCGTTGTCCACGCGGTCGTGGGTGGTGAGCAGCCATCGTGCGCTTCGCTGCTCGACGTCGTGCGTGCCGTTGCAGACCACGTTCTGGGCCACCTGGACCATGGTCGCCTGCGTCAGCCGGTTGAGCAGGGCATGCAGGGTGCCGTCGTCGCTGAGCAGGGCGCGGAGCGAGTCGGCATCCAGTCGTGCCGCCTGACCCGGGATCTGGCAGAAGGCGGAGTGCGGACTCGTCGCCGCACCCAGGAAGAGGGGAAGGCCGGCCATGCCCTCGGGCCCGGTGGTGGCCACCTCGATCACGACGCGGTCGTCGGCCACCGCGACCATCGAGTACACGCACCCCAACGGGAAGTAGACGTGCGTGATGGGCTCTCCGGGCTCGAACACCTGCTGACGGATCTCGGCGTCCACGATGTCCGCCCGCTCGCGCAAGCGCTCGAATTCCTCGTCGGGCAGCTGTCGGATGATCGCGTTGCGGCGCAGCAGTTCCGCGGTTCCCATGGTTCCTCCCATGCCGGAAGGTTGCTGGTACCCGCTGCCGGCGATCCCTATGTCACCCACGTGACACAGCGGGTACGTTGGAGACGTGGGTATCCGACAAGGCCGTCCGGCGAGTCGCTTCGACCTCGTCGTCATGGTCACCTCGCTCGGCGGGTTCCGATCCGCGGCGTCGGTGCTGAACGGTCTTCCGGGCAACTTCCCGCTGCCGGTGATCCTGTTGCAGCACGGTCGCCGGTCGGACCGCCCCGGACAGCTGGCGGCTCTCTTGCAGCAGCACACGGACCTTCCGGTGCGAACGGCGGACCACCACGACGTGGCGTCGCGACCGGGTGTCACCGTCATCCCCCACGGCTGGACTGCCCAGCTCGACTCGGCGTACCGCCTCGAGCTCACGCCGGCCGAGCGGGGCGCGGGCGGTGACCTCCTGCTCTCCAGCGCCGCGAAGGCCGCCGGCCCGCGACTGATCGGCGTCATCCTCACCGGTCTGCTCCGCGACGGCAGCGAGGGTGTCCGCGCGGTCAAGCGTCACGGCGGCCGGGTGCTGGTCGAGGACCCGGTCACGGCCCGCGCCGGAGCCATGCCCAGCAGTGCGCTCGCCACCGGATGCGTCGACTTCGCGCTGCCCAACACCCGTCTCGCGTCGGCGCTGATCGCCCTTGCCCTGGCGCCCGGGGGCGCCGAGCTGTTCACGGTGCCCACACCCGCCTGGGCCTCCCTCGGCGCCTGATACGCCGTCAGTCGGCGTCGTCGGGCTCGTCCCGGAGGCGGCTGACGAGCACGCTCTCGATCTTGTTACGCCGTCCCGCGGCGGCCTCGGCGAAGAAGCGGAGGCCGTGGGCCTCGACGTGAGATCCCGGGATCGGGACGCGGCCGAGGTGCTTGGCCATCAGCCCGAGCACGGAGTCGACGTCCTCCTCCTCGACCTCGAAGCCGAAGAGCTCGTCGAGATCGTCGATCGGGAACCGCGAGGAGACGCGGACCGTCCCATCGCCCAGGGCCGCGGTCTCCACCTGCTCGGCGTCGTACTCGTCGGTGATCTCGCCGACGATCTCCTCCAGCAGGTCCTCGATGGTGACCAACCCGGCCGTGCCGCCGTACTCGTCGACGACGACCGCGATGTGCTGCCGCGAGGCCTGCATCTCCGAGAGCAGCGCGTCGACCGGCTTGGACTCCGGCACGTAGAGGGCCGGCCGCATCACCTCGTCGACGCGCTGGGTGAACTCCACGTCCGGGTCCTCGAAGTCACGCCGGACGACGTCCTTGAGGTAGGCGAAGCCGACGATGTCGTCGAGGTTCTCCTCGATCACCGGCACCCGTGAGAAGCCCGAGCGCAGGAACAGCGACAACGCCTGGCGGAGGTTCTTGTGCCGCTCGATGTAGACCACGTCGCCGCGCGGCACCATCACCTCGCGGGCGATGGTGTCGCCGAACTCGAAGACCGAGTGGATCATCGCCCGCTCGCCCGACTCGATCACCGCCGACGCCTCGGCATAGTCGACCAGCTCACGCAGCTCGGTCTCGGTCGAGAACGGTCCGCTGCGGAAGCCGCGGCCCGGGGTGATCGCGTTTCCGACCAGGATCAGCAGCTGCGGGATCGGCCCGAGCACCCGGGTCGCGAAGGTGAGGATGGTCGCGGCCACGGGGGCGACCCGGTCGGAGTGCTGCCGGCCCAGGGTGCGCGGCGCGACGCCGACCACGACGAACGACGCCACCAGCATCACGCCGACCGTCGTCAGCACGGTCGGCCAGCGCGACCCGCCGTACCAGGTCAGGACGACGAGCGTGAGCAGCACGGCGGCGCCGGTCTCGCACAACAGCCGGAGCAGGATCGCGGTGTTGAGGTAGCGCGGTCGGTCGTCCAGCAGCGTGACCAGGCGCCGGGCACCGGCCCGGCCCTCACCGACCAGCTCCTCCGCACGTGCGCGGGAGTACGACGTGAGCGAGGCGTCGGCCGCGGAGAACACGCCGGCCAGCACGACGAGCGCACCGGCCCCGACGAGCTCGGCCGCGTCGCTCACCAGCGACTCACGGCTTCGAGCGCCAGGCGGCGAGCAGCTGGTCCTGGAGCCCGAACATCTCCCGGTGCTCCTCCGGCTCGGCATGGTCGTAGCCGAGCAGGTGCAGGATGCCGTGCACCGTCAGCAGCTCGATCTCGGCCTCGGTGCCGTGGCCGGCGGTGGCGCCCTGCTTCTCGGCGACCGCCGGACAGAGCACCAGGTCGCCCAGCACGCCCTCCTCGGGCTCCTCGTTGACCAGGCCCGGCCGCAGCTCGTCCATCGGGAAGGCGAGCACGTCGGTCGGCCCCTCCTTCTCCATCCACTGCTCGTTGAGCGCCGAGATCGTCGGCTCGTCGACAGCCTTGATGCAGAGCTCGGCGAGCGGGTGGACGCGCATCCGGTCCATCACGAACCGACTCAGCGCCGCGAGCCGGTTGACGTCGACGTCGACGCCCGACTCGTTGAGCACCTCGATGCTCATCAGTCGGAACGGCCGGTGACCCGCGGCTGCCGAGCGTCGTACTCGTCGTACGCCGCCACGATCTTGCCCACGAGCTTGTGCCGCACCACGTCGTGGGCGGTGAGCCGCTGGAAGGACACGTCGTCCAGCTCGTTCAGGATGCCCTCGACCACGCGCAGCCCGGACCTCACGCCGTTCGGAAGGTCGACCTGCGTCACGTCGCCGGTCACGACGATCTTGGAGCCGAAGCCGAGCCGGGTGAGGAACATCTTCATCTGCTCGGGCGAGGTGTTCTGCGCCTCGTCGAGGATGATGAACGAGTCGTTGAGCGACCGGCCGCGCATGAACGCCAACGGCGCCACCTCGATCGTCCCGGCAGCCAGCAGCTTCGGGATCGAGTCGGGGTCGACCATGTCGTGCAGCGCGTCGTAGAGCGGCCGCAGGTAGGGGTCGATCTTCTCGCTGAGGGTGCCGGGCAGGAAGCCGAGCCGCTCCCCCGCCTCCACGGCCGGGCGGGTCAGGATGATCCGGTTGACCCGCTTGGCCTGCAGCGCCTGCACGGCCTTGGCCATCGCCAGGTAGGTCTTGCCGGTGCCGGCCGGGCCGATGCCGAAGGTGATCGTGTGCTTGTCGATGGAGTCGACGTAGCGCTTCTGGTTGAGCGTCTTGGGCCGGATCGAGCGGCCCCGGTTGCTCAGGATGTTCAGCGACAGCACGTCGGCCGGCCGCTCGGTGGTCTCGGCGCGGAGCATCGACAGCACCCGCTCGACGGTCTCGGTGGTGATCCCCTGTCCGGAGCGGATCAGCGTCACCAGCTCGTCGAGCAGCCGCTCGGCCAGCGCGACCTCGCCCTGCTCGCCCTCGAGCGTGATCCGGTTGCCGCGTACGTGCACCTGGAGGTCGAAGGAGCGCTCGATGAGGGTGAGGTGATCGTCACCCGGTCCGAGCAGGCGGACCATGTCGATGCTGCCGGGCACCACGACGGTGTGTCGGGTGCCCTGCTGTTCCTCGGTCTGTTGGCTCTCTGTCATGAGGGTTCCATGCTACGGGCGGCCACCCCCACGCACCCAACGCTTTGGCCCGGACAGCCGCGCGTGAGACTCGTCGTCAGCCGGGTGGCCACGCCTGCGGCCGTCCCGCCAGTACGTGCAGGTGGGCGTGGAAGACCGACTGCCCCGCCTCCTCGCCGGTGTTGAATACGAGCCGGTAGCTGTCGTGTCCCGCGTCGGTCGCGACCCCGCGCGCCACGCGCACCAGCTCCGCCACCGTCGCCGGCTCGACGTCGGCGAGCTCTCCGACGTCGGCGACGTGCGCGCGCGGGACGACGAGCACGTGCAGTGGGGCCTGCGGGTTGAGGTCGCGGAACGCCAGCGCGGTCTCGGTCTCGGCGACGACGTCGGCGGGGATCTCGCCCGCCACGATCTTGCAGAAGATGCAGTCGGCCACGCGCCACATGCTCGCACGGAATCTTGCGCAGAAGCCCGGTAAACCCGCGGCAGCGGGCCCGCGTGCTACTACCGTGATCGGACATGCGGAGGTCCGGCTGATGGCTCCCACCCGGAGCCGCCCGACCGGTTGGAGCGCCGACGACGCGCTCGAGCTGCTGTACGCCGCCCATTGGCGCCAGCTGGTCCGCCTCGCCGTGCTCCTGGTCCGCGACGTCGGCACCGCCGAGGAGATCGTGCAGGACTGCTTCATCGCCGTGCACGCCAAGTGGAACCGCCTGCACGACCCGGACAAGGCACTGGCCTACCTCCGGCAGAGCGTCGTCAACCGCTCGCGCTCGCACCTCCGGCACCTCGCCGTGGTCCGGCGACACGCGGATCAGGAGCGCCGACCGGAGCCTCTCACCGGCGCCGACCGCGGAGCGGACGACCATGCGCGTCGTGCCGCCGTCCTCGACGCACTCCGCCGCCTGCCCCGCCGGCAGCGGGAGGTGCTCGCCCTGCGCTACTACCTCGACCTCTCCGAGGCCGACATCGCGGAGACGCTCGGGATCAGCCGCGGCGCCGTGAAGAGCCACGCCTCGCGTGGCGCCGCCGCCCTTCGCGCCGAGCTCGGCGCGGAGCTGGAGGAGACCCGATGACCGACCCTCTCGACGACGACGCCCGGCTGCGACGGCTGCTGTCCGACGCGGTCTCCGACATCGAGCCCGACAACCGGCTCGACGAGCTGCGCGCGTCGGTCCACCCCAATCCGAAGGTGGTCCCCATGGCTCGATCCCGCTCCTGGTACGCCGCCACCGGCATCGTCGCCACCGCCGCCGTGATCGGTGTGGTCGCCTACGTCGCCTCGATGGCCATCGACAAGAACACGAGCGTCGGCCCTGCGACCGACCCCCACGCCACCCTCCACTCATCGGTCGCGACGGCCACCGACACGGCGGCCTCGAGGTCGCCGTCACCGAGCGTCTCCGCGACCAAGGCGTACGCCGTCTACTACGCCGGCACGGACCCGCGCGGCGAGCCGGTGCTCTACCGGGAGTTCCACCGGGGACCGGCCTCGACGCCGGCCGGCGTACTTCCCCTCGACGACCTCCAGGCCACCCCGCTGGACCCCGACTACACGACGGCCTGGCAGGCCGGCTGGCTGAAGGACGCGAAGGCCAACCCGAACGCCGGCGTGATCTTCGTGACCCCGTCGCGCGCCGTCCCTGCCCGCCGTCCCGCTGGGATGACGGCGGACCAGGCCAGGATCGCGATCCAGCAGGTCGTGTACACGCTGCAAGGCGCCTTCGCGACCCGGATGCCGGTGCTGTTCGTCCGGCACGGCACCCCGGTGCCCCGCGTGCTCGGCGTCTCGACGTCGGAACCGGTCGAGCAGGGCAAGGTGCTCGAGACCTGCTCCCGCGTCAACATCTCTGACCCGAACGAGGGTGACGCGGTCTCCGGCAAGCTGGTCGTCCGGGGGGTGAACAACGCCTTCGAGGGGACCGTCGTGGTCTACCTGGAACGGAACGGGAAGAAGTACCTGCTCCAGCCGACGATCGGCGGGATGGGCGGCAACCGCCTGTGGCCGTGGACGGTCACGTTGGACACGTCGAAGGTGTCGCCCGGCAGCTACACCCTGGTCGCCCGCAACGACGACCCGTCCGGGAGGGGCCGGTTCGAGACGGACACCCGGGTCATCACCGTGAAGTAGCCACCGTCATCCCCATCGTGGCGTCCGCGCCAGCAGTGCGGACACCGCCGCGACGCCGGCGGTGGACGTGCGGAGCACCTCCGCACCGAGGCGTACGACGTGCGCGCCGGCCGCGCGGAACGTCGCGAGCTCCTCGTCGGTGAGCCCGCCCTCGGGGCCGACCACGACCACGATCGTTCCGGTGCCCGGCAGCTCGGCACCCGGCAGCGGCTGGTCGCCGTCCTCGTGCAGGACGAGCGCCAGGTCGGCGGTGGCGAGCAGACTCATCACCTCGTCGGTGGACGCGAGGTCGGCGACCTCCGGGAACCACGCCCGGCGTGACTGCTTGGCCGCCTCTCGCGCGGTCGAGCGCCACCGCGCGACGCCCTTCGCGGCCCGCTCTCCACGCCAGACGGCGACCGATCGGCTCGCCGCCCACGGCACGATCGTCTCCACACCGATCTCGGTGAGCACCTCGACGGCGAGCTCTCCCCGGTCGCCCTTGGGCAGTGCCTGGACGACGGTGAACGACGGCGTCGGAGGCTCGTGGCTGTCGACCTCCTCCGCAACCACCACCATCCGGCGCTTGCCGGTCTCGGACACGGTGCCGGTGACGGTCGTGCCCCGGCCGTCGGTCAGGACCACCCGCTCGTCCGCACGGACACGGCGTACTGCCACGGCGTGGTGCGCCTCGTCGCCGTCGACCTCGACCCGGTCGCCACGGCGAGTGCCCGCGAGCGACTCCACCCAGTGGACCGGAAGTGTCATCCGTGCCTGTTGGGCGGTCCGTTGAAGGCGTCGCGGATGCGGCCGAAGACGGACCCGGACGACCTGCCGGGCCCGAGCCGCCCGTCGGGCTTCTCCTCTCCCCGGATCGCCGCCAGCTCGCGCAACAGCTCCTCCTGCCGCGGGTCGAGGCGCGTGGGCGTCTCGACCACCACGGTGACGACCAGGTCACCGCGGCCGCCGCGGAGCCCCGGCACCCCACGGCCCCGGAACGTGTGCTCGCTGCCCGACTGGGTGCCCGGCCGGACGTCCAGCTCGAACGACGTCTCCACGCCGGTGCCGGCGCCCGACTCGGTGTCGGCCTCGAGCGTGGGCAGGGTCAGCGTGGTGCCGAGCGCGGCCGCCGTCATCGGCACGGTCACCGTGCAGTGGAGTGTCGTGCCCTCGCGGGTGAACACGTCGTGCGGCGCGACGTGCACCTCGACGTACAGGTCGCCAGCCGGGCCTCCCCCTGCGCCGACCTCACCCTGACCGGCCAGCTGCACGCGGGTGCCGGTGTCGACGCCGGCCGGGATCTTGACCGTGATCGAACGCCGGGCTCGGACGCGGCCGTCGCCGGAGCACTCACGGCACGGGTCCGGGATCAGCGTGCCATAGCCCCGGCACGCCGAGCACGGGCGGAGGGTGCGGATCTCGCCGAGGAACGACCGCTGCACGTGCGCGACCTCGCCGCTGCCTCGGCAGGTCTCGCACGGCACCGGATGGGTGCCGGGCGCGGTGCCCTCGCCGTTGCACGTCGTACACACGACTGCGGTGTCGACCTTGAGCTCGCGGGAGACGCCGAACGCCGCCTCGGACAGCGAGACCTCCATCCGGATCAGCGCGTCCTGCCCGCGGTGGACGCGCGGCCGCGGACCGCGTCCCTGCGCGCCGGCCTGGCCGCCGAAGAAGGCGTCCATGATGTCGGTGAAGGAGAAGCCCGCACCGAACCCGCCGGCGGCGCCGAAGACGTCGCCACCCCGGTCGTACGCCGCGCGCTTCTGCGGGTCGCTGAGCACCTCGTAGGCGCGCGACACCTCCTTGAACCGCTCCTGTGTCTCGGGGTCGGGGTTGACGTCGGGGTGGAGCTGGCGTGCGAGGCGTCGGTACGCCTTCTTGATCGTGTCGGCGTCGGCGTCTCGCGAGACGCCGAGCAGCTCGTACAGATCGTGTTCGGGAGTCATCGGTCGGGAAAGCTCCTAGGCCTCGTCGAGGATGCGGGAGACGTAGCGGGCGACCGCTCGCACCGCGGCCATCGTGCCCGGGTAGTCCATGCGGGTGGGGCCGACGACCCCGAGGTTGCCGACCGCCTCGTCGCCCGGGCCGTACCCGGTCGAGACGACGCTGGTGCTCGCGAACTGCTGGTAGGGGCCCTCGTGGCCGATCCGGACCGTCACCATGCCGCCGGTCTGGGCCTCGCCGAGCAGCTTGAGCAGCACCACGTGCTCCTCGAGGGCCTCGAGGAGCGGCCGGACCGAGAGCTCGAAGCTGTCGCCGAACCTGGCCAGGTTCGCCGCACCTCCGACGGCCACGCGCTCGGAGCCCCGCTGGTCGGACATGGCCTCGACGAGGACGTCGACGACCGCCGCCTGGACACCGTCGTGGCCCGGCGCCACCTCCAGGGAGCTGAGCTCGGTGATCGCCTCGGCGATGGTGCGGCCGTTGACGGCAGCCGCCAGCCGGCCGCGGAGCCCGGCGACGTCGTCGTCCTCCACGGGTACGTCGAGGTCGAGAAGCCGCTGCTCCACGCGACCGGAGCTGAGGATCAGGATCACCATCAGCCGGACCGGGGTCAGCGACACCAGCTCGACGTGGCGGACGGTGGAGCGGGAGAGCGTGGGGTACTGCACGATCGCGACCTGGTGGGTCAGCTGGGCCAGCAGCCGCACCGACCGCTGGACCACGTCGTCGAGGTCGACGGCACCGTCGAGGATCGTGGCGATGGCCCGCTTCTCGGCGTTGCTCATCGGCTTGATCGTGGTCAACCGGTCGACGAAGAGCCGGTAGCCCTTGTCGGTCGGGATGCGGCCGGCGCTGGTGTGGGGCTGGGTGATCAGCCCCTCCTCCTCCAGCGCGGCCATGTCGTTGCGGACCGTCGCCGGCGAGACGCCCAGCCCGTGCCGCTCCACCAGGGCCTTGGAGCCCACCGGCTCCTGCGTCGAGACGTAGTCCTCGACGATCGCCCGGAGTACGGCGAGGCGGCGTTCGTCCTGCATCGCCACCTCCTGCGGCCTCGTCGTTGGCACTCACCGTCCCGGAGTGCCAATGTTACTAGGCTGACGGCGTGGCGCGATTCCGCGAGGTGGCCGACCGGGTCTGGGTGGCCCGGCAGGAGTGGTACGACCTCAACGTGATCCTGGTCCGGGGAGCGACCGGACTGGTCGTCGTGGACACCCAGGCGTCGGCGCGGGCGGCGCGGACGATCGTCGGGGACGTGCGGGCGCTCGGGATCGGCGACGTCACGGCCGTCGTCAACACCCATGAGCACTTCGACCACACCTTCGGCAACGGCGCCTTCCGGGCGGCGTACGGCGAGATCCCGATCCACGCCCACGAGATCGCCGCCGAGCGGACCGTGGAGGCCGGCGAGCGGGTCCGGAAGCTCTTCGCCGAGGACACCGACGACCCGCACCGCGACGAGGTGCTCGAGACCGAGATCGTGGTCGCCGACCGGACGTTCTCCTCGGTCAAGGTCCTCGACCTCGGCGACCGGCAGGTCGAGCTGGCCCACCCCGGCCGCGGCCACACCGCGGGTGACGCGGTGATCCGGGTGCCGGATGCGGACGTCCTGCTGGCCGGGGACCTGGTCGAGGAGAGCGCCCCACCGGCGTACGGCGTCGACTGCCATCCGCTGGACTGGCCCGGCACCCTCGACGTGGTGCTCAACCTCGTCGGCCGCGACACGGTCGTCGTCCCGGGGCACGGGGCGCTCGTCGACCGCGACTTCGTCGAGCAGCAACGTCAGGACGTCGCGATCACCGCGCAGACCATCCGCGACCTGGCCGCATCCGGCATCCCCGTCGAACGCGCGCTGGACGAGGGCGAGTGGCCCTTCCCGCGGGAGGGACTTGCGCACGCCGTGGACCGCGGGTACGCCCAGCTGCCGCCGGGCGGGCGCGCCCTGCCGCTGGCCTGATAGAACGGTCGGATGAGCGAGCAGACGTCCGAGTCATCCGAGCATCCGCGCGACGTGACCGACGAGGAGCTCCCCGACGACGTGCGGCCGAGCGAGGACAACCCGCTCGCCGAGCCCGCCGCGGAGGACGTCCCCGACGACCTCCTGAAGGAGACGCACGAGGAGACCTCGGGCTCGGAGTCCGACGACTCCGACTCCGACTCCGACTCCGAGGGCTGACCCGGCGCGCCTCGACGCCCGGGTGCGGCGCGGCTCCTAGCGTGGGCCGGTGCCCCCGGACCGCTACGGACCAGACGTGCTCGCCTCCGACTGGACCGCTCCCGTCCGCGGTCGCGCCACTCCGGCCGAAGCGACCCTCGGCCTGGTGCTCGAGGAGGTCACGACGGACTTCTGCGGCGAGATCGTCGCCGTCGACCGCGACCTCGGGACGCTCACCCTGGAGGACCGCCGCGGTCGCCGGCGCGGTTTCCCGTTGGGTCCGGGCTTCCTGCTCGAGGGCCGGCCGGTCGTGCTGACGGCGCCGGTCACCGGCACGGCGCCGGCCGCGCCACGGCGTACCGCATCGGGATCGCTGGCCGTGCCCGACGCCCGGGCCCGGGTGGCGCGCGCGAGCCGGATCTTCGTCGAGGGTCGGCACGATGCCGAGCTGGTCGAGAAGGTATGGGGCGACGACCTGCGGGTCGAGGGCGTCGTCGTCGAGCACCTCGGGGGCGTCGACGACCTGGTGGCCGCTCTCCGCGACTTCGGACCCGGTCCCGGGCGACGGGTCGGGGTACTGGTCGACCACCTGGTCCCGGGCTCGAAGGAGAGCCGCACCGCCGAGGACGTACGCCGCTCGGAGATGGGGCCGCACGTGCTCGTCGTCGGCCACCCGTTCGTCGACGTCTGGGCCGGTGTGAAGCCCGAGCGGCTCGGTCTCTCCGCGTGGCCGGTCGTGCCGCGCGACGTGGAGTGGAAGCACGGCGTGTGCGCCGCCCTCGGCTGGCCGCACGCCGACCAGGCCGACATCGCCCGCGCCTGGCGGCAGATCCTGTCGCGCGTCACGTCGTACGCCGACTGCGAACCTGCCCTGCTCGGCCGCGTCGAGGAGCTGATCGACTTCGTCACCGGCGGATGACCGATCGGTCAGACTTCTCCCGAATCGCCGCGGGCCGGCCCCGCCGGGACCTACGCTGCGCGCATGCCCGCTCAGCACGCGCCACACGCCGACGTGAGGGTGGTCGTGCCTGCCTTCAACGAGGAGGCGCGCGTGGCTGCCGTGGTCTCGGGACTCCGCTCCGAGTTCCGCCGGGTCGTGGTCGTCGACGACGGCAGCACGGACCGCACGGCGGAGCTCGCGCGGGCCGCCGGCGCGCACGTCGTGCGGCACCCGAGCAACCTCGGCCAGGGCGCGGCGCTGCAGACCGGCTTCGCCTATGCACTGACCGACCCGGGCATGCGCTACGTGATCACCTTCGACTCCGACGGTCAGCACCGGGTCGAGGACGCCCTTTCCCTGCTCGCGACCGCGCACGAGTCCGGCGTCGACGTGGTGCTGGGGTCCCGCTTCCTGTCGCCCGGCACCGAGGTGCCCGCGGGACGCCGCGTCGTGCTGCGCGCCGGCATCGCGTTCACCCGGGCCACCACCAGGCTCAAGGTCACCGACACCCACAACGGGCTGCGGGTGCTGAACCGTCGCGCGGCGCAGGAGATCGACCTCACCCTCACCGACATGGCCCACGCCAGCCAGCTGCTCGGTCTGATCGGTCGGCGCGGTCTCAGTTGGACGGAGGCGCCGGTCGTGATCGACTACGCAGATGAGTCGCGACGACGGGGGCAGTCCAACGTCAACGCGCTCAACATCGTCTTCGACCTCGCCCTCGAGCGACTCCGCTCTGCGGGGTGAGCCACCTCGGGTGGCTCCCGTCCGGCGCCACCCCTTCTGGCCGCGCCTCCGCACCGCGTTCCCCTGGCTGGTGCTGGCCGGCATCCTGGTCTCGCTGCTGGTCAACACGGCGCGGCCGCTGACCAACACCGACACCTACTTCCACCTCCGCTTCGGCCACGAGTTCCTGCAGGGCTGGTCGCTGCGCCACCCGGGCAGTGTGAGCACCTTCGCCACGGCGGACTGGGTGCCGACCCAGTGGCTGTCCGAGGTCGTCATGGCCAAGACCGAGGACTGGTTCGGCCTGGCCGGCGTCGCGTGGCTGTCGGGGCTGCTCGAGGTGCTCCTCTTCCTGGGCGTGTACGCCGCCGCCCGGGTACGCGCCGAGCCTCTGGTTGCGATGCCGGTGACCGCCGTGGCCCTGTTCGGGATGCAGACCGGGCTGTCGATGCGTCCGCAGGTGTTCAGCTACCTTTGCGCGGCCGCGGTGGTCGCCGCCTGGCTCCGCACCCTGGACGACCACCGCGCACGGTGGTGGCTGGTGCCGCTGGTGTGGCTGTGGGCGATGCTGCACGGGATGTGGCCGGTCGCGCTGCTGGTGGGGGCCGTGGCCACGGTCGGGCTCGCGCTCGATCGCGCCCCTCGGACCGTCGTGATCCGGTCCGCGGTCGTCACCGCGGCGTGCGCAGCCGCGGCTGCTGTCACCCCGGTCGGTCCGGCGCTCTACGGGGCCGTCGCCGCGGTCGGGTCGCGTCGCGGCTACTTCTCCGAGTGGCTGCCGCCCGACTGGATCTCGTGGTCCTCGGCCGGGTTCGCGGTGCTGCTCGCGGCCACGCTGGTCGGGCTCTGGCGGCGCCGGGAGAACCCGTGGACCGAGACGCTGCTGATCGCGCTGGCCGGCGTGTTCGCGGCCTACGCCGACCGGACGGTGGCGCTGGCGGCCGCCATGCTGGCCCCGCTCGCGGCCGGGCCGGTGCAGTCGCTGGTACGGCGCACCGCTGCTCGTCCCGACCCGGTCCGGCGCGGCGAGCGCCGGGCGGTCCTGGCCGGGTCGGCCCTCACCCTGGTCGCGCTCGCGCTCGCAGTGCCCCACACCTCCGACGACCCGGTCGCGCTGCCGCGGTGGGCCGATCCGGCGATCCGCGGACTCGCTCCCGGGACGAAGGTGCTCGACGACTGGGACTTCGGCGGCTACCTGATGTGGCGCTACCCGCGCCTCGACCTGCTCATGCACGGGTACGGCGACACGTTCACCGCCGCCGAGCTCGACCGCAACACCGGCCTCCTGAACCTCTCCCCGGGCTGGACCGACGACCTGCACGAGACCGGCATCCGGGTCGCGGTGCTGCGACCGAACACGCGGATGGCGTACGCACTGGTCGCCGAGGAGGGCTGGTCGGTCGTGCACCGCTCCGACGACCTCGAGATGCTGCGGGCACCTCGCGACTGGCGGTCACCGGCAGCTCCGGTCGCGCCGTCCGGGTCAGGCTGAGGCCGCGACCCAGCGGCTGAGGACACCCGCGGCCGCCCCGGAGTCGACCGCCTCGCTCGCCCGGACGTACGCCGCGGGCAGGGCGTCCGCGACCGCCTCCGCGGGGCTGTCGTAGACCGCCAGTGCCGCCGCGGCGTTGAGGAGCACGGCGTCACGGATCGGACCGGACTCACCGGCGAGGATCCGGCGTACGACGTCCGCGTTGTGCGCGACGTCGCCGCCCCGCAGGTCCTCCGGCTTCGCCGGGGGAAGGTCCAGGGCGGACGGGTCGACCGACGACGGGGTCACGACCCCGTCGTGGACCAGCCACACCTGCGAGGTCGTCGTGGTGGTGAGCTCGTCCAGCCCGTCGTCGCCGCGGAAGACCCACGCATCCACGCCGCGCCTGGCCAGCACCCCCGCCATCAGCGGCGCGAGGCGCGGGTCGGCGCAGCCGATCGCCTGGGCGGCCGGCTTCACCGGGTTGGCCAGCGGACCGAGCAGGTTGAAGGTGGTCCCGATGGCGAGCTCGCGACGCGGGACCGCCGCGTGCCGGAGCGCCGGGTGGAAGGCTGCCGCGAAGCAGAACGTGATGCCCACCTGCTCCGCCAGCCGGGCGACCTGGTCGGGAGCGAGGTCGAGGCGGATGCCGAGGGCCTCCAGCACGTCGGCCGAGCCGGCCTGGCTCGAGGCCGAGCGGTTGCCGTGCTTGACGACGCGCGCCCCGGCCCCGGCGGCCACGATCGCGGCCATCGTCGAGATGTTCACGCTCATCGAGCGGTCTCCCCCGGTGCCGACCACGTCGAGCGCGCGGCCGGGGATGGTCAGCGGCGTCGCCACCTCGTACATCGCGTCGAGCAGACCGGTGACCTCGTCGATGGTCTCGCCCTTGCTCCGCAGCGCGACCGCGAGCCCGGCGATCTGGGCAGGGGTCGCGGCACCGGACAGGATCTCGCCCATCGCCCAGGCAGCCTGCTCACCGGTCAGGTCGCGGCGTTGGACGAGGGCGCCCAGCACCTCGCCCCAGGAGTACGCCGTGGCGTCCACGGTGTCGGACACGGCGTCAGGCGGTCGAGGTGGTGGCGGGCAGGCGGGGGCGCAGCAGGTCGGTGACGGCCTCGGCCAGGCGCACCGGGTCGATCGGGTGCGGCACCGCCGCCTCCGCTCGCGACCAGGTGGCCAGCCAGGCGTCCTGCGGACGACCGATCAGGACCAGGATCGGAGGGCACCGGTAGATCTCGTCCTTCAGCTGCTTGGCGATGCCCATGCCACCGGCCGGCACCGCCTCGCCGTCGAGGATGGCCAGGTCGATGCTGCCGGCGTCCATGTTCTGCAGGACGACCGGCTCGGTCGCGACCTCGACGTACTCCAGCTCCGGGAAGTCGGGGTGGGGCCGGCGCCCGAGCGCGAGGATCACCTGTTCGCGGACGTGTACGTCGTCGCTGTAGACCAGCACGCGCAGCCTGGCCTTCGAGCCGGCCTTCGAGTCGCTCACGGGGTGAAGGCTACCGTCCGGTCTCGTCGGTCGGCGCCGCGCCCGCGGTTGCTCGTGCGGCCCGGGCCTCCCGCGCCTCGAGCAGGTCGAGCCGCCGGTCCTCGCGCTTCGCCTCGGCCAGCGAGGAGCGCACCCACTGCACGAACAGGGTGGCGAAGAAGAGCAGCCCGATCGCGTCGCCGGAGCTCCAGAGGATGCCGCCGGCCAGGTGCTGGTCCGCGGCGGGACTCGGCAGCCAGGCCCCCATCGGGCCCTCGTGGAGCGCGGGGTACCAGGTACCGCCGATCAACGTGTCCTGGGCCATGATCGTGACTCCCATGAACGCGTGGAACGGCAGCGTGAGCACGGTGAGCAGCAGCCGGAACGGGTAGCCGATGCGGCCGGGCAGCGGGTCGATGCCCATCAGCGGCCAGAAGAAGATGCAGCCGACCAGCACCATGTGGAGATGGGTCATCTCGTGCAGGTAGTCGGAGCGGAGCGTCGCCCCGTACCAGCCGCTGAAGTAGAGCGCCCACGGAGTGATCACGAAGAGCGTGAAGGCCAGCGGTGGGAACGAGAGGGTCTTCGCCACCCGCGAGTGCAGCGCGACCAGCAGCCAGCCGCGCGGACGACGGGGCAGGGTGCGCAGTGCGAGGGTGATCGGGGCACCCAGCGCCATCGCCAGCGGGACCAGCATCGAGAGGATCATGTGCTGGGCCATGTGCACGCTGAGCAGCGTGTCGTCGTAGGTGCCCAAGCCCGAGACGGTCGCCATCGCCGCCGCCACCATCGCAGCCAGGAACGCCGCGGTGCGGCCGAGCGGCCACCGGTCGCCGCGGCGGTGCATCCACTGCACACCCCAGAGGTAGAGCGCCGTGGTCAGGAGGATCGCCAGGGTCGCCCACGAGACCAGCTCCCACTGGGTGACGACGGCGCCGAGCGTGAACCTCGGGAGGGCCTCCTCGCCCGCCGCTGCGCCGTGCAACACGGCCTGCACGACAGGTGGGATCACGCTTGCGAGAATAGGCCGGGCTCGACCGCCGGAAACAACTCGCGAAGCCCAGGGGGTCGGGGTGCCCGCTCCGGAGGGCTCGGGACATAATGGCGCCCGTGGCGACAGCTTCGACGACGATCCCGGCCTCCCGGCTCCACGGACATCACGACCGCCCGAGCATGGTGAGCGTCGGGACCATCATCTGGCTGTCGAGCGAGCTGATGTTCTTCGCCGCACTGTTCGCGTCGTACTTCACGATCCGCGCGGTGAGCCCCGCCCTCTGGGCACAGAGCACGGCGAAGCTCGACGTGCCCTTCGCGGCGGTCAACACCACGATCCTGGTGCTGTCCTCGCTGACCTGCCAGATGGGTGTCTTCGCCGCGGAGCGCGGTCAGGTCGGCCGCGCCGGCTCGCTGTTCCAGGTGCCGAAGTGGGGCCTGCGGGAGTGGTTCATCCTCACCTACTTCATGGGCTCGGTGTTCGTCGCGGGCCAGGCCACGGAGTACACCTCGCTGATCAAGGAGGGCATCACGATCCCGGCCTCGGGCTACGGCTCGATGTTCTACCTCACCACCGGGTTCCACGCCCTGCACGTGACCGGCGGACTGGTCGCCTTCCTGTTCGTCCTCGGCCGCACGTTCATGGCCAAGCGGTTCACCCACGAGCAGGCCGTCAGCGCGATCGTCGTGTCGTACTACTGGCACTTCGTCGACGTCGTCTGGATCGGCCTGTTCGCGACCATCTACCTCATCCAATGACCGACCCGTGTCCGATCTCCTGACCGCAAGGACCCGACTGTGCGCCTCCTGAACCGACCTCTCGGACGTCTCTCCAGGCACCGTCGCGGGCCCGTCGCCGGGCTGCTCGTGGTCCTGCTGGGTCTGCTCCTGACCGGTGGGCTGTACGCCGCGTTCTCACCCGCCTCGGCGCAGGAGGACAACTCCGCGGCGCAGATCAAGCGCGGCCACCAGCTGTTCCTGGTCGGCTGCTCGTTCTGCCACGGCACCAACGGTGAGGGCGTGAAGACCCTGGACGGCAACCAGCTCGGCCCGTCGCTGGTCGGCGTCGGCGCCGCGGCCGTCGACTTCCAGGTCGGCACCGGCCGGATGCCGGCCACCCAGCCGGGACCGCAGATCCCGCAGAAGGAGAAGGTCAGCTACACGCCCGACGAGATCGCCGACCTCGCGGCGTACGTCGCCTCGCTCGGTCCCGGCCCGGCCATCCCCAACCCGTCGGACTACGACCTGAGCGGCATCAGCGACGAGAAGCGCCAGGAGATGATCACCCAAGGTGGCGAGATCTTCCTGACCAACTGCACCGCGTGCCACAACTTCGAGGGGTCGGGCGGTGCCATGCCGAGGGGCGGCTACGCGCCCAAGATCCGCGGCGTGGAGCCGAAGTACATCTTCGAGGCGATGCTGACCGGCCCTCAGGCGATGGACAACTTCTCCAACGGCAACCTGTCGGTCGACGAGAAGCGCGACATCATCGCCTACCTCCAGTCGCTGGAGGACAACCCCGACTACGGCGGCTTCGGGATGGGTGGCATCGGCCCGGTCAGTGAGGGCATGTTCGCGTGGATCGTGGGCATCGGCTCGCTGGTCGGCGTCGCCACCTGGATCGCGGCTCACACGGCCCGTTCGAGCAAGGAGAAGTCGCAATCGTGAACGACAACCTCCCGGTGGGCGAGCAGCAGGCCCATGAGGACGTCCCGGGACGTGTCCACGTGGACGAGCCCATCCCCGACCCCGGCCTCGAGCCGCACCAGTGGCGTCCGACCGACGTCGACCCGCGGGCCGAGAAGCGCGCCGAGCGTCAGGTCGCCGGGCTGTTCCTGCTCGCGATCCTGGGCGCCGTCGGGTTCATCGTCAGCTACATCGTCTTCCAGGTCGGCGACAACCCCGACACCTTCTTCAACCTCGGTGCCTCCAACGTCGCGCTCGGCCTCTGCCTCGCAGTGACCCTGCTCGGCATGGGCGCCGGGATGATCCAATGGGCCCGCAAGCTGATGGGCGACCACGAGATCGTGGAGATGCGTCACTCAGCGGGTTCCTCCGAGGAGGACCGCGAAGCAGCGGTGGGCATCCTCCAGGTCGGCCTCGAGGAGTCCGGCCTCGGGCGCCGGCCGCTGATCCGCAACACCCTGCTCGCCGCCGGCGGCATCCTCGGCCTCCTGCCGATCATCATGCTCCGCGACCTCGGCCCGCTGCCGGGCGACAAGCTCTACCACACGATCTGGGACATCAACACCTGGACGCCCGAGATGCAGGCGTGGTGGCAGACCCAGAACCGCACGCTCCAGCGCGTCGTCCGCGACGTCGTCGGGACGCCGATCAAGGTCACCGACCTGGAGATCGGAGACCTGGTCAACGCCGAGCCCGAGGTGCTGTTCGCGCTGGACCCCCAGACCAAGCAGCCGCTCGTCGAGGGCACCGACCTGCTGGTGGACAAGTCGAAGGCCGCGGTGATCCTGCACCGGATGCTGCCCAGCGACATCGTGTCCTCACAGACCCTGAACTGGTCGGTCGACGGCATCGTCTGCTACTCGAAGATCTGCACCCACGTGGGCTGCCCGATCTCCCTCAACGAGCGCACGACGCACCATCTGCTGTGCCCCTGCCACCAGTCGACGTTCGACCTGGCCGACAGCGGCAAGGTGCTGTTCGGGCCCGCCGCCCGTCCGCTGCCGCAGCTCGAACTGACCGTGGACGACGAGGGATACTTGGCGGCGAAGCGTGACTTCACCGAACCCGTTGGGCCGAGTTTCTGGGAGCGAGGCTGACCATGTCCTTGGACACCAGCAAGATCGCCGACACGAACCGCGGCACCGCGGCGACTGCCAAGAAGCCGAACCGGGCGGGTGCGGTCGCCGGCTGGGCCGACGACCGGCTGAAGCTGGGCACGCTGACCCGGGTCTTCGCGCGCAAGGTGTTCCCCGACCACTGGTCGTTCATGCTCGGCGAGATCGCGCTCTGGTCCTTCGTGGTGCTGCTGCTGACCGGCACGTTCCTGACGCTGTGGTTCACGCCCTCGATGTCGGAGTCGACGTACCAGGGCTCCTACACACAGCTGCGCGGCGTCCCGATGTCCGACGCCTACGCCTCGACCCTGCACATCTCCTTCGACGTGCGCGGCGGGCTGCTGATGCGGCAGATGCACCACTGGTCGGCGATGTTGTTCATCGCCGCGATGTTCGTGCACATGATGCGGACGTTCCTCACCGGTGCGTTCCGCAAGCCGCGCGAGCTGAACTGGGTGATCGGCGGGATCCTCCTGCTGCTCGGCATCCTCGAGGGCTTCGCCGGCTACTCGCTGCCCGACGACCTGCTCTCCGGCACCGGTCTGCGCATCGCCGACGGACTGATCAAGGCGACACCGGTGGTCGGGTCCTACATGTCGTTCTTCCTGTTCGGCGGGGAGTTCCCGGGCGACGTGATCATCCCGCGCCTCTACATCGTGCACGTGCTGCTCATCCCGGGTCTGCTGCTCGCGCTGATCGGCGCCCACATGCTGCTGCTGGTGTTCCACAAGCACACCCAGTGGGCGGGTCCCGGCCGCACCGAGCAGAACGTCGTCGGCTACCCGATGCTGCCCGTCTACATGGCCAAGGCCGGCGGCTTCTTCTTCATGGTCTTCGGCGTGACCGCGCTGATGGGGGCGCTGCTCTCCATCAACCCGATCTGGAAGTACGGGCCCTACGACCCGTCCAAGGTGACCGCCGGCTCCCAGCCCGACTGGTACATGGGCATCGCCGAAGGGTTGCTGCGCATCATGCCCAACTGGGAGACCCATATCTGGGGGATCACGATCTCCTGGAACGTCATGATCCCCGGTCAGATCGCACCGTTCGTCCTCTTCGGGATGATCATCTGCTGGCCGTTCCTCGAGCAGTGGGTGACCGGCGACAGGCGTGAGCACCACCTGCTCCAGCGACCGCGCAACGCGCCGACGCGCACGGCGTTCCTGGCCGCGATGGTGACGGAGTACGGACTGTTGTGGGCCGCGGGCGGCAACGACATCCTGGCCACGCACTTCCACTGGAGCCTGAACTCCATCACCTACTTCATGCGGGCCGCGATCTTCATCCTCCCGGTGATCGTCTTCTACGTGACCCGGCGTTGGTGCATCGGGCTGCAGCGCCAGGACAACGACCGGCTGTTGCACGGCTACGAGACCGGCATCATCATGCGGTCGGCCGAGGGCGGGTACAGCGAGCGTCATCTGCCGATCAGCGAGGCCGAGGCCTACACGCTCACCGCTCGGCAGCGCGACCGGATCCACGAGCTCGAGCCGGACGTCGACGAGAACGGCGTGGCCGCTCGTGGCACCCGCATCGACCGCGTCCGGTCCACGCTGTCCAAGGCGATGTTCGCCGACAACGTGCAGAAGCCGACCGCCGAGGAGCTCGAGGAGGCCCGCCACCACGCGGAGCACATCCACGAGATCGAGTCCGAGCTCGCCCACCCCGCATCGGGGCACGAGTTCGACGACCACGCCCTCCGCGACGCCGAGGACGTCCCCCTCCGCGGTCACTGAGGCCCAACGCTGACCCGGCTCTTGCCGACGCTGGAGAGCGCTGACCCGGCCCTTGCCGACGTCGCCGGTTCCACGTCAGCCGAGCCAGGCATCTCCGTCGCGCGTCTGACCCGACCAGGACAACGCGCCGTAGCGTCGTCGCGCACGCTCCACGCCTTGGCGTAGCTTCATGCCAGGATCCCGACCGGGCCCGTAGACGTCATCCGCCTCGAAGACGTCGATGATCCAGTCGTCGTGCTCGACGAGCCAGGCGATGCGGTCCTCGTCGTACGCCGCTCGGTCCTCGGCGTGCCATCGGGGACCGTTGTACTCCGCGCCGTACTTCAACTCCGGGCACGCGAGATCGAGGTAGTAGTTCCCGCCGGGATGGGCGACCCGATGCTGAAGAGTCAGCGGAGGCATGCCGGGTTGGTCCAGCCATGAGAGTCCGAGCGCGCACTCGGGGCCTGAGCCGAAGGCGGGATCCACGTGGGGCGCAAGGCCTCGGCCCTGGCGTACGCCGCGATAGCCCGCGAACCGTCCCCGCTCACGGAGCTCGAAGAGGAGGTCGGCCTTGTCGTAGTCGGCGACCTTGGCCATGGCGCACATCGCCGCGAACGCCTGAACACGCGGCAGGCCGATGCCGAGATCGACCGTTGTCCGGAGCTTGGTCGTCACCCATAGTCCGTCGAGGTCGATGACTTCGTGCGCGAGAAAGGTGCGTTCCCCGCCGGTCGCGAGCGAGTTGCGGAGTCGGTTCCCCGGCGCCAGGTGCATCTCGACGCGCGGCACGCGGAGATGATCGCCCGCGGCGAGGACCATCGGCGCACGGTGGTACCAGCCGGCTGTCCGACCGGTGATGACGGCGTTCCCCGGAGCGACGAGTCGCAAGCATTCCACTCGCAGTTCGAGTCCATCTGGCAGCTGCGCTGCGTGGAACACTCCCCGCAGCGGGTTGAGGAGCAGGCCCGCTGACACCCAGGCGGCGAGCTGTCGCTCGGGCACACCCTCTGCCAAGGCTTGGCGCCTCGTGAACGCGCGATCGATCGGAACCGGGGCATCCGGACCCAGGAAGGTCATGCACTTCAGTGTTGTCATGACCGTAGGACTGCCCACTGCCGTAACCCTCAACCAGCGCCGAGGGCAGGCTGTGGAGAACGCCGTCGAAGGTGCTTGCGCGATCTCGATGGTCAGCGTCGGCCAGAGCCGGGTCAGCGTTCCTCAGCGTCGGCAAGAGCCGGGTCAGGGCTAGTGGAGGGCGGAGCCGAGGCGGTACTGGGCAAAGGACTCGTTCCAGTCGCCGTAGCCGTTGGTGAGCGTCATCTGCTTGTCGGTGCCGGTGGTGACGACGACGTCACCGCGGCGGCTCATGTGGTAGAGCCAGTCGGCGTTCTCGGTGCTCATTCCGGTGCAGCCGTGGGAGACATTCTCGTGGCCCTGGCTGGCGACCGACCACGGCGCGGCGTGGAGGAACTCACCGGAGTAGGTCACCCGCATCGCCCACTGGACGTTGCCGATGTTGTAGCCCTCGGGGCCGTTCGGGTCGATGCCGATGGTCTCGGAGTTCATCCGCTTGTGCGGGTACTTCTCGACGATCACCTTCACGCCCGAACGCGTGGTGAAGCCCGGCTTCCCGGTCGTGATCGGCACGGTGCGCAGCAGGGTGCCGTTGCTGAAGACCTTCATCAGGTCGGTCTTCGCGTCGACCTTGTAGATGTGGGCGTCCCCGACGTTGAACGAGACCGTCCGGTCGAGCTGTCCGAAGATCCCGTTGCCGGCCGGCACGCTGTTGATGTCGGCGTTCACGGTGACGCTGCTCCCGGCCTTCCAGTACGTCGCCGGGCGCCAGTGCACCTCGGTGTCGCTGATCCAGTGCCACGAGCCCTTCTGGGCCGGCTGGGCGGTCACGTGCAGGTGCTTCTCGATGGAGGCGCGGTCGGTGACCGGCACGTCGAAGGTCACGATCACCGGCATCCCGACCCCGACGGTCTCGCCGTTCAGCGGCGCGATGGACGGGTAGGTCTGCTGGTCCAGGGTCAGCGCCGCGGTGCGGAAGCGGGTGGTGCGGGTGATCGGCTTGCCACCCTCGATGGTGGCCTCGCTGTGCACGGTGTACGTCGTGCCCGGCTCGAGGAGCGCACCGGCCGTCCAGCTCTTGCGGTCCGCCGACATCTTCCCCGGGACCGTCCCGGACTTGGAGCTCACCGTCACCGCGGTCAGGGTTCCGGAGTCGGCCTGCACCGAGACCAGGCGGTCGACCGGGACGTGGCTGGCGCCCCGCGCGACGTTCGAGCTCACCGAGGCCTTCGGCTTCGGGTGGGCGGACTTGCTGTGCACGACGTCCTGGAGGCCCTTCGAGCCGCCGTCGTGGGTCGAGTCCCCCGAGCCGCAGCCCGCGGTCAGGGACACGGCCAGCAGGGCGCCGCACAGCAGCGGCACGCGAGCGCGCAGGACGGACATCAGACTCCCCGTGACAGGTGTGGTGACAAGTGACCTCAATGTAACCCGAGACCCCCCGCGCACCCGGAATCGTCGTGGCGCGCGGAATCCCATGCCCCTAGGACGCGGCCGGCGGCTCGGAGGTTGCCGGCCCGGGTCAGTGGGCGTGCTCGCCGCGGTAGTACTCGAAGACCCAGCCCGACAGGGCCAGGGCGCCCAGGCCGATCCCGATGATGAACAGCCACCAGGCGCCGATCGCCACGCCGTACACGATCACGGCGAGGGAGGCGCCGCACCACAGCGGCCACCAGGAGTACGGCGGGAAGAACCCCAGCTCGCCGGCTCCGTCGGCGATCTCGGCGTCCTTACGGTCCTCCGGCCGTGGCTCCATCTTCGTCGCATGGAACCCGAGGTAGAGCGTCACCATCGCCATCAGCAGCGTCGTCATGACGAGGGCCGAGGTGCCGGTCCAGTCGCCGGAGAGGAACCAGTACCCGGGGCTGACGATCAGGAAGAAGGCCGTCGCGAGCGCGAAGATCCAGGCCTCCATCTTCACGAGTCATCACCGTCCATCCGGTCGCGCAGGTGCTCCTCACGGCCTTCGACGTCCGGCGCGTCGGCGAACCCGGCGTTCGCCATCGCGTAGTTGTCCTCCATCTCCAGCGCTGCGATCTCGGGATGGTGCAGGTCGAACGCCGGCGACTCCGAACGGATGCGCGGGATGCGGTCGAAGTTGTGGCGCGGCGGCGGACAGCTGGTCGCCCACTCCAGGGAGCGGCCCCATCCCCACGGGTCGTCGACCTCGACCAGCGGGCCACGCCGGGAGATCCACACGTTGTAGAGGAACGGGAGCGTCGAGGCGCCCAGGAGGAACGCGCCGACGGTCGACACCTGGTTGAGAGTGGTGAAGCCGTCCTGGGGCAGGTAGTCGGCGTACCGGCGAGGCATGCCCTCGACGCCCAGCCAGTGCTGGACCAGGAACGTCGTGTGGAAGCCGATGAACAGCATCCAGAAGTGCACCTTGCCGAGACGTTCGTCGAGCATCCGGCCGGTGACCTTGGGCCACCAGAAATAGAACCCGGCGAACATCGCGAAGACCACCGTGCCGAAGACGACGTAGTGGAAGTGAGCCACCACGAAGTAGGAGTCGGAGACGTGGAAGTCGAGCGGTGGGCTCGCCAGGATGACGCCGGTCAGGCCGCCGAAGAGGAACGTGGTCAGGAAGCCGATGGACCAGAGCATGGGTGTGTCGAACGACACCGATCCGCCCCACATCGTGCCTATCCAGTTGAAGAACTTCACGCCCGTCGGTACGGCGATCAGGAACGTCATCCCGGAGAAGAACGGCAGGTCGACCTTGCCGGTGACGAACATGTGGTGGGCCCACACCGCGACCGAGAGCACCGCGATGCCGAGGGTCGCACCCACCAGTCCGATGTATCCGAAGCAGGGCTTGCGGCTGAAGACCGGCAGGATCTCGGTGATGATGCCGAAGAACGGCAGCGCGATTATGTAGACCTCGGGATGGCCGAAGAACCAGAACAGGTGCTGCCACAGGATGGCGCCACCATGGCTGGCGTCGAAGACGTGTGCCCCCAGTCTTCGGTCGGCCTCGAGCGACAGCAGCGCGCCGGCGAGCACGGGGAACGCCACGAGCACCAGCAGGCTGGTGACCATCGTGTTCCACACGAAGATCGGCATCCGGAACATCGTCATGCCGGGTGCGCGCATGCAGATGATCGTGGTGATGAAGTTGACCGCGCCCAGGATCGTGCCGAGACCGGCCATCCACAGGCCCATCACCCACAGGTCACCGCCGACGTTGGGCGACCGTACGGCGTCCGAGAGCGGCGTGTAGGCGAACCAGCCGAAGTCGGCGGCACCCGACGGGGTGATGAAGCCGGAGCCCGCGATCAGGCCGCCGAACAGGAACAGCCAGTAGCTGAACATGTTCAGGCGCGGGAACGCAACGTCGGGCGAGCCGATCTGCAGCGGCATGATCGCGTTGCCGAACCCGAAGAACAGCGGCGTCGCGAACAGCAGCAGCATGATCGTGCCGTGCATCGTGAACAGCTGGTTGTAGACCTCGTCGTTCACGAACTGCATGCCCGGGTTGGCCAGCTCGGAGCGCATCAGCAGTGCCATCACGCCTGCGACCAGGAACCAGCCGAACGCGGTGCCGATGTAGAGGTTGCCGATCACCTTGTGGTCGGTCGACGTGATGACCTTGATGATCCGTTGGCCCAGATCACGGCGGGGCTGCGAGACCGTGGTGGCGGTGGACGGCGTGGTGGCGGTCATTCGGAGCCTCCCTCAGAACCGCTCTGGAGCCCAGCTTGCGTCTGGCTGGTGATGCCGCCGAGCAGAGGCTGCTTGGCGACGTTCCCCTGGGCCTGTAGCTGCTGGAGGTAGGACTGGAAGTCCGCATCGCTGACGATCTTGACGTTGAAGAGCATGCGCGAGTGGTAGACCCCGCACAGCTCGTAGCACTTGCCACGGTAGTCGCCGATCACAGTGGGCTCGACCTGGAAGTGGTTGTCCTGCGACTGGGGTCCCGGGATCACGTCCTCCTTCTCGAGGAACCCCGGGACGCCGAAGTCGTGTACGACGTCGGGCGAGTGCAGCTTGAACTCCACGGTCTTGTCGACCGGGATCACCAGGGTCGGCGGGTTGCCGGCCTGGCCGACGCTGTAGAGGACCTGCTGGTCGGGCGTGTTGATCTCGCCGCCGGGCAGGTAGTTGAACGTCCAGGTCCACTGCTGGCCCACGACGTAGATGGTCACATCCGGGTTGGGGACCTCCTCGCGGACGAGGTTCTGGGTGCGCTCGGTGTGCACGAAGAACACCACGACCATGATGATCGGGGCGATCGTGTAGAAGATCTCGAGCGGCAGGTTGTAGCGGGTCTGGATCGGGACCTCGTCGTCGCTGCGACGACGGAACCGCCACGCGGCGTAGAAGATCAGGCCCCAGACGACCGCACCCGTGGCCAGCGCGGCGATCCAGGCCCAGCGCCACAACAGGAAGATGTGCTCGCCCTGAGCCGTGGCGGGGTCGGGCATCGCCAGGTTGGCCCACTCGTGGCGGTCCTTGCTGCTGCAGCCGGTCAGGCTGACCAGGAGGATCGCTCCGACGAGGGCGACTCCTGCCCGGCGGGCGAGAACAGGCGTACGACGCTGGGTGCGACGAGGCGTCGCGGCCGAGGCAGCGGGGACTTGCCGACCCACGAACGAGCCTTTCTGCTCAGGCGATCACCAACAGTCCGCACACTATCCGAACCCGTGCCCGCTCGAGGGGGTGGGTCGCGGTAAGTCGGGTGCCCGGTCCGGGCCGCAGAGCCGGGGCTAGGTTGGCGGCGTGTCGAGCGAGCCCGGCCGCCGCGTCTACCTGGACTCCGCCTCCGGTGTGCCGCTGCATCCCGCCGCGCGGGAGGCCTTCGCGGCCGCCCTCGACGCGGCGTACGCCGACCCGCGGCGGCTCCATCACGCCGGCCGCGCGGCGCGACTCGTCCTGGATAACGCCCGGGCCGCGACCGCCGAGGCGCTGGGCGTGCGGCCCGAGGAGGTCACGTTCACCGCGTCCGGCACCGAGGCCGTGCACCGGGGGCTCCTGGGGCTGCACCGCGGCGCCGCACGCCGGGGCGCGCAGATCGTGCACACCGCGGTGGAGCACTCAGCCGTCCTGCACGCGGCGGAATGGTCGGGCGCGCCGACCCGGTCGATCGCCGTCGAACCCACCGGCCGGGTCCGGCTCGACGACCTCGGCGCCGTGGATCTCACCGACACCTCCGTGGTCGCCTGTCAGTCGGCCAATCACGAGGTCGGCACCCTCCAGCCGATCGCCGAGGTGGCCGGACTCCTCGGTGGCGTACCTCTCTTCGTGGACGCCTGTGCCTCCGCGGGGCGGCTCGCCCTGCCCGAGGGCTGGTCGGCCCTGGCGGCGTCGGCCCACAAGTGGGGCGGTCCTCCAGGCGTCGGCGTCCTGGTGGTACGGCGCGGAGCGCGGTGGCGCGACCCGTTCCCCGACGACGAGCGAAACGTGCCGGCGATCCTCGCGTCGGCCGCGGCGCTCCAGGCGGTGGTCGCCGAGCGAGAGACCGAGAACCTGCGACACCACTCCCTGATCGGGTGGATCCGTGGCGTGGTCGGCGAGCTCGAGGGCGTCGAGGTCGTCGGCGATCCCAGCGACCGCCTGCCGCACCTGGTCACCTTCTCCTGCCTGTACGTCGACGGCGAGGCGCTGGTGACCGAGCTCGACCGGCTCGGCTTCGAGGTCGCGAGCGGATCGGCCTGCACCGCGTCGACGCTGGAGCCCAGCCACGTCCTCGCCGCGATGGGCGCACTCACCCACGGCAACGTCCGCCTGTCCCTGGGACGCGACACCGACGAGGAGGACGTCGGGCGGTTCCTCGAGGTGCTGCCGGGCGCGATCGAACGTCTCCGGGCCCGCCTGTGATGGAGCTGGACTGCCGCGGCCTGGTCTGCCCGGCCCCGATCATCGAGCTCGCCCGCCACATCACGGATGTCGGCATCGGTGAGCTGGTCTGCGTCGTGGCCTCCGACGCGGCCGCGCGGGTCGACGTACCTGCGTGGTGCCGGATGACCGGTCAGGAGTACGTCGGCGAGGAGTCCGCAGACGACGGGTGTCCGCGATACGTCGTACGCCGGCTCAGCTGACCGTCGACAGGTGGGCGGCGACGTCCGCAGCCGCCTGTTCGCCGTACGCCGTCCGGACGCGGTCGACGAACTGCTGGTGGGTGAAGGCGTACTCCTGCGTCCCCACGGTCTCCACGACGTACGCCGCCAGCACGCACCCGACCTGGGCCGCCCGCTCGTGGCCGAACCCCCACTCGAGCCCGGCCAGGAACCCGGCTCGGAACGCGTCGCCCACGCCGGTCGGCTCCACGGCGCTGACGCCCGGCGCCGCCTTGACCTCGATCGGCTCTGCGTCACCGGTCAGGATCCTGACCCCGTCGGGGCCGAGCGTGGTCACCTGGGTGCCGACGTGCCGGAGCACCTCGTCGGCCGACCAGCCGGTCTTGGACTCGATCATGTGCGACTCGTACTCGTTGGAGAACAGGTACGTCGCACCGTCGATGAGGTCGCGGATCAGGCCGCCGTCGCTGAACGCCAGCTGCTGGCTCGGGTCGGCGATGAAGGGGAAACCCCGCTGCCGGCACTCACGCGTGTGGCGCAGCATGCCCTCGGGGTCGTCCGCGCCGATCAGCACGAAGTCGGGGGCACCGACCTGCCCGACGATCGGCCGCAGCTCGATCTGTCGCGCCTCGCTCATCGCACCGGGGTAGAACGAGGCGAACTGCGCCATCGACGAGTCGGTGGTGCACACGAAGCGCGCCGTGTGCTTGGTGTCCGAGATGTGCACGAACGAGCAGTCGACGCCGTGCCGCTCGAGCCAGCTGCGGTAGTCGACGAAGTCCTCGCCGGCGGCGCCGACCAGCACCGGCCGCAGGCCGAGCCGGCCGAGCCCGAAGCACATGTTCGGGGCCACACCGCCGCGCCGGATCTCGAGGTCGTCGACGAGGAACGACACCGCCAGCTTGTCGAGCTGCTCGACCACGAGGGAGTCCCTGAAGCGCCCCTGGAAGGTCATCAGGTGGTCGGTCGCGATGGATCCGCAGATCAGCAGGGACACGTTCGGCAAGACTAGGTGATGTCGGGCTGGGAGTACTCATTGGTAGCCGTTAGCGTCGTGATCATGAGCCGTGCCCGCACGTCGTACGACGAGATCGACTCGCCGACGGCGATGCGTGAGGACGCCGCCGCCGTGGGTCGGGTGCTCCGCCGTGACCGGGTCACGCGGGCGGCCGTCGCCGGCCCGCCGAGCCTGGAGTACGCCGACTACCCGCGCGAGGTCGCCAAGCGCGAGATCGCCGTGGACGAGGCAGCCGCCCGCATCGCGGACGCGCTGCACCTGCACCTGGACTAGGTGCACACAGCACGAAGCCCCCGCGGAGTCGTCTACACAGACGCGGGGGCTTCGTGGAGTCCGATCAGTGGAACGAGTCGCCGCAGGCGCAGGATCCCGTCGCGTTCGGGTTGTCGATCGTGAAGCCCTGCTTCTCGATCGTGTCGACGAAGTCGATCATGGCGCCGTTCAGGTAGGGGACGCTCATCCGATCGACCACGACGGCCACACCGTCGAAGTCGCTCACGACGTCGCCGTCGAGCGTCCGCTCGTCGAAGAACAGCTGGTAGCGCAGACCACTGCAGCCCCCGGGCTGCACCGAGATGCGCAGCTGGAGGTCGTCACGACCCTCCTGGTCGAGCAGGCTCTTCACCTTCGTGGCCGCGACCGGGCTCAGGTTGATCTGGTCGGTACGACGCTCGGTGACCTGGTCGGTCATGCTCACAGCTCCTTCATCGGTGTCTGAGAAGCGCGTCACGAGGGCGCGTCTGACAGTCCCAATTCTCGCACAGCGGTGGTTATTCCGAGGGATCCCGGTCAGCGCGACCAGGTGCGGGCGACCCGCTCCGCGAGACACGCCAGACTCCCGGCGGGGTCGCCCAGGGCGCGCTCCTCCCCCACCAGGTCGACCAGCGAGTACGCCGACTCGATGCCCAGCGCCCGCATCTCGCGCGACCCGACCAGCACCCGCCCCGCGAGGGCCACGCACGGCCGGAGCGCTTCCGCGGCGACCGTGGCGACGCCGTACGGGACCTTGCCGGAGCGGCTGGAGAAGTCGAAGGCGCCCTCGCCGGTCAGGACGAGGTCGGCGGTCCGGGCGCGGCCCGCCAGGTCCACCGCGTCGGCGACGACGTCGAAGCCCGGAGTCCGTCCGGCGCCCAGGAGGAGCAGGGCAAACCCGAGGCCCCCGGCGGCGCCCGCCCCCTTCTCCAGCGAGGTACGCCGGTCGGTCGCCGCCGCGAGCTGCTCGAGGATGCGGTCGACGGCCGGCAGCCGGTCCTCGGGGATGCCCTTCTGCGGACCGAAGGACCTGGTGGCCCCGAACAGCCCGGTGAGCGGGTTGTCGACATCGCTGGCGCAGGTGAGCGTGACGCCCTCGAGCCTCGCACGGGCGGGCGCGAGGTCGACGGTGGCGACACCGTTCAGGCCCGCCGCGCCCTCGTCGAGCGGCCGGTCGGCGGTGGCACCGAGGGCTCCGAGCAGGCCGGCGCCGCCGTCGTTCGTTCCCGAGCCGCCGAGACCGACCACGATGTCGGTGGCACCTGCTTCGATCGCGTGCCGGACCAGCTCGCCGACGCCCCACGTGGTGGCGCTCTCGGCGCGCTCACCCGCGGTGAGGGCGAGCCCGCAGGCCTGGGCGCTCTCGACCCAGGCCCGGTGGTCGAGCCTCAGCACGGCGCCCGGCACTCGCTCGTGGTGGGGGCCGGTCACCGTGACCACCGCCAGCTCGCCGCCGAGTGCCTCGTGGAGCACGTCGACGAACCCGGGGCCTCCGTCCGCCATCGGCGCCAGGTCGAGCAGGTCCCCCGGCGCCCTGCGCGACCAGCCGTCGGCGATCGCCCGGGCCGCCTCGACCGCCGTCAGCGTGCCGGCGAACTTGTCCGGGGCGATCAGCACGCGCACGGCGTCATCCTGCCGGTCCTGTCACGGAGTCCGCCGTACGGGCCACCAGGTCCGCCACGACCCCCCGGAGCTCGCCGGTCCGCTCGTACGCCGACCGCTGGCGCCGCGCACCCGTGCCCGTGGACGACAGCCGGGCGAGACGGTCGTCGACGAGCGCGTCGTCGCCGGCACTGCACAGCGCAGGGTCCACCAGCTCCCGGAGAGCCCCGATCGCCGCGCGGGCCTCGACCCGCTCGGCGGTGACCGGGTGCACCAGGTGGCCGGACAGCCCGTACCTCGCGGCCCGCCACCAGGCGCCGCGGAGCAGGTCGGTGCGCCACGGCTCGGTGAGTGGCTCGGCCGTGGCGCAGGTCTCGACCAGAGCCCGCGCGAGCGCCACCACCACCAGCGCGTCGTCCACCTCGGTGCAGGTGTCGGCGACCCGGATCTCGACCGTCGGGTAGCGCGCGGAGAGCCTGGCGTCGAAGTAGAGCATCCCGTCGTCGAGCGCGGCGCCGATGTCCATCAGGGTGCGGCTCACCCGGCGGTACTCCGCGAGCGAGCCGTACGGCTCGGCCGGACCAGCCGTGGGCCACCTCGTCCACACCTGCTGGCGCCACGAGGCGTACCCCGTGTCCTTCCCGGAGGCGTACGGCGAGTTCGCGGAGATGGCGGTCAGCAGCGGTAGCCAGGGCCGCAGGGAGTCGATGACCCGGACGCCCTCGTCGTCGTCGGCGATGTCGACGTGGACGTGCATGCCGAGGGTGCCCGCGCCGCGTCCGGTGTCCCCGAACTCGTTGACGATCCGTTCGTACCTCGGGTTGGCGCTGACGGCCGGCTCGGCCGAGCCGAGCGGCGCCGTCCCGACGGCGGCCAGGGCCAGTCCGGACTCCTCGGCCGCGACCAGCGCCGTACGCCGCGCCTCCCGCAGCTGCCGGGCGATCTCGCCCAGGTCCGCGACCGGGTCGGTATGGGTCTCCAGCATGTGGCGGAGCAGCTCGCCCTCCAGGTCGTGCGACGCCGTGGGCGGCGGGACGTCGCTGCGCTCGCTCCTGTGCTCGTGCAGCACGTGGCCCGCGGCGTTGGCCAGCTCCCCGGTGTCCGGGTCGACGAGCAAGAGCTCCTCCTCCACCCCGACCTTGCGCACGCCCGCAATGCTAGGGCGGGTGAGCGACACGCGGATCCGGCCGATGACCGTCGACGACGCAGGGGCGGCGGAGCGGCTGACCGCGGTCGGCTACCACGAGCTCGACACCCGGATGTTCCGCCGGTCGTGGCCCGATCCGCAGCTGCGGCCACCGGAGCGCGGTGCCCACTGGGTCGACCGGGCTCGGCACCTGATCAGGACAGATCCGGGCGGCTGCTGGGTCGCCGAGCGCGACGACGCGCTGCTCGGCGTGGTGATCTCGTTCGTGCGGGAGAAGCTGTGGCTGCTGGCGTCGTACGCCGTGGTGCCCGAGGCCCAGGGTCTCGGTCTCGGCAAGGCCCTCCTGGCACCGGCACTCGACCACGGGCGCGGCTGCCTGCGGGGCATGCTCAACGCCTCCAGCGACCCGAAGGCGGTCCGCCGGTACCACGCCGCCGGGTTCACCCTGCACCCGCAGATGTTCGTCCGCGGGACGCCGGACCGCTCGCAGATCCCGGTCGTCGAGAAGGTCCGCGAAGGCACCGAGAGCGACGTCGACCTGATGGACTCGGTGGACCGCCGGACCCGCGGCGCCGCCCACGGCGTCGACCACCAGCTGCTGATGAGGCAGTTCCGGCTGGTGGTCAGCGAGACCTCCTCGGCCCAGGGGTACGCCTACCTCGACGACGGCGTCGCCCTGCTGGCGGCGACCGACCGGCGTACGGCCTCGCGGCTGATGTGGGAGGCGATCGCGTCCAGCGACGACGTGCTGGTCGGCCACATCACCCCGGAGAACGGCTGGGCCCTCGACGTCGGGATCGCGGCGCGGCTCGACGTCTTCCAGGAGGGCTACCAGGCGCTCCGCAACATGCGACCGCCCAGGCCGTACCTCCCCCACGGCGCCCTGATGTGACCTCCCTAGCATGACGTCATGACCACGGTGGACCTCCCGCTGCTGCCGCTCGGACGCGGCACCGACCTGGCCACCGAGCGGGGGGTCGAGTGCCCGGGCGACCTCCCGGCGCCGTCCGATCCCGACCTCGTCGAGCGTGTCCGCGCTGCGAAGGAGGCGCTGGGTGACCGGGTCTTCGTGCTCGGTCACCACTACCAGCGCGACGAGGTCATCCGGTTCGCCGACGTCACGGGCGACTCGTTCAAGCTCGCCCGCGACGCCGCCGCGCGGCCGGAGGCGGAGTACATCGTGTTCTGCGGCGTCCACTTCATGGCCGAGTCGGCCGACATCCTGACCGCGCCGCAGCAGATGGTGGTGCTCCCGGACCTCGCCGCGGGCTGCTCCATGGCCGACATGGCCAGGCTCGCACAGGTCGAGGACTGCTGGGACGCGTTGGCCGGCGCAGGCATCGCCGAGAGCGTCGTCCCGATCACGTACATGAACTCGTCGGCCGACATCAAGGCCTTCTGCGGACGCCACGGCGGCGCGGTCTGTACGTCGAGCAACGCCGACGTGGCCCTGGAGTGGGCGTTCTCGCAGAGGCCCGAGGCCACCGTGCTGTTCCTCCCCGACCAGCACCTCGGTCGCAACACCGCCGTCCTGAAGCTCGGGCTCGGGCTCGACGACTGTGTCGTCTGGGATCCGCGCCGGCCGGACGGCGGCGTCTCCGCCGAGGCACTCGCGGCGGCCCGGATGATCCTGTGGAAGGGCCACTGCTCGGTGCACGGCCGGTTCTCGGCCGAGGTCGTGGACGAGCTGCGGGCGACGAAGCCGGGCATCCGCATCCTGGTCCACCCCGAGTGCACCCACGACGTCGTGACCCGCGCCGACCTGGTCGGCTCGACCGAGTTCATCATCAAGACCATCGAGGCGGCCCCAGCCGGATCGAAGTGGGCCGTCGGCACCGAGCTCAACCTCGTGCAGCGCCTCGCCCGCGAGCACCCGGAGCAGGAGATCGTGTTCCTCGACCGGAACGTCTGCTACTGCTCGACGATGAACCGGATCGACCTCCCCCACCTGGTGTGGGCCCTCGAGTCCCTCGTCGACGGCGTCGTCGTCAACCGGGTCTCCGTCGACCCCGACACCGAGCACCACGCGAAGATCGCGCTCCAGCGGATGCTCGACCTCCCGGGACGGTCTCACCGGGGCTGATCAGCAACCTCCGGTCGCAGGGCAGGTGCTCGGGACGAGGTACGACGGGAAGTAGTCGTAGCGGATGATCGTCCTGCCGGCGGCGTCCAGCAGGGTGACCGGCATCGAGGGCAGCGCCTGCATGTCGTTGCTCGCCCGATGCGCATCCACCCGCTCCTCGACGTGTCGGAAGACGTAGGTGTAGGTGCCGAGGACCGGGTGCAGGACCGTTCCGTCGGGAGCGTCCACGCGCACCGCGGCGACACCGGCGTACCGGGCGAAGGCGCCGGCGAACAGCTCGCGGGGGCAGACCTTCCCGTCACCCGGTGCGCAGACCTGCGACCAGTCGGGGCTCGTCGCCTGGTGCCGGAACCCGTCGGGTCCGTACCAGCTCCGGGGCACCGGCCCGCTCGGCAGCGGCCCACGGCCGGTGACCTCGTCGGCGTTGTCGGTGCCGCCCGCCACGAGCTGACAGCTCACCCAGCGCGTGTGCTCGGGGTTGACGAACGTCGCGGTGGCGCCCCGGGCGTCCTGCACGTGGGCGTCGAGCATCCACCGGTGCAGGAACCCGGCGCGCGGCGCGCGTGGTGGCCGTCCGGAGTGGTCGTTCGGGCCGATCCGGCTGATCGAGGTGTCGCCGGAGATCCCACCCGGGGCACGGGCCCGTGCACACCGGTCGACGATGGCGCGCTCCTGCGGGTCGAGCACCGGTGCCGACGACGACGCGGTCGACGGCGGCGCGCTGGTGCTGGGACCCACGGAGGGACCGCTCCCGGTGCGAGCCGACCCGACGACCTGGCTCAGCGCGAGCACACCGGCGACACCGGCCGCGGCCAGGCCGGCCGCGATCCCGCCGTGCCGGCGACGACGTCGGACGCGGGCCCGACGGACGATCGTGTCCCCGCCGAACCCGAGGGGTGCCCCGGCGTCGTCCGACGCGAGGTCGAGCAGGTCACTCATGCGCTCGTTCACAGCTGCTCCTCCAGCTCGACGTCGAGGCCCTGTCCCCGGAGGGCGTCACGCACCTGCTCCAGGCCACGCGCGGTCTGGCTCTTGACCGTCCCGGTGGTGATCCCGAGGTGCTGCGCGGTCTCCTCGACCGAGAGGTCGACGAAGTACCGGAGGACCACGCACTGCCGGCGCCGGTGCGGCAACGACTGCAGCGCGCGGACCACCGCCAGCCTGCGGTCGACGTGCTCGATCGGGTCGGCGCCCGGGTCGGGCAGGTCCTCACCACCGACCTCGCGGCGCCAGGGCCTGCGGCCCTGGTCGATCACGGCCGTGGTCACGGCCCGGTGGGCGTAGGCGCGCAACCCGCCTCGGCGCTCGATCCTGGACCACGCGACGTACAGCTTGACCAGTGCGTCCTGGGTGGCGTCCTCGGCGCGCTGCCAGTCCCCGCACATGAGGTACGCCGTGCGCCGCAGCTCGCGGGCGTGACCGTCGACGAACTGCACGAACTCCGTGTCGTCGACGTCCCGCACCTCGGGCTCCCTTCCGTCACCACCTGAACGGAACGATGGGAGTCCCAGGTTGCCTCAGTCGGCTAGAGACCGGGGGCACCCCAGAGGGCGAGCCAGCGCTGGAGGTCCTGCTCCATGGGGAGCTCGCCGGCGAGGGTGTCGCGGACCTGGATCTCGAGGAGGTTGTCGCGGGTCTTCGGGCCGGTGGGCGCGAACCCGTAGAAGGTGCCCTGCTTGTAGAGATAGACCAGGCCGACCTTCCGCCCCGACGCGTCGACGAAGGGCACCAGCGAGCAGAGCAGCCCGGTGGCGTAGCCCTGCTCCTCCAGTGCGGTGTTCACGGCGTGCAGGTCGGTGCACAGCCCCTCGACGTCGTCGTCCACCCGGTCGACCACCAGCCAGGTGAAGCCGAAGTCGTCGCGCTGCACCTGCACGTCCGGCTTGTCGGCGTCCTCGCGCAGCAGGGTGACGACCTCGTCCTGCACCTGTTGGTACGCCGCGCCGTCAGGCGCCCGGAAGCAGACCGAGCCTCTGCCGGTCGGGGTGAAGCCGGCCGCGGTCTGCAGGGTGATCGCGGCCGAGGGCACCATGAACAGCGAGTCGAGGTTCGCCTTCTTCGGCGTCGTGCGCCCGGTCAGGGCTCCCCAGAACCGACTCACAACGCCGGCGGCCCGTCGTGGTCGTCCACCGGCCCGTCCACCGGACGACTCAGCTCGGCCTCGATCTTCGCCAGCTGCTGGAGCCGGCGCTCGAGCGACGGGTGGGTCGAGGTGAGCTGCCCGAGGCTCATCCCCTTGATCGCCGGCGCGATGAAGAACGCGTTCATGGCGCTGGCCTGGCGGAGGTCGCGCTGTGGGATGGCGTTCATCCCGCCGGAGATCTTCTGCAGCGCCGTCGCGAGGGCGCGCGGCTTCATCGTCAGGTAGGCGCCCGACCGGTCGGCGCACAGCTCGCGGTAGCGCGAGAGCAGCCGGGTCAGGAAGAAGCTGATCGCGTAGACGACCAGGCTCACCACCAGCACGACCACCCAGATCGGCAGCCCGCCCGCGTTGTTGTTGTTGTTGTCACGCCGGCCGCCGCCGAAGAAGGCGCCGTACTGGGCGCCGCGGCTGAGCATCCCGGCCATGATGCCCGCGGTCGACGCGATGGTCATGACGGTGACGTCGCGGTGGGCGACGTGGCTGAGCTCGTGCGAGAGCACCGCCTCCATCTCGTCGGCGGTGAGCATGCCCAGGATGCCTGTGGTCACGCAGACCACCGAACGCTCGGGCGAGCGGCCGGTCGCGAACGCGTTGGGGACGTTGACGTCGGCGACGCCCACGCGCGGCTTCGGCATGTCGGCCAGCGCGCAGAGCCGGTCGATCATCTGGTGGAGCTCCGGTGCTTGCTCGGGCGTCACCTCGCGCGCTCGCATCGCCTTCATCGCGACCGTGTCGGAGAAGTACCACTGCCCCCAGGCGATCCCGATCCCGACCAGTCCGATCAGGACCCAGAACTTGGGGAACACGAACATGAGGACCACGATCAGGGCCACGAAGACGGCCCCGAGCAGGAACATCACCGACGTCATCCGGGCGGTCAGCCCGGCGTCGGACCGGAATCGGGTACGGGACATGCCGTCATTCTTCCCGAAACACCCAAAGGGGTGGTCGGCGCCGGGTCAGCCCGGGATGAGCCCGTCCCCGCTGAGCATGTCCTTGACCTCGGCCAGGCTGGCGTCGGCCATCGGCAGGATCAGGTCGGAGGAGTCCAGGGTCTGCGCGTCGTGGGGCACCCCGGCAGTGCGCACGCCGTCGAGCAGCGAGGCCAGCGCCGCCTGGAACGCCGCCTCGTCACCGGCCTCGATCGCGGACTCGACCGTCGCGTCGAGCTCGTTGAGTGCCGAGACCGCCTCGTCGGAGACGTCGTACTGGCCCTCGCCGAGGATCCGGACGATCACTGCGAGTCCTTCGACTCGCTCGACGCCTGATGCTGTGACTCCTCGAGGATGTCGCCGCCGTCCTGGCCGCCCTCGATCGCCTGCGGCGTCGACCCGCCCTTGAGCCGGGCCAGCTCGGCCTCGACCTCGGAGTGCGAGCTCATCGCCTCGAGCTCGCGCGAGATGTCGTCGCCCTGGTTCAGCGACGTGGCGTCGTCGAGCGCCCCGGAGGCTATCAGCTCGTCGATCGCGCTGGCCCGCGCCTGCATCTGAGCGGTCTTGTCCTCGGCCCGCTGGATGGCCATCCCGACGTCGCCCATCTCCTCGCCGATGCCGGACATCGCCTCGTTGATCTTGGTCTGCGCCTCGGCAGCCGTGTACGTCGCCTTGATCGTTTCCTTGCGGGTGCGGAACGCCTCGACCTTGGCGCTCAGCCGCTGCTGGGCGAGGGTGAGCTTCTCCTCCTCGCCCTGGAGCTGCGCCTGCTGGGTCTTCAGGTCGGTGATCTGCGAGGTGAGTCCGGACTTGCGGGTGAGCGCCTCACGTGCGAGGTCCTCGCGGTCGGCCTTGATCGCCTGCTCGGCCTGCCCCTGGAGCTTGTCCGACTGAGCCTGCAGCTGGTTGATCTGCAGCTCGACGCGCTTGCGTGAGGTGGCGACATCGGCGACGCCACGGCGTACCTGGGCGAGCAGGTCGATCTGCCGCTGGTAGCTGTAGTCGAGCGTCTCCCGAGGATCCTCCGCCCGGTCGAGCGCCTTGTTCGCCTTGGCTCGGAAGATCAGGCTGATGCGTTGCCACATGCTCATGGGGTCAGCCTATGGGTAGCCGTCAAGGAGTAGGTGCGACGGTAGGCTGGTCGTTCAGGGCCGTCCAGGCCCGACCTCCATCCGTCCCGCGACACCCAGGAAGCACCGCGTTGTTCCGCCGTACCAAGCCCGAGTCCGCAGCCACCGAGCACCCTGAGACGGACGTCCCCTCGGCCCGCCAGAAGAAGGGCCGTCCGACACCGAGCCGCCGCGACGCCGAGGCGGCGAACAAGGCGAAGGCCAAGGTGCCGCGCACGCGCAAGGAGCAGGCCGCCGCCCGCCGGCTCGCCCGGGGCGAGTCGACGGCGAAGATGCGCGAGGCGATGCGCACCGGCGACGACCGGTACCTGCCCGCGCGCGACCGGGGCCCGGTCCGCCGCTTCGTCCGCGACTTCGTCGACAGCTCCTTCTGGATCCTCGAGCTGATGCTGCCGATCCTGGTCGTGCTGCTGATCTTCGGCTACAGCGGCAGCGCGGCGCTCGCGGGCTACGCCAACGTGGCGATGCCGGCGCTGATCCTGCTGATCCTGGTGGAGTCGTTCCGGATTCGCTGGCGCTTGAGCAAGGAGCTGAACCGGCGGTTCCCCGACCAGTCCCACAAGGGCACCACCTTCTACGCCGTGATGCGGGCGCTGCAGGTGCGGCCGTTCCGGCAGCCGAAGCCGCAGGTGAAGATGGGGCAGCAGCTGCCCGAGCACTACCGCTAGGCCTTCGGCGCGGCCCTACGCGTCGTAGTCGAGGACCACGCGCTCGGACGTCGGGTGCGACTGGCAGGTGAGCACGTACCTGGCGTCCATCTCCTCGGGCTCGAGGGCGTAGTTGACGTCCATCGCGACCGTGCCCTCGACCAGCTTGGCCCGGCAGGTGCCGCAGACGCCGCCGCGGCAGGCGAAGGGAAGGTCGCTGCGCACCTGGAGCGCGGCCTCGAGGACACCGACACCGTCGGTCCGCAGCTCGAAGTCGGACGACCTGCCGTCGAGCTTGATGGTGACCTTGGCAGCGCCCTCGACCGATGCCGACGTGTCCGCGGGGGCGCGCGGTACGGGGTCGGCGTGGAAGAGCTCGGTGTGGATGGCGTGGGCATCGACGCCGTGGTCGAGGATCACCTGCCGGAGGTCGACGACCATCTGCTGGGGTCCACAGAGGAACCACTCGTCGACCTCCTCGGCCGGCAGCAGCGACTTCAGGATCCGGCTGAGCCGGTCACCGTCGAGCCGGCCGGAGAACAGCTCGACGTCCTGCTGCTCGCGCGAGAGCACGTGGACGAGCTGGAAGCGCTCGGGGAAGCGGTCCTTCAGGTCGTGCAGGTCGTCCAGGAACATGATCGTGCGGTGCGTCCGGTTGGCGTAGACCAGGAGCACCTGCGCCTGCGGTTCCGCCTCGAGCAGGGTCGACACGATCGAGATGATCGGCGTGATCCCCGAGCCCGCCGCGATCGCGACGTACACCTTCTCGCTCATCGGGTCGAGGTGCGTCGTGAACCGACCGGCCGGCGTCATCACGTCGAGCTCGTCGCCGAGGCGCAGCGCGTCGACGACACCTTCGGAGAACGCGCCGCCGGGCAGCTTCTTGACCCCGATCTTGAGCACACCGGAGCTCGGGGTGGTGCAGATCGAGAAGCTGCGTCGCTCGCCGTCGTCGCCGCGGATCGTCAGGTGCTGGCCGTGCACGAAGCGGTACGCGTCGGCGAGCTCGGGCGGCACCGCGAACGAGAGCGCCACCGAGTCGTCGGTGAGCTGCTCCACCGAGGCCACCCGGAGCGGGTGGAACTGGGGCTTGGACATCGGATCAGAGAGCCTTGAAGTGGTCGAAGGGCTCGCGGCACGAGCGGCAGACCCACAGACTCTTGCAGGCCGTCGAGCCGAACCTGCTCGACTCCCGGGTGTCGAGACTGCCGCACTGCGGGCACCGGACCGAGAGCGCCAGCGGCACCGGCCCGTCGGCCCGGCGCACCGGGCCGGGCGGGGCGATCCCGGCCTCGGCCAGCTTGTCGCGGCCCAGGTCGGTCAGGTCGTCGGTCGACCAGGCGGGGCTGAGCGCGAACTCGACGTCGACGTGCCGGTAGCCGGCGAGGGTGAGCGTGTCGACGAGGTCCTCGCGGATCGTCTCCATCGCCGGGCAGCCGGAGTACGTCGGGGTGATCGTGACGTGGACCCGTCCCTGGTCGTCCTCGGTGACGTCGCGCAGGATCCCGAGGTCCTCGATCGTGACCATGGGCAGCTCGGGGTCGAGGACGGCCGCCGCGATCTCGCGGGCCCGGGGCATGGTCGTCGAGGTCACCAGGTCACCCCCGGGTGTGAACGGTGGAGGTGCTGCATCTCCGCCAGGAGGTAGCCGAGATGCTCGGTGTGCAGGCCCTCTCGCCCGCCGCCGAGGGCGGTCGGCACCTCCGGCAGCGCCAGCGTGGCCTCGTCGACCACACGACGTACGTCGGAGAGGACGGCCTCGCGCAGGGCTGCCGGGTCGGCGACGCGGCCGGCCAGCGTCGGATCGAGTGGACCGAAGAGCTCCTCGACGTAGGGCCACTCGGCGTCGAGCGCCGCCTGCATGCGCGCGTGCGACTCCTCGGTGCCGTCGCCGAGCCGCAGCACCCAGTGCGTGGCGTGGTCGACGTGGTAGGCGACCTCCTTGACCGCCTTCGCGGCGATCGCGGACAGCGTCGCGTCGCTGCTCGAGGCCAGGGCGCGGTAGAGATGCAGCTGGTACGTCGAGAACAGCAGCAGCCGCGCCATCGCGACCCCGAAGTCGGTCATCGGCCGCTCGACGAGCTTCACGTTGCGGAACTCGCGGTCGTCGCGCAGGTAGGCGAGGTCGTCCTCACTCCGGCCCTCACCCTCGACCTCGCCCGCGTAGGTCAGCAGGCTGCGCGCCTGGCCGAGCTGGTCGAGCCCGATGTTGGCGAGTGCGACGTCCTCCTCGAGCTCGGGCGCGCGGCTGATCCACCAGCCCATCCGCTGGGCCGAGACCAGCGCGTCGTCCGCCAGTCCGAGGATGTACTCGACGAGGGCCTCGTCCTTCACAGGTGCTCGACTCCCTCGGGGACCTCGTAGAAGGTCGGATGACGGTAGATCTTGTCGGCGGCGGGGTCGAAGAAGGGGTCGCGCTCCTCGGGCGTCGACGCCTCGATGTCGGAGGCCTTCACCACCCAGATGGAGACGCCCTCGCCGCGACGGGTGTAGAGGTCGCGGGCGTTGCGCAGCGCCATCTGGGCGTCGGGCGCGTGCAGCGAGCCGGCGTGCACGTGGGACAGCCCGCGGCGGGCACGGACGAAGACCTCCCAGAGGGGCCAGTCCCGGGAGCTCATGCCACCGACTCCTGGGTACGACGGGACTGCTTGTCGGCGTAGGCCTCGGCCGCCTCGCGGACCCAGGCACCGGCGTCGTACGCGCCCCGCTTGTGGGCCATCCGCTCGGCGTTGCACGGGCCGTTGCCCTTGATCACCTCGAACAGCTCGGTGAAGTCGATCTCGCCGTAGTCGTAGTGGCCACGCTCGTCGTTCCACCGCAGGTCGGGATCGGGCAGGGTCAGCCCGAGTGCCTCGGACTGCGGCACGGTCATGTCGACGAACCGCTGCCGCAGGTCGTCGTTGCTGAACCGCTTGATCCCCCAGGCCATCGACTGCGCGGAGTTGGGCGAGTCGTCGTCGGGCGGGCCGAACATCATCAGCGACGGCCACCAGTAGCGGTTGACGGCGTCCTGGGCCATCGCCTTCTGCTCGGGCGTGCCGTGCGACAGCGTGTGCAGGATCTCGAAGCCCTGCCGCTGGTGGAAGGACTCCTCCTTGCACACGCGCACCATGGCGCGGGCGTAGGGCCCGTAGGAGCAGCGGCACAGCGGCACCTGGTTCATGATCGCCGCGCCGTCGACGAGCCAGCCGATCGCGCCGCAGTCCGCCCAGGTGAGCGTCGGGTAGTTGAAGATCGAGGAGTACTTCTGCCTGCCGGTGTGCAGCCGGTCGAGCAGCTCCTCGCGGTCGATGCCCAGGGTCTCGGCGGCGCTGTAGAGGTAGAGGCCGTGCCCCGCCTCGTCCTGGACCTTGGCCATGAGGATCGCCTTGCGGCGCAGGCTCGGTGCGCGGGTGATCCAGTTGCCCTCGGGCTGCATGCCGATGATCTCGGAGTGCGCGTGCTGGGCGATCTGGCGGATGAGGGTCTGGCGGTAGGCGTCCGGCATCTCGTCGCGCGGCTCGATGCGCTGGTCGTGCTCGATGAGGTCGTCGAACAGCCCGGACTCGGCGGCGTTGAGCGGCTCGTCGGGACCGGGCAGGCCAGGCTCGTCGCCGGTGTCGAAGTCGTTGCCGTACATGAGGGCATTATGCCCGGCTGTTACACCGGTCAGCAATTCTGCGCGGCTCGTGTCACATAGTGGGCTGGGTGCGAGGATGGGCGCATGTCCTCCCACCACGACCACGGGCACGAGCACGCCCCCGGCCCGCTCGCTGACGCAAGCGTCCGCGTGGCCCGCGAGAGCGACGCCCCCGCGGTGGGCCTGGTGCAGGCGGCCGTGTGGGGGGACGCGTATGCCGCGGTGCTTCCCGCC
>NZ_DASXWU010000079.1:0-21789 GCF_036503465.1 Nocardioides sp.
GGACGAAGCTTCATCTCCTTGATGATCACGTTCGTCTGGTTCCGGCGGGCTTCACGGGCCTTCTGGGCGTTCTCGTACTTGAACTTCCCGTAGTCCATGAGCTTGCAGACCGGCGGACGTGCCATCGGGGCCACCTCGACCAGGTCGAGGTCGGCCTCCTGGGCGAGCTTCAGGGCCTCGCCCGTGGGGACGATGCCGACGGTCTCGCCGTTGGGTCCGACCAGCCGGACCTCGGGTACCCGGATCCGGTCGTTGATGCGTAGCTCGGTGCTGATGTGTCCTCCATGGTGGTAGGCAGTGTGGTGCGGCTGGTCTCCCAGCTTTCGTTCCCCGGAGGCCCGCGTAACGACGAGAGCCCCCGCGCGACGCGCGGAGGCTCGTGGATCGCATCGGCAACGGGTTGCGCCTGTGACCAGGCGTCGCGCACCGCCGGTGCGGACCGGACCCGACGACCTGTGTGCCCGGTCGTGCGGCACGGCGGTCGGTGCGGGTGGGAGTGAGCCTCCACTTGTCGAACCGGACGCCGTTCTCACGAAAGCGACGCCCGATCGGTCGGGAACAAGGGTAACAACCCGTGCCGACAGGTGGCTATTCCTGGAGCGAGCAGCCGGGCCCGAGGCACGAGGGCCTGGCGTCGCGAGCGAAGATTGAGCGAGCCACGGCTGAGCTTGCGAAGCCGTGACAGGCGAGTCGAAATCCAGCGACGGTGCCTGGGGCCTCAGGCCCGCGCGGTGACAGTGTCTGGAGCCTCGGGCCCGCCCGGTGACAGTGCCCGGAGCCTCAGGCCCGCTGGTTTGGAGACGCTCGCAGCGCTCGCTCCTCAACCACCGGAAGATGCGGATCGGCATGGAGCCTCACGGCTCCCCCATCCAGCCGAGCCCGTGCTCGGTCTGCACCAGGGTCCAGCCGCGGGCGAGGCCGTCCAGGAGGTCATCCTCCACGGCGTACGTCGTGGGGCCGGCGACGTCGACGACCAGGGCGGCCGCACCCTCCTGCAGCGCCGAGTGCGCGGCGAGCGCCGCGGTCACCGGGACGGGACGGGCGTCCGGACGCCACGCAGCGAGGGCCTCGAGCCCGGTGAAGGCGAGCAGCGCCTTGCGTCCGTCGCGGCCGATGAGCAGGGCGGTTGCCATGTCGCTCGTCTTGTCGTGGGCGAGACCGGCGTCGTCCACCTCACTCTCGCCGAGGATCGCGACCACCGGCACCAGCAGCCGGGCCCCCTGGAGAGCCGTGAACACCTCCAGGTGACGGGCTGGATCGGCGGCGTAGGCCGCGAGTGCGGCACTCAGCGCCGGGTCCGCCGTACCGACGTCGCCGGCGAAGCCGGGATCCGGGATCCGGCGGGGCCCAGACGAACGGGGGGGCATGCGGACGATCGTGCCATGCTGGTGGTGTGAACGACGTCTCCTGGGGTGCCCTGGCGCTGGCCCTGACGGCGCTCGGGGGGATCTACACCTGGTGGGCGCTCCGCCACCGGGGCTTCGCGGCCGCGGTCCGGGCCGCGGGCATCACCCTGCTGCCGATCGCGGCCTGGATGACGGGGCTGCTCCAGGTGTTCGGCACGGTGACGAACGCGTTCGCCCGCTTCTTCGTGCACCTGGTGTTCAGCCCCGTGGTCTGGCTGGGCGTCATCGTCTTCGTCGTCGCTTTCGTGCTGATCGGGGCCTCGAAGCTGCTGACCCGCCATGAGGAGCCGGAGGCCGAGCCGCGGAAGCGGCGTACCGCGACGCCCAAGGCGCTCGCCCCCACCTCGACGCACGACCCGCTCATCGACGACGAGATGGCCGAGATCCAGGCGATCCTCAAGAAGCGCGGCATCTCCTGATGCGGGACCACCCGGCGGGCGACTCCCACGTCGCCCGGAACCGGCTGTGGGCACGGCTCTCCGCGGCCGTCGCCGACATCGACCCTCCACCGCCCACGCCGCTGATGGTCGTCGACCTCGACGCGTTCGACGCGAACGCCGCCGACCTGGTCCGCCGGGCGGAGGGCAAGCCGATCCGGCTGGCGTCGAAGTCGGTGCGGGTCCCGGCGCTGATCGAGCGGGCCATGGCGGTCCCGGGCTTCCGGGGCGTGCTCGCGTACACGGTGCGCGAGGCGCTGTGGCTCGAACGGCAGGGCATCTCCGACGACATCGTGATCGCGTACCCGACCGTCGACCGCGGCGCCCTGGCCGAGCTCGTCGCGTCCCCGTCGACCGCGTCCCACGTGACGCTGATGGTCGACGACGTGGCCCAGCTCGACGTCGTCGACACCGTCCGGTCGTCGCATGCCGTGCCGGTGCGGGTGGCGCTCGACATCGACGCGGGGCTGAGGTTCGGCGGTCAGCACGTCGGGCCGAAGCGCTCACCCGTCCATGACGTCGAGGACGTCGTACGGCTGGCGCGGCACGTCACCGAGCGGGAGGGCTTCGCGCTGGTGGGGGTGATGACCTACGAGGGGCAGGTGGCCGGGGTCCCCGACGACGTGCCGTCGCAGCGCGCCCGGTCGCTCGTCGTACGCCGGCTCAAGGCTGCGTCGATGAGCCAGCTCGCCGAACGACGGCACGTGATCGCCGAACGGCTCGCCGATCTGGTCGAGCTGGAGTTCTGGAACGCCGGCGGGTCGGGGTCGGTGCAGGCCACGTCGGCCGACGAGACCGTCACCGAGATCGCCGCCGGGTCGGGTCTTCTCGTGCCAGGACTGTTCGACCACTACCGGTCGTTCGAACCCCGTCCGGCCGCCTTCTTCGGCCTCCCGGTGACGCGCAAGCCGTCCGAGGCGATGGCGACCGTGCACGGCGGCGGCTACATCGCCTCGGGTGCGGTCGGCGCCGACCGCGCTCCGATCCCGTGGGCGCCACCGGGGCTGCATCTGACCTCGCTCGAGGGCGCCGGCGAGGTGCAGACCCCGCTGACCGGGCACCCGGCGGCGCTGCTCCGGATCGGCGACCTGGTGTGGTTCCGGCACGCGAAGTCGGGCGAGCTCTTCGAACACGCCAACGCGGTGCGGCTGCTCGCCGGGGACGCGTTCGTCGACGAGGTCCCGACGTACCGGGGCTGTGGTCACGTGTGGTGACCACGTGACCGCCCCGATGACCAACGCCGAGCAGGTCCTGACCCTGGCCAGGTCGCGACCGCCGACGCTCGGCGGCGCGCGACTGGTGTGCGTGGACGGGCCAGCCGGGTCCGGCAAGACGACCCTGGCGGCGGAGCTCGCCACGCTGGCCGGCGGAGCCGCGGTGGTGCACATGGACGACCTGTACGAGGGCTGGGGCGGGCTCGGTCGCGTCGAGGACCAGCTGCAGACCCTGCTCCGGCCGCTGGCCGAGGGGTTCTCCGGCTCCTACCGCCGGTGGGACTGGCCCGGCAACGCATGGGCCGAGACCGTGCTGGTCCCGCCCGCCCCGCTGCTCGTGCTCGAGGGCGTCGGGTCGGGGTCGACCGCCCACGCGGACCTGACGACCGTGCTGGCCTGGGTCGAGGTGCCGTTCGAGCTGCGGATGGCCCGAGGCCTGGAGCGCGACGGCGACGCCGCCGCCGACCACTGGCGGCAGTGGGCGCGCGACGAACGGGACCTGTTCACCCGCGAGCGCACGCGAGAACGAGCCGACGTGGTCCTCGACGGGCGAGTCGGCTCGCTGCACGCGTGATGCCGATGCGGGTCGCCGCGGGGAGCGGTGGGCAGGGATCGGTTCTGGGGCAGGAAACCGGCCCTGGCTCACCGCCGGATGGCCCTGGCTCACCGCCGGATGCGGGTCGCCGGGAGCGGCTCGGCTGACCGGTATGTGCCAGGGTCGGGACATGGAGCCGCGCATCTCGTTCGTCACCCTCGCCGCCCGCGACCTCGACGTGACCCGGGCGTTCTACGTCGACGGGCTCGGCTGGACGCCGGAGCTCGACGTGCCGGGTGAGGTGGTGATGATCCGCGTGGGCGAGCACCTGGTCCTGTCGCTCTGGGACGAGGCCCACTTCGAGGCCGAGGTGGGGGTGATCGGCCGCGGTGGCGGCGTCCCGCCGTTCACCCTGGCCCACAACGTCGCCACCCGCGAGCAGGTCGACTCGGTCCTCGTGGACGGCCGGAGGGCCGGCGCCGACGTCGGTGAGGCGGCGGAGCGCGACTGGGGTGGTTACACGGGCTACTTCGCCGACCCCGACGGGGTGCGCTGGGAGGTGGCCTGGAACCCCGGCCCGATCGGGCAGCTGGTCCTCCCCTGATTTCGAGAGCTCAGACGTCCGGCCGGGAGGCGTTGGCGCGTCGGGTGCGCCAGCCCTTCTCCGCCGCCCGGCTGCGCTTGCGACGCAGCCGTTCGGCCTTCCGCCGCTCGGCCTCGAGGACGGCCGGCGACCGGATCGGCCACACGTAGGGCAGGTCGTCCGGGACATCGGGGAACAGCCGCCCGTAGTGGCCGGGGTCCTTGCGGACGAGCGAGGACCGGTGGCTGCGGTGCAGCGCCTCGTCGCCGAGCCAGGGCGGTAGCGCCCCGGCCGTGTCGAGCTCCGCCTGGGTGCGGACGTCGTGGACGTCGGCCAGGCGCAGGTCCTCGGCGAGCGTGACGGCGCACGTGTCGCCGAAGCCCAGCCCGGTCCACGCCTCGCAACAGGCGAACCCGTACCGGCCGAGCGCCTCCTCGAAGCCCTTCCACATGAGCACGGCCGGGTGGTTGGCCCATCCGTATCCCGGGCGCGTCAGGGCGCGCAGGATCTGGAGGGCCTCGACGCGCTGCTTGCCGAGCCGCTTGGTGTCGAGGACGCTCGCGGAGCGCTCGAAGTCGGCGTAGGGCAGGAACGTCTGCACCCGGCCAGTCTGCGCACACTCCGCGCGTCGATGCTCGCTAGTCTCGGGCTCCATGACGGCGCCGTCGGGAGACCAGTTCGAGATCGCGGCCGGCGGCTATCGCGCGGTCGTCACGGAGTGTGGTGCGACGCTGCGGGTGCTGGAGCACGCCGGGCTGCCGCTCGTGCACGGGTTCGCCGAGGACGAGATGTCGTCGGCGGGCCGAGGTCAGCTCCTGGTGCCCTGGCCGAACCGGATCCGCGACGGCCGCTACACCTTCGACGGCCGCGACCTCCAGCTCGGGCTCAGCGAGCCCTCGCGGAGCAACGCCTCGCACGGCCTCGCGCGTTGGTGCGCCTGGACGCCGGAGGAGCACGCCGCGAGCTCGGTGTCTCTCGGCTACCGGCTGATGGCGCAGTCCGGCTACCCGTGGACCCTCGACCTGCATGTGCTCTACGACCTCTCCGCCGACGGGCTCACCGTCACCCAGACCGCGACCAACCTCAGCGACCGGCCGGCGCCGTACGCCTCGGGGGCCCATCCCTACCTCACCGTCGGCGACGGTCCGGTCGACGGCTGGGAGCTGACGCTGCCGGCCGCACTCCGGCTGACCCCGGACGAGCGGCAGCTGCCGGTCGGCGAGGAGGACGTCACGGGTACGGCGTACGACTTCCGGGTGCCGCGGGCGCTGCACGAGACGCGTCTCGACCACGCGTTCGGCGAGCTGACGCGAGACGACGACGGTGTCGCGACCACGATCGTCCGGGACCCCTCCACGGGAAGGAGCGCGGCGCTCTGGGTGGACCGCAAGCATCCGTGGCTGATGGTGTTCAGCGCGGACGCCGGCTGGGACCCGCCCCGCCAGGCACTCGCCGTGGAGCCGATGACTGCGCCGCCGGACGCCTTCCGCAGCGGGCGCGACCTGGTCACCCTCGCGCCTGCGGGTCAGCCCGGCGACGAGCTGTCAGTCAGCTGGGGGATCCGGACGCTGGAGTGAGTCCTCGGAGGTCCTGGCCAGCAGCAGCCGGAGCTCCGCGATGGCGACCCGCGCCCGGTCGCCGTCGGTCGCCTGGATGCCCAGCGCGAAACGACTGGTGCCGTCGGCGAGGTCGAATGTCGGGAACGGCGCTCCCGGCGGCATGTGGACCGCCAGCACCTCCGCCCACTCGTAGTGGTGGGTGCGGTAGCCGTTGACGACCTCGAGCCCCTGGACGGTCGCGGTCACCCGGCACCGGACCAGCGACCAGGCGACGGCGGCGGCGGCCACGGCGATCAGGACCAGGGTCACCTGCTGGTAGAGGGTGACCTTGGCCCGCACGTCCGCCCCCACGGCGAACCATGCGGCGACGCAGACGACCGCGAGCAGACCGCCGAAGAACAGCACGGCCAGCCGCACGCCCAGCGGGCGCCACGTGTGCGGGAGGACAGGCCCCCGAGGCTCAGAGACGGCAGGCATGGATGTCGGTCACCAGGATCCCCCTGGCCCCGATGGTCCACAGCTCGTCCATCACCCGGTGGGCTCCGGCGCGCGGGACCATCGCCCGGACCGCGACCCACCCCTCTCGATGAAGCGGCGAGACCGTCGGGCTCTCGATACCGGGAGTCATCTGCACGGCCTCCGACACGCGGTCCTCGGGGATGTCGTAGTCCATCATCACGTAGGTCCGTGCGACCATCACGCCTTCGAGCCGCCGTCGGAAGACGTCCAGACCAGCTGGGAGAGCACTGGTGCGCGTGACCAGGACCGCCTCGGACTCGAGGATGGGATCCCCGAAGACCTCGAGGCCGGCCTTCGCCAGGGTGCTGCCCGTCTCGACCACGTCCGCGATCACGTCGGCCACCCCGAGCTGCACGCTGGACTCCACCGCACCGTCCAGGCGGTTCACGGTGGCCTCGACGCCGTGCTCGGAGAGGTACTGCCGCACGATCCCGACGTACGACGTGGCGATCCGGGCGCCCTGGAGCTGGCCGACCTGGGTGTAGCGGCCGATCGGGCCGGCGAAGCGGAAGGTGCTGCGGCCGAAGCCGAGTCCCATCACCTCCTCGGCCTTCGCGCCCGAGTCGAGGAGCAGGTCGCGGCCGGTGACGCCGACGTCGAGGGTGCCCTCGCCGACGTACAAGGCGATGTCGCGCGGACGCAGGTAGAAGAACTCCACGCCGTTCTCGGCGTCGAGCAGCGTCAGCTCCTTGGAGTCCAGGCGCTGGCGATAGCCGGACTCGCGAAGCATCTCGGCCGCGGTCTGGGACAGCGCTCCCTTGTTGGGGACGGCGATCCTCAGGAGGTCGGGGGTGGTCATCGGGTCCTCACAGGTGGGCGTAGACGTCGTCGAGGCTGAGCCCGGAGGCGAGCATCAGCACCTGCGCGTGGTACAGCAGCTGGCTGAGCTCCTCGGCGGTCCGCTCGGGGGTCTCGTGGGCGGCGGCCATCCACGACTCGGCCGCCTCCTCGACCAGCTTCTTGCCGATCGCGTGCACACCGGCGTCGAGCGCCGCCACCGTGCCGGAGCCGGTCGGCCGCTGCTCGGCCTTCTCGGCCAGCTCGGCCCACAGCTGCTCGAACGTCTTCACGGCAGCAGCCTAATTGTCGTTTGACCCTGCCCGTGGGCGGCGTCCAGGGTGACCGACGTGAGCTTCGACCGGATCTCCTGGCCCCGCACCACCGACCGGCTGACCCTGCGTCCCGCCGAGACCACCGACCTGCCCGCGGTCTTCGCCGTCCGCAGTCGTCCCGAGGTGGCCGAGTGGATGCCCGACCACCCCACGTCGTACGACGACTGGCTGCTGCGCCTGGGGCGCTCGGGTGCCGTGGAGCGGATGCTGGTGATGGAGGCGGAAGGCACGGTGATCGGCGACCTGTACCTCCACGTCCAGGACGCCTGGACCCAGGCCGAGGTGAAGGAGTCAGGTGCGCAGGCCCAGGCCGAGATCGGGTGGTCCCTGGCTCCGGAGCACCAGGGGAAGGGGTACGTCACCGAGGCGGCCACCGAGCTGGTGCGGATCTGCTTCGAGGACCTCGGCGTGCGCCGGCTCACCGCGCAGGCCTTCGCGGACAACGGCCCGTCCCTGCGGGTCATGGAACGGCTCGGGATGACCTGCGAGGCGCGGTTCCGCTCCGAGTCGCTCCATCGCGACCACGGCTGGGTCGACGGCGTCGTCTACGCGCTGCTCAGGGACGAGTGGCAGGCCCGCCGCCGAGCCTGACTAGCCCTGGTGGCGGAGGGTGGCCAGGGCGCGGGCGGTGTGCAGGGCAGCCGCCGTGGCCTCGTAGCCCTTGTCCTCGGTGGAGCCCTCGAGGCCGGCCCGCGCCAGCGCCTGGTCGTCGTCGTCACAGGTGAGGACGCCGAACCCGACCGGCGTCCCGGCGTCGAGCGCAACACGGGTGAGGCCGTCGGTGGCGGCGGAGCAGACGTACTCGAAATGGGGGGTGCCGCCGCGGACGACGACCCCGAGCGCGACGACCGCGTCGTGGGTGCGGGCGAGCTCGGCAGCCACCACCGGCAGCTCGAACGTGCCGGGCACCCGCACCTCGCTCACCCTCGTCACGGAGTAGGCCGAAAGGGCGCGCCGGGCGCCGTCGACGAGGCCGTCCATCACCTCGGTGTGCCACCGTGCCGCGACCACGCCCACCGACAGGTCGCTGCCGTCGAACGGCTCGTCCGCCGGAGCGCCCGCACCGCTCACCGCGCGACTCCGTGGTCGCTCGGGCGTGCCTGGGTGGCCCCGTCCCCGGGGAGGCCCGGGATGTGGTGACCCATCCGGTCGCGCTTGGTGCGCAGGTAGCGCAGGTTGTGCGCGTTCGGCCGCGGGGTGAGGGGAACGCGGGCGTCGACGGCGACCCCGAAGTCGGTCAGCGCCGCGGACTTCTGCGGGTTGTTGGTGAGCAGTCGCACGCGGGTGACCCCGAGGTCACGCAGCACCTGCGACGCGGCGCCGTAGTGCCGCGCGTCGGCCGGCAGCCCCAGGTCGAGGTTGGCGTCGACGGTGTCGCGACCGGCGTCCTGCAGGGCGTAGGCCTCGAGCTTGGCGACCAGCCCGATCCCGCGGCCCTCGTGGCCACGCAGGTAGACCACGACGCCGCGCCCCGCCGCGACCACCACCTCCAGCGCCTCGTCCAGCTGAGATCCGCAGTCACAGCGCTGCGACCCGAAGACGTCGCCGGTCAGGCACTCCGAGTGCACCCGGGTGAGCACCGGCTCCTCGCCCGAGATGTCGCCGTACACGAGCGCGAGGTGCTCGGAGCCGTCGATCGTCGACCGGTAGCCGTACGCCGTGAACTCGCCGTGCCGGGTCGGCAGCCGGGTCTGCGCCACACGCTCGACGAGGTCCTCGGTGCGGTGCCGGTGCCGGACGAGGTCGTCGATCGAGATCATCGCCAGCCCGTGCTCGTCGGCGAACTCGCGCAGCTGCGCCGCGCGCTTCATCGTGCCGTCGTCGTTGACGATCTCGACCAGCACACCCACGGGGGTCAGCCCGGCCAGCCGGGCCAGGTCGACGGCCGCCTCGGTGTGGCCGCGCCGGCTCAGCACACCGCCCTGCCGGTAGCGAAGCGGGAAGACGTGGCCGGGCCGGGTGATCTCCCACGGCTCGGTCGCGGAGTCGGCCAGCACCCGCGCGGTGTGGGCGCGGTCGGCCGCACTGATGCCGGTGGTGACACCGTCGCGGGCGTCCACCGAGATCGTGAACTGGGTGCGCATCCGGTCGCGGTTGTGCGGCGTCATCAGCGGGATCTCGAGCCGGTCCAGCATCTCGGCGGGCATCGGCACGCAGATCACCCCGGAGCTGTGCCGGATCGTGAACGCCATCAGCTCGGGAGTCGCCTTGGCCGCCGCGAAGATCAGGTCGCCCTCGTTCTCGCGGTCCTCGTCGTCGACGACGACCACGGGCCGGCCGGCCGCGACGTCGGCGATCGCGCGCTCGACGCTGTCGAGCCGCAGCGCTTGGGTGGGAGTCATACCAGTGCCTCCTCGAGCTCGGGCTGCTCGCGCCGGGAGGCACGCAGCCAGACGACGAATCCCCAGATCACGAGCCCGCCGTAGACGACGTACAGGATCGCGGTCGGGTAGTAGTGGCTGTGCCACAGCAGGGGTACGCCGACGAGGTCGACGGCGATCCAGGCCAGCCAGAAGTCGTTCCAGCCCCGAGCCATCGCGTACGTCGCCACCATCGAGCCGACGAAGATCCAGGCGTCGCACCAGTAGTACCAGCGCGGCGCCGGCCAGCCGGCCCCGATCACGGAGAACACCCACTGGCAGACCAGTACCCCGGCGACCCAAGCGCCCAGGTAGCCCAGGCGCTCGGCGGCGGAGGCCCAGCGCGGCGTGATCGCGGGCGCGTCGGCAGCTCGCCGGGCCCGCACCTGCTGCCACCGGTACCAGCCGTAGACGCTGGTGATCACGAAGAACACCTGCCGCCCCGCCTGGCCGAACAGCGGCTGCTGGGCGTCCTGCTCGAACGTGGCGGCGATGAACACGCTGAACAGCAGCACGTTGCCGACGATCCCCACCGGCCACGCCCAGACCCGTCGGCGAAGTCCGCCGATCGCCGAGGCGAAGCCGAACGCGTTGCCGAGGATCTCGCGCCAGGTGATCGCGTGACCGCCGATGGTCACCTGCGCGTCGTAGAGCCACTGGAGGAGGTTCATCGGGCGGGCGCCTCACGGGTCTCGGGAGTGGCCCGCAGCTCGAGCTGCCGGGCGACGTACTTGCCGATCACGTCGACCTCCAGGTTGACCATGTCGCCCGGTTCCCGGAAGCCGAGCGTCGTGCGCCGGAGCGTCTCGGGGATCAGGCTGACCGTGAACCCGTCGTCGCGCGCCTCGACCACGGTCAGGCTGACGCCGTCGACGGTGATCGAGCCCTTGTCGACGAGGTACGGTGCGAGCTCGCGGGGCATCGAGACAGTGACCACGTCCCAGTGCTCCCCCGGCTCCCGGCGTACGACGTGCCCGACAGCGTCGACGTGACCCTGAACGAGGTGGCCGCCCAGCCGGCTGCCGGCGGTGACCGCACGCTCGAGGTTGACCCGGTCGCCCGCCGTGAGCGAGCCCAGGCCGGTCTTGGCCAGGGTCTCGGCCATCACGTCGGCGGTCCAGGTGGTGTCGGTGCGCTCGGCGACGGTGAGGCAGCACCCGTTCACCGAGACCGAGTCCCCCGGTCCCGTGCCCTCGAGCACGGCGGTCGCACGGAGCGTCAGCCGCACCGCGTCCGAGAGCGGCTCGACCGCTTCCACGGTGCCGAGCTCCTCGACGATCCCGGTGAACATTCAGTGCCCTTTCGCGGAGGTCGGCCGGCTCATGGTGATCCGTACGTTGAGGTCGTCCCCGTCGTTCAGCGGCTCCAGCACGGTCACGTCGGTCACCGGCAGGTGCAGCGCATCGGCGATGGTGGGGATTCCCAGGTCCCCGACGGCCGCACGTCCACCGCCCAGCAGCATCGGCGCGACGTAGGCGACGATCTCGTCGACCAGGTCCGCGCCGAGGAATGCCGCGGCCAGGGTGGGGCCTCCCTCGAGGAAGACGTGCTGCCGGTCGCGCGCGAACAGGTCCTTCAGCGCCGCCTCGGGATCGCGGGTGCGGAGGTGCACGGTCTCGGCGGCCTCGTCGAAGATGCGGCGTCCGGGGTCGAGGTCGCGCTCCCCCATCACCGCGCGCAGGGGCTGTCGGGCCACCGGAACCCCCTCGGGGTCCCGGACGGTGAGGTGCGGGTCGTCGACCGCGACCGTGTTGGTGCCGACCAGCATCGTGTCGCACAGGGCGCGCAGGCGGTGGGTGTCGACCCGGGCGGCGGGGCTGGACACCCAGCGGCTGGTGCCGTCGGCGGCCGCACTCCGCCCGTCGATGCTGGTGGCGAACTTCCAGGTCACGAACGGCCGGCCGTGCTCGACCGCGAACGTCCAGACCCGGTTGAGCTCGCGCGCCTCGTCGACGAGGACTCCGGTCTCGACCTCGACACCGGCGGACCGGAGTGTCTCCGCGCCGCCCACGGCCACCGGGTTGACGTCGCGCTGGGCGACGACCACGCGTCGTACCCCGGCGGCGATCAGCGCCTGGGCACAGGGACCCGTCCGGCCGGTGTGGTTGCACGGCTCGAGGGTGACCACGGCGGTGGCCCCGGAGGCCCTCTCGCCGGCGCGGGAGAGGGCGTCGACCTCGGCGTGCGGGCTGCCGGCCCCGCGGTGGTAGCCCTCCGCCACGACCGCGCCGTCGGCGGCGAGGAGGACGCAGCCGACGCGGGGGTTGGGCCCGAGCGGTACGCCGGGACTTGCGGCCAGCGCGAGGGCGCGGCGCATGGCGTCACGCTCGATCTCGCTGACGGTCATCGATGACCCCTCGGTCCGGTCGGTCCTCACGGACACCGGGGGCCGGGGCTCCGGCTCGTGGTCTCGACTCTCCGCCGGACCGACGAGCACGGACGCCTGCGTGCGCTTCCCATCCGGACTTTGACCGTCGGTCCAGGAATTCCGAGCGAAGCGTGAAAGCTTCGATCGTTCACCTGGTCAACCGGTCACTGGCTGTGACCGGGTCGCGGACTGTTACCGCCGGTGCGGAGTTTCACCGCCCCCAGAGCACGCGAGCACTTGGCTCTTGTTGCCTCCAGCGTACGCCCGAGACCTCAGGGCCGGGACATGGCGTCCGTCACGCGCGGTCGGCGGCCCCGGTCGCCTTCTCGCGGAGAGCGGCGATCATCGCATCGGGATCCTCTGCGTCGAAGACGGCCGAGCCGGCCACGAACACGTCGGCGCCCGCCTCGGCGCATCGCTCGATGGTCTCCAGGCTGACGCCTCCGTCGACCTGGAGCCAGGTCTCGACGCCGTGCTTGTCCATCAGCTCGCGCGCACGCCTGATCTTGGGCAGGCACAGGTCGAGGAACTTCTGACCGCCGAACCCTGGCTCGACGGTCATGATCAGCACCATGTCGAGCTCGGGCAGCAGGTCCTCGTAGGGGTCGACCGGGGTCGCCGGCCGGAGCGCCATGCTGGCTCGAGCTCCGGCGGAGCGGATCTCGCGCGCGAGCCGGACCGGCGCGGTCGCCGCCTCGACGTGGAAGGTCACGCTCGCGGCACCGGCCTCGACGTACGCCGCGGCGTTGCGGTCGGCGTCGGTGATCATCAGGTGTGCGTCGATCGGCCGCGACGTCGCGTTGCTCAACGCCTCGATCGTGCGGGGCCCGAAGGTGAGGTTCGGGACGAAGTGGTTGTCCATCACGTCGACGTGGATCCAGTCGGAGCTGGGGATCCGGGCCAGCTCCGCGCCGAGGTCGGCGAAGTCCGCGGTCAGGATGCTCGGGGTGATCTGGATGCCCACGGGGAGAGCCTAGGCTTCGCGAGCGCTGAGCTTGTCGAGGCGGGTGCGGAGCGCGGCGACGCGATGGGCGTTGCCGTGCAGCGCGACGTACCGCTCGCCGTACGTCGCGAGCAGCGCGTCGTCGAGGCGGCGGACGGCGCCGGGCGGGTAGCGGTAGTCCATGCGGGTCCGGATCGCCTCCTCGTCGGTGGCCCGCAGCACCTCGCCGAGCTCGTCGAGCGAGGTGATGCCCAGCTCGAGGAGCAGTCCGGACACCCACGCGTAGTGGTCGGTGCGGGACCAGCCGGCGTCGGCGAACTGTCCCGCGAGGAACGCCGCGAGCTCGCGGGCTTCGAGCCGGGGGTCGTCCGGGACGGCCGGCGGGGCGTGACCCGAGCCGGCCACCGGCCCGCGGAGCCGGTCCCGGATCGTCGCGAACTCCTGGTCGGCCAGCTCCAGGAGCCCGGCCGCGAGGGTGAACCGCCGGTCGAAGTCGTGGATGTGCTCCGGCGGCACCGTGCCCTTGTAGCGGATGTCGTGCTCGAACTCTGCCCACGCGTGCTGGAGCACCGTGCGGATCTGCACCTGGACGTTGCGGCCCACGAGGTGCGCGAACGCCGGCTGTCCCTCGCGTGCCGCGTCGAGTGCGATCTGCAGGTGACGGCTGGCATATCCGAAACGCCCCTCGCTCGCCGTCTCCCGGCCAAGGTCGCGATCATCGACGACCACGACCTGGTCGGCCAGCAGATCGGCGACAGCTGCGACGTCGTCGCGCACGTAGGTGATCACTCGGACGCCCAGCTGGTCACCGATCTCGCGCAGCGGGTCGGTGTAGAGCCGCACGCCGTCGCGCGACCTCGTCGCCTTCTCGGCGAACGAGGCGACGCTCTTTGTGCGGCCGGAGATCGTCAGGTAGTTGATGCCGGCGTCGTCGAGGACGCCGGTCACCAGCCGTACGGCTTCGGCACCGGCGAGCACGAGATCGTCGTGGGCGGCCGCGTACGACGCGATCGCTGCCTGCGCTGGATCACCGGGGCCGACCGTCTCGCGCAGACCGGCCTCCGCCGGGTCAGCCATCGGCGTCCGACGGGTCGAGCAGCGAGTCGTCGGGGGTCGCGGTCAGCTCGCCCCCGGCCTCCCCGGTGTTCACGGTGCCGGCAGGCTCGATCAGCATGGCGGAGACCTCGCCCTCTGCGACGGGGCAGTGCTCGACGCCGCGGGGCACGACGTGCAGCCCACCGGGACCCAAGGTGACGGCGCGCTCGTCCGGGTCGCGGAGTCGGATCGTGAGTGTCCCCTCGATCACCAGGAACAGCTCGTCGGTCTCGGCGTGGTCGTGCCAGACGAACTCCCCGTCGAGCTTGACCACCTTGATCTCGTAGTCGTTGAGGCGGGCGACGACCTTGGGCGACCAGTGCTCGGAGAATCTCGCCAGCCTCTCGGCGAGGTCGATCGGCTCTCTCATGGGTCCTCCTCCTGGACCGGCTCCTCGCCGTCCCCTCGGCCGGTGGTCGAGGTCAGGCCGGCGGCCTCGTCCCGGTCCGCCCACTCGCGCAGCGGCTCGATGTCGAAGACGTGGTCGTCGATGTCCTCGTGCAGGTCGCCGAGCTCGGCGAACCGCTCGGGGACGGTGAAGATCGTGAAGTCGTGCGGGTCGATGTCGTCGATCTCGTCCCACCGGACGGGGGTGGAGACGCGTGCGTCGGGGAAGCCGCGGACGGAGTACGCCGCGGCGATGGTGTGGTCACGCGCGTTCTGGTTGTAGTCCACGAACAGGTGGTGGGGGTCGCGGTCCTTGCGCCACCAGAGGGTCGTCACGTCGTCGGGCATGCGTCGCTCGACCTCCCGCGCGAACGCGAGCGCCGCACGGCGTACCTCCTTGTGGCCGTGGTCCGGCTCGATGCGGACGTAGACGTGCAGTCCCTTGCCGCCGCTGGTCTTCGGGTAGCCGACCGCCCCGAGCTCGTCGAGGATCTCGTGGACGACCCCGGCGACCCGCTGCACCTGGCTGAACTGGCTGAGCGGTCCGGGATCGAGGTCGATCCGCCACTCGTCGGGCTTCTCCGGATCCTCGCGGCGGCTGTTCCAGGGGTGGAACTCGACCGTCGACATCTGCACCGCCCAGATCACCGCGCCGAGCTCGGTGACGCAGAGCTCGTCGGCGGTGCGACCCCAGCGCGGGAAGTGGAGCTGCACGGTCTCGACCCAGTCGGGCGCACCCGAGGGGAGGCGCTTCTGGTGCACCTTCTCCCCCGACAACCCGGTCGGGAACCGGTGCAGCATCGTCGGTCGCTCGAACAGCGCGTTGACGATGCCCGGCCCGACTGACAGGTAGTACTGGACGAGGTCGCGCTTGGTGGCACCGCTCTGCGGGAAGTAGACCCGGTCCGGATTGGTCACCTTGACCACCCGGTTGTCCACCTCGATCTCCTCGAACGGCGACGCCATGGGCGTCACGGTAGTCATCCGGTCACACGCCGGTGCGGCAGCCACATTCCGAGCACGGCAGAACGTGGCTCAGCCACCGACGCCGGGTCGGGTCACGCGCCGGCACGACGGAGCAGGGCCAGGAACATCGCGTCGGTGCGATGCCGGTGCGGCCACAGCCGGGCGGTGCCGGCGAGGGGACCGTCACAGTCCGGTACGTCGGCGCGGAGGCCGGTCTTGGCGGTGAGCAGGGCGCGCGTGTCGCCGAGCTTCACGTCGTCGCGTCGCACCAGCACCGAGCCGACCACGTCACGGGTCTCGGCGAGGACCGGGGAGCAGGTCGCGTAGAGCACGACCCCGCCGGGGCGGACGAGGTCGAGCGCCCGGTCGAGCAGCGCCCGCTGGAGCGGCACCAGGTCGGCGAGGTCCTCCGGACGGCGGCGCCAGCGGGCCTCGGGCCGGCGGCGGAGGGCACCCAGTCCGGTGCACGGGGCGTCAACCAGCACGCGGTCGAACGACCTGGCGGGCCACGGCGGCGCCGTTCCGTCCTCGACGGACACAGCCTCGACGCCGTCAGCGCCGGCGAGCGAACGGCGTACCAGCTCGGCGCGATGGGGCTGCATCTCGTTGGCGACTATCCGGGCTCCCCGGGGCCCGGCCAGCGCAGCCAGGAGGGCTGCCTTGCCGCCCGGTCCCGCGCACACGTCGAGCCAGCGCTCGTCACGGCCGTCGAGCGGAGCCGCGACCAGGGCATGGGCGACCAGCTGGGAGCCCTCGTCCTGCACCCCCGCGCGGCCCTCCGCGACGGCGACGACGTCGGCCGGTGCACCGCCGGGCGAGACGACACCGTACGGCGAGAAGCGGGTGCGATCCCCCGGCAGCTCGTCCACCGACGACCGCCCGGGGCGGGCGACCAAGGTGACTGCGGGTGGCTGGTTGTGGGCGTCGAGCAGCGCCTCGAGCTCGGCCGGGTCTCCACCCGCAGCCAGGGCCTCTCCCAACGCCTCGACCATCCACCGGGGATGGCTGTAGGCCGTGGTGAGGAAACCCAGCGGCTCCGCACCGGGATCGGGCGCGACCCGGCGGACCCACCCGTCACGGTCGTGCTCGGAGACCTTCCGCAGCACCGCGTTGGCGAACCCGGACGCACCCGGGCCCACCTCCGACCGCACCAGGTCGACCGTCGTGCTGATGGCGGCGTGCGCCGGTACCCGCATCGACAGCAGCTGGTGGCAGCCCAGTCGCAGCCCGTCGACGACCTTCGCCTGGACCTTGCCCAGCGGCCGGTCCAGGCACGCGCCGAGCACCTCGTCGTACAACCCCTGCCACCGGATCGCTCCGCTGGCCAGCTCGGTCGCGAACGCCGCATCGCGTCCGCTCACCCCGCGCCGCGCCAACGCGCCCGGCAGCGCGAGGTTCGCGTAGGCGCTCTCGACGCGCACCGCCTTGAGCACGTCGTACGCCGCCCGGCGCGCCGGGTCGGGTCTGCTCACGGCGATCCGGGCTCGCCGGCCAGGAACCTCTTCGCCAGCGACTTCGGCGCCACCGCCAGCCAGGCGTCGGTGAGCACCTCGCGCAGCTCATCGACGTCGACCTCGTCGATCCGGCTCTGCTGCAGCAGGACCGCGTTGTAGTTGCGGAAGTGGTCGATCGTGAAGAACGGCCCCGGCGCCTCCACCAGCGCCGACTTGTCCTCGGCCGACGGCGTGCGGATGACGAGCAGGTCCTGGTACTCCTCGCCGGTCCCGGGGTCGATCGCGTCGCGCCGCGGGGCGCGGGCGAGGACGAAGCCCCGGGGCTTGGGCTTCTGCATCACCAGGTACGTCGGCCGGTCGCCCCACGAGGTCCCGAGCTCCACCTCGGGAAGGGCGCTGCAGATCGCGTGGACGTCGGCGATCCTCGCCTTCCTGCTCACCCCAGCACCTCTCCGCCGCTCAGGTGGGCGCCGCGCGCCCAGTCGGCGGCCGGCATCGGGCGCTTCCCGACCGGCTGCACGTCGCCGAGCCGCATGGCCGCCGTACCGGTGCCGACCACGACCGCGTTCTTGCCGGCCACCAGCTCGCCGGCGGGCAGCTGTCCATCCACCGGGCTGAGCGGACCGAGCTTCAGCCGTTCTCCGTCGTACGTCGTCCAGGCGCCGGGGGCGGGAGTGCAGGCCCGCACCTGCCGGTCGATCGCGGCAGCCGGCTGCGCCCAGTCGACCCGGGCGTCATCGACGGTGATCTTCGGGGCGAGCGAGACACCGTCCGCCGGCTGTGGCTGCGACTCGAGCGAGCCGTCGGCGATCCCGTCCAGCGTCGCGACCAGCAGTCCGGCGCCACCCTCGGCCAGCCGCGCGAGCAGATCGCCGGCGGTGTCGGTGGGCCGGATGGTCTCGGTCATCACGCCGAACACCGGGCCGGCATCCAGATCCTTCACGATCCGGAAGGTGGTGGCGCCGGTGACGTCGTCGCCCGCCCAGATCGACCGCTGCACCGGAGCGGCGCCACGCCACGCCGGCAGCAGCGAGAAGTGCAGGTTGACCCAGCCGTGGACAGGTATGTCGAGGGCCGACTGCGGCAGCAGCGCGCCGTACGCGACCACGGGACAGACGTCCGGGGCCAGCTCGCGCAGGGCCTCCTGGAACTCCGGATCGCGTGGGTGCTCGGGCTTGAGCACGGGTATGCCGAGCATCGCGGCCGCCTCGGCGACCGGGGACGCCGCCAGCCTGCGGCCGCGCCCCGTGCGTGCGTCGGGTCTCGTCACCACACCCACCAGCTCGTGCGACGACTCCGCGACTGCGCGCAGGGATGGCAGCGCTACGTCGGGGGTGCCGGCGAAGACCACCCTCATGCAGGACTCATATGGGCAACCCGTGCGTCGGATGCGGCGAGACCTTGATCGTGGGAGCCCCCGACAGCCCGAACCATTCCGACTCCCGGATCTCCTTCATCGCCTGCTTGCGCAGCTCGGGCGTGAGCCGGTCGACGAACAGGACGCCGTCGAGATGGTCCGTCTCGTGCTGGAGTGCGCGCGCGAGCAGCTCGGTGCCCTCGATCGTGACCGGTTCCCCGTGCACGTCGAAACCCGTCGCCACGACCGAGAGCGCGCGGCGGCAGTCGATCGCCAGGCCGGGGATCGACAGGCATCCCTCGTCACCGTCCTGCATCTCGTCGGACAGGTCGAGCCGCGGGTTCACCAGATGTCCGAGCTCGCCCTCGACGTTCCAGGTGAACACCCGCAACCCGACCCCGATCTGCGGTGCGGCCAGGCCGGCGCCGGGTGCGTCGAGCATGGTGTCGGTGAGGTCCTGGACCAGCCGCCGCAGCTCCTTGTCGAAGTCGACCACCTCGACCGCCGTGGTACGCAGGATCGGGTCGCCGAAGAGGCGGATCGGCTGGATGGCCATTCCCCAGAGTCTAGGAGGGTCGCGAGCGACACCGGGTGGCGGTGAGCCCGGACCCGTCCGCGTGCCACCACAACCTATCCCCGCTCACCGCCACCTGCGGCCCGAGACGAACGACGACGGAGGACGCTCAGAGGCTGACCGGGTCGACCTGGATGCGCACCGGGTCGAGCTTGCGGGCGGACCGCACACGTTGGACCTCGCCCAGAGCCCGGGACAGGGCCGAGCCCTGGGCCCGGGGAACCCGGACCACCAGCCGGGACTCCCCGTCGTCGAGCTCCACCGGGCCGAGCACCTCCGTGCCGGGCGGCCGGTCGAGCAGGGTGAGTGCGTCATCGACCGCACCCGGGTCACCCGTGATCGTGGCCAGACGGCTGGCCGGCGGCAGGTGCGCCTCCGAGCGCGTGGCTGCCTCGCGACGCGCGAAGCCCGCGGGATCCCATCGCACCAGGGCCTGGAGGGCCGGATGCGAGGGCTCGCCGACCGCCACGACACTGGCCCCCGGTCCGGCGAGTCCGGCCGCGCCGAGCCAGCGCCGCAGCGCCTCCTCCTCGGTGCGCAGATCGGGTCGGGCCAGGGCGAGCCAGGTGTCGAGCAGGACGACGGCGGCGTACCCGCCCTCGGCCACCGGCTCCGCTCCCGGCGTCGCGACCACGATGGCCGGCCTGGGGGGCACCGACTCGACCACGTGGTCACCGCCCGACGCCACCACCGGGATCGAGGGGAAGGCCCGGCCGAGCTCCTCGGCCGTGCGCCGCTCCCCCACCACCGGCGCCCGCAGCCCGCGGTGTCCGCAGACCGCGCAGGCCCAGGCCTCGTCGACGGCGCCGCACCATCGGCAGCCCGGGGGGACGGCCGGCCCCACCACCGCCAGCGGACCTGTGCACACCGTGCACCGGGCCGGGGTGCGGCACCGCTCGCAGGCCAGCGAGGGCGCGTAGCCCCGGCGCGGGGTCTGCAGCAGGACCGGACCCCGCTCGAGGCCGCTCGCGACGGCGTCGTGCACCTGCTTCGGCATCCGGGTCGCCCGGGCCAGCGGGTCCCGATCGAGCTGTATGTCGGTGGCGCCGGTGATCGACACGGTGACGGCGTCGCGCAGAGCTTCGCGCGGAGGAGCGATCTCGTGCGCCCACCCGGAGCCGAGCAGCTGCTCGGCCTCCACCGTGCGGGCGAAGCCCCCGAGGAGCGCGGCCGTGTCCTCGAGGTGGGCCCGGGTGAGGAGCACCTCGCGGGCATGCGGGTACGGCGCGCGCGGCTCCGCGTGCAGGTCGTCGCCGTCGTCCCAGATGGCGACCAGCCCGAGGTCGTGGACGGGTGCGAACGCCGCCGCCCGGGTGCCGACCACGATCCGGCGCGTCCCGCGGGCGACGGCGAGGAACTCGCGGTAGCGGCGCGCCGGGCCGGCCCCGGCCGTCAGCACCACGTGATGGCCGTCTCCCAGGGTCGCCCTCAGTGCCGTGTCGAGACGCGCGACGTCGCGGCGGTCTGGCACGACCAGGACGCTGCCCCGCCCGCCGGCCAGGGTGAGCGCGGCCGCCGACGCCATCAGCCTCGGCCAGTCCTCACCCGGCAGCGCCGACCACACCGCGCGGGGCATGCCGCCGCCGGCCAGGTGAGCGAGGAACGGATCGGCCGCGGGGTAGGCGGACCACGCCGATCGCGCGGCGGAGTCGTCGATCTCGACCAAGACCTCGGCCGGCGACGGCTGCTTCTCGGTGGTCGCGTGACGAGGGGGTACGGCGAGCCGGAGCACGTCGGAGCGGGTGCCGGCGTACCGCTCGGCGAGCAGCCCGACGAGCTCGGCGACGGCCGGCACCAGCACCGGCTCGGGGCTGACGACCCGCTGCAAGGGCGTCAGCGTGCCGGTGTGCGCGGTGTCGGCGGCGCGCGCCACGACGAAGCCCGCGAGCGACTTGCCGGCGAACCGCACCTTGACCCGCGCTCCCGGGACCGCGTCGTCGGCCAGCGACGCGGGCACGGCGTAGTCGAACGGACGGTCGAGGTGCGCCAGCGGGGTGTCCACCAGCACCCGCGCCACCGGGTCGCGCTCCGCGCGGGGCTCGGACGTCGCCACCCGTGGGGGCCGTCGGGCGCCCACCGTCTCCCGGAGACCCGGCAGGGTCTCGGGGAGGGGTTGAGGTCGCTCGGCCACGGCGGTTGTTCTACCAGCCGGTGACGACGCCCGGCCGAGCTCAGTCGGCGAGGCCGGCGGCCTTGCGCAGCTCGTCCACCCGGTCGGTGCGCTCCCAGGTGAACTCCGGCAGCTCCCGGCCGAAGTGGCCGTACGCCGCGGTCAGCGCGTAGATCGGCCGGAGCAGGTCGAGGTCCTCGATGATCGCGGCGGGACGGAGGTCGAAGACCTCGAGCACGGCCTTCTGGATCTCCTCGTCGGGGACGACCCCGGTGCCGAAGGTCTCGATGAAGACGCCCACCGGCTGGGCCTTGCCGATCGCGTAGGCCACCTGCGCCTCGCAGCGCGTCGCGAGGCCCGCGGCGACGACGTTCTTGGCCACCCAGCGCATGGCGTACGCCGCGGAGCGGTCGACCTTGGACGGGTCCTTGCCGCTGAAGGCACCGCCGCCGTGACGGGCCATGCCGCCGTAGGAGTCGACGATGATCTTGCGGCCGGTCAGACCGGCGTCGCCCATCGGGCCACCGATCTCGAACCGGCCGGTCGGGTTGACCAGCAGCTTGTAGCCCTCGACGGTCACACCACCGTCGAGCAGTCCCGAGCCGGACAGCACCGGGTCGACGACATGTTCCTGGATGTCGGGCGCGAGCAACGTGTCGAGGTCGATGTCGGGCGCGTGCTGGGTGGAGACGACGACGGTCTCGAGTCGGACCGGCTTGTCGTCTTCGTAGTCGATGGTGACCTGGGTCTTGCCGTCCGGTCGCAGGTAGGGAACGATCCCCTGCTTGCGCACCTCGGACAGCCGACGAG